>NZ_LQPH01000107.1 GCF_002102255.1 Mycobacterium nebraskense
TCCATCCCGCCAACCGGACTCACACCAGCAAAATCCACACCGACCAGCGTAAGTCCACTTAAGCAGATAAGCAGTACGCATGTTCGAATGCTAACGCCGGCCACCGACAAGAAGTGGCGGCGGCCCCGCTGCCTACTTCTGTTCGTAGACGCCGTGGATGACGGCGCGAGCTATCGCGTGCTGGAACAGGTTGAACCCGAGGTAGGCGGGGCTGACATCCTCGGCGAGATCCAGCTTGTCGACGTCCACGGCGTGCACGGCGACGTAGTACCGGTGCGGCCCGTGTCCCGGCGGCGGCGCGGCACCGATGTAGCGACGCATCCCCGCGTCGTTCACCAGCGTCAGCGCATCACCGGGCAGGTTGCTCCCGTCGCCCGCACCCGCGGGCAGTTCGGTAACGTCGGCGGGCAGGTTGGCCACCGCCCAGTGCCAGAACCCCGAGGCCGTCGGCGCATCGGGGTCGTAGACGGTGACGGCGAAGCTGCGGGTCTCCCCCGGGAATCCCGACCAGCTCAATTGCGGGCTGACATCTTCTCCGCCCGCGCCCATGATCCCGCTGACCTGCGGCATGGCCAGCGACTGGCCGTCGGTGATCGAGTCCGACGTCAGGGTGAACGACGGCAGCTGCGGCAGCGCGGCGTACGGGTCGGGCGCGGTGCTCATGGGGAATCCTCTCGTTACGTGTCGTGTGTTCAGCAGTGTGTCAGGAAGTGTGCCAGCACCTCGGTGCCGAACCTCAGCGCATCCACGGGTACCCGCTCGTCGACACCATGGAACAACGCGGTGAAATCGAGGTCCGGCGGCAACCGCAGCGGGCTGAAACCGAAACAGCGAATGCCCAAGCGCGCGAAGGATTTTGCGTCGGTACCACCGGAGAGCATGTAGGGCACCGTGCGGCCATCCGGGTCGAGGGCGAGCACGGCGGCGTTCATGGCGTCCACCAGGTCGCCGTCGAAGCTCGTCTCATACGACTCGAAGTCCTTGATCCACTCCCGTGTCACGTCCGGTCCGAGCAGTTCGTCGACCTCGGCCTCGAACGCCGCCTTGCGGCCCGGAAGGACCCGGCAGTCGACCACCGCTTCCGCCACGGCCGGGACGACGTTGGCCTTGTAACCGGCCTTGAGCATCGTCGGGTTGGCGGTGTCTCGCAGCACGGCCTTGAGCATGCGGGCCATGGGGCCGAGCTTTTCGATCGCTCCCGCCAGGTCGCCCGACTCGACGTCGAACGTCAGCCCGGTCTCCTCCCCGACGGCCGCCAGGAACTGTGCGACGGTGTCGGTCACGACAAGCGGAAACTGGTGCCGGCCCAGCCGGGCGACCGCCTCGGCGACGGCGGTGACGGCGTTCTGGTCATGCACCATCGATCCGTGTCCGGCCGGGCCGCGGGCGGTCAGCCGCATCCACGACAGGCCCTTCTCGGCCGTCTCGATCAAATAGAGCCGGCGCTCACCCCCGTCGCGGCGTGGCACGGTCAACGAGAACCCACCCACTTCGCCGATCGCCTCGGTGACGCCCTCGAACAGGTCGGGCCGATTGTCGACCAGCCATCGCGCCCCGTAGCTGCCGCCGTGTTCCTCGTCGGCAAGAAACGCGAACACCAGATCGCGTGGCGGCACGATCCCGGCCTGCTTCAACTGCCGGGCCACCACGATCATCATGCCGACCATGTCCTTCATGTCGACCGCGCCGCGGCCCCAGACGAAGCCGTCCTTGACCGCACCGGAGAACGGGTGCACGCTCCACTCGGCCGGCTCGGCCGGCACCACGTCGAGATGCCCGTGGATCAGCAGCGCGCCGCGCGAGCTGTCCGCGCCCGCGAGGCGGGCGATCACATTGCCGCGGCCCGGGGCGCCCGATTCCACATACTGCGGCAAGTAGCCGACCTCGGCGAGCTGCTCGGCGACCCACTGCGCGCACTCGGCCTCGCCCCGCGTCGTCTCTGGTTCGCCGGTGTTGGTGGTGTCGAACCGGATCAACCTGCTGACGACCTCGACCACGTCGTCACTCGGGGCGGTCGGGAACTCGGTCTGGGCGGTCACAACCACCTTTCCTACCATTGCGGAGGCCGCTCGGCTCGGTGCTGAGCGGCCCGGCTGGATTGGGTCCCCGTGAGACAATCCGATAGCCTTAGCTGCCAACCCATGCGGTTGGTTTTGTCCGAGTGGCGGAATGGCAGACGCGCTAGCTTGAGGTGCTAGTGCCCTACTAATGGGCGTGGGGGTTCAAGTCCCCCCTCGGACACGCGTGGTGCAGGGTCGTGACGCGACGGGCGCTGCCGAAGTCCCGCCAACCGGGGGTCGAGAAATGGCTCCTCCGCTGCACGTTCGACGCACAGCCAGCACGAACAACCCTCTCCCCCAATCCAGTACGTCTAGAGTCGGCTGTAACGTTAGCCATATCTCATTCCCCGCGTTGACAGGTCAACTGTATGCACGATGGTGCCCACCTAGGCGTCGAGATCGACCTTGACGCTTTGTGGGCGGCCGTGCCCTGCCCCACGCTGGTCATCGATCGCGAGGGAATCGTACGGGCGCTGAGCGGGTCGGCGGGATCGCTGCTGCCCGGCGCCGTACAGGGCGGCCGGATCGACGAATCGGTTGACTGGCTTTCGCGCGCACATCATCGTCTCGTCCAAACTTCGCTCGGCGCGGTTGATCGGGACACGTCGGTGATCTCGGGAAGTGTGATCTCGGGAAGTGTGGGAAGCCGCAAGTTCGACGCGCACGCCGCGGTGCTGCCCAGCGGCGAGGTGGCGTGGTCGCTGGTAGAGGACACCGGCCAGTTATTGCGGGAGGCGCAGGAAGCGCTGGCGCGCGAGCAGGAACGCACGGCGATCCTGCTCGAGGCATCTTCGGTGTTGACGGCGTCGCTGAACGTCGACCGCTGCCGGGAAGCGACGGTGCAGATGGCCGCGCGGCACCTGGCGGACGCGGCGGTGCTGGTGGCCCCCGCGGGCCGGGGCCGGCGCCTGCCCGTCTTCTACAGCGGCGCGACCGGCGCGGTGGAGCAGTGCAGTGTCGACGCCGACCCCGCGGTGGTGGCGGGGTTGAGCGAGGCGCTGCACGGGTTCCCGCCCGTCTCCTCGGGCTGGATCGATCCCGTGACGGTACCGGATTGGCTTGTGCCGCAACATTTCTCGGGTCCAATCGGGTCCGTGATGATCCTGACGCTGCCGGGACACGGCGCTTCGGCGGGGGCATTGGTGTTGCTGCGGCGCACCGATCGGCCGGCGTACAGCGCGGACGAAGAACTCTTCGCCGGCCTGTTCGCCGCCCGAGCCGGGGCGGCGTTGTCGGCCGCGCGGCTCTACGCGGAGCAGGCCGCCATCACCCGCACGCTGATGCGTGACCTGCTGCCCCCACCGCTGCACGGCTTGCACGGCATCGAATTCGCCGGCGGTTACCGGGCTTCGAAGGATTACGAGGTTGTAGGCGGCGACTTCTACGACTTTCACCCGGCGGCACGCCCCGAGGACGAGACGCTGGTGGTGCTGGGCGACGTGTGCGGGAAGGGGCTAGAGGCCGCGGTGATGACCGGCAAGATCCGCAACACACTGCAGGCCCTGACGCCGCTGGCGCAGGACCACGAGGGTGTGCTCACGCTGCTCAACCGCGCCATGTTGTCGTCGGACCACACCCGGTTCGCCACGTTGGTCCTGGCCTCCGTCGCATGCCGGGACGGTCAGGTGGCGCTGCGGTTGACCTGCGCCGGACATCCACCGCCGTTGATCGTGCGCGCCAACGGGCAGGTGGAAGAGGCCAATACCAAGGGCACACTGGTCGGCGCCTTGGAGCGCATCACCGTGCAATCGTTTGAGACTTCCCTGGCGCCGGGCGAAACGTGCGTGCTGTACACCGACGGAATCACCGAGGCACGCGGCGGCCCGCTTGGCGATGACTTCTTCGGTGAGCAGCGGCTGGCGGCCGCACTGACCGGATGTGCCGGAATGCCGGCTGAAGCGGTCGTCGAACGCGTCCTGATGCTGGCCACGCAATGGGTGGGGCAACGCGTGCACGACGACATCGCGGTGGTCGCCATCACCGCCCCGCAGCGCACCCACCTCAGCGCCGTCGACGGCCACACCAGGGGCAGGTACGTGGCATGAGGTCCTACGACACCGAAATGACCGCCTCCCGCGCTACCGGTGCCGCTGATGAAGTCCTTGTCCGCGAGCAACTGTGGGGGGCCCTCGCCGACCGTGACGAGTACGCGGCGGCCGCCACGGTGTTCGCCGCGATGGATGCGGGCATGACGCCCGAGGACGTGCTGCTGGAGGTGATCGCCCCCGTCCAGCACAAGGTGGGCACCGAGTGGGCCGCCAACCGCCTCAGCATCGCGCAGGAACATGCGGCCACGGCCATCAACGATCGCGTCATCGCCGCGCTGGCTCATCACCCCGCCGGCAAAGCCCCGACCCGCGGCGGTCGCGTCACTTTGGCGTGCGTGGACGGGGAGTGGCACGCTTTGCCCGCCCGGCTGCTGGCGGAGGTGCTGCGGCTGCGCGGCTGGCAGGTCGACTTCCTCGGGGCGCAGGTCCCGACCCGCCACCTGATCGCCCACCTGCACCAGCACGGCCCCGATGTCGTGGCACTCTCCTGCTCGATCCCGACCCGGCTGCCCGCCGCGCACGCCGCGATCGTCGCGTGCCAGTCCGCCGGTTTTCCCGTCCTGGCCGGCGGCGCGGCCTTCGGCCGCGACGGCCGCTTCGCCCGCCGGCTGGGCGCTGACGCGTGGGCGCCGGATGCGCGGACCGCCGACGAACGCCTGAGTCGCGGATTCCCCGCCGTGCGAAGCGTTTCCAACCGCCAGCCGGTCGACGATCTGCCGCATCTGGTCGACCAGGAATACACCATGGTGAGCCGGAGCGCGACGCAGCTCGTCAAGTCCACCGTCGCCGACCTGGAGGACCGCTTTCCCGCCATGCGCGCCTACTCCACGCAGCAGCACCAGCACACCGTCGAAGACATCGCCCACATCGTCGACTTCCTCACCGTGAGCCTCTACACCGACGACGACGCGTTGTTCACCGACTTCATCGCCTGGACCGCCGAGATCCTCACCGCGCGCGGCGTTCCGGCGGCATCGCTGCACCCGTCGTTGGATTTGCTGACGGCGCAATTGAAGGACTTCCCCCGCAGCCAGCGCCTACTGCAGGCAGCAAACGATGCCCTCACCGCCGTCGCCGGCCCAGGAGCGTCCGAATGAACCTCTGCCTGAGCGTCGCCACCACTGGGCCGTCGGCCTGCGTGCAGGTGTCCGGTGACCTGGTCTACGAAACCGTGGATGCCATGGTGGACGCGGTCGGTCAGCTGCTGAGCCAGCAGCCCGCCCTGGCGCACCTGCATCTTGACCTCTCCGAGTTGGTTTTCTGCGATTCGTCCGGCCTGTCCGGCCTGCTCCTCGTCCATCGCCGGAGCTGTCAGGCGGACGTGCATCTGCACCTCGACCATCGACCGCGATTCCTCGACCGCATCCTGGACCTCACCGGTACGTTCGAGCACCTGGTCACCGCGTCCAGCTCCGAGGCGGGAACGGCAAGCCCGGACCGGCGGGGCCAGAACACTCCGGGAGAGACCCGGGCTCGCTGACCGGCCCGGCCGCTACGAAAGCCCGTAGGCTGGATCGCGACCGATGACACCCAACGGATTCCTCCGGCGCACTGCGACGCGCACGTTCCGCGACCGTCGCGAGGCCGGTCGCGCGCTGGCCGAGCAGCTGATGTCCTACCGCGACAGGGACGACGTGCTGGTCTTCGGGCTGGCCCGCGGCGGCGTGCCGGTGGCCTGGGAGATCGCCGCGGCGCTGCACGCGCCCCTCGATGTGTTCCTGGTCCGCAAGCTCGGGGTGCCGCACTGGTCGGAACTCGCGATGGGCGCGTTAGCCAGCGGCGGTGGCGTCGTGATCAACGACGACGTGGTATCCAGCTTGCGCATCACCGACGAGCAGGTGCGCGAGGTGATCGAGAGCGAGACGGCCGAACTGGCCCGCCCCGAGTACGCGTACCGAGGCGGGCGCCCGATGGCCGACCCGCGCGCCAAGGTGGTGATCTTGGTCGACGACGGGATCGCCACCGGCGCAAGCATGTTGGCCGCGGTCCGAGCGGTGCGGGCGGCGGGCCCGAAATCAATAATTGTCGCCGTCCCGGTGGGACCGCCGTCGACCTGCCGTGAGCTCGGGCTCGAGGCCGACGGGGTGGTCTGCGTGACGATGCCGCCCGGATTCGAAGCCGTCGGCCAGGTGTACGCCGATTTTCACCAGGTCAGTGACGACGAGGTGCGGGAGACGCTCGCCACGCCCACCGGCTGAGTACTACTTGGCGGCCTCGTCGCCGCGGCCCTCTGCCGACACCGCCGACTCCTCCGTGGCCTCGGCGCCGGGCGCTCCCGACGATTCGTAGCCGCCCTCGTGCGGGGCTTCCTCGGGGTAGTCGACGGCCTCGTCGCCGGCGTCGGCCTCGGAGTGGGCCTCGGAGTGGGCCTGGTCCTCGTGCTCCTCGGCGCCGACCGCGTCGCGCCGCTGCCGCTCCTGCAACGCGTCGACGATCAACAGCACCACGCCGAGCACGCTGGCGCCGATGCACACCCAGGCCACCAACTCATTGCTCGTGACCACGGCGAACACCAACGCGACGAGGCCAACCAGGGCCAGTACCAGCGCAATGATCAGCATCGGTCATCCTCCAAGCGACGAGCGGGACAGCCAGTTCGTGTGCAGGTCTAGTGTGCCAACCGCGCAGCCTGGGCGAGTCTCCGGCACGCCTGTGAGGCTAGTTGTTCCCCCGGTTGAATTGGTCGAATCCACCGGCGTCGGCGCTGGAGTCGACGGGCGCCGCCGATCCGCGCTGGCCGAGCTCCTCCAGCTGCGATTCCAGGTACGTCTTGAGCCGGGTCCGGTATTCGCGTTCGAAGGTACGCAGCTGCTCGAGGCGGCCTTCCAGGACGGTGCGCTGCTGGTTGATCGTTCCCATGATCTCGGAGTGCTTGCGTTCGGCGTCGGCCTGCAGGGCGTCGGCCTTCTCCTGGGCCTGGCGCAACTGGGTCTCCGAGCGGGTCTGGGCATCCGCGAGCATCGCGTCGGCGCGCTGCCGGGCCTCGGTGACGGTGGTCTCGGCGGTCTGGCGGGCCTCGCTGAGGATCTGGTCGGCGTTGGCGCGGGCGTCGGCCAGCATCTTGTCCGACTCCGCCTTGGCGGTGCTGGTCAGCCGGTCGGCGGTGTCCTGGGCCAGGCTGAGCACCCGAGCGGCCTTCATGGCCTGCTCCTCGTTGCTCCCCGCGGCGGCGGCGGGTGCGGCCACCGGTGCCGCCTTGGGCGCCGGCTCCGGCTCGGGGACGGGAATCGCCTGCGTGGGCGCAGCCGCGGCGACGGGAGCGGCACCGGCGCCACCGCCGGCGGCCAGCTCCTGGTCCAACTCCTCGATCCGCTGACGCAGATCGCTGTTCTCTTCGATGAGCCGCGTCAGCTCCGCCTCCACCAGATCGAGGAAGGCGTCGACCTCATCTTCGTTGTAGCCCCGCTTGCCGATCGGTGGCTTACTGAACGCCACATTGTGGACGTCGGCTGGTGTAAGCGGCATTGTTTCGTCCCCTCAAGTTCCTGTCTAACGTTCTGGAAAGTGTAGAACGCAGTGGTAGCCGTCGTGCAACTGCCGTCCATCCTGTCACATGAGGCGCGACCGTTGCTGTTTAGGCCAATAAATAAGAACCAATTTCAAACACTGAGGGCAATAAAATCCGAAACCTTAGATTTTTTAAATCGCGGCCACCAAACCGAGGCTAAAACGTGGCCGAACCGTCTCCGCGCCCGGAGATGGCTCGCGCCGGGGCCCGAACCGGCTTACGCCGCGGCGCCGAAGGCCAGTTGCATGCCGATGAACGCGACCAACAGCAGCACCATGATGGACAGGTCGAAGCGGACCGCCCCGATGGTGAGTTGCGGGATCAGCCGGCGCAACAGCTTCACCGGCGGGTCGGTGATCGACATGATGATCTCGAGGATCACCACGGTGAAACCCGTGGGATGCCAGTCACGGCTGAACGAGCGAATGAACTCGACGACGACCCGGGCGATGAGCAGCAGCCAGAAGATGAACAGCGCGAAGCCAAGGATCTGAAAGAACAGCACCAACTGAGGAGTCCCGACCTTACCGATGAGATTTCAGGTGCCGCGGGCTTGCGCGGCGCCTGCCAGCGTACCGACTCCGAGCCTGGGGCCACATCTCAGCCGGTCGAGCGACGGAACACAGGGACGAAACGACGCTGCCGAACCGGGGTTATTGGTAAGCGTAGAAGCCGGTTTCGGCGATCCGGCGGCGCTCCTCCGGGGAGACATCGACATCGGCGGGCGACAGCAGAAACACCTTGGTCGCCACCTTGTCGAAGGAGCCGCGCAACGCGAAGGCCAGGCCGGCCGCGAAGTCGACGAGCCGCTTCGCGTCGGCGTTGTCCATCGACACCAGGTCCATGATGACCGGGGTGCCGTCGCGGAACCGCTCGCCGATGGTGCGGGCCTCGCTGTAATCCTTCGGCCGCAGCGTGGTGATCTTCGAGAGCGGGTGGCCCTCTTCGAACATCATCGCCATCCGGCGTGGGTCCATCGCCAGCGCGCCGCGGGTGGAGTTGCGCAGCCACGACCCGAAGCGGGGCCTGCCCATCTCGGGCCGCTCGAACTCGCGGGGATGCATGGCGCCGTAGCGCGACTCCTCCCCGTAACCGGCGCGGTAGCCGCTCGGCGGCGGGTAGTCGGCGGGCTCGCGCGGGTCGTCATAGTCGCGCCCCTCGTAGCGGCCGTACCCGTCGTCGAAACGCGGGCGCGGGAAACCGCGGGAGGGAGCGTGGTCGTCGTAGTACTCGTCGTCGTAGTCGTCCATCGGGGCCATACCGAAATAGGCCTTGACTTTGTGCAGTGTGCTCATTGCGTTGACCCCTTCTAGCCCCTGATGCTTGGTGTCAGTGATGAAGATGTGACTACAGTGACTTAATACGGTGACGGTAGCGGCCGTGGACCCAATAGCGCGGTACCGACACGCACACACGTCGAACCGTATTTGACGGCAATTTCGAAATCGTCGGACATGCCGGCGGACAGGCCGACTGCGTTCGGATGGGATTCCAGGACGCGCAGGTGCTCCTGTCGCAGGCGGTCGAAGGCCGCGTCGGGATCCGCGCCCAGCGGCGGGATGGCCATCAGCCCGGCCAGTTCCAGGCATTTTGCCTCCTCGGCCTGCGCGCACAACTGGTCGACCGCCCCCGGCGTGGAGATGTCGACGCCGCCGCGCGTCTCGTCGCCATCGAGACTGATCTGGACGTAGATCCGCATCGGATCGGCGCGGCGGCCCTCCGCCAGGGCCGCCGACACGCCCCGATCGAGGGCGCTGAGCAGGTGTGAGCTGTCGACCGAGTGGGCGGTGTGCGCCCAGCGGGCAACCGAGCGGGCCTTGTTCCGCTGAATGTGGCCCACCATGTGCCAGCGCAGAGCCGGTACATCCGCCCGCGAAGATGACGCTAAAAGTCTGGTGACTTCGCTCACTTTCGCCGACGCTTCCTGATCCCGCGATTCGCCGACGGCCCGGCAACCCAATCGGGACAAAGTCACGACATCGGTTGCTGGAAAGAATTTGGTAATCGGCAGAAGTTCGATTTCACCGACATTGCGACCCGCCGCTTCCGCGGCGGCCGCAAGGCGCGAGCGCACGGCCGCTAATGCGTGTGTCAATTCCGTTTCGCGGTCGCTGTGACTTTCCGGGGCCGGCGTCCTTTCCGCCATCGCGGTCACTCCATCCACACCAGCGAGGCCAGCCGCCCGGTCGGCGCGTCCCGGCGATGGCTGAACAGGGTGCGATCGGCGACCGTGCACCGCGGATCGATGTCGATGGCTGTGACGCCCAAATGCTTTAGCTGACAAGCGATTCCGGTCCGAAGGTCGAGGCCAGGAGTGCCGGCGGCGGTCACGGTGCGGCTGCCGGGCAGTGTCTCCTCCACCTCGTCGGCCATGGCGGCGGGCACCTCGTAGTTGCGCCCGCTGACCGCCGGGCCCAGCAGGGCCGATATGTCCTCGGCGTGCGCGCCCAGCGCCAGCATCGCCTCCACGGTGCGCGCAACCACGCCATACTGGGCGCCGACCCGGCCTGCATGCACCGCCGCGGCCACACCGGCGCGCGCGTCGGCCAGCAGCACCGGGACGCAGTCGGCGGTCACCACCGCCAGCGCCAAGCGCGCGGTGTTGGTCACCAACGCGTCCGTGTCGTCGACCGCGACGTCGCGGGGGCCGTCGACCACCTCGACCCGGTCGCCGTGGACCTGGTTCATCCACACCACGCGCTCAGGCTTGAGGCCGATGGCGGCGGCGAGCCGATTCCGGTTGGCGGCCACCGCCGCCGGGTCGTCACCGACGTGGTCGCCCAGGTTGAAGGTGTCGAACGGTGGACCGGAGACACCGCCCGAGCGGGTCGTGGTCACCCGCCGAATGCGCACGCTCACCTGTTCAGTATCCGGAACGCACCGCCTGCCAGGGGGCAGCGCCATCCGGCCGCGGCCGGTTCGTCGCGCACTGGCAAGCAAATCGAGACCCTCAGCGGCGCATGAATGGCGGCACGTCGACGTCGTCGTCGTCGCCGCCGATATTCAGCGTGGCACCGTTGGTGTGGACCGGCACGCTGACCGCGTCGACCGGCTCGAAAAGCGTGGAACTGAGCTTGCCGGACTTCGCCGACTCGATCCGGTGCGCACCACCGGCTTTCTCTCCGGCACTACCCCCGATGACCGCCTTGCGTCCCGCTCCGGTGGCGTCGAAGCCCGCCGCGATGACGGTGACGCGCACCTCGTCACCCAGCGAGTCGTCGATGACCGTGCCGAAGATGATGTTGGCGTCCTGATGGGCGGCGTCCTGCACGAGCGAGGCCGCCTCGTTGATCTCGAACAGCCCTAGGTCGCTGCCGCCGGCGATGGACATCAGCACGCCCTGGGCGCCCTCCATCGACGCCTCCAGCAGCGGCGAGTTGATCGCGATCTCGGCGGCCTTGAGCGACCGGCCCTCGCCGCGCGCAGAGCCGATGCCCATCAACGCGGTGCCGGCCCCGGACATGATGCCCTTGACGTCGGCGAAGTCGACGTTGATCAGCCCGGGCGTGGTGATCAGGTCGGTGATGCCCTGCACACCGTTGAGCAGCACCTCGTCGGCGCTCCGGAACGCGTCCATCAGCGATACCGCGGCGTCGCCCATCTGCAGCAGCCGGTCGTTGGGGATCACGATGAGGGTGTCGCAGCTCTCCCGCAGCGAGGCGATGCCGCTTTCTGCCTGATTGCCGCGCCGCTTGCCCTCGAAGGAGAACGGCCGGGTGACCACGCCGACGGTCAGCGCGCCCAGCTTGCGGGCGATGCTGGCCACGACGGGCGCGCCGCCGGTGCCGGTCCCGCCGCCCTCGCCGGCGGTGACGAACACCATGTCCGCCCCGCGCAGCAGCTCCTCGATCTCGTCCTTGGCGTCGTCGGCGGCCTTGCGGCCGACCTCGGGGTCCGCGCCGGCGCCCAGCCCGCGGGTGGAGTCGCGGCCGACGTCGAGTTTGACGTCGGCATCGCTCATCAACAGCGCCTGCGCGTCGGTGTTGATCGCGATGAACTCCACGCCCTTGAGGCCCTGCTCGATCATCCGGTTCACGGCGTTGACACCGCCGCCACCGATACCCACGACCTTGATGACGGCCAGGTAGTTATGTGGGGGGGTCATCATTCGTTTTCCTCCCTGGTGGGCTCAAGTTCTTCGCGACGGGGTTCCTCCCGATCGTTCGCGGCCCTTCCTGGCAAACCCTCAACCTCAACCATAGAGTTAGAGTTATGTCAAGTAGTTCCGCGTAACCAGAACGGTATGGGCATGCCGCGCGCTAACCCCGCAGGCGCGCCGACGCGCGGCTCGCAAATTTTTTCCTGTTGCGGCCGTCACACGCCGGGGTTGACGGGCGTCGCTACTTCACCGTGGGCAGGTCGGGGCTGGAGACGTCGTAGGTCCGCCCGGGCTGCGTCAGCAGCGCGGCCAGCTTCTCGGCCTTCTCGTCGGTGCGATCGGTTGTCCCCCAAATGACCACGCGGCCATCGCCGAGCGTGAGCGTGATCGAGGCGACCGAAGGGGCCGCGATCCGGCCCACCTGACCCGCGACCTCGGGCCGCAGCGCGGTCAGCACCTGCAGCGCGGCCTTGGTCGCCGGGTCGGTGGGGCCGGGATTGGCGACGTCGAGGTATGGCAGCGCCGGCGGCGGCGGCCCGGTCGCGAAGTCGACGCCGTCGCGGTCGAAGAGGTGCGGGCCGTCGGGAAAGTCCTTCACGGCCACCGGAACTCGCTCGACGATGGTGATGCGCAGTGCCGACGGATATTGGCGTTGCACCCGCGCGCTGGCCACCCGCCGGATCGCCGCCACCCGGTCGGCCACCTGGTTGGTGTTGATCTGCAGCAGCGGCGTCCCCGGTCGCACCCGCGCCGCATCCAGCACCTCTTCCCGGGTCACCTCCCCGGTGCCGACGACGACGATGTTGCGGGCCGACATCGCGGGCGTGAAATAGAGGATCAGCGCGAGCCCGATCCCGACGGCGACCAGCAGCACCGTCACCAACAGCATCTTCAAGCCACGAACCACGCCCCGTGCGACGGGCTTGGATTCGTCGAGCGGGCGTCCGCTGACCCGGCGTTTGGCCTCCCGGCGGGCTTCCTCGATGGCGGTGGCGCGCTCCTGGGCGGCGCGGCGTTCGGCCCGTTCGCGGCGGGCCCGCCGGCGCGGACCCTCGAATTCGTCCGGGGCCGCCGGGGTTTCGGCCTCGGGCCCTCCGACGAAGAGCGGCTCGGTGACGGCGTCCCCGGCCGCCTCGGCGTCGGCCGGCTCGCCCACGACGCCGTTCGGCTGGGTCATCGCATCACCCCCGGGCGGCCGGGAGCGCTGCGGTTGTCCCGGATCCGCAGCTCGGTCACGATTTCCGGCGCCAGCAAGGTCACGTCGCCCGCACCCATCGTGACGATGACGTCGCCGGGGCCGGCGGCCGCGGCCACCTCCGCGGCGACCGCGGAGAGGTTGGGCAGGTAGCGCACCCGCACGCTGACGTGCTCGGCGACGCTGGCGCCGCTGACGCCGGCGAGTGGTTGCTCGCGCGCGCCGTAGACGTCGAGCACGAACACCTCGTCGGCGGCATCGAGCGCGCGGCCGAACTCCGCGGCGAATTCCTTTGTGCGCGAATACAAATGGGGCTGAAACACCACCAGGCTGCGACCGCCGCCGCTCTGCTCGAGGACCGTGCGGACCGCCGCCAGCGTGGCGCTGATCTCGGTGGGATGGTGGGCGTAGTCGTCGAAGACGCGCACCGACCCGGCGATGCCCACCAGTTCGAACCGGCGGCGCACCCCCTCGAAGCCGGCCAGCCCGTCGAGCACCGCGTCGACCGAGGCGCCGATCTCGATCGCCGCCAGCAGGGCGCCCAGCGCATTGAGCGCCATGTGCCGCCCGGGCACCGACAGCCGCATCACCCGGGCGTGCTGTTCGCCCGCCAACTGGATATGTGCGACCGCCTCGGTGCCCTGCTGCTCCCAGGACAACAGGGTGGCGGCGTGGTCTTGGTCCGGCGCGGATCCGTACCGCAGTACCCGGATTCCCAGCTCGGCGGTGCGCTCCGCCAGCGCGGCCGCGCCCGGGTCGTCGACGCACACCACCAGCGCTCCCCCCGGGGCGAGCCGTTCCACGAAGGCGTCGAACACCCCGACGTAGGCGTCGGCGCTGCCGTAGAAATCCAGGTGATCGGTCTCGATGTTGGTGACGACCGCGACGTTGGGCGTGTACTCCAGCAGCGAGCCGTCGCTCTCGTCGGCCTCCGCGACGAAGCAGTCGCCGCTGCCGTGATGCGCGTTGGTGCCGGCCTCCCCCATCTCGCCGCCGACCGCGAAGGACGGGTCGCGCCCGCAGTGCTGCAGCGCCACGATCAACATCGACGTCGTCGTCGTCTTGCCGTGCGTGCCGGTGACCATCAGCGTGGTGCGCCCGTCCATCAGCCTGGCCAGCACCGCCGGGCGCAGGATCACCGGGATGCCGCGCCGCCGGGCTTCGACGAGCTCGGGGTTGGTCTTCGGGATGGCGGCGTGGGTGGTGATGACCGCGGTCGGGCCGCCGGGCAACAGGTCGAGCGACGATGCGTCGTGGCCGATGCGGATCGACGCGCCCCGGGCCCGCAAGGCGTGCACGCCGCGCGACTCCTTGGCGTCGGACCCGGACACCAGCGCGCCGCGGTCCAGCAGGATGCGGGCGATGCCCGACATGCCGGCTCCCCCGATGCCCACCATGTGCACCCGCTGCAGCTCGGGCGGCAGCTGTTCGGCGTTCACCGTCGTCCTCCCGCCGCTGCCTTCCTGGCGATGTCCAGCGCCGCCTGTGCCACCTGGCGCGCCGCGTCGGGGTGCCCCACGCGCGCGGCGGCCGATGTCATCGCCGCCAACCGCGGCGGGTCGTTGAGCAGCCCGGCCACCTCGCGGGCGACCAGCTCCGGCGTCAGGGCGGCGTCGGCCACCAGCATGCCGCCCCCGGCGTTGACCACCGGCAGCGCGTTGAGCCGCTGCTCGCCGTTGCCGATCGGCAGCGGCACGTAGATGGCCGGCAACCCGACGGCCGAGACCTCGGCGACGGTCATCGCGCCGGACCGGCAGATCGCCAGGTCGGCGGCGGCATAGGCCAGGTCCATCCGGTCGAGGTAGGGCACCGCCACGTACGGCGGATCGCCGGGTTGGCTCTCCCGCAGCTCGAGGGTATTTTTCGGTCCGTGCGCGTGCAGCACCGACACGCCCGCGGCGGCCAGGTCGGCGGCGGCCCCGGACACGGCCCGGTTCAGTGACACGGCGCCCTGCGAGCCGCCGAACACCAGCAACACCCGCGCGTCGCCGGCGAAGCCGAAGTGCTTGCGCGCCTCGGCCCGCAGCGCCGCGCGGTCCAGCGAGGTGATGGCCGCCCGCACCGGCACCCCGACCACCTCGGCGCGCGGTAACCCGCAATCGGGCACCGCGGAGAGCACGCGGTCGGCGCCGCGGGCGCCGATCCGGTTGGCCAGCCCGGCGCGGGCGTTGGCTTCGTGGATCAGCACCGGGACGCGGCGCCTACGGCTGAGACCGCGCGGGATCCCGCGAGCGGCGAGGTATGCGGGTAGCGCCACGTATCCACCGAAACCGATGATGACGTCGGCGTCGACCGCGTCGAGCACGGCGCGGGTCTCCCGGACCGCGCGCCACACCCGCGGGGGCAGCCGCGCCAGGTCGCCGCTGGGCTTACGCGGCAGCGGCACCGGGGTGATCAGCTCGAGGTGGTAGCCGCGCTCGGGCACCAGCCGGGTCTCCAGCCCGCGGTGGGTGCCCAGCGCGGTGATGCGCACCTGCGGATCGAGCGCGCTGAGCGCGTCGGCCACGGCCATCGCGGGCTCCACGTGGCCGGCGGTGCCCCCGCCGGCCAGCACGACCGACAGTGGCTTGAGAGGCTGAAAAGCCGACAACGCGGCACCGGCGGGCTGGGGGCTTGCCCCCCGCCCGCCGGTCGGCTTGCTGACCGTGTCTTTCACCCGTAACGCTGACCTTCCAGTGCGCGAGCGCGCCGCGCCTGACGCTGGCCGGCGTACCGCTGGCCAGCTCCATGATGCACCGCCCTGCGGGCCGGCCGGGCGGCTGTGCGGGAGAACGCCGGCCGCAGCGGTTCCTCGGCCTTTTGGGGGGCCTTGCGGGAGGGCTTGCGCGCGGGCGCCTGGGCGGCCTTCTGCGCGCCGTTGCGGGAGGAGCCACCCTTGGCCGGTTGCTTGTCCCCGCGCTTGCGGTCGCGGAACGACTCCAGCCGGGTCGGCACGTACGGCTGCGGCAGTGGCAGCCGCAGGAACCGGTTCACCTTGTCGTCGCGGCCGGCGCGCAGGGCCGCCACGGCCTCGGGTTCGTGACGGGCCGCATTGGCCATGATCCCGATCATGAAAAGCGTTGCCGCCGTGGATGTTCCGCCCGCAGAGATGAGCGGCAGCTGAATACCGGTGACCGGCAGGATCCCGATCACGTAGCCGATGTTGATGAACGCCTGACCCAGCACCCACATCGTCGTGGTGGCGGTCAGCAGCCGCAGGAAGGGGTCGGCCGAACGGCGGGCGATGCGCATCCCGGTGTAGGCGAACAACCCGAAGAGCACCAGCAGCCCGAACGCGCCGACGAAGCCTAGCTCCTCGCCGATGATCGCGAAGATGAAGTCGTTGTGGGCGTTGGGCAGGTAGTTCCACTTGGCGACACCCTGGCCCAGGCCGTCGCCGAAGACGCCGCCGTGGGCCAGGGCGAACTTCGCCTGGCGGGCCTGGTAACCGGTGTCCATCGGGTCGTTCTCGGGATTCATCCAGGATTTCACCCGGTCGGAGCGGTAGCCCGCGGACATCGCCAGGATCGCGCCGGCCATGAAGACCGCCAGCAGCGAGGTGGCGAAGACGCGCAGCGGCAGCCCGGCGTACCACAACAGCGCCAGCAGGATGATGCCCAGCGACACCGTCTGCCCCAGGTCGGGCTGGGCCACGATGAGCGCCAGCGCGATGACCGCGGCCGGCACCAGCGGGATCAGCATCTCGCGCAGCGAGGCCCGCTCCAGCCGGCGGGCCGCCAGCAGATGCGCGCCCCAGATGGCGAAGGCGATTTTGGCCAGCTCGGACGGCTGCATCGAAAAGCCGGCGACGACGAACCACTTCCGCGACCCGTTGGCCAGGTTCCCGATGCCGGGAACGAGCACGAGCACCAGCAGGATGACGGTGACCACATAGCCGGTGAAGGCGACCCGGCGGATGAACCGCACCGACATTCGCAGCGAGGCGTAGCAGGCGATCAGGCCGATCACCGTCCACAACACCTGCTTGCCGAAGATCACCCAGGCCGACCCGTCGGCGTCGTAGGACCGCACGCCCGACGCCGAGAGCACCATGATGAGGCCGAGCGTGGTCAGCAGCCCGGTCACCGCGATGATCAGGTGAAACGAGGTCATCGGCCGGCTCAGCCACGCGCCGAACCGGTTGCGCCCTTCGGCCGTGACCTGCGTTTTCGTGGATGGCTTGGCTTCGGAGGCGCCGGCGGTGCTCACCGGGCCGGTCGCCTCGTCGGCCGCCCCCGGCTCGGCCGCGGCGGTCTCGGCGGCGGCTTCGGTTGCTTTGCCCCGGCGTCTCAGCCGGGCCAGCGGGTTACCCACGCCCGCCTACCGCGTGGCCGCGCGGACGGCGGCGGCGAAGGCGTCGCCCCGGTCGGCGTACCCGGTGAACTGGTCGAATGATGCGCCGGCCGGTGCCAGCAGCACCGTGTCGCCGGGCCGTGCCAGGTCGCGGGCCGCGGCCACCGCCGCGTTCATGACGGAAGTGCCGAGGTCCCCGCCCGAATGTTTCACTTCTGTCACATCTGCACCAACAACCACAGCCGTCGCATTCATATCAGCATCCTCGCCTGTCACAACCTGGACGACGGGGACATCCGGCGCGTGTCGCGATAACGCCTCTGCAACCTCTTGGCGATCTCGGCCGATGAGCACCGCACCGACCAGCCGGGAGGCGATCCTGGCGACCTCCGCGTCGACCGACGCGCCCTTGAGCAAACCCCCCGCCACCCAGACAACGCGCGGGTAGGCCAGCACGGAAGCCTCGGCGGCGTGCGGGTTGGTGGCCTTCGAGTCGTCGACGTAGGTGATCCCGTCGGCGACCGCGACCACCTCCGCCCGGTGCCGGCCCACCCGGAAGGACGCGATCGCGGACGCGATCGCCTCGGCCGGCACTCCGACGCTGCGCGCCAGCGCCGCCGCGGCCAGGGCGTCGAGGATCCCGACGGGTCCCGGCACCGGGATCGAGTCGACGGGCAGAAGCGCGAGGTCGTCGGCGAAGGCGCGGTCGATCAGTTGGCCGTCACGCACGCCCAGTTCGCCCGCCGCCGGCTCGCCGAGCCGGAAGCCGACGCGCACCGGCGCCGCGGCGGTGTCCAGCAACGCGGCCGCCCGGGCGTCGTCGAGCCCCACCACCGCCACCCGGCCGTTGAGCACCCGCGCCTTCGCCGCCGTGTACTCGGCCATGGTGGAGTGCCAGTCCAGGTGGTCTTCGGCGATGTTGAGCACCACGCCCGCCTCGGGCCGCACCGAGGGCGCCCAGTGCAGCTGGAAGCTGGACAGCTCGACGGCCAGCAGGTCGGCGGGCGCTTCGAGCACGTCCAGGATCGGATCGCCGATGTTGCCGCACAACAGGCTGCGCCGGCCCGCGGCGGTCAACATCGCGTGCAGCATCGACGTCGTGGTGGTCTTGCCGTTGGTGCCGGTCACCACCAGCCAGCGGCGCGGCGGCCCGTACTCGCCGGCGGCGTCGAGCCGCCAGGCCAGCTCCACATCGCCCCAGACCGGCACGCCCGCGGCCGCGGCGGCGACCAGCAGCGGTGTGTCCGGGGAGAACCCCGGACTGGTGACCACCAGCGCATATTCGGCAATGTGCTGCGTGGCCGTCGCCGTCGTCACGGTCGCCACGCCGTTTTCGGCGTAGCGCCGCAGCGTTGCCGGGTCGTCGTCGCACAGCGCCGGGACGGCGCCGAATCGGGTCAGGGCCGCCAGCACTGCCCTGCCGGTCACGCCGCCGCCGGCGACCAGCACGGCCGCGCCCCGCACCAAGGGGTCGAGCCCGGGCACGTCAGGCACCGATCGCGGCCAGCCACTCACCGTAGAAAAGGGCCACGCCCAGACCACAGGTGATGGCCGTGAGCAGCCAGAAGCGGATGATCACCGTTGTTTCGGCCCAGCCGGCCAATTCGAAGTGGTGGTGGAAGGGCGCCATCCGGAACACCCGGCGACCGGTGGTGCGAAACGCCAGGATCTGCAGCACCACGGAGGTGACCTCGGCGACGAACAGCGACCCCAGCACGACGGCGAGGATCTCGGTGCGGCTGGTGACCGACAGACCCGCGATGATGCCGCCCAGCGCCAGCGATCCGGTGTCCCCCATGAAAATCTTTGCGGGCGCGGCATTCCACCACAAGAAGCCGATGCAGGCGCCCGCGGTGGCGGCCGCCACGAGCGCCAGGTCCAGCGGGTCGCGCACGTTGTAACAACCCAGGCCCGGCGCGGTGACGCAGGCGTTGCGGTACTGCCAGAAGGTGATCAACACGTAGGCGGCGGTGACCATCGCCATGCACCCGGCGGCCAGCCCGTCCAGCCCGTCGGTGAAGTTGACCGCGTTGGACCAGGCGCTGACTACGACCACGCAGAACAACACGAACAGGCCCGGAGCCAAAGTGACGGTGGCGATCTCGCGCACGTAGGACAAGTCCGAGCTGGCCGGCGTCAACCCGCTGCCATTGCGGAACTGCAAGACCAGCACCCCGAACAGCACCGCGGCGGCAATCTGCCCGACGGTCTTGGCCGTCTTGTTCAGCCCGAGATTGCGCGACCGGCGGATCTTGATCAGGTCATCGAGGAAGCCGACGCCTCCGAGCACGGTGGCCAGGGCCAACACCAGTAGACCCGACGCCGAGACGCCCTCCCCGTCGAACACCAGCCCGGCCAGGTGCGTCCCGAGGTATCCGGCCCAGATGCCGGCCAGGATGGCCACCCCACCCATCGACGGGGTGCCCCGCTTGGTGTGGTGGCTGGGCGGGCCGTCGTCGCGCGTGTGATGGCCAAAACCCTGCCTGGTGAACAGCCGAATCAGCGCCGGGGTCAACAGGATTGAGACGGCGAGAGCGACGGCCACGGCGATGAGGATCTGCCTCACGAACCCGTCCCCCCGCTTGTGCTCGCGGAACCCTCGGTGGCCAGGGCGTCGGCCAGCGCACCCAGCCCGGCCGCGTTGGAGGCCTTCACCAGGACCACGTCGCCGGGCTGCACTTCGGCTCGCAACAACGCCAGGGCGGCGTCGGCGTCGGCCACGTTGACGGCCCCTCTATCACCGGAAGCTCCCCACGAGCCCTCCATGACCGCTCCGTGGTGCATGGCGCTCATCGACCTCCCACTTCCCACGACGACAAGTCGAGACACATCTAAGCGCACCGCCAGCCGGCCGATGCGATCGTGCTCGGCTACCGCGTCCTCGCCAAGCTCGGCCATTTCGCCCAGCACCGCCCAGCTTCTGCGCTTTTCGGCGGCTCCGGACCCGCGGCCCTGGGCGATCCAGGCCAAAGCTTGCAGCCCGGCCCGCATCGAGTCGGGGTTGGCGTTGTAGGCGTCGTCGATCACCGTGACCCCGTCCGCCCGGGTGGTCACGTGCATCCGGTGCCGCGACACCGGCCCGGCCTGCGCCAGCGCCGCGGCGACCTGCTCGACGGTGGCGCCGCATTGCAGCGCGACGGCGCCGGCGCACAGCGCGTTGGTGACCTGATGGTCGCCGTACACGCCCAGCTGCACCTCGACCGCGCTGTCCATCGCGTGCAGGGTAAAGCGCGGCCTGGCCAGTTCGTCCAGCGACACTCCGTCCGCCCAGACGTCGCTGGGCCCCGAATCGGTGTGGCTGGACCGGCTGACCCGCACCGCCCGCGCCTCGGTGACGCGGGCCATCGCCGCCACGACCGGGTCGTCGGCGTTGAGGATGACCACACCCGACGGCGGAACGGCTTGGGGCAGTTCTGATTTGGTGTGCGCGATGGCTTCCCGTGAGCCGAACTCGCCCAGGTGGGCGGTGCCGACGTTGAGGACCACCCCGATCGCCGGCGGCGCGATCTGGGCCAGCGCGGCGATGTTGCCGGGATGGCGGGCCGACATCTCGAGCACCAGGTAGTCGGTGCGCCGCGTCGCGCGCAACACCGTCCACGGGTGTCCCAGCTCGTTGTTGAACGACCCGGGCGGGGCCACCACCTCGCCCAGCGGCTCGAGCACGGCGGCCACCAGGTCTTTGGTCGACGTCTTCCCCGACGAGCCGGTGATGCCGATGATGGTCAACCCGCCCGCCACCAGCTCCGCGGCCACCGCCTTGGCCAGCTTGGCCAGCGCGGCCAGCACCGCCGCCCCCGAGCCGTCAGTGTCGTGTTCGAGCACCCCGGCCAGGCCGCCGTCGGCGCGGTCGGTCCGCGGCGCCGGGGGCACCACGATGGCGGGCACCCCCACCGGCCGGGCGGCCAGTACCGCGACCGCGCCGGCCGCTGCCGCCGCGCCCGCGTAGTCGTGCCCGTCGGCATGGGCCCCCGGCAGCGCGAGGAATAGCCCGCCGGGACCGACGGCGCGCGAGTCGAATTCGACGGTGCCGGTGACGCGGAGTTCGGCGGCGGCCTGCGGCGAGATGTCGGCGAGCGTGCCGCCCACGATCTCGGCGATCTGCGCGACGGTCAGGTCGATCATGGCCGCGCCTCCAGCGCCCGGGCCAGCTCCACCCTGTCGTCGAACGGGCGGACCTCCCCCGCCCCGCGCTGCCCGGTTTCGTGGCCTTTGCCCGCGACCAGGACCACGTCGCCCGGGCCGGCCCAGGCCACCGCGCGCTCGATCGCGGCTCGCCGGTCGCCGATCTCGACGACCTCGGCGGAACCGCCGTGCGCGCCGGCCAGGATCTCGCGACGGATGGCGGCGGGGTCCTCCCCGCGCGGGTTGTCGTCGGTGACGACGACCAAATCGGCCAGCCCGGCGGCGATCTCACCCATCGGCGCCCGCTTGCCCGGGTCGCGCTCACCGCCCGCGCCGAACACCACGGCCAGCCGGCGACCCGGGCTGCGTAGGGTCGCCAGCACCGAGCGGAGCGCTTCGGGCTTGTGGGCGTAGTCCACCAGCGCGAGGAAATTCTGGCCGCGGTCGATTTCTTCCATGCGGCCGGGCACCCTGGTCTCCAGCAGCCCCGGCGCCGCCTGCTCGGGCGACACTCCGACCGCGTCCAGAATCGCCAGCGCGACAAGGCAATTGGCGACGTTGTAGTGCCCCGGCAGCCGGATGCCGACCCGATGCCGCACGCCGGCCGGGTCGATCGCGGTGAACTGCTGTCCCCCGGCGCCCATCGGCGTCACGTCCATCGCGCGCCAGTGCGCGGGATGGCCGGCGGCGCTGACGGTGATCGCGTCACCGGCCCGGGCGGCCATGGCGCGCCCGGCGTCGTCGTCGACGCAGACCACCACCCGGCGGGCCCGCAGCGGCGACGCGGGGTCGAACAGCTGCGCCTTGGCCTCGAAGTAGTCGGCCATGGTGGGGTGAAAGTCGAGGTGGTCGCGGGACAGGTTGGTGAAGCCGCCCACCGCGAATTCGGTGCCGTCCACCCGGCCCAGCGCCAGCGCGTGGCTGGACACCTCCATGACGACGGTGTCCACGCCGCGCTCGGCCATCGCCGCGAACATCGCCTGCAGCGCGGGAGCCTCCGGGGTGGTCAGCGCGCTGGGGATGTCGGCGCCGTCGATGCGGATGCCGATGGTGCCGATCAGGCCGGCCGTCCGGCCGGCGGCGCGCAACCCGGATTCGACCAGATAGGTCGTGGTGGTCTTGCCGGAGGTTCCGGTGATCCCGACAACCGTCGTCCGCTGCGACGGGTTCCCGTACACGGTGGCGGCCAGGGCGCCGAGCACGCTGCGGGGCTTCGGGTGCACCAGCGTCGGCACGGCCGAGGCCGAAGCCCCCATCTCCGCGACCCCGGCGGCATCGGTGAGGACCGCAACCGCGCCGCGTTCGATCGCCTCGGCCGCGTACCGGGCGCCGTGCGTCGACGCGCCGGGCAGCGCGGCGAACAGGTCGCCGGGCCGCACGTCTTGGGCACGCAGCGTCACGCCGGTGACGGCGGCATCGGGCACCGCCGCGCCCCGGTCCGCAAGTACCGCCCCGACCTGGGCCGCCAGCGCGGGCAGGCGCGTGCCCGCGCCGGCGCTGGGCCGTAGCCCCGTGGGCATCGGCACCACCTGTTCACACCTCCCTGCAGACGCCGCGTGATCCTCATGATCGGCCATGACACCCTACCTAGCCGCATCCGTCCGCGAGGTGCTCCCGCCGTGCGGGAGGCGGCGCCGGTCGGCGCCTTGTGCCCGCCGCGCCGGCGATCGCCGCTAGGTGGCCTGCAACGTCAGCGGCGGGCCGGGGTCGGGCGACAGCGGCACGTTCTCACGCTGCATGAGCCAGCCGGCGATGTTGTGGAACAGCGGGGCGGCCGAGTGGCCCGGCGTACCGTCCGCGTTGCGATCCGGGTTGTCCATCATGATGCCGATGACGTAGCGCGGGTTGTCTACGGTGGCCATGCCGGCGAAGGTGATCCAGTAGACGTTGTCGAAGTAGCAGCCGCAGGCCGGGTTGATCTGCTGCGCGGTGCCCGTCTTGCCGGCCATCTGGTAGCCCGTCACCGCGGCGGCGGGCCCGGTGCCCTGCTGATAGCCCATCGGGTCGCGTTGCACGACGGCGCGCAGCATGTTGCGCACGGTCTGGGCCGTCTGCGGCGAAACCACCCGCACGCCTTCGGGCCGCGGCTCTTCCGTACGGGTGCCGTCGGGCGCGATGGTGGCCTTGACGATCCGCGGCGGTATCCGCACCCCGTCGTTGGCGATCGTCTGGTACATGCCGGCCATCTGCAACAGCGTCATCGAAAGGCCTTGCCCGATGGGCAGGTTCGAGAAGGTGCTGCCCGACCATTGGTCGATGGGCGGCACCAACCCGGCGCTCTCACCGGGCAGGCCCACGTTGGTGCGTTGTCCGAGACCGAATTTGCGGACCATGTCGTAGAAGCGTTCCGGGCCGACGCGCTGGGCGAGCATCAAAGTGCCGACGTTGGAGGACTTTCCGAACACGCCGGTGGTGGTGTAGGGCATCACGCCGTGGTCCCACGCGTCGTGGATGGCCACTCCGCCCATCTGGATCGACCCGGGCACCTGCAGCACCTCGTCGGGGTTGGACAGGCCGTATTCGATCACCGAGGACGCGGTGATGACCTTGTTCACCGAGCCGGGCTCAAACGGCGAGGACACCGCCAGGTTGCCCAGCTGTTTGTCACCCTGACGCCCGATGTCCTGGGACGGGTCAAAGGTGTTGTCGTTGGCCATGGCCACCACTTCGCCGGTCTTCGAGTCCAGCACGACGGCCGAAACATTGTGCGCGCCCGAGAGATTCTTGGCCTGCTGGACCTGCTGCTGCACGTAGAACTGGATGTCGTCGTCGAGGGTCAGCTGAACCATCGAACCGTTGACCGCCCGATGCCGGTTGCGGTAACTGCCGGGGATCACGACGCCGTCGGATCCGCGGTCGTAGGTGACCGAGCCGTCAGTTCCGGACAGCACCGAGTCCAGGGACTCCTCCAGCCCCAGCAGCCCGTGACCGTCCCAGTCGATACCGCCGACGATGTTGGCCGCCAACGACCCGCCGGGATACTGCCGCAGATCCTGCCGCTCCGAACCGACTTCGGGGTACTTGTCGGAGATCGCGCTCGCGACCGCGGGGTCGACCGCGCGCGCCAGATAGACGAAGTTCTCGTCGCTTTGCAGCTTCTTCAAAACGGTCGCGGAGTCCGGCTTGTTGCCCAGCCGGGTGGAGACCTCCTTGGCGATGTCCCGCAGCCGCTCCTGCGGATCGGGGGCCGCCGAGTTCTTGTTCTTGGCCTCTTCCAGTTGCTTGCGAATCCTCTTGGGCTGGAACGTCAAAGCGCGCGACTCGGTGGTGAACGCCAGCTGATCCTTGTGGCGGTCGACGATGCTGCCGCGCACCGCCTTCTCGACGTCGGTGACCTTGAGCTGGCCCGCGGCCTGGGCACGCAGCGCCGGCGCGTTGGTCACCTGCAGTACGAACAGCTGGACCGCCGCCACCACGATCAAGACCGCGATGGCCGTGTTCCCGGCCCGATGCCGGAAGACGAACGACGCGCCACGGGTGCCCGCCTGCACGAGCTGCCGGGTGCGCCGCTCCCGCGCCGAGTGCCCGGTCGCCACCGCGTCCGGCCGGTCGGCCGGGCGGGCTTTCTTGGCGTCCTTGGCTTCCTTGGCTTTCCGGAACCGCTTCGGCTCCCGGACATCCTGAGCTTGCTGTTGCTTCGCGCGCCGCTTCGGCTGCCGAACGCTCTTGGCGTCCTGCGCCTTACGGGGACCGCGCGTCGACTGCGACCGGCGGGTGCGCGTGGAGTCGCCGCGGCTCACCGGGGCGCACCTGGCATCACAACGGGGCCCGGCGCCACAGGCTGCGGCGCGAGCACCGGGGCAGCGGGGGCGATCGGAGCGGCGGGAGCGGCGGGGGCGATCCCCCGTTGCACCGGAACCGGCACCTCCGCGGGTAGCGGTGCGGGCACCTGCCCGGGCGGGGGAATGGGCAAGCCGCCCAACGGGATCGGCACCTCAGCGGGCACCGGAGCGAGTATCGGTCCCGCCGGCGCGGGCAGACCCGGCGCGGGCAGCGCAGTCGGGGCCTGCCCGGTGACCGGCGCACCCGGCACAGCCGGCATTCCCGGCAGCTGAGGTCCGCCCTGTCCCAGGTGCTGGCCGCCCAGCGTCGAGGCTCCGTCTGGTGCGCGCAGCAGCGCCTCGGGCCCTGACCTCGCCGGCGCGGGCGCCGCGGGGTCGGGTTGCATCCGGACCGGGACCTCCGCGGGCGGTGGCGCCGGGGGCGGCGGCGGACCTTGTTCGGGGAGCTTGTTGTTCAACGGTGGCGGCGGCACCCCGTCAGCCGGCTTGGGCGTGCCGACGACCACCCAGTTCCCGGACGGGTCCTGGACCAGGTGCGCGGTGTCTCGCGTCGGGATCATGCCCTGTTTGCGGGCCGCCTCCGCCAGCGCCGGCGCGGATTCCGCCTCGCGCACATCGCGTTCCAGCGCCTCCTTCTGCTGTTGCAGCAGCCGGGTCTTCTCGCGGGCGTGACTCAACTTATAGGAGCGCTCGGCGGAGTCCGTGGACAACCACAGCGTGAGACCGAGCCCGACGCCGAGCGCACCGATGACCAATACGACGAACGGAACCTTGCTCGCCAAAGTGCGGGGCCGCAGGTCGATCGAAGCCAGCCGGGCCGCCAACCGTTCGCTCAGGCGAGGACGAACGACCTTGGGCGCTTTGGCTTTCCGCGCCTTGGCCCGGGCCTTGGCCTGACTGGTGCTTTTGGGCCGCGCCGGCCGCTCGACCGGCCGGGCGATCGGGCTGGTGTGCGGTCCGGACTTGGGCGCGTGGCTCTCCCGGGTCGGCGCCGAGGTCCGCCCGGGCCGGGGGCGGCGCGGCGAGCCGGGATCGGCCGCCGAGCGCCTGCTGCGCCGGACGGAACCGTCGCGTCCGCCGCGGCGGTTCGGCGTCTCGCGCTTTGCTGTCATGCGTCGCCCTTTCCGGTTGCCTGCTGGACCCGTTGCACAGCTCGTAGTCGCACCGCGGCGCTGCGCGGATTGCGTTCGACCTCGGCGGCGTCCGCACGTTCGGCGCCGTGCGTCAGCGACCGGAATCGCGGCTCGTGGCCGGGAAGCTCGACCGGCAGATCCACCGGTGTGCGGGACGCGACCGCGTCCGCGAACAACCGTTTGACGATCCGGTCTTCCAGCGATTGATAGGCCAGCACCACCATGCGTCCGCCGACGGTGAGCGCGTCCAACCCAGCCGGAATCGCGTTGCGCAACGAGTTCAGTTCGTCGTTGACCGCGATCCGCAGGGCCTGGAAGGTCCGCTTGGCGGGATGTCCCCCGGTGCGCCGGGCCGGGGCCGGAATCGCTCGGTAGAGCAGGGCTACCAACTCCGAGGTCGACGTGAAGGGGGTGCGGGCGCGCTGGCGCACGATCTGTGCGGCGATGCGGCGCGCGAATCGCTCCTCGCCGTAGCGGTGCAGGATGTCCGCCAGCGCCGCTTCGTCGTAGGTGTTGAGGATGTCGGCCGCCGTCAACGGCGACTCCGGGTCCATCCGCATGTCCAGCGGCGCGTCCTGGGCGTAGGCGAAGCCCCGCTCGGCGCGGTCGAGCTGCATGGATGACACGCCGAGGTCGAAAAGCATCCCGTCGACCGACCCGGCTGTGCCGTAACCGGATTCGGCCAGGGCCGCGGCGAGGCCGTCGTAGCGGGTGTGTACCAACGTGATCCGGTCGGCGAATCGCGCCAACCGAGCGCGGGCGATTTCCAGCGCGCTGGGATCGCGGTCGAGCCCGATCAGCCGCAGCCCCGGTAGGTCGGTCAGGAACCGTTCGGCGTGCCCGCCCGCGCCGAGGGTGGCGTCGAGGAGGACCGCGCCCGAACCATCGGCGTCGTGACGGGTCAGCGCGGGGGTGAGCAGTTCGACGCAGCGGTGCAGCAGTACCGGCACATGCCCGAAGTCCGGTGAATCGTCAACCACCGCAACACCTCCCCGGGTCGGGCGAGACGCCCCTGACCCCTCGACGGCCCGGAGGGCCGGCACCCTTGCATCGAGGTCCCTGTCCGAAGGCACGAACCTGGCGTTGGGGAAGTACGCCAGGGTCGGTTCGGGCAGAGGCCACGTTGCACGGGCAAGCGCCTCAGATGATGTCGCCGAGTGCTTCATCGCTGGCCGCGGAGAAGTTCTCTTCGTGGGTTTGCTGGTAGTCCTGCCAGGCCTGCGCATCCCAGATTTCGAGGTAATCGACCGCCCCGATCACCACGCAATCCTTGGAGAGGCTCGCGTAGCGACGGTGGTCGGCCGACAACGTGATGCGCCCCTGCGCGTCGGGATGCTGCTCGTCGGTGCCGGCGGCCAGATTGCGCAGGAACGCGCGGGCGTCGGGGTTGCTTCGCGAGGCCTTGCTCGCCCGGCGGGCGAGCTGCTCGAATTCGCCCCGCGGGTAGACGGCGAGGCTGTGGTCTTGGCTCTTGGTGACCATCAACCCCCCTGCCAGCGCGTCACGGAATTTGGCGGGCAACGTCAGCCGCCCCTTGTCGTCGAGTTTGGGCGTGTAGGTGCCGAGAAACACCAGAATTCACCTCCCGCCGAAAGCGGCTGTGCGTCACCCAAACACTGCGGCCACCATACCCCACAATCCCCCACTACGCCCCATTCCTGGAGTGTCGTGGCGGAGTTTTTCGGGTTATCTGCCACCCACGGCCGCTCATGCCGCGGGAAGGCGGCTTCGGGGGTCACGCGGAGCACCTGGGCCGGCAGTAGAAAGCTGCAGTTCAAGGTGCTACCGACGGCCGGGTGGGGCGCAGTGGGAGCCTTCGGTGGGGCACGGTGGGGCTCAGATCCTGCGCCGAAGCTCAGTTGGGACTCGATCCGGCGTCAAAACCGCATCGACGGCCCGGCGATCCTCAGCCGGCCCGGTACGTCTGTGACGATGGAGCGGCCGGCCCGGTGCGGGCATTGAATGCGGGCATTGAAAAGGGGTAGCCGATGGCTACCCCGATGCGTTGGCGATGCGGCTAGTCGTCGAAGCGGCGGCGGAACCGGTCTTCCATCCGGCTGGTGAACGAACCTCCGCCGCCCTTGTTGCGGCGCTGGCGCAGCGACCCGGGTGCCGATCCGGAGTGGTCGGCCCGGCCGGACAACCGGGGACCGGTGATAGCAAACACCACGCCGGCGAACATCACGATGAATCCGAAGACACTGAGAATCGGGAAGTTTCCGATCATGGTGGCCTTGAACGCCACGCCGGAAACCAGCATTGCCAAGCCGATGACGAACAGCGCCGCGCCCTGCAGGCGGCGGCGCGCGGTGGGTGCACGGAGCCCCCCGCCGCGGACGCTCGACGCGAATTTGGGGTCTTCGGCGTAGAGAGCGCTCTCGATCTGATCGAGCATCCGCTGCTCATGATCGGAGAGTGGCATTCGTCCCTCCTTGCCGACAGTTTGGCGCGTAACTATCGATAGCACGCGGATGCCCGTTGCGGGGGCAACTAATTGAAATGATACGAGGTCAATCTGCGCCTTACCACTGGTTCGGTGGCGATTCTATCCTGGGCGCGGCCCGGCACCCATAGGAGCCGGAACGGCCGTGCGCTACAAGCGGCTTCCCCAACCGGGGTGGTTGGTGGGTTCGTTGCCGCGACCGCTCGTCGAACGGCCTCCCCCGGGTCTGATAATGACGATGGCGGCGAGGGCCGAGCGGCTGGGCGAAGCCGAAGCACCGGGAGCACAGAGGATGAGGAGGAAACCGCGAGTTGGCGATATTCCTCATCGATCTGCCACCCGCCGATATGGAGCGCCGTCTCGGTGACGCCCTGAAGGTGTATGTCGACGCGATGCGGTATCCGCGGGGCACCGAGAACCAGCGCGCCGCGATGTGGCTCGAGCACATCCGCCGGCGCGGGTGGCAAGGGGTGGGTGTCGTGGAGGCGGAGCTGGCCGAAGGCGCAGACGCGCCTGTCCCGCCGGCGGCCGAACTGAGCACCGCGCCGTTGCTCGGCGTGGCCTACGGCTACCCCGGGGCACCCGGGCAGTGGTGGCAGCAGCAGGTCGTCCTTGGCTTGCAACGCGGCGGCCTGCCTCCCCAGGAGATCGCCGGCCTGATGAACAGCTACTTCGAGTTGACCGAGCTGCACATCCATCCGCGCGCGCAGGGTCGCGGCCTCGGCGAGGCGCTGGCCCGGCGGCTCCTCGCCGGTCGGGCCGAGGAGAATGTCCTGCTGTCCACGCCGGAGACCAGTGGTGAGCCGAACCGGGCCTGGCGGTTGTACCGGCGGCTGGGCTTCACCGACGTCATCCGCCGCTACCACTTCGCCGGTGACCCACGGGCATTCGCGATCCTGGGCCGCAAGTTGCCGCTGTGATACCGCCGGGCCGAGGGCGCGTCCGGGCCGACGCGCGGACGCGGCACGCCGGATCTGGCACGATGACCTGGTGCGCGCCAGCATCGCCCCGCCCCGAACCCGAGGATTCACCGCTCGGCGGCGCCGGTTGGTGGCCATCGCGATGCTGCTGATGCTGGTGCCGCTGGCCACCGGGTGTCTGCGGGTCCGGGCGTCGCTCACCATCTCGCCCGATGACCTGGTGTCCGGCGAGATCGTCGCCGCCGCTAAACCCAAGACGCCCAAGGACACCGGCCCGCAGCTCGACAGCAACAACTTGCCGTTCAGCCAGAAGGTGGCGGTGTCGAACTACGACAGCGACGGCTACGTGGGGTCGCAGGCGGTGTTCTCCGATCTGACCTTCGCCGAACTCCCGCAGCTGGCGAACATGAACTCCGACGCGCAGGGCGTGAATCTGTCGCTGCGCCGAAACGGCAACCTGGTGATCCTGGAGGGCCGCGCGGACCTGACCTCGCTGACCGATGCCGAAGCCGACGTCGAGCTGACCATCGCCTTCCCCGGCGTGGTGACCTCCACCAACGGCGACCGGGTCGAGTCCACGGTGGTGTCGTGGAAGCTCAAACCGGGCGTGGTGAGCACCATGACCGCCCAGGCCCGCTACACCGACCCGAACACGCGCTCCTTGACGGGGGCGGGCGTGTGGCTGGGCATCGCGTCCTTCGCGGCGGCCGGCGTGGTCGCGCTGCTGGCCTGGATGAACCGCGACCGGTCCCCGCGGTTAACCGCACCGCGCGACCAGCCGCCGAGCTAGCCCTGCCGGGCGGGTGACCAGTACGCCAGCATCTCCGCGAACATCTGGAAGGCGGGCGCCGACACCCCGTAGGTCGCCTCGAGGTGGATGCTCAGCGGGAAGCCCAGCTCGGCGACACCGTCGATCACGCGTTTGTACAGGTCGACCATGAGTTGGCGCTTCTGGGGCGGTTCGCTGGCGGCCAACCGCCTGACGAACTCCTGTTCTTCGGCCACCGTCGCGTTACCCGGGTCCTGAATCAGCCAGTTGATCAGGCCGACCCGGCTCTCCATCTTCGGGACGAACCCGAACGACAGCAGGACCTCCGGCCGATGATCGGTGTTCTCGGCGAATTGGCGCAGGAATCCCACGATCGCGTCGGAGTACAACAGCTGGGTCATGCCGTAGGTCGCGCCCTGGTCGCACTTGAAGTTGAACCGGCCCTGTTCCCCTTCGCGGGTGGGGATCAGGATCACGCCGCGGTTGGGCACCAATTCGCGATAGATGGACAGGGCGTCGGTCGGGGCGACGCCGGACCCCTCGCCGTCGTTCATCGTGCGCGGGACGCCGACGAATACCACGCCCTCCATCCCGGCCGCGCGCAGATCGGTCAGCCGCGTGCGCAGCGTCGGCTCGTCGGAGAAGGCGGTGACCTGCGTGCACAACCCGTGGATTCCCGGCAGCTCGGGCTTGACGATCGACCAGAAGTCCAGCACGTCGAGCTTGGGTTTCATCGCGATGGGACGGTCGTCGTCCTCGGCGATGATGCCCGGGATCATCACGTGCCGGAGCCGGCCGGTCAGACCGGATTCCGCAGAGTACTGCACCACCTTTCGCGCGTCTTCGAGCGCCCGCTCCCGGCCTTCATCGGCGTTCGGCGGCACCAGCTCGAGCGCAATGGTGTTGAGGGTCACGCGGCTTCTCTCCATCCGACGACTAGTGGCTTGGGGCGTCTCCCGGCCGCACAACAGCGGGCGGCCCCGAACACCCCCGCCAGCATAGGCGTGGGGGTAGCGCCCGCTTGCGGGGGAATAGTGAGGCAGTCGAAGCAAACGCGATGCCCCGCCCACGCCATGTGGGAAAGAATCCGGGTGCTGCGCCCAATACACTGGTCGGGCCTGCCACACACCAGACACGTCGAGCAGAGAGGGGCGCCGCGCTGAGCCCAAAAGCCCCAGCAGCAGCGGCAACCGTCGAGTTGACCCGCGCGATCACCGATCAACTGCGGCGGTATCTGCACGACCGGCGCGCCGACACCGCCTACATCGGCAGCGATTACGAGACCCTGGTCGCCGCCCTGGAAGATTTCGTGCTCAACGGGGGCAAGCGGCTCCGGCCCGCCTTCGCCTACTGGGGCTGGCGCGCCGTAGCGACCGGGGAACCCGATTCCGAAGTGCTGCTGCTGTTTTCCGCGCTCGAGCTGCTGCACGCGTGCGCGCTGGTGCATGACGATGTGATCGACGACTCCTCCACCCGCCGCGGCCGGCCCACCGCGCATGTCCAGTTCGCCGAGCTGCATCGCAACCGGCAGTGGCGCGGCTCGCCGGACCGGTTCGGCATGTCGGCCGCCATCCTGCTCGGCGACCTCGCGCTGTCCTGGGCCGACGACATCGTTTTTCGCGCGGACCTGCCGCCCGACGCCGTGCGGCGGGTCCAGCGGGTGTGGGCCGAAATCCGCACTGAGGTGCTGGGCGGCCAATACCTGGACATCGTCGCCGAAGCCAGCGCCGCCGAGTCGATCGCGTCGGCGATGAACGTCGACACCTACAAGACCGCCTGCTACACCGTGTCGCGACCGCTGCAGTTGGGCGCGGCGGCCGCCGCCGACCGACCCGACGTGCAAGACGTCTTCAGCCGGTTCGGGACGGACCTCGGGGTGGCGTTCCAGCTGCGTGACGACGTGCTGGGTGTGTTCGGGGACCCGGCGGTGACCGGCAAGCCCTCGGGCGACGACTTGCGATCGGGCAAGCGCACCGTGCTGCTGGCCGAGGCGGTGGAGCTGGCAGATAAGTCAGATCCGTTGGCGGCCAATCTGTTACGCGACTCGATCGGGGCGCGGCTGACCGATGCGGAGGTGGACCGACTGCGCGGGGTCATCGAGTCGGTGGGTGCCCTGGCCGCCGCGGAGCAACGCATCGCCGAGCTGACCCAACGGGCGCTGGCAGCACTGGCGGCCGCACCCATCAACGCCGCGGCCAAAGCGGGGCTGGCCGAGCTGGCCAGAATGGCCACCGACCGGTCCGCCTGAGCCCATGACGACTCCGACGCACACCCCGCCGTCCGACTCGCCGGCAACGAAACCGTCTGGTGACGGGTGGTTTTCGCAGCTGCATGCGTTCGCCACCGCCGCGGAGTCCCGGCCGGCGAAGCTGGGCATGCTCGGCGCGGTACTCATCCTCGTGGGCGGCCTGGGCGCGGGCAGCACCCGGCAGCACGACCCGCTGCTGGAGTCAATCCACATGTCCTGGCTGCGTTTTGGCCATGGCCTGGTGTTGTCGTCGGTGGTGTTGTGGATGGGCGTGGGCCTCATGCTGATCGCCTGGCTGGGGCTGGGCCGACGCGTGCTGGCCGGCGAAGTGACAGAGTTCATGATGAAAGCCACCACCGGCTTCTGGCTCGCGCCGTTGCTGCTGTCGGTGCCCGTCTTCAGCCGGGACACCTATTCGTATCTGGCCCAGGGCGCGCTGCTGCGCGACGGCCTGGATCCCTACACGGTCGGACCGGTCGCCAACCCGAACATCCTGCTGGACAACGTAAGTCCCATCTGGACGATCACCACCGCCCCCTACGGCCCGGCGTTCATCTTGGTGGCGAAGCTCGTCACCATGGCGGTCGGCAACAACCTGGTGGCCGGAACGGCGCTGCTGCGGCTGTGCATGCTGCCGGGGCTGGCCCTGCTCATCTGGGCCACCCCACGATTGGCCCGCCACCTGGGCACGGACGGCCCTACGGCTTTGTGGATCTGCGTTCTCAACCCGCTGGTGCTCATTCATCTGATGGGCGGGGTGCACAACGAGATGCTCATGGTGGGACTGATGACCGCCGGTATCGCGCTGAGTTTCGCCGGCCGCCACATCCTGAGCACTTCGCTGATCACGGTGGCGATCGCGGTCAAGGCGACCGCCGGAATCGCCCTGCCGTTCATGGTGTGGGTCTGGACGCGGCATTTGCGCGACCGCCGCGGGTACCGGACGGCCTGGGCATTTGTGGCGGCCACGGCGACTTCGGTGCTGATCTTCGCCGTCGTGTTCGGCATCCTGTCGGCCGTGGCCGGTGTGGGCCTGGGATGGCTGACGGCGCTGGCCGGATCGGTGAAGATCATCAACTGGCTGACCGTGCCGACCGCGGCCGCCAACCTCATCCACGCCGTGTTCAGCGGGCTTTTCGCGGTGCACTTCTACCCCATGCTGCGGATCACCCGGTTCGTCGGGATCGCCATCATCGCGGTGTCGCTGCCGCTGTTGTGGTGGCGGTTTCGGCGCGACGACCGGGCCGCGCTGACCGGCATCGCGTTCTCGATGGTGGTCGTGGTGCTGTTCGTCCCCGCGGCTCTGCCGTGGTACTACTCCTGGCCGCTCGCGGTGGTGGCCCCGCTGGCGCAGTCGCGAAGGGCGCTCGCGATCATCGCCGGCCTGTCGACGTGGGTGATGGTGATCTTCAAACCCGATGGCTCGCACGGGATGTACTCATGGCTGCATTTTTCGCTGGCCACCGTCTGCGCGCTGATCGCCTGGCACAGCCTCTCCCGCGCCCCCGACCGGCGGGCCGACAAAGCCGATGAGGCCCTGGAAAAGGCCTAGCCGCCGCTCAGCAAGCCATGGCCTGCGCCCGGCGCACGACTTCCCGAGCCTGGTGCGCGTGCAGGGCGTCGACGGGGCGAGCGTTGCTGATGGCATCCCGGCTGCCGTCGTGGGTGATCGTCAGCGATGGATCGGGAGTGAACAACCACCGCACGATTTCGGTGTCGTGGTAGCCGCCGTCGTGCAGGATCGTCAACAGCCCCGGCAGGGTCTTGACCACCTCACCGGACTTGGTGAAGAACACCTGGGGTACCACCAGGCCACCATCCCGCTTCACCGCAACCAGGTGGCCTTCCCGGAGTTGCTGCTGCACCTTGCTGACCGAAATCCGGAGCAATTCGGCGACCCGTGGCAGGTCATAGGTTGGCTCGTCGGGATCCAAAACATCGTCGCCGGCAGGAACACTGCTCACCCGCGCAAGTGTAGGCCCTGGCAAGCGGATTGAACCCATGTTCTGACGCCCAATCACACCGACACACCTACGATGGCCCCGTGGCCGGACCCAGGACGGAAGACCCCTTGGACAGCGCGTTGCTGGATGGCCGCTACCTGGTGCAGTCCAAGATCGCCAGCGGTGGCACCTCGACGGTGTACCGGGGCCTCGACACCCGGCTCGATCGCCCCGTTGCGGTGAAGGTGATGGATTCCCGCTACGCCGGCGACGACCAGTTCATGACCCGGTTTCAGCGCGAGGCCCGCACGGTCGCACGGCTCAAGGATCCCGGCCTGGTCGCGGTCTATGACCAGGGCTTGGACGCCCGGCACCCCTTCTTGGTGATGGAGCTCATCGAGGGTGGCACGCTGCGCGAGTTGCTGGCCGAGCGCGGTCCGATGCCGCCCTATGCCGTGGCCGCGGTGCTGCGCCCGGTGCTGGGCGGGCTCGCCGCGGCGCACCGGGCCGGTCTGGTCCATCGCGACGTCAAGCCCGAGAACGTGCTGATCTCCGACGACGGCGACGTGAAGATCGCCGATTTCGGTTTGGTCCGTGCCGTCGCGGCCGCTGGAATCACCTCCACCAGCGTCATTTTGGGCACCGCGGCCTACCTGTCGCCCGAGCAGGTGCGCCACGGCGACGCCAGTCCCCGCAGCGACGTGTATTCCGCCGGGGTCCTCGCGTACGAGTTGCTGACCGGGCGCACCCCGTTCACCGGTGACTCGCCGTTGTCGATCGCCTACCAACGACTGGACACCGATGTGCCGCCCCCCAGCGCGGCGATCGACGGTGTGCCCGCGCAGTTCGACGAGTTCGTGCAGCGTGCGACCGCGCGCGATCCGGCCGTCCGGTACGCCGACGCGATCGAGATGGGCGCCGAGCTCGACGCCATCGCCGAAGAACTTGCGCTGCCGGACTTTCGGGTGCCCGCGCCGCGCAACTCCGCGCAACACCGGTCGGCGGCCCTGCAGCTCAGCCGCACGAGCCAGCGCCCGGTCACCGCGCAACAGCAAGCGCCGCCCGCGGCCGAACCGGTCCGCCACCCCACCCGCCAGTTGACCCGTGGCCCCGAGGACTGGGCCGAGCCGCAGCGCGCACCGGAGGCCGACGAGGAACCCGACGACTACGAATACCAGCCTGTCACAGGCGAATTCGCGGGCATTCCGATCAGCGAATTCGCGTACGCGCGGCAGCACGGCCGGCGCATGGCGCTGATCTGGGTGGCCCTGGTGCTGGCGCTCACCGGGCTGGTGGCCACCGCGGCGTGGACGCTCGGGAGCAACCTGAACGGACTGTTCTAGCGGGCTAGTCGCGCAGCATCTCGGCGACCAGGAACGCCAATTCCAGCGACTGCTGGGTGTTCAGCCGCGGGTCGCAGGCCGTCTCGTAGCGCCCCGCCAGGTCCAGGTCCGAAATGTCTTGCGCCCCACCGAGGCATTCCGTGACGTCCTCGCCGGTGATCTCGACGTGGATGCCACCCGGGTGGGTGCCCAGCGCGCGGTGCACCTCGAAGAAGCCCTGCACCTCGTCGACGACTCGGTCGAAGTGCCGGGTCTTGTAGCCGTTGGACGACTCGTGGGTGTTGCCGTGCATCGGGTCGCACTGCCAGATCACCTGGTGACCGGTCGCCTGGACCTTCTCGACGATGGGAGGCAGCAGATCGCGCACCTTGTTGTTGCCCATCCGGCTCACCAACGTCAACCGGCCTGGCTTGTTGTGCGGGTCAAGCCGTTCCACGTATTCGACGGCCAGTTCCGGGGTCATCGTCGGGCCGATCTTCACGCCGATCGGGTTGGCGATGACCTCCGCGAACGCGATGTGCGCGCCGTCGAGCTGGCGCGTGCGCTCGCCGATCCAGACGGTGTGCGCCGACAGGTCGAACAGCTGCGGCTCCCCGTCCTCGCTCTCCGACAACCGCAGCATGGCCCGCTCGTAGTCGAGCACCAAAGCCTCGTGACTGGCGTAGATTTCGGCGGTCTGCAGGTTGCGGTCGGCCACGCCGCATGCGCTCATGAAGCGCAGGCCCCGGTCGATTTCGGTGGCCAGCGCCTCGTAGCGCGCGCCGGCCGGCGACGTCCGGACGAATTCCCTGTTCCAGTCGTGCACCAGGTGCAGCGACGCCAGCCCCGAGGACGTCAGCGCCCGCACCAGGTTCATCGCCGCGCTGGCATTGGCGTAGGCGCGCACCAGGCGCGACGGGTCGTGCTCACGCGCGGCCGCATCCGGGGCGAAGCCGTTGATCATGTCCCCGCGGTAGGACCGCAAACCCAGGGCGTCGATATCGGCCGACCGCGGTTTGGCGTACTGGCCGGCGATACGGGCCACCTTGACCACCGGCATGCTGGCGCCGTAGGTCAGCACCACCGCCATCTGCAGTAGGGCGCGGATGTTGCCTCGGATGTGGGGTTCGGTGTTGTCGGTGAACGTCTCGGCGCAGTCGCCGCCCTGCAGCAGGAAGGCCTCACCCTTGGCGACCTGGGCCAGCTGCTCCTGCAGCCGGATGATCTCCGACGGCACCGTCACCGGCGGCACGCTCTCCAGGACCGTGCGCATCGCCGCCGCCTGATCGGCCGGCCAGCTGGGCTGCTGGGCGGCCGGCTTGGCCAGTGCGGCGTCCAGCCGCGCCCGCAGGTCGTTCGGCAGCGGGGGCAGCGACGGCAGCTGGTCGATCGGGATGTCGACGGTCCAGTTCATCGGTCCATGGTAACCGGGGCGCGACGGTGACTGATCAGCGCGAACGTCGTCCGGGCGGGCTCAGGCCGGTGCCCCCCCGTTCGGATCGTCCCCGGGGCCGTCCGCGCCCGCCGAGATGATCAGCCGGAATCGGCGCAGCTGGTCGCGGGCGTCGACCAGCGCGTCATGGGCATCGCGCGACCGCGACGGCATCGGCGGGCACCCCCGGTCCTCCCACAATTGCCGCAGGTCCCGGGTGAAGCGGGGCAACGCCCGCGGCAACTCGGGCATCGTGCCCCACAGCTGACACAGGGCCACGTGGTCGTAGGCGCCGACCCACGCCCACAGTTCGATCGGTTCGGCGCCCTGGACGCCGAAGAAGTCCTCGAGATCCGCGCGAATCTGCCTGCGCGAGCGCCACAGCTGCGACGCCGGGGGCGGCAGCTTGGGCAGCACGTTGGCGCGCACCCAGCCACCGGCGCGTTCGGGGTCGAACTCGGTGGACACGGCGTAATACTCGCGGCCGTCCTCGGCCACCACCCCGATGGAGATCAACTCGATGGTGCGGCCGTCCTCGATGAATTCGGTGTCGTAGAAGTACCGCACCGGCGCAGCTTATCTGCTGATCAGGATGGGCTCGGTGCCCTCCGGCGGCGGTGCCGCGTGCACGTCGTGGTCGAGCTGGGCGTCGACCGCGCGTTCGTCGGGCAGCCGCGGCGTGCCGGCGATCGCGCACTGCAGATAGAGCTTGGCCCGCACGACCGGGCGGCGCAGCGTCCGCTCCCGTTGCAGCGCGCGGCGCATCTTCTCCGGCTGGGTGGTGTATCGCCACCGGGCCCAGGGCGCGTGCGGGCGCGACAACCGGATCGCGCCGATGACCAGCAGGACGACGATGAACATGCCGAGCAAACCGGTCCACACCTTGCCCTTGAGCACCACCACCACGGCCATCGGCAGCGTCAGCACCAGAGCGCCGGCCACCACGGCCCGCAGCGCCCACGAATCGGCGCCTTCCCAGATCGGCAGGAAAAACATCAAGGGGTGCAGGCCCATGATCAACAGACCGGCCACTCCCACCGCCGCGAACACGGCGTCCACCGAGGTGCGCCCGTCCTCTTCCCAGTAGACGTCGGACAGGTGCAGGATCAACGCGTACTCGTCGAGCACCAAGGCGGCGCCGATCCCGAAAAAGATTGCGGCCAAGGTGAATTCGGGTTCATGACCGTCGATGGACAGGGTGACCAAGGTCAGCCCGGAGAGCAACACCAAGACCACGCCGAACGTCACGTGGTGGATGTGGACCCCGCTGACATGGACGTTGCGCGGGTGCCACCACCTGGCCGGGCGGCCGGCGCCGGCGCGGTGACGGATGAAGCGCACGAACGTTCGCGTGACGAAAAAGGTCAGGATGAACGCCACCAGGCAGGACAGCAGGGGCAACCGGCCGCCGCCGAGGATGTCGTGCGCGAACCAGTGCGTCACCCGCAGCACGAACCAGTGGAGCACTCTTGAAACGTACGCCTGTGGGCATCGACCCCGCGGGAGCCGCGCTGGTCCACGTGCCACGCCCACGCACCGATTACGCTGTTGTGCGACATGAGTAGATCGCGGGCGCCCGGTGTGGGCAGTAAACCCGGGCAGGTCCTGTTGTGGTGCGGGCTTTGGCTGCTGGCGGCGGCGGGGCTGGGCTACGTGGCCTGGCAACTGTTCCGGCAGACGCCCTATCGCATCGATATCGACGTGTATCAGATGGGCGCCCAAGCCTGGATGCACGGGCATTCGCTGTACCACGGTGATGTGTTGTTCCACACACCGATCGGGCTCGATCTGCCGTTCACCTATCCCCCGTTGGCGGCGATCGTGTTCTGCCCGTTCGCCTGGCTGCAGATGCCGGCCGCCAGCGTCGCGATCACGGTGTTGACGTTGGTGCTGCTCGTCGTGTCGACCGTGATCGTGCTGACCCGCCTCGACGTATGGGCCAAGTCGGCGGCGCTGCCCGGCCCGGCGTGGTTGCGCCGCTGGTGGCTGGCCATCGTCATCACCGTGGGCGCGGCGACCTGGCTGGAACCCATCACCTCGAACTTCGCCTTCGGCCAGATCAACGTCGTGCTGATGACTCTGGTGATCGCCGACTGCCTGCCGCGCCGCACACCGTGGCCGCGCGGCCTGCTGCTGGGACTGGGCATAGCGCTCAAGCTCACGCCGGCGGTGTTCCTGCTCTACTTCCTGCTGCGTCGCGACAACCGCGCAGCATTGACCGCGCTGGCGTCGCTCGTGTTGGCGACAGCGGTCGGTTTCGTTCTGGCATGGAGTGATTCGTGGGAGTACTGGACGCACACCTTGCATCACACCGATCGGATCGGCGAGGCGGCGTTGAACACCGACCAGAACATCGCCGGCGCGCTGGCCCGGCTCGGGCTGGGTGAGCAGCAGCGCTTCCTGCTGTGGGTGGCGGCCTCGCTGCTGGTGCTCGCGCTGACGGTTTGGGCTATGCGCAGGGTGCTGCGGGCCGACGAGCCCGCGCTGGCGGTCATCTGCGTCGCGCTGTTCGGATTAGTGGTCTCGCCGGTCTCGTGGTCGCACCACTGGGTGTGGGGGTTGCCGACGGTCGTAGTGCTCGCCGTATTGGCCTGGCGGCGCCGCAACGTGGTGCTGGCCGTGGTCGGCGTCGCAGGGGTGGCGCTGATGCGATGGTCGCCGATCGACCTGCTGCCCAAGCATCACGAGGCGACGGCGGTCTGGTGGCGCCAACTCGCCGGGATGTCCTATGTGTGGTGGGCCCTGGCGGTCCTCGTCGCGGCCGGGCTGACCGTCAGCGCCCGCAAGCCGTCGCGGGATGCGGCACCGCAGCAATTGACGCCGGTGACAGCGGTCGGCTGATCGACGTCGCGGATCAACCGACGGCGGTCTCGGGGATCCGCGTGGCCTCGCTGGTCGATCCCTGATCCGCCGAGCCGTTGCGGTTTTCCTTGACGCTGGCGGCGTAGATGTCCACGTACTCCTGGTCGGAAAGCCCCATCAGCTCGTAGATCACCTCGTCGGTGACGGCCCGCTCGATGAAGCGGTTGCCGGCCAGCCCCTCGAAACGGGAGAAGTCCATCGGCTTGCCGAAGCGAACGGTGACCCGCCCGAAGCGCAGCATGTTCGTGCCGGGCGGGTTGACGACGTTGGTGCCGATCATCGCCACCGGGATCACCGGTACCCCGGTATGCAGGGCCAGCCGCGCCAGGCCGGTCTTGCCCTTGTACAGCCGGCCGTCCGGCGAACGGGTGCCTTCGGGGTACATCCCGAGCAACTTGCCCTGGGATAGCAGCCTTTCGGCGGTGGTCAGCGCGGCCTGCGCGCTGTCAGCGTCGGTGCGGTCGATCGGCACCTGCCCCACGGCGGTGAAAAACCAGCGCTGAAACCAGCCCTTCAAGCCGGTTCCGGTGAAGTATTCGGCTTTCGCGAGGAAGGTGATCCGGCGGCGCACCACCAACGGCAGATAAAAGCTGTCCATCACCGCCAGGTGATTACTGGCCAAGATCGCCGGGCCGGAACTCGGAATGTATTCCAGGCCTTCAACTTTTGGTCGACCAAGTACGTACAGCAGCGGGCCGAGGAGCACGTACTTGAATAGCCAGTACCACATGGCCCTCCCTCTCGCCCGCCCGCCGGTGTTCTGCGCCAACTGTACCCATCGCATGCGGAAGGGACCACCTTCGGCGCAGCAGGGTCACTCCTCGACGGTGACCGGGATGGCCTGATAGCGGGTCCTGGTCGCGGCGTCAGGAGCCTCCGCCTCGGTGACGCCATCGCCGGGCGGACCGTCCGGTGGCGGTTTCGCCGCGCCGTTGATGTCGTCGAGCATGGCGCGTATCACCTCGAGCAGGGCGACGCTGTGGTCGGCGATAACGGTGATCAGCGGGTGCTGATCACCGGTCGCCAGCGCGGCCAGCGCGCACACCGGACACCACACCTGCTGACACTTGCCGGTCCCGACTCCCCGGCCGGCCGTCAGCGCCGCCGCCGTCCGCACTGCCGGGTCGATTCCGTCCAGAATCGTCTGGGCAAGCCTGCGCAGCTCCGGTCCGAGTTCGGGATGAGCCCCACTCACTTAGGCCACACCTCCGGGTCTGGTCGAAAACGTACTGTCAGCTCGCTGCCCCGCAGGTGGGCGTCCAGCACCGTGCACCGGCGAAGCACGGACGCCAACCGAACCCTGCGCCGCAATCCGCCCGCGCTGATGATCAGGTCGTCATCGACGCGCCCCAGCGTCAGCCCCGACGGATCGAGTTGCGGCAACGCTAGCCGCATTCGGTAAATGGAACCAAGTCCCGTTCCGGATTCCAGGTCTACCGTCGGCCGCAGCGGTCCCGGCGGCGCGGTTCCGCCACGACGGCGGGCGCTGTCGAGCAACGCGCCCAGCGCCTTGGGGCCGATCGGTTCGCCGGACAGGTGCGGAGTCAACACCAGGGCCACCTCGCCAATGGTGGCGTCGAGCTCGTCGAGAACACCACGCTGTTCGGAAATGCGTTCGGCGTACCAGTAAAACGCGGGGTGCTCCGGCAGGTTGCGGTATTCGTAAGACTCGTCTTCGGCCAGCACCTGGTTGACGATCAGTTCTTCGACGCGCACGCCCATCAACGCCAGCGAACCCAGAGTGCGGGCCGCCTCGGCCGCGACCACCCGCTCGGGTGTCAACACCAAATGCGCGCTGACCAACTCGCCGTCGGTGAGCAAGGCGCTGAGCGCCTCGACGCTGGCGCTGATGCGCTCCAGCAGTTCCACCGCCGCCGCCGACCGGGCATCGTCGGCGCTGACGGACAGCCGGCGATGACGCGGCCACGCGCGCTCGACGTAAAGCCCGAAAGTGGCGGGCAGGGTCAACATCCGCAGCGCGTCGGCGGTCGAGGCGCAGTCGACGACGATGCGATCCCAGCGCCCGGAGACGGCCAGCTGACCGACGGCGTGCAGTCCGAGCACTTCCTGAACACCCGGCAGCGCCGAAAGTTCTTCGGGCGCAATGGTACTCAGCTCGGAATCGGGAAACCGCCGGTCCAGGGTGTCGACCACGTCGCGCCAGCGGACCTCGAGCAGGGCCAACGTGTCCAGCGCCAGCGCGTCGAGAAAGCCACCACCGGCCTGCGCGTCGTCGGCAAGGACTCGAACCAGTTCAGCCTGACTGGGCGGGACGGGGACACCGAGCACGTCGCCGAGTGAGTGCGCCTGGTCGGTAGACACCACCAGCACCCGCTGCCCCGCGCTTGCGGCACTGACCGCCGTGGCACACGCGAGCGTGGATTTTCCTACCCCGCCCTTGCCAACGAACAGACTGATCCGGGCCGGGGTGGGGGCCCGCAATTCGCTGGACTCACTCAGCCCTCGACTCGTTTCTTCAGATCCTTCAACGCGGTGTCGGTCAACCGGCGCTCGGCCTTGCGCTTGAGCAAACCGATCATGGGGACGGCGAGGTCGACCGTAAGCTCGTAGGTGACCTCGGTGCCAGATCCCTTGGGGGACAATCGATATGTGCCTTCCAGGGCACGCAACAGCGAGCTGGAGACAAGCGTCCAACTGACCGATTGCCGGTCCTTGGGCCACTGGTAGGACATCACCAACGTGTCCTTGAGCACCGCGGCGTCCAGCACCACCCGCGCGACTTTCGGATAGCCGTCGGCGTCCGTCTCCTGGACCTCGGCTTCCCGGTATTCCGAGATCCACTGCGGGTAGGAATCGATATCCGCGATGACGTCCATCACCGTGCCCGGGTCGGCTTCGATGTAGATGGTCTGCGACGTCTTCTCCGCCACCTGGTGCTGCCCTCTCTCCCGCGAGCGGTCGACGCCGCCGGCGGGGAAACTACTGTGCGGGTCTGACCCCCGGGCCTCCGGTCCGAAACGGTACTCTCCCCGCAAACCTGACCCGGCTAAACTACCGGAGAAACTCCGACCGGACGCGACCGTTCCAGTGTCGTTTTGACCTCGAAGGCCATTTTCTTGCCCGCCACCCGACGGCGGTGTGTCATTTTCGCCAGATTGAGCTTGGCCAACTGCCAGGCCGCCACGCCGGTCGGTTCGGCGTGCAGGAAATAGTGCAGCACCACCCCGTCCAGCGACGGTTCCAGCCAGATCTCCATGGTGCCGGTCAACGCGCCGGTGACCGTCCACCGGATGCCCTTGTCGGCGCGGTCCTCGACGACCTGCAGCCGCAGGTCGGGCCACCAGCGGCGCCAGCACGACCGATCGGCGACGGCGGCGCCGACCCGCGCACCGTCGACGGCGATGAACGTCTCGTCCGCGACCTGGATGCTGTTCACCACCTCAGCTTCACACAACAATCGCCGGTGGCCACGCCGAGGGCCGGTCGGGGCCCGGCAGACTGCCACCGTTCCTGCACGAATGCGCGGATTAGGCTGGACGGCAACAAGCCGTCCCCCCGGACCGTCACCCAAGCCAAACGAGGTCAGTAAGAGTGCGTGAGTACAGTGTCCCCGCCCGCTTCTCCGTCGGCGAGCACGACAACATCGCGGCCATGGTCTTCGAGCACGAGCGCGAGGACCCCAGCTTCGTCATCTTCCGACGCCAGGTCGACGGCGTCTGGACCGACGTCACCTGCGCGGAGGTGGCCAAAGAAGTTCGCTCGGCGGCGCTGGGCCTGATCGCGCTCGGGGTAGAGGCCGGTGACCGGGTGTCCATCTTCTCGGCCACCCGCTACGAGTGGGCGATCCTCGACCTCGCGATCCTGTCCGTGGGCGCGGTCACCGTGCCGATCTACGAGACGTCGTCGGCCGAGCAGGTGCGCTGGGTGCTGCAGGACTCCGAGGCGGTGTTGGCCTTCGCCGAGACCGACGCGCACGCCACGGTGGTCACCGAGCTGACCGCCGACCTGCCCGCCCTGCGCCGCGTGCTGCACATCGACGGCTCGGGCCCCAAGGCGCTCGATCAGCTCGTCGAGGCCGGCGCGTCGGTCGAGCCCGCCGAGCTGACCGCCCGCCAGGAGGCGCTGCGCGCCGACGACCCGGCGACGCTCATCTACACCTCGGGGACCACCGGACGGCCCAAGGGCTGCCAACTCACCCATTCCAACCTGCTGTACGAGACCCGGGGCGCCAAGGAGTGCCTGCCGACACTGTTGGACGAGGGGCAGCGGCTGTTGATCTTCCTGCCGCTGGCCCACGTGCTGGCGCGCTCGCTGACGCTTTCGGCGTTCGCCAACAAGGTGACCGTCGGATTCACCAGCGACATCAAGAACCTGCTGCCGATGTTCGCCGTGTTCAAGCCGACGGTGGTGGTGTCGGTGCCGCGGGTGTTCGAGAAGGTCTACAACACCGCCGAGCACAACGCGGTCAATGACGGCAAGGGGCGGATCTTCGCGGCTGCCGTGCAAACCGCGGTCGACTGGAGCCAGGCGCAGGAACGCGGGCGACCCGGGCTCGTGCTGCGGGCCAAGCATGCGCTGTTCGACCGGCTGGTCTATCACAAGCTGCGCGCCGCGCTCGGCGGTGAATGCCACGCGTCCGTCTCGGGTGGCGCGCCGCTGGGCGCGCGGATGGGCCATTTCTACCGTGGTGTGGGCCTGACCATCCACGAGGGCTACGGCCTGACGGAGACCAGCTCGGCCATCACGGTCAACCAGGTCGGCAACGTGAGGATCGGAACGGTCGGAACGTTGTTGCCGGGCAACAGCATCCGCATCGCCGAGGACGGCGAGCTGCTGGTGCGCGGCGGCGTGGTGTTCAGCGGGTATTGGCACAACGAGCAGGCCACCAACGACGCGTTCACCGACGGCTGGTTCAAGACCGGCGATCTCGGCACGCTGGACGAGGACGGCTTCCTCAAGATCACCGGCCGCAAGAAGGAGATCATCGTGACCGCCGGCGGTAAGAACGTCGCCCCGGCGGTGCTCGAGGACCAGCTGCGGGGGCACCCGCTGATCAGCCAGGCCATGGTGGTGGGCGACGCCAAGCCGTTCATCGGCGCGCTGATCACCATCGACCCCGAGGCGTTCGGCGCCTGGAAGGAGCGCAACCACAAGGCGGCCGGCGCGTCGGTGGCCGATCTGGCCACCGACCCGGACCTGGTCGCCGAGGTGGACGCGGCCGTCAAGCGCGCGAACCAGGCGGTGTCGCACGCCGAATCCATCCGCAAGTTCCGCATCCTGCCGGTCGACTTCACCGAGGACACCGGTGAGCTGACCCCGACGATGAAGGTCAAGCGCAACGTGGTGGCCGAGAAGTTCGCCTCCGACATCGACTCGATCTACGAACAGGACTAGCGGCCGGCACGCCGAGCTGGGGGCACCGCCGGCTTGCGGGGGGACACGCCAGCATGGCGGTGGGGCCGCTAGCGGCCCGCATCGTCACCGCGCAGAAGCTCGGCCAGCCGCGCCGCGAGCGTGTCCCACCGCCAGTGCGCCGTCACCCACTCCCGTCCGGCCGCGCCCATCGCGGCGGCCCGGTCACGGTCGGCGAGCAACTCGGTGACGGCGTCGGTGACCGCGTTCAGCGAGTGCCCATCGACCACTAATCCAGTCTTGTTGTGCTGCACCGCTTCCGGAGCCCCACCGGAGTCGCCGGCGATCACCGGCTTGCCGGTCGCCGACGCCTCGAGGAAAACGATTCCCAGGCCCTCGACGTCCATGCCGGCGCCGCGGGTCCGGCACGGCATCGCGAAGACGTCGGCCAGCGCGTGGTGTGCGGGTAATTCGGCGGCCGGTACGCCCCCGGTGAACGTGACATGCTCGGCCACCCCGCAATCGCGGGCCAGCTTGCGCAGCGATTCCAGGTAGGGACCGCCGCCGACGATGACCAGGGCGGCACCATCGACGCGTTGCCGAATCGACGGCAGCGCCTTGATCAACATGTCCTGGCCCTTGCGCGGGACCAGTCGGGACACGCACACGACCGTGGGCCGCTCACCCAGGCGATACCGGTCGCGCAGGGCGGCGCCGGCCGCCGGGTCGGGCCGGAACCTATCGGTGTTGACCCCGGGCGGCAGGTATTCCAAGGAGGCGTTGGGCCCGAAGGCCGGCGCGAACCGGTCGCGGGTGTAGCGGCTGACGAACGTGATGACGTCGGTGGTGTCGCCGATGCGGCGCAGCACCGACCGGGCGACCGGAAGCATCGACCAGCCCACTTCGTGGCCGTGCGTGCTGGCCACCACCCGGCTCGCCCCGGCCTGCCGGGCGCGCTGCGCCAGCAGCGCCAGCGGGGCCGCCGCGCCGAACCAGACGGTGTCGATGTCGTTGTCGGCGATCAGCCGGCGCATCCGGGCGTCCACCGCCGGCCCGGGCAGCATCAGGGTGCCGGGATGACGGACCACCCGATAACCGGCCGCCCGGGCCGAGTCGTCGAAGGCGTCGGCGCCCTTCCACTGCGGCGCGTACACCGTCACCGAATGCAACCCGGCGTCCACCAGCCGACCGACGAAGTCACTCAGGTAGGACTGGATGCCGCCCGGCCGGGGCGGAAAGTCGTTGGTTACCAGCAGGACCCGACTCACTGCGTCAGGCTAGCCTGGCGGCGCCCACGGTCCGTGCGGGGCATCGGTCAGCCCGAGTGGGTCAACCACTCATGCCAGCGCACGAGCAGGCCGGACGAGTCGGTGGCCAGGACGGCGTGGGCGGCGGCGGGCACGTCGGTGTGCCCGGCACCGCAGCTGGCCAGATACAGATCGTGCAGCTTGCCCGCCCCGAAGCTGTCCGCGACGAAGCGCGCGAACCACCACGCGCGGTCGTAGGCCAGCGAGCGCTGCGACCCGGGCGCGTCCAGGTCGGCGTCCGAGGGCAGCGTCAGTGGTACCGGCAGCGCGTCGGCGGGCACCGGAGTCCGCGGCCGGGCGACGAAATCGGCCACGCCTTCGGTCAGCCATCGGGGCGCATCCGGGGCGGTGTTCACCCGTGCGGCGTAGTGAAAAAGCTCGTGCGTCAACACGATTCGTAGCGCCCCCTCGGTCATGCCGGCCGCGCCGGGCGCGAAAACGATCCGCTGACCGATGGCCACCCGGTGCGCGGGATCGACACGGTCGACGACCGTCACGGCCGCGATGTCAGCCCACTGCGCCGCCGCTCCCCCGCCGGCGGCGGCACGGAATTCCTCGTCCGTGTGGGCCGCAACCACCGAGATGTCGCGCGACCAGCCGACGCCCCAGAACGCCTCGACCGCGTTGATCGCGGCGCCGATGTCGGACGCCACCCGGGACAGCAGGCGGTCACCGGCCGGGTCGCCGAGGCCAACCAGCCGAACGGTGCGGTCACCGACGACCAGCGACTTCGTCGCGGCGCCGACCTGGCTGCGCGCGGGCGTGACCAGCTGCGCGGGTCGTGTCCCGCGATCGCGTCCCGCGTCGAACGGCACGGCAGCCGCCACGATGAATTCGACGACAAACACCCAGGCCAGCAGAGTGGTCAGCCGCCGGCGCCGCGCGCCTGGGCCGCTAGTAGCGGCGGGCGTCGTGGATCGGGCCTGCGGCATTCATCGGCACCACGCGCACCGGCTGGCCGTAGGTGGAGGAATGGATCACCATGCCGTCACCGACGTAGATGCCGCTATGTGACGCGTCGTTATAAAAGGTGATCACGTCGCCGGGCTGCAGGTCCGACACCGCCACCGGCTGACCGCCTTGAGCCTGCGCCTGGCTGGAGTGCGGCAGCGAAATGCCGGCCTGCTGGAACGCCCACATCACCAGGCCTGAGCAGTCGAACCCGCCCGGCGCGGCGCCGCCCCAGACATACGGCGAACCGACCTGGGTCAACGCCGCCTGCACGACGGTCCCGCGGTCACCGCCGCCGACCCCGCCACCGAACGGTCCGGGCATTCCGCCGGGCGGAGGAGCCTCTCCGGGTGCCTGCCCGGCGGGCAGCGGCGCGCCGGGCGGCGCGGCCTCCGGCGCGGGCGACCCGGGTGCCGGGGCAGCGGCCGGGACGGGACCGGGATCGGCGAGCGCGGTGCGCTGCTCAGGCGATAAGGAAACGTACTGCGACTTGACGACCGCGATCTGCACCTGCAGCTGGCTCTGCTTGGACTGCAGGCTCGCTCGCACGGCGGCGGCCTGCTCGGCCGCGCTCTTCGCGTCGGCGGCGGACTTGGCGGCTTCCCGCTCGGCCTTGGCGGCCTGCTCGCCGGCGGCCCGGAAGTTCGTCATCTGGTCGGACATCTGCGTCGCCATCAGCCGCTGCATGGCCAGCTTGTCGATCAGCCCTTGCGGCGATCCTGCGGTCAACATAGCCGTCATGCCGTCGACCCGGCCGCCCATGTAGGTCGCGGCGGCGAGTTTGTTGACGGCGCTCTGGAACGACGCCAGGCGAGCCTTGGCCGCGTCGACGGCGGCCTGGGCGTCGTCGTGCTTCTTGTCGGCCGCACGCTGGGCCGCCAGCTTGTCGTTCAGGTCGAGCTGCGCGCTGTGCATCGCCTCGGTGGTCTGCTCGGCCTGGCGGGACAACTGGTTGAGTTTCGCCAGCGCGTCGTCGGCGGGGTCGGCCGAGACGTTCGCCGCAAGGACACCGGATAACACCGTGAAGCCCGCTAGCGTCCCGATGGCAACTCGTGTGAGGACACGCGCAAACGGGTATCTAGAGTCAAGCCTCAAGATTTTGCTTCCTTAAACGGCCATCGACGACCGGATGCGCCGGCGAGCTGGGTTTAGGTCTCAAACAGGTTACGAAACGATATCGACGTTTGTCCAAAGCGAGCGGTTAAGAAATTGGATAGATTTCTGTCATTATCATGTGAACGACGCTGACCCCCCTCGTAAACCTTTGGCACGCAAAGCATCTTAGGCGACGCCTGAATCGCGTCCGCGGCGGATAGGCACTAACCGTAATCGCGGTGCCAGGCCGACATCGGCAAGCACCGCCAATGCAGCGCATTCATCCTCCAATAAAGTTTCCGGGACCCCGAGTAACACGCTGACTACGCAATCGCGGCATCCCGCTCCGCGCACCGCGCAGTCGTCGCAGTCGATCACCACCGGCGCCCCCGCTTCCGGCGCCGCGGCGCCGTAGCTGTCGGGTCCACTGCTTCGTGCCATCAGGATCGGTCCTCTCGGTCAGGCTTTGGTGAACGTCAGGTCGGACTAGCCGAACGGTAACCGCAGCCACCGACAACCAGCCGGCCCGTCGTTTCCGCTGGCAAACGGCTTGGATCCGTTCGGCGTGGGAGCTGCGCGGGTGTCGGTGGTCACGCTTAACGTCGCGGCCATGGGTGCCGGTGGTGCGACTCAGCTCAGTTTCGCCGACTTGGGGTCATCCTTCGCCAGCGCCGACGTCTCGCTGCGCGACACCACCTTCGTGGTGGTGGACCTGGAGACCACCGGCGGGCGCACGAAAAGTACCGACGGCCACGCTCCCGACGCCATCACCGAGATCGGGGCGGTCAAGGTCCGCGCCGGCGTCGTGCTCGGCGAGTTCGCCACGCTGGTCGACCCGCAGCGCAGCATCCCGCCCCAGATCGTGCAGCTGACCGGCATCACCACCGCGATGGTGTCCGACGCTCCGACCATCGACGCGGTGTTGCCGATGTTTCTCGAGTTCGCCGGCTTGGACAGCGGGACGGTGCTGGTCGCCCACAACGCCGGGTTCGACATCGGATTTCTGCGCGCCGCAGCGGCGCGGTGCGATATCCCCTGGCCCCGGCCGCAGGTGCTGTGCACGGTGCGGCTGGCCCGGCGGGTGCTCAGCCGCGAGGAAGCCCCCAGCGTCCGGCTGGCCGCGCTGGCGCGGCTGTTTGCCGTCGCCACCCAGCCCACCCACCGCGCCCTCGACGACGCCCGCGCCACCGTCGACGTGCTGCACGCGCTCATCGAACGGGTGGGCAACCAGGGGGTGCACACCTACGCCGATCTGCGCTCCTACCTGCCGGACGTGACCCCGGCCCAGCGGCTCAAGCGGGTCCTCGCCGAGGGCCTGCCCCGCCGGCCGGGGGTCTACCTGTTTCGCGGGCCGTCGGGCGAGGTGCTCTACGTCGGCACCGCCGTCGACCTGCGCCGCCGGGTCGGGCAGTACTTCACCGGCGCCGACCCGCGCGGCCGGATGAAGGAAATGGTCGGCCTCGCCACCGCGGTCGACCACGTCGAGTGCGCCCACGCGCTGGAGGCCGGCGTCCGCGAGCTGCGGCTGCTGGCCGCGCACGCCCCGCCCTACAACCGCCGGTCCCGGTTCCCGCACCGGTGGTGGTGGGTGGCGCTCACCGACGAGGCGTTCCCGCGGCTCGCGGTGGTGCGAGCGCCCCGCCACGACCGCGCCGTCGGCCCGTTCCGATCGCGGCCAGACGCCGCCGACACGGCCGCGCTGCTGGCCCGCTTCACCGGCCTGCGGACCTGCACGGCCCGGCTGGGACGCTCCGTCCTGCACGGGCCGGCCTGCGCCGAGGCGGAGGTCTCGCCCTGCCCCGCGGCGCGCGACATCACGGCCACGCAGTACGCCGCGGCCGTGGCGCGCGTCGCGGCGTTGATCGACGGGATGGAGAACGGGGCCCTGTCGGCCGCCGTGGATCAGGTCACGGCGCTGGCCGACCGCCGCCATTTCGAGAGCGCCGCGCGCCTGCGTGACCGCACCGCCGCCGCCGTCGACATTCTCTGGCGCGGCCAGCGGTTGCGCGCCCTGGCCACGCTGCCCGAGCTGATCGCCGCCGCACCCGACGGCCAGGGCGGCTACCACCTCGCCGTCGTCCGGCACGGCCAGCTCGCCGCGGCCGGCACCGCCAGGCGCGGGGTGCCCCCGATGCCGGTTGTCGAAGCCATTGTGGCTGGGGCACAAGCGATTTTGCCGACGGCGGCCCCCCTGGGCGGTGCGTTGGTGGAGGAATCCGCCCTCATCGCGCGCTGGCTGGCCGGTCCGGGGGTGCGCATCGTCCGTGTCGACGACTCCCCCGACGCCGCGGGCTGGGCTTCACCGCTGCGCGCGGCCGGCGCGTGGGCGGCGTGGGCGGCCTCGGCGCGCTCGGCGCGGCTGGCCTACGAGCAAGCGGCCCAACACGATTCAGACCTGCTGGCCGAACCGCACCCATCGCGCGAGCAGCTGTTCGGCCGCACCGGAATCGATGGCCGCGCTGGCGCGCTGCAACCCGTCCTCCCACGCCGGCAACCATTCAGCGCGGCTGGATAGGCCGGCGTGTGCGACGATCGCCCCGGCGGCGTTGAGCACGACGGCGTCCCGGACCGGGCCCTTGGCACCGGCCAGCACCGCACGCACCTCCGCCGCGTTGGTTTGCGCGTCGCCGCCCAGCAGGTCGTCGAGATCGGCTCGGGCAAAACCGAATCCGGCCGGATCGAACGTCAGCTTGTCCACCGTCCCGGCCTGTACTCGCCAGATCGTGCTGGTGGTGGTCGTGGTCAACTCGTCGAGCCCGTCGTCACCGTGCACCACCAGCACGCTGGACCGGCGCGCGGCGAACACCCCGGCCATCACCTCGGCCAGGTTGGCGAACGCGCAGCCGATCAGGCCGGCCCGCGGCCGCGCCGGATTGGTAAGCGGCCCAAGGAGATTGAACACAGTCGGCACCCCGATCTCGCGGCGCGCCGCGGACGCGTGCCGGTACGACGGGTGAAATAGCGGCGCGAAGCAGAATCCGATGCCCAGCTCGGTCAGGCTCTGCGCGACCTGCTCGGGTTCGAGGTCGATGCGCACCCCGAGCGCCTCCAGCGTGTCGGCGCCGCCGGACAACGACGATGCCGCGCGATTGCCGTGTTTGACCACCGGCACGCCGGCGGCCGCGACCACGATCGCCGCCATGGTGGAAAGGTTGACGGTGTTGACGCCGTCGCCACCGGTCCCGACGACGTCCACGGTGTCGTCGCGCATGGCGGGCATCGGGAGCGCGTGGCTCAGCATGACGTCGGCCAGCTCGCTGACCTCGGCCGAGGTGGGGACCTTCATCTTCATCGCCACGGCGAAGGCGGCGATCTGGGCCGGGCTCGCGTCGCCCGACATGATCTGATCCATGGCCCAGGCGGCCTGGCCGCGCACCAGGTCGTGACGGTCCGTCAACCGGGCCAGCACCCGCGGCCACGACGGTGCCGCCCCGGGCGCGCCCGCGACGGACCCGCCGAGGGACGAATCCTCAGATGACAGAGCCACGGGCCGATGGTCCCACGAGGACCGAACCTCCCCCAACAGGCGCGGAAAGCCGCCCGCTCCGGACCCGGTCGCGACGCGAAAACATCAAATGCCGCCCCGGGTGGAGTTGAACAACTACAAAGCGTCATACTTGCGGATGTGACCAGCGCTGTAGGGACCTCAGGTACTGCAATCACGTCGCGGGTTCATTCGTTGAATCGACCCAACATGGTCAGTGTCGGCACCATCGTTTGGCTCTCCAGCGAGCTGATGTTCTTTGCCGGCCTGTTCGCGATGTACTTCACCGCGCGTGCCCAATCCGGCGGAAAGTGGCCGCCGCCACCGACCGAACTGAACCTGTATCAGGCCGTGCCGGTGACGCTCGTGCTGATCGCGTCGTCGTTCACCTGCCAGATGGGGGTGTTCGCCGCCGAGCGCGGCGACGTCTTCGGGCTGCGCCGCTGGTACGTGATCACCTTCCTGATGGGCCTGTTCTTCGTCCTCGGCCAGGGCTACGAGTACTACCACCTGGCGACGCACGGGACGACCATTCACGGCAGCGCTTACGGCAGCGTGTTCTACCTGGCGACCGGGTTCCACGGCCTGCACGTCACCGGCGGTCTGATCGCCTTCATCTTCCTGCTGGCCCGCACCGCGATGAGCAAGTTCACCCCGGCGCAGGCCACCGCGAGCATCGTCGTCTCCTACTACTGGCATTTCGTCGACATCGTGTGGATCGCGCTGTTCACCGTGATCTATTTCATCCGATGAAGGCCGGCGCTTTCAAAAAGGAATGAACAGGAGTGCTGGGTTGAAGAAACTGGGGTCTATCCGATCCGGTGCGCGGCCCGGGCAGCCGCGAAAAGCCGCCAGTGATCGCTCCCGGCGGCGCCTTCGCCGCCGGCTGTCGGGCGGGCTGTTGCTGCTGATCGCGCTGACCATCGCCGGCGGGCTGGCCGCCGTGCTGACGCCGCGCCCGCAGGTGGCCGTCGCCGACGAGTCGTCCTCGGCGCTGCTGCGGACCGGCAAACAGCTGTTCGACACGTCGTGCGTGTCCTGCCACGGCGCCAACCTGCAGGGGGTGCCCGACCGCGGGCCCAGCCTGATCGGCGTCGGCGAGGAGGCCGTGTACTTCCAGGTGTCCACCGGCCGGATGCCCGCAATGACCGGCGAGGCCCAGGCACCCCGCAAGGAGCCGATCTTCGACGAGGGGCAGGTCGACGCGCTGGGCGCGTACGTGCAGGCCAACGGAGGCGGCCCGACCACGGTGCGCAACCCGGACGGCAGCTTGGCCATGAAGTCGCTGCGCGGCGAGGACCTGGGCCGTGGCGGGGACCTGTTCCGGCTGAACTGCTCCTCGTGCCACAACTTCACCGGCAAGGGCGGCGCGCTGTCGTCGGGCAAGTACGCGCCGGCCCTGGAGCCGGCCAACGAGCAGCAGATCCTGGCGGCGATGCGGACCGGCCCGCAGAACATGCCCAAGTTCTCCGACCGTCAGCTGTCCTTCGAAGCCAAGAAGGACATCATCGGCTACATCAAGGCGGTCACTGAAGAGCGCCAGCCCGGCGGCTACGGCCTCGGTGGATTCGGGCCCGCACCCGAGGGCATGGCCGCGTGGATCATCGGGATGGTCGCCGCCATCGGTTTGGCACTGTGGATTGGGGCACGAGCATCATGAGCCGCGCCGAGACGATGCAGCGCGCAGCGATGAAGAGGAGCGGCGCAAAATGAGCGACGTCAATGCCGTAGGCGGCTCTGACACCGACAAGGGTGCCGCGCCGAACGAACCCGACGAGGCGGCGCTGGCCGCCATGTCGCAGCAGGAGCTGGTGGCGCTGGGCGGCAAGCTCGATGGCGTCGAGACGATCGTCAAGGAGCCCCGCTGGGGCGTCGAGGGAACCAAAGCCGAGAAGCGCGCCGAGCGCGGAGTTGCGCTGTGGCTCTTGCTCGGCGGTGGTTTCGGGCTGGCCCTGCTGCTGGTCTTCCTGTTCTGGCCGTGGGAGTACAAGCCGAAAGAATCCGCGGGCAGCCTGCTGTACGACCTGGCCACCCCGCTGTACGGGCTGACCTTCGGCATGTCGATCCTGTCGATCGCCGTCGGCACGATCCTCTACCAGAAAAGGTTTATCCCCGAAGAGATTTCGATCCAGGAGCGGCACGACGGGGCCTCCCGGGAGATCGACCGCAACACGGTCGTGGCGAACCTGACCGACGCCCTGGACGGCTCGACCATCCGGCGCCGCAAGGTGATCGGGCTGTCGTTGGGACTTGGCCTCGGCGCCTTCGGCCTGTCGACTCTGGTGGCCTTTGCCGGCGGCCTGATCAAGAACCCGTGGAAACCGGTGGTGCCCACCGCCAACGGGAAGAAGGCCGTGCTGTGGACATCCGGCTGGACACCGCGGTATGCGGGCGAGACCATCTTCCTCGCCCGGGCCACCGGCTCTGCCGGTACGTCACCGTTCGTCAAGATGCGCCCGGAAGACCTCGACGCCGGCGGCATGGAGACGGTCTTCCCGTGGCGGGAGTCCGACGGTGATGGCACCACCCCGGAATCGCAGGAGAAGCTCCGCGCGATCAACCAGGGCGTGCGCAACCCCGTGATGCTCATCCGGGTCCGGCCGTCCGACATGCCCCGGGTGGTCAAACGCCAGGGCCAGGAGAGCTTCAACTTCGGCGAGTTGTTCGCCTACACCAAGGTCTGCTCGCACCTGGGTTGCCCCGCGTCGCTGTACGAGGAGCAGTCCTACCGAATCTTGTGCCCTTGTCACCAGTCGCAGTTCGACGCCCTGCACTTCGCCAAGCCGATCTTCGGCCCCGCGGCCCGTGCCCTGGCGCAACTGCCCATCACGATCGACACCAACGGGTATCTGGTTGCCAACGGTGACTTCGTCGAGCCCGTCGGACCGGCATTCTGGGAGAGGACGACAGCATGAGTCCGAAACTGAGTCCCCCGAAACCGCCCAAGATCGGCGATGTCTTGGCCCGTCAAGGGGAAGACATCGACACCCGCTATCACCCGTCGGCGGCGGTGCGCAGGCAGCTCAACAAGGTCTTCCCGACGCACTGGTCGTTCCTGTTGGGCGAGATCGCGATGTACAGCTTCATCGTGCTGTTGCTCACGGGCGTGTACCTGACGCTGTTCTTCGACCCGTCCATGGCGGAGGTCACCTACAACGGCGCCTACCAACCGCTGCGCGGCGTCGACATGTCGAAGGCCTTCGCGTCCACCCTCGACATCTCCTTCGAGGTGCGTGGCGGCCTGTTCGTCCGTCAGGTCCACCACTGGGCCGCCTTGCTCTTCGCCGCGTCGATCATGGTGCACCTGGCGCGCATCTTCTTCACCGGCGCGTTCCGCCGGCCCCGCGAAGCCAACTGGGTCATCGGCTCGCTGCTGTTTATTCTGGCGATGTTCGAGGGTTTCTTCGGCTACTCGCTGCCCGATGACCTGCTCTCGGGCATCGGGATCCGGGCGTCGCTGTCATCGATCACGCTGGGGATGCCGGTGATCGGCACCTGGCTGCACTGGGCGCTGTTCGGCGGCGACTTCCCCTGCGGCGGTGTGGGTAACGAGTGCGCGACCGCGGGCTACATCATCCCGCGCATGTACGCGCTGCACATCCTGCTGCTACCCGGGATCATCCTGGCGCTGATCGGCCTGCACCTGGCCATGGTGTGGTTCCAGAAGCACACCCAGTTCCCCGGGCCGGGCCGCACCGAGCACAACGTGGTCGGCGTGCGGGTCATGCCGATCTTCGCCGTCAAGTCCGGCGCGTTCTTCGCTGCGATCGTCGGCGTCCTCGGCCTGATGGGCGGCCTGCTGCAGATCAACCCGATCTGGAACCTGGGTCCCTACAAGCCATCTCAAGTCTCGGCCGGCTCGCAGCCCGACTTCTACATGATGTGGACCGAGGGCCTGGCCCGTATCTGGCCGCCGTGGGAGTTCTACTTCTGGCACCACACCATTCCCGCGGTGGTCTGGGTCGCCATCCTCATGGGCCTGGTCTTCATCCTGCTGATCGTCTACCCCTTCCTGGAGAAGCGGTTCAGTGGCGACTACGCCCACCACAACCTGCTGCAAAGGCCCCGTGACGTCCCGGTGCGCACCGCCATCGGCGCCATGGCGATCGCGTTCTACATGGTGCTGACGCTGAGCGCGATGAACGACATCATCGCGTTCAAATTCCAGATCTCGCTGAACGCGACGACGTGGATCGGCCGTATCGGGATGGTCGTCCTCCCGCCGATCGTCTACTTCATCGCCTACCGGTGGTGCGTTGCGCTGCAGCGCAGCGACCGGGAAGTGCTCGCGCACGGCATCGAGACCGGCATCATCAAGCGGCTGCCGCACGGCGCTTACATCGAGCTGCATCAGCCGCTCGGCCCCGTCGACGACCACGGCCACCCGATCCCGCTCGAGTACCAGGGCGCGGCGCTGCCCAAGCGGATGAACAAGCTGGGCTCGGCCGGTTCACCGGGCCACGGCAGCTTCTTGTTCGCCGACCCGGTGTCGGAGGATGCGGCGCTGCGTGAGGCTGCACACAGCTCCGAGCAACGTGCCCTGACCGCGCTGCGCGAGCACCAGGAAAGCACCGTCGGTTCGTCGAACGGCAAGGACGGCGAGCGCCACTAGCCTCGCGCTGGTTCGGTGCAGGCCGTGCCGCACTGTTGCTGCGCGGCCCGCAGGACGGAGCAGGCGGTGAGGAAAGCCGGCTTCAGCTGGTCGCGCGATTCGACGGGTAGGTTGGCCGCACAGCGCAACACCATCAGGGCGAGTGCGCTGTAGGTCGTGTACGGGATGACCAGAAGGTTGACGCGTGCGTCGCCCCCGATGAAGGTAATTACGTGCTGGCGTTTTCGTTCCCATCCCGACCAGTTCAAGTCGGGTGGTCGTTGCAGTGATGGCCAGTTGACGTTGATGGAGTCGATGTCTCCCAGCAAGGGAGTCAGAACGGCGACCAGCTCGGGCAGTTCGATGGTGATGCGGTCCGCGCGTGGCCACCACGCGCCGTCGATGACGCGGCCGAGTTCACGAGCCACCGACAGCCGGACCGGATTGGCTCGGCGTCGGCGTTCGAACAATTCGGTCATCCATGGACCTGGCGGTCACGGCCAGGCAGATTGGCAACAACCACGGGCGGTTCCCTTCACGTCGGCGTCGTTCGCCACGGCGAGCGCGGGGCGGACGGAGGAATCGCATTGCCCGTGGGTGGCACACGCACCGGTCGTGGCGGACCACCGCTGACAACGAAACGGCTCGCAATCCACGCTACGCCAACGGTGACCGCACGGAGCGCCCCGGGGTGGTCGGACGGCACGGTTCAGCTCTCCCGGTGGGCCCTGGTGGGGCGCATCCCAGCTGGGCGGACGTGCCTGGCCCCGTCGGTGCACTACAGTGGCGAGAGCCTGACCGTGGCGCTGTCCGGGTGAGCGGAAGGCCGACACGGTGAGGATGAGCGTAATGGCGATACAGGACTGGGGCGACGCACCAGAGATCCATCCTTCGAAGATCCAGGTCGGCGACATCATCGGCACGCTGCGTCCTACGCAACTGCGTTACACCGTGAAGATGATCAGCGGGCCGCAGACGGCTCCCCGGCGCTGGACCTTCTTCGGCCGCGACGACAACGGCACGCAGCACACGAGCACTTTCGGCGAGGACGAATTGGTTCGCAGGTACGCCAAGGCGTCGTGATCAGCGCCTACTGCGCGGCGATGGCGCGGCGCAGCTGGCGAACGTGCAGCCACTCGATCACCGGCATCCCCGCGGTGACGGCGCCGGCGACCCCGTACGCGACCCAGGACGCGCCGTCGTGGCCCACGGCCATCAAGTAGGTCGCTGTCGCCACGGCGACGAGCGCCGCGCCCATCGCGCCCATCAATAGCACGGTGCCGCGCAACCACGCGCGATCGACCGCCTCACCCGACCATTCGGATTCGTCCGCCTGAGCCGGTGCCTGGACCCTCGGTTGCCGCGCCCGTTCGGCCGCGGTGCGCGGCACCTGGGACATGAGCCGCACCGGTGGCCGGTTGGGCGCCGTCATCCCCCGGGCGGCCGGCTCGGTCTGGGCCATCCGGCGGGCCCGCAACAGCATCGGGATCGCCCCGGCGATGATCAGCGCGGACACGATGATCACGGCATACAACACCCAGGAGGTGGTATGCGTGCTGCTGGCCGCTTTGTGAAAACCCCGCCCCAAGTCCGCCAGCGCGACGGCCGCGGCCACGCTCACGCCCAGCAACACCAGCCAGATGGCGGCGCACGCGCCGATCAGTATGCGATCGATGACATCGGGCGAAATGGTGTCGTCGCCCGCCAGACGGCGGTACGCCGAATACCTGCTGACCATCAGCAGCTCGTCTGCGGCAAGTCGTTGGTATTCGACGAAAGGACCGTTCCGTCGCTTGTCGTGATCGAGCAGTTGAGCCGGCTGACCCGGAAAAGGCTGGACGCCTCGACGGAGCCCACATCGGACTGCGAGATCGGCGTGACGGTCATCGACCACGGGATGTACACGTTGTGTTGGGTGCGCCGACGCCCGGACGCGTCAACGTAGGTCACCGAGATGATGTCACCGGGGGCCTTGGTGCCGGTCACCGAATAGGTCACCTGTCGCGGCCCGGTCGGTGTCGTCGGTGGCGGCGGCGCTGCCGCCGTTGACGTGCCCGGGGGCGGCGCCGGAGCGGGTGCCGGCGGTGGCGGCGGCGGGGCAGGCGTCACCGTCACGGTCTGTGTCTCCGTTGCTGTCGGGGGCGGCGGTTCGGTCGTGGGTGGTGGCGGAGGAGGCGGCGGGGGCGGTTTGGTGGTCGTTATCTCGTCTTGCATCGGCGGCGTCGACGGGACGGTGGTGGTGTTGGGGTTGGCCAGCTTGCTGGTGTCGGTGCCCGCGAACAGCAGCGACACCGACACCACCAGCGCGATCGCGGCAACGATGGCGGCGACCCCGACGATCCACGGCCAGCGCGGAGCACCGTGTTCGTCCTCGGCGTCGGCCGACTCGTCGAAGGTGTCGTAGTCGTAGAGCCTGAGATCGGCCGGCAAGTAGGGGCCGCTCATGAAATGTTCCGACTCCGGCGCCGAATAGGCCCGCGAGTAGGCGTCGGTCTGGCCCGTCTGGTCAGCCGCCGGTTCGGCGCCGTCGTCGAAGGGTTCGAGCTCGTCGTCGGGTCCGGGTTCGCCCCCGGGTTCGGGGGCGTCCGCGGTCGCGCTATCGGAATCCGGTTGGTGGGGAGCCTCGTTCACGGAATCGGGTTCCTCAGGTTCCCATTCCGGGGGTTTCGGCCCGCTCATCTCTGCCTGCCCTGTCCGACTGCCTCACCAGCGCGCGGGGCCCCGGGGCCATATCGTTGCGCGCGCGCTTGAGAAATTGTCATTTGCCTGGGCAAAACATTACCGAACCGACAGGGGCAAAGAAGTGTTGGCGAACCGGCCGCAGATCACGTGATCTGATTGTGACCTTTAGGGGCGAATCAGTGCTTCTCGGGACCGACGTAGTACTCGAAGATCAGTCCCGCAACCGACGCAAGGACGAACGTCACGCCCGCGGCGATCAGCCAGTTCAGCCACAGCGCGATACCGACCGCGGTCACCGAGGCCGACAGCGCGACCAGGATCGGCCACCAGCTGTGCGGGCTGAAGAAGCCCAATTCGCCTGCTCCGTCGCTGATCTCGGCGCCCTCGTAGTCCTCGGGCCGAGTATCGATGCGGCGCGCCACGAACCGGAAGAAGGTGGCCACGATCAACGCCAGTCCGCCGGTCAGTGCCAGCGCGGTCGTGCCCGCCCATTCCTCACCGCCGGTGGCGAAAAGTGCTGTCAGCACCGCATAAAGCACCGAAACCACAATGAAAAACCCGGCGACGACTTCGAAAAGCCTGGCTTCAATATGCATTTGGTGTCCTAACCTACTGACTGCCGGCCAACTGGCCGCGGCGGGTGTCGAACGGATGGGTGGTCACCGCGAGCGGCGCCTGACCGATCGCCTGCAATGCCTGCGCGTTGCTCTTTCCATCGATCCGCTGCTGCAGGTAAGCCTTGAAGTCGTTGGGCGGCACCACCCGAACCTCGAAGTTCATCATCGAGTGATAGGTGCCGCAGAACTCGGCGCAGTGCCCGACGAAAGCCCCGGGCTTGCTGATGTCGTCGACCTGGAAGACGTTCACCGAGTTGTTCGCCTCAGGGTTGGGCATCACATCGCGCTTGAACAGGAATTCCGGCACCCAGAACGTGTGCACCACGTCCGCGGACGCCAACCGGAACTGGATGCGCTTGCCGGTGGGCAACACCAGCACCGGGATTTCGTCGCTGCTTCCCAGGATTTCGACCTTGTCGAAGTTCAGGTACGTCCGGTCCGAGGTGTTGAGCCCGCGGACCGGGCCGACGAGTTCCTCGCCGTGGGCGTCCTTGCCTTCGGGCCTGGAGACCATCGCGTTCTTGCGCGCCTGGTCGGCACCGTCGTAGGTCAGCGTGCCGTCCTTGAAATCGACGCGCTGGTAGCCGAACTTCCAGTTCCACTGGAACGCCGTGACGTCGACCACCACCTCGGGGTCCTTGTCGACGTGCAGCATCTTCTCCTGCACCACCACGGTGAAGTAGAACAACACCGAGATGATCAGGAACGGTGTCACCGTCAGCACCAGCTCCAGCGGCATGTTGTAGCCGAACTGGCGAGGCAGCTCGGTGTCGGTGGCCTTCTTCCGGTGAAAGGCGGACGCCCAGAAGATCAGGCCCCACACGATGACCCCGACCACCAGCGAGGCGATCGTCGCTCCGACCCACAGCTCGCGGTTGAGCTGCGCCTGCGGGGTGATGCCCTTGGGCCAGCCCAGGCCCAGCACGTCCGACCAGCCGCATCCGCTCAGGGTCAGCGCCAGCACGCCGAACGTCGCGGCCAGCGCCAGCGGCCGCCGACGACGAGACAGACCCTGCCGAACGCCTCCGGAACGGCTGCCAAAAAGGCCCTGAAACCTGCCCTGCGACAAACGTTGCGAACGGACCTGCTCGCGAGGTGTCACGTCGGCGCCTCCTGCTCGGATATCGAATACTACGCAGCGTAGACCACGCCGCTGACCCGAGCGACGAAACCCCGGCCCGTCACGGGTGTGCGGCACCGCAATCGGCGGCCGAGTGCGGCATACTGGGGCGCCGTGTGTGGTCTGCTGGCGTTTGTCGCTGCCCCGGACAGTGCCGACGCCGCCCGGGCCGACGATGCCATCGCGCGCGCGTCGCATCTGATGCGCCATCGCGGGCCCGACGAGCCGGGCACGTGGACCGACCCGGGCGCCGACGGATCTGTCGTATTCGGCTTCAACCGGCTGTCGATCATCGACATCGCGCATTCGCACCAGCCCCTGCGGTGGGGCCCGCCGGAGGCGCCCGACCGCTACGTGCTGGTGTTCAACGGGGAGATCTACAACTATCTCGAGCTGCGTGACGAGCTGGCCACCGCGCACGGCGCGGTCTTCGCCACCGACGGTGACGGCGAGGCCATCGTCGCCGGCTACCACTACTGGGGCGCCGACGTGCTCACCCGGCTGCGGGGCATGTTCGCCTTTGCCCTGTGGGACACCGCGACACTCGAATTGTTCTGCGCCCGAGACCCTTTCGGCATCAAGCCGCTGTTCATGGCCACCGGCACCGGCGGCACGGCGGTCGCCAGCGAGAAGAAATGCCTGCTGGACCTGTCCGAGTTGGTCGGATTCGACACCCGGATCGATCAGCGGGCCGTGCAGCACTACACCGTCCTGCAGTACGTGCCCGAGCCGGAGACGCTGCACCGGGGCGTGCGCCGGCTCGAATCGGGCTGCTACGCGCGCATCCGGCCCGGGCGGCGGCCGGAGGTCACCCGCTACTTCGTGCCACGTTTCGCCGCCACGCCGATCACCCGCGACAGCGAACAGGCCCGCTACGACGAGATCACCGCGGTGCTCGAGGACTCGGTGGCCAAGCACATGCGCGCCGACGTCACCGTCGGGGCGTTTCTGTCCGGGGGCATCGACTCCACCGCCATCGCGGCGCTGGCCATCCGGCACAACCCCAAGCTGATCACGTTCACCACCGGTTTCGAGCGGGAGGGGTTCTCCGAGATCGACGTCGCGGTGGCCTCCGCCGAGGCGATCGGCGCCCGCCACATCGCCAAGGTGGTCCACCCGGACGAGTTCGTCGCCGCCCTGCCCGAAATCGTCTGGTACCTCGACGAGCCGGTGGCCGACCCCGCGCTGGTGCCGCTGTTCTTCGTCGCCCGGGAGGCCCGCAAGCACGTCAAGGTGGTGCTCTCCGGGGAGGGCGCCGACGAGCTGTTCGGCGGCTACACGATCTACCGGGAACCGTTGTCGCTCAAGCCGTTCGACTACCTGCCGCGTCCGCTGCGGCGCTCGATGGGCAAGGTGTCCAAGCCGCTGCCTGAGGGGATGCGCGGCAAGAGCCTGCTGCACCGCGGCTCGCTGACGCTCGAGGAGCGCTACTACGGCAACGCCCGCAGCTTCTCCGACGCCCAGCTGCGCGACGTGCTGCCCGGCTTCCGCGAGCAATGGACCCACACCGACGTCACCGCCTCGGTGTACGCCGAGTCGGCCGGCTGGGACCCGGTGGCCCGCATGCAGCACATCGACTTGTTCACCTGGCTGCGCGGCGACATCCTGGTCAAGGCGGACAAGATGACGATGGCCAATTCGCTGGAGCTGCGGGTGCCGTTCCTGGATCCCGAGGTGTTCGCCGTCGCCTCGCGGCTGCCGGTCGAGGCCAAGATCACCCGCACCACCACCAAGTACGCGCTGCGACGGGCCCTGGAGCCGATCGTTCCGGCGCACGTGCTGCACCGGCCCAAGCTCGGGTTCCCGGTGCCGATCCGGCACTGGTTGCGCGCGGGCGCATTGCTGGACTGGGCCTACGGGTTGGTGGCGTCCTCACAAGGGGGGCAGGCCGGTCACCTCGTCGACCTGGCCGCCGTCCGGCGGATGCTCGACGAGCACCGCAACGGCGCCAGCGATCACAGCCGCCGGCTTTGGACGCTGCTGATCTTCATGCTCTGGCACGCGATCTTCGTCGAACACAGCGTGGTCCCGCAGATCAGCGAGCCGCACTACCCCGTGCAGCTCTAGTGCGAGCTCGCCGAGCGTAACGGCACTGCGAAATTTCGAGCCGGATATCGCAGTGTGGTTACGCTCGCGGGTTACCGGGCACTCAGGCCAGCACGCTGGCGATCTCGTTGGCCGCGTCGTCGCCGTAGGCGCCGGCCAGCCGGCTCACCGCGGTCTCGCGGTTCCAGTCCCACTCCTGGGTCCCGGTCGATTCCAGCACCAGCACGGCGACCAGCGAGCCCAGCTGCGCGGAGCGCTCCAGGCTCAGGCCGGCGCTGCGCCCGGTGAGGAAGCCGGCCCGGAACGCATCGCCGACGCCGGTGGGGTCGGTCTGGCTGGTCTCGGGCACGACGCCGACGTGCGTCGTCGTCCCGTCGGGCTCGACGATGTCCACGCCCTTGGGGCCCAGTGTGGTCACCCGCAGGCCGACCTTGCCCTGCACGTCGGCCTCCGACCAGCCGGTCTTGTTGAGCAGCAGCTCCCACTCGTAGTCGTTGGTGAACAGGTAGGCGGCACCGTCGACCAGCTTGTCGATCTCCCCGCCGGACAGGCGGGGCAGCTGCTGGGACGGGTCGGCGGCGAAGGGCAGACCGAGTTTGCGGCACTCCTCGGTGTGCACCACCATCGCGTCGGGGTCGTTGGCTCCGATGATCACCAGGTCCGGCTCACCGATGGACGACACCACGTCGGCGAGCTTGATGTTGCGGGCCTCGGACATGGCGCCCGGGTAGAACGACGCGATCTGGGCCATGTCGACGTCGGTGGTGCAGGTGAAACGCGCGGTGTGCGCCGTCTTGGAGATCAACACGTTGTCGCAGTTGACGCCGTGCGACTGCAGCCACTGTCGGTAGCCGTCGAAGTCATTGCCGGCCGCGCCCACCAGTGCCACGTCACCGCCGAGCACGCCGATGGCGTAGGCGATGTTTCCCGCCACGCCGCCGCGGTGAATCACCAGGTCGTCGACCAGAAAACTGAGCGATACCTTCTGCAAGTGCTCAGCCAGCAGGTGCTCGGAAAATTTGCCCGGGAACCGCATCAAGTTGTCGGTCGCAATCGAACCGGTCACCGCGATCGTCACGAATGTCTCCGCCCTTCTTTAGTAAGGTTAGCTAGCTTACGCACGCGTCCGAACCGTCGCTGTGTCCACGGTCGGCGCGAAGCGGTGCGCTAGCCTCCCTAGGGAACTCGCTCAAGTCGCCGGGACCACGATGCTCGGTCGGGGTATCCCGCACGCAGTCCCGTCTACCACCGTAGGAGAACCACGATGGCAGGTCCGCACTCGCCGAACCACACTGTCGGCGGCGGACCCAGCGGACCCGAGCCCCCAGCCGAATCTCAGCCACTCGATTTCCCCGACGGCCCCCGCGCAGGCGGCGCGGCTCCCGCCAATTATGCCGGGCAGCCACCCCTGCCGATGCCCTACCCGCAGCGACGATCCAAGCGGCGGCTGATCATCGGCATCCTGTTGGCCGTCGCCGTGGTGGCCGCGCTGACCGTGGCGATCGTCTACGGCGTTCGCACCAACGGGGCCAACACCGGGGCCACATTCTCCGAAGGGGCCGCGAAGACGGCCATCCAGGGGTACCTGGACGCACTTGACCATCGCGACATCCAGGAGATCGAACGCAACGCGCTGTGCGGCATGTACGACGCCGTCCGCGACAAACGGTCCGACCAGGCGCTGGCCAAGCTGAGCAGCGACGCGTTCCGCAAGCAGTTTTCCGAGGTCGAGGTGACCTCGATCGACAAGATCGTGTACCTGTCGCAGTACCAGGCCCAGGCGCTGTTCACCATGCGGGCATCGCCCGCGGCCGGGGGCCCGTTGCGCGGCGAACTGCAGGGCATCGCCCAGCTGCTGTTTCAGCGGGGCCAGATCATGGTCTGCTCGTACGTGCTCCGCACCGGGGGCTCGTACTGAGCGCGATCCGCTCGCGCGGTTACCCGGTCAGTTGAACGAGTCGCCGCAGGCGCACGAACCGCTGGCGTTGGGGTTGTCGATCGTGAAGCCCTGCTTCTCGATGGTGTCGACGAAATCGATGGACGCGCCTTCCACGTAGGGCGCGCTCATCCGGTCCACCGTCAACCTCACGCCGCCGAAGTCGGCGGTCAGGTCGCCGTCCAGCGCCCGGTCGTCGAAGAAGAGGTTGTAGCGCAGGCCCGCGCACCCGCCCGGCTGGACCGCGATACGCAACGCCAGGTCGTCCCGTCCCTCCTGGTCGAGCAGGGATTTTGCCTTGTTGGCGGCGGCCTCGGTCAGGATCACGCCGTGGGTCTTGACGTTCGACTCGTTTTGCACCGTCATTGCTTCTCCTACATGCCTCATTGTTGGGTGGGTCCGTTCAGGTTCGAGCCCGCTGTCATCGCGTTAGGCGGCCCGATCCGCCCGGAGGAAGCCCACTGCATCAACGGTACCTTGCGGGACCGCTATTCCCGAGTCGCGCCGCCACCACCGATGCCAGACCCATGAGCTGATTGGCCGCATCGGCCTGCGCCAGCCGCACCGATCCGGCGTGATCGGCGATGGACAGGGCGGACATGATGCCCGCCGAGCGCACCGTGGCGTTGTCCAGAACGACCTGGCCGGCCAGCACGATCACCGGCACTGACCGCGGCCGGGCCGCGTCCGCGAGAAAGCCCACCACCTTGCCGTGCAGCGACTGCTCGTCGAACCGGCCCTCTCCGGTGACGATCAGCTCCGCCACGTCCAGATCGTCGGCCAGGCGGGTGTGATGGGCGATGATGGCCGCGCCCGACTCGCACCGGCCGCCCAGAGCCAGCAGCCCTGCGCCGATGCCGCCGGCCGCAGCCGCGCCCGGTTCGGCGCTCACGTCGCGTCCCGCGACCGCTTCCAGGATCAGCGCCCACGCCTGGAGGCGCACTTCCAGCGCCGCGACGGTGACCGTGTCCGCCCCCTTCTGCGGCCCGAACACTCTGGCCGCGCCCCACGGTCCGAGCAGGGGGTATTCGGTGTCGGAGGCGGCGACGAGCTCCACGTTGGCCAGTTGGCGGCGGGCGGAATCCAGGCCGCCAAGCTCGGCGATCATGCCCTGCCCGCCGTCGGTGCACGCGCTGCCGCCCAGCCCGACCACGATCCGCGTGGCCCCCGCCCGCAGCGCCTCGGCGATCAGCTGCCCCACTCCCCTGCTGTGAGCCGCCATCGCGGTCTCCGGGGTGGGTGGACCGCCCAGCAGGGCCAGTCCGCACGCCTGCGCGCATTCCAGGTAGGCGGTCGTCGTGGCGGGGTCGAACACCCATTCGGCCTCGACCATGGTGGACAACGGCCCGGACACCCGGAGCCGCCGCATCTTGCCCCCCAGCCGGCTGGCGAGCACCTCGACGAAGCCGGGGCCGCCGTCGGACTGCGGAGCGACGATGAACCGATCGCCCGGGCGGCTGCGGGTCCACCCGGTCGCGATGGCCGCCGCTGCCTCCACGGCCGTCATGCTGTCGCCGTAGCAATCCGGAGCCACCAGCACGAGCATGGCGGGCAGCTGCAGACGGCCGGGAGCGAGGCCCAAGGCAGCAACGTCCGAGGCCATCGACCCGTCGTCCATCACCGGTAGCCGTTCATCACTGGTAAGAGTAGGGCCAAGTGAGGTGCTGACGCAGGTCTAATAGCAAGGCATTCCAAGCCAATTCCGGGACGAGCCATTCGCGAAGTAACCTGGCCTCTGTGAAGTTGATGGGCCGTAAGAAGGGCCAGGACGAGGACGTTGCCGAGGGCGCGGCCGCGCTCGATGCCGCCGACGCCCCCGAGACGACGTCTCGCGGGTCGCGTGGGACGAGCCCCAAGGGCCGGCCCACGCCCAAGCGCGACAAAGCGCGGGGCACCGCCCGCAAGGGGCCGGTCGCGCCCGCACCGATGACCGCGTCGGAGGCGCGGGCCCGCCGCAAATCGCTGGCAGGCCCCAAGCTCAGCCGCGAGGAGCGCAAGGCCGACCGGGCCGCCAGCCGCGCCAGGATGTCGAATCGCCGGGAGCACATGATGGCCGGCGACGAGGCATACCTGTTGCCGCGTGACCAGGGCCCGATCCGGCGCTACGTGCGCGACGTGGTGGATTCCCGGCGCAACCTGCTGGGCCTGTTCATGCCGGCGACGCTGTTCTTGATGTTCGCCATGTTCACCACCCCGCAGCTGCAGCTTTACGTCTCTCCGGCGATGCTGCTGCTGATGGGCGTGATGATGGTCGACGGGCTCCTGCTGGGCCGCAAGGTGAGCAAGCTGGTGGACGCGAAGTTCCCTGACAACACCGAAAGCCGGTGGAAGCTGGGCCTGTACGCCGCCAGCCGGGCGTCGCAGATGCGACGGTTGCGGACGCCGCGGCCCCAAGTCCAGCGCGGCAGCGATGTCAAGTAGACGCCGCCGGAAAGCCGCCTGAGCGCGGTGCGCACGCTGGTGCTCGGCGGGATCCGGTCGGGCAAATCCCGGTGGGCCGAGGACGCCATCGCCGGGGCGCTGCCGGCCGGCCAACCGGTTTGCTACCTGGCCCCCGGGCCGACCGGTGAGGACGACGCGGCCTGGGCGGACCGGGTCGCCGAGCACCGCGGCCGTCGACCCGGGCATTGGTCGACAGTCGAAACCGACGACATCCCAGGCCAATTGCGCGGGTCGCCGGACACCCCCACGCTCGTCGATGACCTGGGCGCCTGGCTGACCGGCACGCTCGATCACCACGGGTGGGCCGGCGGGTCGGTAACGACGCCGATCGATGAGTTGCTCGCCGCGGTCAGCGCCTTCAAATCCACGCTGGTGCTGGTCAGCCCGGAGGTCGGGTTGGCCGTCGTCCCGGCCACCGCGTCCGGGCGCCGGTTCGCCGACGAACTGGGCAGCCTCAATCAGCGCGTCGCCGAACTCTGCGACCGGGTGGTGCTGGTGGTGGCCGGGCAGGCGGTACCGATCAAGCCGTCGGTGGACTGATGGAATTCGCCCCGGTATCGCCGCCTGATGCGGGCGTCGCCGCGGCCGCCCGCGCCCGCCAGGACACGCTGACCAAGCCAAGGGGCGCGCTGGGCCGCCTCGAGGACCTGTCGGTGTGGATCGCGTCGTGTCAAGGGCATTGCCCGCCAAGGCAATTCGAGCGCGCCCGGGTGGTGGTGTTCGCCGGTGACCACGGTGTCGCCAAATCGGGGGTGTCGGCGTACCCACCGGAGGTGACCGCTCAGATGGTCGCCAACTTCGATGCCGGCGGGGCGGCGATCAACGTCCTGGCCGACATCGCCGGCGCGACGGTGCGTGTGGCGGACCTCGCGGTGGCGGGCGATGCGCTGACCGACCGGATCGGCGCCCACAAGGTGCGGCGCGGCAGCGGTGATATCACCGTCGAGGACGCGCTGACCGACGACGAGACCGTCGCCGCGATCGCCGCGGGCCGGGCCATCGCCGACGAGGAGGTCGACGCAGGCGCCGACCTGCTCATCGCCGGGGACATGGGGATCGGGAACACCACGCCGGCCGCGGTGCTGGTGGCGGCGCTGACGAACGCCGAACCCGTCGCGGTGGTGGGCTTCGGCACCGGCATCGACGACGCCGGATGGGCGCGCAAGACGGCCGCGGTGCGCGATGCCCTGTTCCGGACACGGCTCGTGCTGCCCGACCCGGTCGCGCTGCTGCGCCGCGGCGGCGGCGCCGACCTGGCCGCGATGGCGGGCTTCTGCGCGCAGGCCGCGGTGCGGCGCACCCCGTTGCTGCTCGACGGGATGGCGGTGACGGCCGCCGCGTTGGTTGCCGAGCGACTGGCTCCAGGCGCCCGGTTGTGGTGGCAGGCCGGTCATCGGTCCACAGAGCCCGGTCATGCCCTGGCGCTGGCCGAGCTTGGCCTGGAGCCGATTCTCGATCTGCGGATGCGGCTGGGTGAGGGAAGCGGCGCCGCGCTGGCGCTGCCGGTGCTGCGCGCCGCCGTGGCCACGCTGACGTCGATGGCCACGTTCACACAGGCCGGGGTGTCCGACCAGGCTGCTCCCCCGCTGTGATGCGTTCGCTGGCAACGGCTTTCGCGTTCGGTACGGTGCTGCCCGTCCCACGTTCGCAGGGCGCCCCGATGGGCCGCGGGGCCATGACGGCGCTGCCGGTGGTGGGCGCCGTCTTGGGCGTACTGGCGGCCGCGGTGACGTGGGGCGGGGTGTGGGCCTTCGGCCCGTCCAGTCCGCTATCCGGCCTGCTCACGGTCGCGGCGCTGCTGCTGGCCAGCCGCGGCCTGCACGTCGACGGTGTCGCCGATACGGCCGACGGGCTGGGCTGTTACGGGCCGCCGGAGCGCGCCCTGGCGGTGATGCGCGACGGGTCGACCGGGCCGTTCGGCGCGGCGGCCGTCGTCTTGGTGATCGCGCTGCAGGGGCTGGCCTTCGCGGCGCTCGGGGCGGCGGGCAGGCCGGGGCTCGTCGGCATCGCCGTGGCGATCTTCGCCGGCCGGGTCGCCGCGGTGCTGGCCTGTCGCCGGTCGGTGCCGGCGGCCGAGGGCAGCACCCTGGGCGCCCGGGTCGCCGGCAGCCAGCCGGTGATCGTGGTGGCGGCCTGGGTCGCGGTGCTGCTCGCCGTCTCGCTTGCGGGCGGACCGCGGCCGTGGCAGGGGCCGGTCGCGGTGCTGGCGGGTCTGTGCTGCGGCGCGGTGTTGGTGCGGCACTGCGTTCGCCGATTCGGCGGCATCACGGGTGACGTGCTGGGTGCCGCCATCGAGCTGACCACGACGGTGGGCGCCGTGGTGCTCGCCGGACTGGTGCGGTTCTAGCCGCGAGCGTGAAGCTGGCTTCACGCTCGGGTGCGAATGTGAAGCCAGCTTTACATTCGACCGCGCGCTTAGCCCAGCCGGGCCATCCAGCCGTGGGTGTCGGCGAAGGTCCCCCGCTGGATCCCGGTCAACGTGTCGCGCAGCGCCATTGTCACTTCACCGGGCTGCCCGTCGGCGACGGTGAAGTCGGTATCGCCGTACTTCACTTGCGAGACCGGGGTGATGACGGCGGCGGTGCCGCAGGCGAACACCTCGGTGATCTCGCCGGCGGCGGCCTTCTTCTGCCATTCGTCGATGTCGATCTTGCGTTCCTCGACGGAGAATCCGGCGTCAATTGCCAACTGCAGCAACGAATCCCGGGTGATCCCCGGCAGCAGCGAACCGGATAGCTCGGGGGTGACCAACCGCGCCGACCCGCCGCTGCCGAACACGAAGAAGATGTTCATGCCGCCCATCTCTTCGACGAAGCGCCGTTCGACGGCGTCCAGCCACACCACCTGGTCGCACTCGTGCGCGGCAGCCTCGGCCTGCGCCAGCAGGGAGGCGGCGTAGTTGCCACCGAACTTGGCCGCGCCGGTGCCACCCGGGCTCGCCCGCACGTATTCCGTCGACACCCACACGGTGACGGGGCTGATGCCGCCCTTGAAGTACGCCCCGGCCGGTGACGCGATCAGCAGGTAGCGGTACCGCTTGGACGGCCGCACGCCCAACCCGGGCTCAGTGGCGATGATGAACGGCCGCAGATACAGCGCCTCTTCGCCCCCGGCGGCGGGGACCCAGGGCTTGTCGACGGCGACCAGCTGGCACAGCGAGCCCATGAACAGTTCGTAGGGCAGTTCGGGCATGGCGAGCCGCCGCGCCGACGACCGCAGCCGCGCGGCGTTGGCCTCGGCGCGAAACGACACGACCGAGCCGTCCGCCCAGCGGTATGCCTTGAGCCCTTCGAAGATCTCCTGCGCGTAGTGCAGCACGATCGCCGACGGGTCCAGCTCGATCGGGCCGTACGGGATGACGCACGCGTTGTGCCAACCCCGTTCGTCGTCGTAGTCGATCGACACCATGTGGTCGGTGAAGTATTTGCCGAAACCGGGCTCGGCCAGGATGGATTCACGTTCGGCGTCGGAAGCGGGGTTGGCCGAGCGTGAAACCGTGAACTCAAGGGAGCCGCTGGTCATGGGGCCGATTGTATATCCGCCTGCGACCGGGCTTTTCACCTGAACCGGCGGCACTAACGGGTTTTCGGTTCGACGAAGGGCGGCCGCACGACTTCACACTCGGCGGCGCGCCCGCGGATGTCGACGGTGACGTGCTGGCCGTCCTCGACCCCGGCGTCGGCGTCGATCAGCGCCAGCCCGATGCCGACTTGCAGAGTCGGGGAGAAAGTTCCCGACGTGGTGACCCCGACCGGCGTCTCGCCGGCAAGCACCGTCAGACCGGGGCGCAGCACACCGCGGCCGACCATCCGCAGGCCGCGCAGCAGCCGCCGCGGTCCCGACGCCTTCTCCGCCAGCAGCGCGTCCCGGCCGAAGAACGCGTCCTTCTTCCAGCCGATCGCCCAGCCGCATCGGGCCTGCAGCGGCGAAATGTCCAGGGCCAGTTCATGCCCGTGCAGCGGGTAGCCCATCTCGGTGCGCAGCGTGTCGCGCGCGCCCAGGCCGGCGGGCTCGCCGCCCGCAGCGCCGACCGCCGCGGCCAGCGCGTCGAACACCACGCCCGAGGATTCCCACGGCGGCAGCAGTTCGTAGCCGTGTTCCCCGGTGTATCCGGTCCGGCACACCCGCACCGGCACCCCCGCATAGGTGGCGTCGGCGTAGCCCATGTAATCCATGTCGGTCGGCAGGCCCAGGCCGCCGAGCACGTCCGCCGAACGCGGGCCCTGCACCGCCAGCACCGCGTAGGAGCGATGCTCGTTGGTGATCGTCAGGCCGGCCCCCAAACCGGCCTCAGCGGCCGCCTGCAGCACCTCGACCACCGCGGCGGTGTTGGCCGCATTGGGCACCAGAAAGATCTCGTCGTCGTCGACGTAGTAGGCGATCAAGTCGTCGACGACGCCGCCGGATTCGGTGCAGCACAACGTGTATTGCGCCTTGCCCGGCCCGATGCGGCTCAAGTCGTTGGTCAGGGTCGAGTTGACGAATTCGGCCGCGCCCGGTCCGCGGATCAACGCCTTGCCGAGGTGGCTGACGTCGAACAGGCCGACCGCGTTGCGGGTGGCGTTGTGCTCGCTGACGGTGCCGGCGTACGACACCGGCATCAGCCAGCCGCCGAACTCAGCGAAACTGGCCCCCAACTCGCGGTGGCGGTCTTCCAACGGGCCATGCTGTAGGTCATCGGTCACGACGGTTCACCCTAATCGCGGGTGCTGGCACACTTGGGTGGGTGGTCGATTCCCCGGACTTCGAAGCGCTTGAGGCTGCCGGAATCGCTGATCCGCGCGCGCGAGCCGACCTGATCAAGTACCTGGACGACCTCGGCTTCACCGTCGACGAAATGGTGGAAGCCGAACAGCGCGGACGGCTGTTCGGGCTTGCCGGGGACGTCCTGCAATGGTCGGGGCGCCCGATCCACACGATGGCGACCGCGGCAGACCAACTCGGCTTGTCGCCCGAGGAAGTCACCCACGCGTGGGGCTTGCTCGGCCTGACGGTCGCCGGCCCCGACGTTCCGGCGCTGAGCCAGGCCGACGTCGATGCGCTGGCGACCTGGGTCGCCTTGAAGGCGGTGGTGGGTGAGGACGGCGCGTTCGGACTGCTGCGGGTGCTCGGTGCCGCGATGGCCCGGCTCGCGGAGGCCGAGTCGACGGCGATCCGGGCCGGGACGCCGGACATCCAGATGACCTACACCAACGACGAGCTCGCCACGGCGCAGGCGTACCGCGCGGTCGCGGAGTTTGTCCCCCGGATTTCAGCGCTGATCGACGTCGTTCACCGCCACCATCTGACCGGCGCCCGAACCCACTTCGAAGGGGTCCTTCGCGACACCTCGGCAACCGTGGTGTGCGGCATCGGTTTTGCGGATCTGTCCGGCTTCACCGTGCTCACCCGTGCGCTGACTCCGGCGCAGCTTTCGGACTTGCTCAACGAGTTCGCGGGGACCGTCGCAGACGTGGTGCATCGCGATGGCGGCCGGGTGGTGAAGTTCATCGGTGACGAGGTGATGTGGGTGAGCGCGTCGCCCGAACGCCTCGCCAAGGCGGCGCTCGATCTCGTCGACCATCCGCGGGCGCGCGAGGAGGGGCTGCAGGTCCGTGCCGGCCTCGCGTACGGCACCGTCCTGGCGATCAACGGGGACTACTTCGGCAGTCCGGTCAACCTGGCGGCGCGTCTGGTCGGGGCCGCGGCCCCGTGCCAGATCCTGGCCGATTCGGCCCTGCACGAGCAATTGCCGGACTGGCCGGCGACGGCCCGTGGCCCCTTTGACCTCAAGGGTTTTGACGCGCCCACCATCGCCTTCGAGCTGCACGGTGGGGACGCCGCCGACCTCAGCGCGGGCTCCGCCAATTAGGGTAAATGCCCGTGCCCACCGAATTGAGCTATGAAAGCCCCTCCGTAAACGTCGCCACATCGCTGCCGAAACGCGGGGCGGGCTCTTCGGTATTGATCGTGCCGGTCGTCTCGACCGGCGACGAGGACCGGCCGGGGGCGGCCGTTGCCTCCGGCGAGTCACTGCTGCCGGCGGATGCGGTCGCCGAAATCGAATCCGGCCTGCGCGCCCTGGACGCCACCGGCGGCAGTGAGCAGGTCCACCGCCTGGTGGTGCCGTCGCTGCCGGTGTCCAGTGTGCTGACGATCGGCCTGGGTAAACCGCGACCGGAGTGGTCCGCCGATACGATCCGTCGCGCCGCGGGTGTGGCGGCGCGATCGGTGGGCACCGCCGAGGCGGTGATCACCACGCTGGCCGGGTTGCCGGGCGCCGACGTCTGCTCGGCGACCGTCGAGGGACTGATCCTGGGCAGCTACCGGTTCACCGAATTCCGCAGCGGCAAGACCGCGCCGAAAGACAAAGGGCTGCGCAAGATCACCGTGCTGTCCGCTTCGAAGGACGCCAAAGCGGCCAGCGCGCACGGCGCGGCCGTGGCGACCGCGGTGGCCACCGCTCGCGACTTCGTCAACACGCCGCCGAGTCACTTGTTTCCGGCCGAATTCGCCAAGCGCGCAAGGGCTTTGGCCGAATCCGTGGGCCTCGAGGTGGAGGTGCTCGACGAAAAGGCGTTACAGAAGGCCGGCTACGGTGGCGTGATCGGCGTCGGCCAGGGCTCGTCGCGGCCGCCGCGGCTGGTGCGGCTGACCCACCGGGGTTCGAAGCTGGCCAAGAAGTCGAAGCAGGCAAAGCGGGTGGCGCTGGTCGGCAAGGGCATCACGTTCGACACCGGCGGTATCTCGATCAAGCCGGCGGCGTCGATGCACCACATGACCTCGGACATGGGCGGCGCGGCCGCGGTCATCGCCACGGTGACGCTGGCCGCGCAGCTGCGGTTGCCGATCGACGTGATCGCCACCGTGCCGATGGCCGAGAACATGCCGTCGGGTACGGCGCAGCGTCCGGGCGACGTGCTGACGCAGTATGGCGGAATCACCGTCGAGGTGCAGAACACCGACGCCGAGGGCCGGCTCATCCTGGCCGACGCCATCGTGCGGGCGTGCGAGGACAACCCGGACTACCTGATCGAGACGTCCACGTTGACCGGCGCGCAGACGGTAGCGTTGGGCGCCCGGATCCCCGGGGTGATGGGCAGCGACGAGTTCCGCGACCGGGTCGCCGCGATCTCGCAGCGGGTGGGCGAGAACGGCTGGCCGATGCCGCTGCCCGACGAACTCAAGGACGACCTGAAGTCCACGGTGGCCGACCTGTCGAACATCAGCGGCCAGCGCTTCGCCGGCATGCTGGTGGCCGGGGTGTTCCTGCGCGAGTTCGTCGCCGACGGCGTGGGTTGGGCACACATCGACGTGGCCGGCCCGGCGTACAACACCAGCGGCCCGTGGGGCTACACGCCTAAGGGCGCCACCGGTGTGCCGACCCGCACCATGTTCGCGGTGCTCGAGGACATAGCCGAGAACGGCTAGCCCGCCTCCCGGCGCGCACAGCCCACCGAGCGTCACGCCAGTGTGTCGCCCGCCAGGGCGGCACCCTCAGCGCGGCGTCGGAGCCTCACTTCGTCAGCAACGAGAAGACGGCTCGCTTCACCTTGCGGCGCGGCCAGCCGCTCACCCGGGTCGACTTGGGGTTTACCGGCCACCTGCAGCGGCTAATCTCCCACCGGTCGAAAACCCGGACGGCGAAAGGCGAGATCGTGACGGTACGACGGTTGATCCTCGGTGTGGGTGCGGTACTTTTGCTGGCCGGTGTGATCGGGCTATTGGCGCCGGTGTCGATTTCCGACGGCAACGGCCACTCCATCGGGTGCGGGAACGCCGTCGCCACGGATCTGTCAGCGGCCAGAAGCGCGAACAACAGCAGCGTGGCGAACATCCCGATTCTCAATCAGGTCGTTCCGCACACCGACTATGTGGCGCAGTGCCAGTCGTCGGTGGGCAGCAGGCGCATGTGGTCGATCCCGCTGGCGGTCGTCGGACTTATCGCGATCGGCGGGACGTTGCTGACGGGCCGCCAGGGCGCGGCGCGGGCGGGTACCTAGGTCCGGGTCAGATCACCCGCATCCGCGCGGCGTTACGCAGGCCTTGCGGCGCCAGACGCGAAAGGCCATACAGCGCATAGGCTTCCGGTGCGACCGGGCGAATCGGCTTCTTCTTCTTGACCGACGACAGGATCGCGTTGGCGACCTTGTCGGGGCCGTAGTGTCGCAGCGCGAACATCTTGCCCAGCTGGCCGCGGCGTCCGTCGACCTGTTCGCCCTTTCCCGCGGGCGCGTCGAACCGGGTGGTGTTGATGATGTTGGTGTCGATGACGCCGGGGCAGATCGTGGTCAGCCCCACGCCGGCGGTGTCGAGTTCGGCGCGCAGGCAGTCGGAGAACATGTAGGTCGCCGCCTTGGACGTGCAGTAGGCGTTCAGCGACTGCAGCGGGGCGTAGGCGGCCATCGACGACACGTTGACGATGTATCCGCCGGTGCCGCGCTCCACCAGCCGCCGCGCGAATGACCGGCACCCGTTGACCACGCCACCGAGGTTGACGTCGAGCACCCGGTCGAACTGCTCGGCCGGGGTGTCCAGGAATCCCCCGGCCTGCCCGATGCCGGCGTTGTTGACCACGATGTCGGGCACCCCGTGCTGGCCGCTGACGCGCTCGGCGAACACCTCCACGGCCTGGGCGTCGGACACGTCGAGCACGTAGGCGTGCGCGACGCCGCCGCGGGTGGCGATCTCGGCGGCCGTGGCCTTGACGGCCGCTTCGTCGATGTCGCTGATGACCAGCTCGGCGCCCTCCCGCGCGAACGCGAACGCCGTCTCGCGGCCGATTCCGCTGCCGGCGCCGGTGACCGACACCAGGGTGTCGCCGAAAGACCCGCGGGGACGTCCGACCTGCGCGCGCAGCAGCGCGCGGCTGGGCGGCTTGCCCTCGGCCAGATCGGCGAAATCGTGCACCGCCGCGGCCATCACCTGCGGGTGGGACATCGGCGAGAAGTGACCGGCCTTGATGTCGCGCCGCCACAGCCGGGGCACGAAGCGGGGCGTGTGGTCGTAGCCGTACGGCCGCACGTACTTGTCCTTGGTGTTGACGATCAACTGCACCGGCACGTCGACGACGTGGATGCCTTCCCTACGACCGGAGAACGAGCGAAAGTAGTTGGCGGGATAGGTCTTCACCGAACGGGCGGCGTCGCGGGCCAGGTGGGGCGAGTGGTGGATCTGCTCGTCCGGAATCTTGTCGACCGCGTTGCGCCGAAGCGCCGGGATCGACAGCGTCAGCCGAAGGAACAGCGGCGCGAGCACCGGGATCGAGAAGAGCAGCATGTAGGTGAATCGCAGCACCTGGCTGATCGCCCGGGCGAAGGTGCGTGGGCGCCAGGGCCGCCGCAGACCGCTGAAGATGTAGTCGACCAATTGGTCCTGGCTCGGACCGGACACCGACGTGAACGTGGCGACCCGATCGCCGGCACCGGGCCGCTTCAGGTAGTGCCACACGCCCACCGAGCCCCAGTCGTGGGCAAGTACCTGCACGGGCCGGCCGGGGCTGAGCTCGCCGGTCACCGCGGCAAAATCGTCGGCGAAGCGGTCCATGGTGTACGCCGACACCGGCTTGGGCACCGAGGACTCACCGACGCCCCGGTTGTCGTACCGAAGGATGCGGAACCGGTCGGCCAGCAGCGGCACGACACCGTCCCACAGCACGTGCGAGTCGGGGAAGCCGTGCACCAGCACTACGGTGGGGCCCTCGGGGTTGCCCTCTTCGTAGACCGCGATTCGCGCGCCGTCGGCGCTGTCGACGAAATGCTGGATTAGCTGTTGTGTTGATGCCGGCATCGGGACCTCCCCGCTTGAACTGCAGTGGCCACACCGTAGCAAGGGTGTTCGGGCCGTCCCGGCAACCGCTGCGCGGTCCGCCCTGAATGTGTGCCGGCGCCGACGCAGTGACAGGATAGTTTTGGATAGCTACCTCGAACGGCTAGCGAGATGTTCGACCCACCCCGACCCACAAGCGATCGAGGAGTCAGAAACGATGGCCTTCTCCGTCCAGATGCCGGCACTCGGTGAGAGCGTCACCGAGGGGACGGTCACCCGCTGGCTCAAGCAGGAAGGCGACACGGTCGAACTCGACGAACCCCTCGTCGAGGTGTCCACCGACAAGGTCGACACCGAAATCCCGTCGCCCGCGGCCGGTGTGCTGACCAAGATCGTCGCCCAGGAGGACGACACCGTCGAGGTGGGCGGCGAACTGGCCGTCATCGGCGACTCGGCGGAGGGCGGCGGTTCGGAGGCGGCCCCGCAGGCGCCCAGCCAGCCGGAGCCGCAGGCCGAAACCGCCCCGCAGGCCGAACCGGAGCCCGAGCCCCAAGCGGCGGCACCGGCCCAGCCGGAGCCCGAGCCCCAGCCCGAGCCCGCCCGGCAGAGTTCCGGTGGCGGCGACGCGACCCCGGTGTTGATGCCCGAGCTCGGCGAGTCCGTGGCCGAGGGCACGGTGACCCGCTGGCTGAAGAAGGTCGGCGACTCGGTCGGAGTTGACGAGGCGCTGGTGGAGGTGTCGACCGACAAGGTGGACACCGAGATTCCGTCACCGGTGGCCGGCGTCCTGGTCAGCATCACCGCCGAGGAGGATGCCACCGTGCCGGTCGGCGGCGAGCTGGCGCGGATCGGCAGCGGTTCCGAGGCCGCGTCCGCTCCCACGCCCCCGCCGGCCCCCAAGCCGGAACCCAAGCCCGAGCCCAAGCCCGAACCCAGGGCCGAGGCCAAGCTCGAACCGCAGCCGGTCTCGCAGCCCGAGCCGACACCGGCTCCGAAAGCCCAACCGGCGCAGGCGCGACCGGCGGCCGAGCCCAGCGGCTCGGGCCCGAACGGCGCGCCGTACGTGACGCCGCTGGTGCGCAAACTCGCCACCGAGAACGACATCGATCTGGCCGAGATCACCGGCACCGGGGTCGGTGGCCGCATCCGCAAGCAAGACGTGCTCGCCGCGGCGGAGGAGAAGCAACGGCAGAAGCAGGCCCAGAAAGCGCCCGCGGCGCCGCAGGCACCCGCGGCCGCGCCGGCCGTGGACGGCAAGGCGGCTCCGGCGGCCACGCCGGCGCCGGCGCTGGCACACCTGCGCGGCACCACGCAGAAGGCCAGCCGGATCCGCCAGATCACCGCGAACAAAACTCGGGAATCCCTGCAGGCCACGGCCCAGCTAACCCAGACGCACGAGGTCGACATGACCAGGATCGTCGGGTTGCGGGCCAGGGCGAAGTCCGCCTTCGCCGAACGCGAGGGGGTGAACCTGACCTTCCTGCCATTCATCGCCAGGGCGGTGATCGACGCGCTGAAGATCCACGCCAACATCAACGCCAGCTACAACGAGGACACCAAGGAGATCACCTACTACGACGCCGAACATCTCGGCTTCGCCGTCGACACCGAGCAGGGGCTGCTCTCCCCCGTGATCCACAACGCCGGCGACCTGTCGCTGGCCGGACTGGCCCGGGCGATCGCCGACATCGCCGCGCGTGCCCGGTCGGGCGACCTCAAACCCGACGAGCTGTCCGGCGGCACCTTCACCATCACCAACATCGGCAGCCAGGGCGCGTTGTTCGACACCCCCATCCTGGTTCCGCCGCAGGCCGCCATGCTGGGCACCGGGGCGATCGTGAAGCGGCCCCGGGTGATCGTCGACGAATTCGGCAACGAGTCCATCGGCGTCCGCTCCATCTGTTATCTCCCGCTGACCTATGACCATCGGCTCATCGACGGCGCTGATGCCGGACGCTTCCTCACCACGATCAAGCACCGGCTCGAAGAGGGAGCGTTCGAGGCCGACTTGGGTCTTTAGGAGGGCTGGCGAACCGTGGGCAAACCCGTCATCGCCATAGCGGGTTCGTCCGGCCTGATCGGATCCGCCCTGACCGCGGCGCTGCGTGCGGCCGACCACCGGGTGTTACGCATCGTCCGCCGGGCACCGTCGAATTCCGACGAATTGCACTGGCACCCCGAGAGCGGCGAATTCGACGTCGACGCGATCAGCGACGTCGACGCCGTCGTCAACCTGTGCGGTGTCAACATCGGCCAGCGACGCTGGTCGGGCGCCTTCAAGCAGAGCCTGCGGGACAGCCGCATCGCTCCCACCGAAGTCCTGGCGCACGCCGTCGCCGAGGCCGGTGTGGCGACCCTGATCAACGCCAGCGCCGTGGGCTACTACGGGAACACCAGAGACCGCGTGGTCGACGAAAACGACCGTGCGGGAAGGGGTTTCCTGGCCCAGCTGTGCGAAGACTGGGAAGCCGCCACGCTGCCGGCCCAATACGGTGGCGCGCGGGTGGTGCTGGCCCGCACGGGGCTGGTGTTCGCGCCCGCGGGCGGTGCGTTGGGGCGGTTGCGGCCGTTGTTCCGGACGGGCCTCGGCGCCCGGCTGGGCAGTGGCCGTCAATACATGTCCTGGATCACCCTGGAAGACGAGGTGCGGGCGCTGCTGTTCGCGATCTCCAATACCGGGCTGTCCGGCCCGGTGAACATGACCGGGCCCGCGCCGGTCACCAACGCCGAATTCACCACCGCGTTCGGCCGCGCGGTCAACCGTCCGACCCCGTTGATGCTGCCGGGCTTCGCGGTGCGGGCCGCGCTGGGAGAGTTCGCCGACGAGGGTGTGCTCATCGGCCAGCGCGCCATCCCGTCCGCGCTGGAGCGGGCCGGTTTCCAGTTCCACCACAACACCATTGGCGAGGCGCTCGGCTACGCCACCGCCGGGCGCGACCACGACTAGCGGTAGTCCGGCCTGCGGCGTGGTTGCCCGGCGAGTAGCGTCGCGAACGTGATGGAATCCATCCGGTCCAGCCGGGCCGCGATCGAGGTCCGCCAGCTCGGAACCGTCGAATACCGCGCCGCGTGGCAGCTGCAGCGCGAGCTGGCCGACGCCAGGGTCGCCGGCGGCCGCGACACACTCCTCCTGCTGGAGCACCCGCCGGTCTACACCGCGGGGCGGCGCACCGAGCCGCACGAACGACCGGTGAACGGCACCCCCGTCGTCGACACCGACCGTGGCGGCAAGATCACCTGGCATGGCCCGGGGCAACTGGTCGGGTATCCGATCATCGGCCTGGGTGAGCCGCTCGACGTGGTGAATTACGTTCGCCGCCTCGAGGAGGCGCTGATCAAGGTGTGCGGTGAGTTGGGCTTGGAGACGTGCCGGGTGCACGGCCGGTCCGGGGTGTGGGTGCCGGGCGGCAGGTCCTCCCAGGGCAAGCCCGACCGTAAGGTTGCCGCCATCGGCGTTCGGGTCTCTCGCGCGACAACCCTGCATGGGTTCGCACTGAACTGCGACTGCGACCTCGATGCGTTCACCACGATCGTGCCGTGTGGCATCAGCGACGCCGGCGTGACGTCGCTGTCGGCCGAGCTGGGGCGTCCGGTGGTGGTCGAGGATGTCCGCGCGGCCGTCGCCGGCGCCGTCTGCGACGCCCTCGACGGCGCCCTGCCGGTCCGGGAACACCCCGGTACGCGCGTAGCATCGGCCATGTGACTGCCGCACCCGAAGGACGCAAACTCCTGCGCCTCGAGGTCCGCAACGCGCAAACTCCGATCGAACGCAAGCCGCCGTGGATCAAGGTCCGGGCCCGGATGGGACCCGAGTACACCCAGTTGAAGGGCCTGGTCCGCCGCGAGGGGCTGCACACGGTCTGCGAAGAAGCCGGCTGCCCCAACATCTTCGAGTGCTGGGAGGACCGGGAAGCCACCTTCCTGATCGGTGGTGACCAGTGCACCCGGCGCTGCGACTTCTGCCAGATCGACACCGGGAAGCCCGCCGCCCTGGACCGCGACGAGCCGAGACGCGTCGCCGACAGCGTGCGGACCATGGGACTGCGTTACGCCACCATCACCGGGGTGGCCCGCGATGACCTGCCCGACGGCGGGGCCTGGTTGTACGCCGAGACGGTGCGCGCCATCAAAGAGCTCAACCCTTCAACCGGCGTGGAGCTCTTGATCCCCGACTTCAACGGGGAGCCCGCGCGGCTTGCCGAGGTGTTCGAAGCACGCCCGGAAGTGTTGGCGCACAACGTCGAAACCGTGCCCCGCATCTTCAAGCGGATCCGACCCGCCTTCAGCTACCAGCGCAGCCTGGACGTCATCACCGCGGCGCGCGACTTCGGGTTGGTCACCAAGAGCAACCTGATCCTCGGGCTGGGCGAAACCCCCGACGAGGTGCGCACCGCGCTGGCCGATCTGCGGGGCGCCGGCTGCGACATCGTCACCATCACCCAATACCTACGTCCGTCGACGCGTCACCACCCGGTCGAGCGCTGGGTGCGGCCAGAGGAGTTCGTCGAGTTCGCCCGGCACGCCGAGGGGCTGGGCTACTCCGGGGTGCTGGCCGGCCCGCTGGTGCGGTCGTCCTACCGGGCGGGCCGGCTCTACGAGCAAGCCGCGCGGACGCGCGCCTGAAGATGCCGCGCGCCGTAGGCCCGATTGTTCCGCGGCGCCGGTACGTATTCTTTGACTATGGCTAAACCCCGCAACGCCGCTGAGAACAAGGCCGCCCGAGCGCAGGCGCAGGCCGCGCGCAAGGCCGCCGCGAAGGAGCGCCGCGCCCAGTTGTGGCAGGCGTTCAACCTTCAGCGACGTGAGGACAAGCGCCTGCTGCCCTACATGATCGGCGCCTTCGTGCTGATCGTGGCCGTCTCGGTGGCGGTCGGCGTCTGGGCCGGCGGGCTGACGATGATCACGTTGATCCCGCTGGGCGTGGTACTGGGCGGGCTGGTGGCCTTCATCGTCTTCGGCCGCCGCGCCCAGAAGAGTGTCTACAGCAAGGCCGAGGGCCAAACCGGGGCGGCCGCATGGGCTTTGGACAACCTGCGCGGCAAGTGGCGGGTGACGCCGGGGGTGGCCGCCACGGGCCACCTCGACGCGGTGCACCGGGTCATCGGCCGGCCTGGCGTCATCTTGGTCGGCGAAGGGTCGTCGGCGCGGGTCCGGCCGCTGCTGGCCCAGGAGAAGAAGCGCACCGCGCGGCTGATCGGCGATGTGCCCATCTACGACTTCGTCGTCGGCAACGGCGAGGACGAGGTGCCGCTGTCCAAGTTGGAGCGCCACCTCAACCGCCTGCCGGCCAACATCACCGCCAAACAGATGGACACGCTGGAGTCCCGGTTGGCCGCGCTGGGGACGCGGGCCGGCGCCGCCGTCCTGCCGAAGGGACCGCTGCCCAACGCCGGCAAGATGCGCGGCGTGCAGCGCACCGTCCGCCGCAAGTAGCCGCGGCGATCGCAGGCGCAGCCGGGCGCTGGGGGTACCGCCCGCTTGCGGGGGACGGGTCGCCGCCGTCGGCTTCAGCGCCGCACGACCGCCGTCGCCGTCAGCCGATCCTGCAGGCCGCGACCATCCCAGTCGGTGAACAACGCGGGGACGACGGTGCCGACGAGCACACCCCGGACCACCGCGCGGACGATGCCGACCGACGCCCGCCCGCCGACGGTCACCACCTGCAGACCCAACACCAACTGCCCGGGCGTGAAGCCGAACAGCCGTACCGAGACCACGCCGAGCACGAACCAGATGGCCAGCACCGCCGTCGCCAACGTGTGTTCGGAGAAGAGGCCGAGGCGTAGGGCCAGCGCCGCCAGACCGTAGGAGATCAGCCAGTCGATCATCAGGGCGCCCAGCCGGCGTCCCATCGGGGCCAGGGATCCTGGCCCGCTTTCCGGCAGTCCCAGCCTTTCGCCCGGGTATGCGGATCGCGATTCCGGCGTCATCGGCCGAGACCAGAGTTCAGGTCCCCGATTTGCATGGCCCGGGACGGCAAGCGAACGCTGCGCTCCGGCGCCGGACCAGATACGATCTTGCGATCCATGGCCCCACAATAGAACCCGCTGCCGATGCCGCCTCTTTTGTGGATGACATGGGTCGCGTAACGTGCGCGCAACACGGGGTTGACTGCCAGGCAACATCTGCTCCATAGCGTCAGGCCGCGGATCTCACCAAGTAAAGGAGCATTTCTGTGACGGAAACGACGCCCGACGACGTCTTCAAACTCGTCAAGGACGAGAACGTCGAGTTTGTCGACGTCCGGTTCTGTGACTTGCCAGGCATCATGCAGCACTTCACGATTCCGGTTTCGTTTTTCGATGAGAGCGTCTTCGAGGACGGGCTGGCCTTCGACGGCTCGTCGATTCGCGGATTCCAGTCCATCCACGAATCCGACATGCTGCTCCTGCCCGACCCCGCGACGGCGCGGATCGACCTGTTCACCGCACACAAGACGCTGAACCTGAACTTCTTCGTGCACGACCCGTTCACCCTCGAGCCCTACTCGCGTGACCCGCGCAACATCGCCCGCAAGGCGGAGAACTACCTGATCAGCACCGGCGTCGCCGACACCGCCTACTTCGGCGCCGAGGCCGAGTTCTACATCTTCGACTCGGTGAGCTTCGACTCGCGCACCAACGGCTCCTTCTACGAGGTCGACGCGATCTCCGGCTGGTGGAACACCGGCGAGCCGACCGAGAACGACGGCACCCCCAACCGCGGCTACAAGGTGCGCCCCAAGGGTGGGTACTTCCCGGTCGCACCCGTCGACCACTACGTCGACCTGCGCGCCGACATGCTGTCGAATCTCATCAAATCCGGCTTCAGCCTGGAGAAGGGCCACCACGAGGTGGGCTCCGGCGGGCAGGCCGAGATCAACTACAAGTTCAACACGCTGCTGCACGCCGCCGACGACATGCAGCTGTACAAGTACATCGTCAAGAACACGGCGTGGCAGAACGGCAAGACCGTCACGTTCATGCCCAAGCCGCTGTTCGGCGACAACGGCTCCGGCATGCACACCCACCAGTCGCTGTGGAAGGACGGCAGCCCGCTGATGTACGACGAGACCGGCTACGCCGGCCTGTCGGACACCGCCCGCCATTACATCGGCGGCCTGTTGCACCACGCCCCGTCGCTGCTGGCCTTCACCAACCCGACCGTGAACTCCTACAAGCGACTCGTCCCGGGTTACGAGGCGCCGATCAACCTGGTCTACAGCCAGCGCAACCGTTCGGCCTGTGTCCGCATCCCGATCACCGGCAGCAACCCGAAGGCCAAGCGGCTCGAGTTCCGTTGCCCCGACTCGTCGGGCAACCCGTACCTGGCGTTCTCGGCGATGCTGATGGCCGGGCTGGACGGCATCAAGAACAAGATCGAGCCGCAGGCCCCGGTCGACAAGGACCTGTACGAGTTGCCGCCGGAGGAGGCCGCCAACATCCCGCAGGCGCCCACCCAGCTGTCCGCGGTGATCGACCGGCTGGAAGAGGACCACGAATACCTCACTGAGGGAGGCGTTTTCACGTCCGACCTGATCGAGACGTGGATCAGCTTCAAGCGCGAGAACGAGATCCTGCCGGTGCAGATCCGGCCGCACCCGTACGAGTTCGCGCTCTACTACGACGTGTAAGTCGCCAAACGAAACCACCCGCGTGGCAGCCGCCGCGCGGGTGGTTTCGTTATTGCCGACGGCCAGGCCGGTGCTATCGGTCGTGGAGGATGAAACAGCCTGGCAGCGCATGGGTCTCGTACATCCGTCTAGCCGGGGGCACGGTGTTCGTCGAAGCCGAAAGTTAAGATGGAAAGTCTTGCGGCCGCAACGCATGGGGGGCTAGCTTCTAGCCCATGATGATGGTTTCCGCAGGAACAATGGTCGGTGGCGGTGCTGGCGGGGGCCGCTTTGGCGGCGGTGCCGGTGGCGGCCGCTTCGGTGGCGGTGCCGGCGGGGGCCGCGTAAGCGGAGGCGGTGCCGGTGGCGGCCGCTTCGGCGGCGGTGCCGGCGGGGGCCGCTAACCGATCACACGATCGGGCTGGGCGGCTCGTCGGGATCGGCTGGGCCGGCCAGGTCGAGTTGCATCCACGCGACGTCGTGCCAGCGGCCGTGTTTCCATTCGACGCGCCGATGGAGGCCGGCGTCCTGGAACCCGAGTGATCGGTGAAAACCGATGCTGGCCTCGTTCGGTTGGGTGATGCCGGCGAAAGCTCTCCGGTAGCCGCGCTCCGCGAGCCGCCCCAACAGTCGGGTATAGAGCTGGCGACCGCCGCCGGTGCGGTGATACTCGAGGCCGACATAGATTCCGGTCTCGACCGACCACTGGAAGCTGGGCAGGCGCCTCAGCGCATGGCCGTAGGCGAAACCCACAACCTGACCCTCGCGTTCGAGGACGAGCCATTCGTGCGCATCGGCGATGCGGGTGGCCATCTCCCCTACGCTCGGGACTTCGATCTCCCAACTGATGGTGGTGTCCTCGACATACGGCCGATAGATCGACAGGCATGCCGCGGCATCCTGTGCGGACGCCGGGCGCACCCGGCCGATGTTCCCAGGCATGCCCGGCATTCTTCCAGGCTTACAAAGGGTTTCGTTGGCCCGCGCTCACATACGCCGAAACATAAACTACGGCGAAGCTCTGCGGCGTGTCTTCGCCGTAGGTTATGTGTCGCGGCGAGAAGGCGCGGAAGGCGAGCACTAGCCGTCGAGCGCCAGGTCCTTGCGGAAGCGCTGCATGCCGTCGATCTTGTCGGCCAACGAAGCGTCCGGACCGGCGTAGAACATCCACGGCATGGTGATGATGCCCGTGATGCCGGCGTCGGCGGCGCGTTGGTAGTCGGCGGTGGTGAAGGCGTCGGTCAGCGGCGTCAGGACTGTGAAATCGTCCATCGACAAACCATTTTCGGCGCGCAACTCGCGCAGCCGGCCCACGGCCTCGATGGCACGTTCGGTCTTGATCAGATCGCCGATCCAGCCGTCGTTGCGGGCGGCGCGGCGCAGCGCAATGTCGCTGAGCCCGCCGACGTACACGGGTATCGGCGGCGGCGTCGGCTCCATTTCCAGTCGCGGGGTCTGATAGAACGTGCCCTCGAACTCCGTCCAGCCTGGCCGCCACAGCGCCCGCATCAAGTCGATGATCTCGTCGGTCCGTTTCCCGCGGGCCTCGAACCGCTCGCCCATCAATGCGAATTCCTCACGGCACCAGCCGACGCCGATGCCGAGCTCCACCCGGCCCGACGCCAGGACCGCCGCCGTGCCAATGGCTTTGGCGGCCGAATAGGGATTGCGCATCGCGGGGATATAGACGGTGTTGACGAACCGTAGCCGCGTGGTGACCTGAGCCAAAGCGCCGATGAGGACCCACGGATCGGGCCAGTCGGTGAAGGGCTGCCAGCGCCGCCGCCCGTCCTTGGTGTACGGGTACGGGGTGTCCAGTGTCTCCAGGTTGACGACGTGGTCGGGAATCCCGATGCCGTCGTAGCCGAGTTCGTCGGCGGCCTTGGCGAGCTCGATGATCTCCCGGGTGTTCAGGAAGGCGCTGCTGATGTAGAACTTCATTCGGCTTCCCGCGCCCACGCCGGCTCGATGAAGACGCCCTCGGCCTCAACGGTGACCCCGGCGGCGTCCGAAATCGTCCCGCGCGCAAACACTTTGCGGCCCTCCTTGCGGTCGACCCATGCCTCGCAACGAAGCGGGCCCAGCGGGGTGCCGCGCAGGTACTTCACGGTGATGGTTCCGGTGAAACGCGCCTTGGACAGCCCCTCGCTGGCCGCCTCGCCGAGCATGTGGTCGAGCACCAGGGCGCTGACGCCACCGTGCACCAGTTTGGGCGGGCCCTCGTACGCCGACCCGAGGACGAACTCGCTCCAGCAGCGGCCGCCGCCGTCGTGGTGGACGACGATCGGCGGCGCGATCGGGTTGCACACACCGATCGCGGCGTTGCCCAGCGGCAGAGGCCGGCCGTTGACGCGGTAACTCACCCCGACCGGCCGGGTCCGTTGCCGCAACGACTCGGTCACGGCCTCGATCGCGGATCGCGCCTGGGCGACGACCTCGTCGTCGACCTCGGTGCGGATGGTGGCGTCGACGAGTTCGCGCACGGCGTCGGCCAACGGCGCGTAGAGGGCTGTCACTCGATCAGCCTCCGCCGCGTCGAGCACCTCGAATATGGCGTCCAACGCGCCGGCCTCCTGACTCAACTGCCAAACACCTTCCGAACCACGGCTTTTGCCCGCCGCGTCACCCGTAGATAGTTGTCCAAGAACTCCCCGCCGTCGTCGGTCGGCCAGCCCGCCGCCACCGCGACCGCGTTGAGCTGGCGTCCCGGCCCCGGCAGCTGATCGGTCGGCTTGCCGCGGACCAGCACCAGCGCGTTGCGGGCCCGGGTGGCGGTCAGCCACGCCTGCCGCAGCAGATCTACCTCATCGGCGGGCACCAGCTTGGCCGCAGCGATCGCATCAAGGCATTCCAGTGTCGAGGTGTTGTGCAGGGCGGGAATCTCATGCGCGTGCCGCAGTTGCATCAGCTGCACGGTCCATTCGATGTCGGCCAGGCCCCCGCGGCCCAGCTTGGTGTGGGTGTTGGGGTCCGCGCCGCGGGGCAACCGTTCGGACTCGACGCGGGCCTTGATGCGGCGAATCTCCCGCACCATCTCGGCGGACACCCCGTCGGGCGGATAACGTGTCTTGTCGGCCATCAACAAGAACCGCTCGCCCAGGTCCGCGTCGCCGGCAACCGCGTGCGCGCGCAACAGGGCCTGAATCTCCCACGGCTGCGCCCACTGCTCGTAATAGGCGGCGTAGGCACCCAGCGTGCGCACCAGCGGACCACTGCGGCCCTCCGGGCGCAGGTTGGCGTCGACCTCCAGCGGCGGGTCCACGCTGGGAGTGCCCAGCAGCGTCCGCACCTGCTCGGCGACGGTCGTCGACCACCGGATCGCCGAAGACTCCTCGACGCCGTGGGCCGGCTCGCACACGAACATCACGTCGGCATCGGACCCGTAGCCCAGCTCGGCGCCGCCCAGCCTGCCCATGCCGATCACCGCGATGGCCGCCGGCGCCTTGCCGTCCTTGGGGAGGCTGGCACGGATCATCACGTCCAGCGCCGCCTGCAGCACAGCCACCCACACCGAGGTGAGCCCCCGGCACACCTCGGTGACCTCGAAGAAGCCGAGCAGATCGGCCGAGCCGATGCGGGCCAGCTCGCGGCGGCGCAGGGTGCGGGCGGCCGCAATCGCGCGCATCGCGTCGGGATGGCGGCTGGCTGAGGCGATCAGTGCCCGGGCCACCGTGGCGGAGTCCGTCTCGAGCAGCTTGGGGCCGGCCGCACCGTCGCTGTAGTCCTCGATCACCCGGGGCGCGCGCATCAGCAGGTCCGGCACGTAGGCGGAGGTGCCCAGCACGTGCATCAGCCGCTTGGCCACCGCGGGCTTGTCGCGCAGCGTGGCCAGATACCACGTCTCCCCGGCCAGCGCCTCAGACAGGCGGCGGTAGGCCAACAGCCCGCCGTCGGGATCGGGGGCGTACGACATCCAGTTCAGCAGCCGGGGCAACAGCACCGACTGCACGCGACCACGCCGGCCGCTCTGGTTGACCAACGCCGACATGTGCGCCAACGCCGTCTGCGGCCCCTCGTAGCCGAGCGCGGCCAGCTGCCGTTCTGCGGCCTCCGCCGTCATGCCGTGCCCGATCTCCAGGCCGGCCGGGCCGATCGACTCCAGCAGCGGCTGGTAGAAGAGCTTGGCGTGCAGCTGCGACACCCTCAGGTTCTGGTGCCGCAGCTCCTCGCGCAGCACGCCCGCTGCGTCGTTCCGTCCGTCGGGCCGGATATGCGCGGCGCGCGCCAGCCAGCGCACCGCCTCCTCATCGTCGGGCTCCGGCAACAGGTGGGTGCGCTTGAGCCGCTGCAGCTGTAGCCGGTGCTCGAGCAGCCGGAGGAACTCGTAGGAGGCGGTCAGGTTCGCCGCGTCCTCGCGCCCGATGTAACCGCCCCGACCCAACGCGTCCAGCGCGTCCACCGTGGACGCCACGTGCAGCGACTCGTCGCTGCGGCCGTGCACCAGCTGCAGCAGCTGCACCGCGAACTCCACGTCCCGCAGCCCGCCGCTGCCGAGTTTGATCTCGCGGCCACGCACGTCGGCGGGCACCAGCTGCTCGACCCGGCGGCGCATGGCCTGCACCTCGACGACGAAATCCTCGCGCTCGCAGGCGACCCACACCATCGGCATCAACGCGGTCAGGTAACGCTCGGCGAGCTCCTGATCACCCACGGTCGCGCGGGCTTTCAGCAACGCCTGGAACTCCCAGGTCTTCGCCCAGCGCTGGTAGTAGGCGATGTGCGATTCGACGGTGCGCACCAGCTCACCGCTGCGGCCCTCCGGGCGCAGCCCGGCGTCGACCTGGAAGAAGGCCTCCGATGCGACCCGCATCATCTCGCCGGCCAGCCGGGTGGCGAGTGCGTCGGCGCGCTCACTCACGAAGATGACGTCGACGTCGCTGACGTAGTTCAGTTCGCGGGCACCGCATTTGCCCATCGCGATGACCGCCAGCCGCGGCGGCGTGCGGTCGCCGCACACGCTGGCCTCGGCCACCCGCATCGCGGCGGCCAGCGCGGCGTCCGCCAAGTCCGACAGGTGAGCGCCCACCAACGTGAACGGCAGCACCGGTTCGTCTTCCACCGTCGCGGCCAGATCGAGCGCGGCCAGTACCAGCAGCCGGTCGCGGTACAAGTTCTGTAGGCGGGACACTACCGAACCGGGCGCGTCCAACGCCTCGTCGACACATTCGGTGAACGCCGCGCGCAGCTCGTCGTGTGTGGGTAGCTTGGCCTTGCCGCGCAACAGTTTCCACGACTCGGGATGGACGGCCAGGTGATCCCCGAGGGTCAGCGACGAGCCGAGCACGGCGAACAACCGCCCGCGCAAGGGGCGTTCGGTGAGCAGCGCGGCGTTGAGCTCGTCCCAGCCGGTGTCGGGGTTCTCCGCCAGCCGGATCAGGGCGCGCAACGCGGCATCGGGGTCGGGTGCGCGCGACAGCGACCACAGCAGGTCGACGTGGGCTTGGTCGTCGTGGTCGTACCAACCCAGCTGCGCCAGGCGATCGCCCGCCGGAGGATCGACCAACCCAAGCCGGCCCACGCTGGGCAGCCGGGGGCGCTGCGTCGCGGGTTTGGTCACGCCCACGACGGTATCGCAACCCCCCTGCGTTGCAGGGGCAAGGCGGGCGCCCTGTTGACGCCGACGCCGGCTACAGCGACAGGTAGGTGCTCAGCTCGTACTGCGTGACATGGCTGCGGTAGTTGGCCCACTCCGTGCGCTTGTTGCGCAGGAAGAAGTCAAAAACGTGCTCTCCCAAGGTTTCCGCAACCAGTTCGGAGGCCTCCATGGCCTTGAGCGCGCTGTCGAGGCTCGTCGGCAGCTCGCGATACCCCATCGCGATCCGCTCCTCGGGGGTCAGGTCCCACACGTTGTCTTCGGCCTGCGGCCCCAGCACGTAGCCCTTCTCCACCCCGCGCAGCCCGGCGGCCAGCAACACGGCGAAAGTCAGGTAGGGGTTGCAGGCCGAGTCGGGGCTGCGCACCTCGATGCGCCGCGACGACGTCTTGTGCGGGGTGTACATCGGCACCCGCACCAGCGCCGACCGGTTGGCCGCACCCCACGACGCGGCCGTGGGTGCCTCACCGCCGACCACCAGCCGCTTGTAGGAGTTGACCCATTGATTGGTGACCGCGCTGATCTCGGAGGCGTGCTCGAGGATCCCGGCGATGAACGACTTGCCCACGTCGGACAGCTGCAGCGGGTCGTCGGGGCTGTGGAAAGCGTTGACGTCACCCTCGAACAGGCTCATGTGGGTGTGCATCGCCGAGCCGGGGTGTTGCCCGAACGGCTTGGGCATGAAGGACGCACGGGCGCCGTTCTCGATCGCGACCTCCTTGATGACGTAGCGGAACGTCATCACGTTGTCGGCCATCGACAGCGCGTCGGCGAAGCGCAGGTCGATCTCCTGCTGGCCGGGCGCGCCCTCGTGGTGGCTGAACTCCACCGAGATGCCCATGAACTCCAGCGCCTCGATCGCGTGGCGGCGGAAGTTCGAAGCGGAGTCGTGCACCGCTTGGTCGAAGTAGCCGGCGTTGTCGACCGGGACGGGCACCGACCCGTCGTCCGGACCCGGCTTCAACAGGAAGAATTCGATTTCGGGGTGGACGTAGCAGGAGAACCCGAGGTCGTTGGCCTTCTGCAGCTGGCGGCGCAGCACGTGCCGCGGGTCCGCCCAGGACGGCGAGCCGTCAGGCATGGTGATGTCGCAGAACATCCGCGCCGAGTGGTGGTGGCCGCCGGAAGCCCACGGCAGCACCTGGAACGTCGACGGGTCGGGGTTGGCCACGGTGTCGGATTCCGAGACCCGCGAGAAGCCCTCGATCGAGGATCCGTCGAAGCCGATGCCCTCTTCGAAGGCGCCTTCGAGTTCGGCCGGGGCGATGGCGACTGATTTGAGGAATCCGAGCACATCGGTGAACCACAACCGAACGAAGCGGATATCCCGTTCCTCCAGCGTGCGGAGGACGAATTCCTTCTGACGATCCATAACCGAAACAGTAGGCAACAGCTGTTAATTCTGTGTTACCGACGCGCGATCGGAAAAATTGCGAACATTGCAAACAGGCTGCTCAGTGCGGTCAGGACTTGCACCGGTAGGACGGGGGCGGCAACGTGCCCGCGACGAGATAACGCATGACGGCGGCGTCCACACACTGGTCCCCGTTGAACACCGCGGTGTGCTGCGTCCCGTCGTAGGTGATCAGCGGGCCGCCCAGCTGGCGGGCCAGATTGACCCCGGCCTGGTACGGGGTGGCCGGATCGTGCGTGGTGGAGACCACGATGACCTTGCCCGGCGCCGCGGGCGACGCGGCGTGCGGCGTCGACGTCGCCGGGACCGGCCACAGCGCACACAGATCGCGGGGGGCGCTTCCGGTGAACTGCCCGTAGCTGAGGAACGGGGCCGCCTGGCGGATGCGCTGATCGGCGGAGACCCAGCTCGCCGAATCTTTCGGGCTGGGCGCGTCGACGCACCGGATCGCGTTGAAGGCGTCCTGATCGTTGGTGTAGTGCCCGCCCCGGCCACGGCCCTCGTAGTCGTCGGCGAGCAGCAGCAGGTCGCCCGCGTCGGTGCCGCGCTGCAGCCCGAGGAGGCCGCTGGTCAGATACTTCCAGTGCGCCGGGGTGTAAAGCGCGTTGATGGTGCCGGTAGTCGCGTCGGCGTAGCCCAGGCCGCGCGGGTCCGACGTGCGGCCCGGCTTGGCGACCAACGGGTCGACCAGCGCGTGGTAGCGGTTGATGAATTGGGCGGGGTCGGTGCCCAGCGGGCAACCCGGCGAGCGGGCGCAGTCGGCGGCGTAGTCGTTGAAAGCGGTTTGGAATCCCGCCATCTGCTGGACGTTCTCGTCGACCGGGCCGACAATCGGGTCGATCGCCCCGTCCAGCACCATCGTCCGGACGTGGGCACCGAACTTCTCCAGGTACGCGGTGCCCAGCTCGGTGCCGTAGCTGTAGCCGAGGTAGTTGATCTGGTCGTCGCCCAGCGCCTGGCGGACCATGTCCATGTCGCGGGCCACGGACGCCGTGCCGACGTTGGCCAGAAACCCGGTCCCCATCCGGGTCAGGCACTGCTGGGCCACCTGCTGGTAGAGCTGTTCGATGTGCGCCACGCCCGCCGGGCTGTAGTCGACCATCGGCTCACGCCGGTAGGCGTCGAACTCGGCATCCGAGCGGCAGCGCAGTGCCGGGGTCGAGTGGCCCACCCCCCGCGGGTCGAAGCCGACCAGGTCGAAGTTCTGTCTGATGGGGGTGCCTTCCAGATCCGATGCCATCCCGGCCACCATGTCGACCGCGGATCCGCCGGGACCGCCCGGATTGACCAGCAGCGCGCCGATCCGTTGGCCGGTGGCCGGCACGCGGATCACCGCCAGCTTCGCCTGCCCCCCTCCCGGGTTGTCGTAGTCGACCGGGACGGAGACGGTGGTGCACTGCGCGGTGGGGACATCGTTTGTGTCCGTGGCGAATTGACCGCAACTCCCCCACGTCTGCGGCGTCGCGACCGACGGCCTCGGGGCCGGGGTCTGCCCCGCGCCGGGTTCCGGGGTGGCGCCGGCCACCGGCGGTCCCACCGCCGATTGCCCGACCAACAGCCCGAATGACAGCAGCGCCGAGCTCAACGGTCCCAGGCGCGACATGGCTGTCATCGTGTCAGCTTCGGGTACCCGAAGCGGCGCGAAACGGTTACGCCTTGGTCTCGTCTGCGGCCCTCACCGAGCGTGCACCCAACGCGAAAGATCGGCCAAAGTCTCGCCGTCAGTGCACGTTCGGCGCTAACACTTCGCGCCGCTGGGCGGCGTGGCGCCGCCGACCAGATACGCCGTGACGTAGTTGTCGATGCAACCGTCGCCCTGGAACACCACCGTGTGCTGGGTTCCGTCGTAGGTGAGCAGCGAACTGCGCAGCTGGTTGGCCAGATCGACCCCGGCCTTGTAGGGGGTCGCCGGATCGTGGGTGGTCGACACCACCACAGTCGGCGCCAGGCCGGGCGCGGAGATGGTGTGCGGCTTGCTGGTTGGCGGAACGGGCCAGAACGCGCAGGTGCCCAGGGGGGCGTCGCCGGTGAACTTGCCGTAGCTCATGAACGGCGCGATCTCCCGCGAGCGGAGGTCTTCGTCAATCACCTTGGCCCGGTCGGTGATCGCCGGCTGATCGACGCAGTTGATCGCCACCCGCGCGTCGGTGGCGTTGGTGTAGTGACCGTGCGCGTCGCGGCGCATGTACATGTCGGCCAGGGCGAGCAGGGTGTCGCCGCGGTGGTCGACCAGTTCGGTCAGCCCGTCGGTGAGGTGACGCCACAACGTCGGCGAGTACAGCGCCATGATCGTGCCGACGATGGCATCGCTATAACTCAGTCCCCGTGGGTCGTTGGTGGGGACCGGCCTGCCGACCATCGTGTTGTTGGGGTCGACCATCGGGTCGATCAGGCTGTGGTAGACGTCGACCGCCTTGGCCGGGTCGGTGCCCAGCGGGCAGGTCGGTTGCTTCGCGCACTGAGTGGCGAAGTCGTTGAACGCATCCTGAAAACCCTTCGCCTGGCGCAGGTCTGCTTCGATGGGGTCGGCGTTGGGGTCGACGGCGCCGTCGAGGATCATCGCCCGCACCTTGTCGGGGTAGGCCTCGGCGTAGGCGGAGCCGATCCGAGTGCCGTAGGAATAGCCGAGGTAGGTCAGCTTGTCGTCGCCCAGCGCCGCGCGGATCGCGTCCAGGTCCCTGGCGACGTTGACCGTCCCGACGTTGGCCAGAAAGTTCTTGCCCATCTTGCCGACGCAGCGTCCGACGAACTCCTTGGTTTCGTCCTCGATGTGGGCCACGCCGGCCGGGCTGTAGTCCACGTTCGGTTCCGTGCGCAGCCGGTCGTTGTCGGCATCGGAGTTGCACCAGACGGACGGCCGCGACGATCCCACCCCACGGGGGTCGAAGCCCACCAGGTCGAACCGTTCCCGGACACGCTTCGGCAGCGACTGAACGACCCCCAGGGCGGCTTCGATACCGGATTCGCCGGGCCCACCGGGGTTGATCACCAACGAACCGATCTTGTCCCCGGTCGCGGGGAAGCGAATCATCGCCAGCGTCGCCACGTCGCCGTCGAGGTGGTCGTAGTCGACCGGCACCGCCAGCTTGCCGCACAGCGCCCCGGCGGGAATCTTGACCTTCGGGTTCGCCGTCCGGCAAGGTGTCCACTCCACCGCCTGTCCGAGCTTCGGCTCGGCCAGGACGGCGCGTCCGCCGACTACGCGCACACAGCCCGCGAGAAGGAGCGCCACGACAGCGACCGTTGTCCAAACCAGCAGCGTGCGCGCGACCTTGTCACCGCGAGACAGACCCATGCCAACATATGCTGCCAGAGGAAAGCTGAGATCCTCGTGAGCGGCACCACCGGCCGGCTACGGGTGGCCGGCGGTGATGCCGAGCATGGTATGTCTCACATCACACGGACGGTGCAACTGCGCAAGAGAGATGGCAGAATGGCACCGTCAGACGAACCCGGGGACCGTATCCGGCCACGAGGATCGAACCGACCACCACTAGGGACAACGATGTCTGAGCAGAATGTTTATGGTGCAGGCACCTCTGAGCACGCACAGCCGCTCACCAAAATCCGCACCCACCACCTGCAGAAGATGAAGGCCGAAGGGCACAAGTGGGCCATGCTCACGGCCTACGACTATTCGACCGCCCGCATTTTCGACGAGGCCGGCATTCCGGTCTTGCTGGTGGGCGACTCGGCCGCCAATGTCGTGTACGGCTACGACACCACGGTGCCGGTCTCGATCGACGAGATGATTCCGTTGGTCCGCGGCGTGGTCCGCGGTGCCCGTCACGCCCTGGTCGTCGCGGACCTGCCGTTCGGCAGCTACGAGGCGGGCCCGGCCGCGGCCCTGGCATCGGCCACCCGGTTCATGAAGGAGGGCGGCGCACACGCCGTCAAGCTCGAGGGCGGCGAGCGGGTTGCCGAGCAGATCGCCTGCCTGACCGCGGCGGGCATCCCCGTGATGGCGCACATCGGGTTCACGCCGCAGAGCGTGAACAGTTTGGGCGGCTTCCGGGTGCAGGGCCGCGGTGACGGAGCGGAACAGACCGTCGCCGACGCGATCGCCGTCGCCGAAGCCGGAGCGTTCTCCGTCGTCATGGAGATGGTGCCGGCCGAACTGGCCACCCAGATCACCGGCAAGCTGACCATCCCGACCATCGGGATCGGAGCCGGCCCAAACTGCGACGGCCAGGTCCTGGTCTGGCAGGACATGGCCGGTGTCAGCAGCGGCAAGGCCGCCCGCTTCGTCAAGCGGTTCGCCGACATCGGCGGGGAATTGCGCCGGGCCGCAATGCAATATGCGCAGGAGGTTGCCGAGGGGGCCTTCCCCGCGGACGAGCACTGCTTCTGACCTCCGCGGCCCGGCCGACTCCTGCCTCGGATCGCCCAAAAGCGAAACTTGTTGTGTGGCAGGCGGGTACGATTGCTCTTAGATAGAGTCTCGACTCCGAGAGCAAGGGTGAACACATCGACCGGGGGATTCCTGGTGACTTCGTGCACCGTCGAACGGTGCTGAAGATACCGCTGTTACTGGCAGGAGGCACTGCACTGGCCCGAGCACCTCGCGCGGCCGCCCAACCCGCGCCTGGCACCTCGCCACAGGCAAGCCGCTGGTCTCCTGAGCGCGCCAATCGGTGGTATCAGGCGCAGGGCTGGCCGGTCGGGGCGAACTACATCACGTCGAACGCGATCAACCAGCTGGAGATGTTTCAGCCCGAGACGTTCGACCCGCGACGCATCGACACCGAACTGGGCTGGGCCCGGGCCAACGGACTCAACGCGGTGCGGGTCTTCCTGCACGATCTGCTGTGGGCGCAGGACTATCGGGGATTCCAAGCCCGCCTCGCCCAGTTCGTCGACATCGCGGCCCGCAACGACATCAAGCCACTGTTCGTCCTGTTCGACTCCTGTTGGGATCCGCGCCCGGAAGCCGGGCCGCAGCGCGCGCCGACGCCCGGCGTGCACAACTCCGGCTGGGTGCAAAGCCCCGGTGCGCAACGCCTCGGTGACCGCGGCTACATCCAGACCCTGCGCGGCTACGTCACCGCAGTGCTGACCCAATTCCGCACCGACGACCGCGTTTTGGGCTGGGACCTGTGGAACGAGCCCGACAATCCGTCGAAGTACTACCGCTCCGTCGAGCGGGACGACAAGCTGGACCTGGTCGCCGACCTGCTCCCACAGGTGTTCGGCTGGGCGCGTTCGGTCGATCCGTGTCAACCGTTGACGAGCGGTGTCTGGGACGGCGAGTGGGCCGACCCCGGACGGCGCAGCGTGATCAGCGGCATTCAGCTGGACAACTCCGACGTGATCACGTTCCACTCCTATGCCGGGCCGGCGGAGTTCGAGAGTCGCATCGCCGAGCTCGGACCCCAAGGGCGCCCGATCCTGTGCACCGAATACATGGCCCGGCCGTTGGGCAGCACCGTCCAGGGTGTGCTGCCTATTGCGAAGCGCTACAACGTCGGCGCGTTCAACTGGGGGCTGGTCGCCGGGAAAACCCAGACATTCTTTCCCTGGGACTCATGGGAGCACCCGTACCCCACCATGCCCGCTGAGTGGTTCCACGACCTGCTCGCGCCGGACGGACGGCCGTTCCGTGATCCCGAGATTCAGACGATCCGCGAGCTGGGTGGCCTGGCCATGCATCTCCGCGAAGAGCCGCCGCCCGGCTGAGCTACTGACACCGACGCTGGAAATCGGTCAGCGGTTGGCGGATGCCCTCCAGATCGGCGTGCGTCTGTGGGTTGGCATCCATGTACTGCTTGAGCTGATCCCGGGCATCGCTGCGGGACTGGCCCTTCAGACTGGTGAAGTAGGCGTTCACGTCCGGATGGGTGAACAGGTACGCCGACGTCGCCGCGGCAACACCCGCCGATACCTGGGCGAGGTCGGCCGCCGTGCAATTGGGCGCCGACGAAGGCGCCGGGTCCGGCTCCGGCACATCCGTTCCCCAATCCGCACCGGCCGAGCCGGCGCCCGTGAAAAGCATTGCCACACTGGCCGCGCCGGCCGCGATTCCGCCGGCAATTGCTCGACTTGTGCCGCGGGCAAAAGACACCATGGAACGCTCCTTCATCTCCGCATCCGAAAAGACGAGCGATTACCCGTACCGCAAACCATAAGCGGTTTTCGGGCAACGCATGCGCCATTCCGGCGGGGAACAATTGCGTGGCCGCCGCCGACAAATCCGACCGCCACCGGCAGCGGCGTCGATATACTCCAATTCTCTGTCCGCCCACCGCGATGGGTCGAAGCGTTCACGGTGGCAGGAAGGAGTTCTTCAGATGAATGCGCGCCGCTGGATCGCGTTGGCGTTGGCGGGAATGGCCTCGGTTCCCGGAATCCTTGTTGTCACCCGCTCCGCCGACCGGGCGGAGGCGACCGTTTGCGTGGGCGGGGGCCGGCGCATCTCGGTGAGCGGATGCACCGACATCGGCGACACCATCGCCCGCTACGTCCCGCCGCCGGCCGCCTATGCGCCGCTGCCGGAAGACAGCACGCCTCCTCCCCCGCCGTAGCGCCGGGGCCGGGAACGGCCACGCCGGACAGCGGCCATCGCCGCCATTCGCGTAACCGCGGTGTGGCAGGCTATGGGAGCCCAGCACCACCCGTTCACGACGTTCAAGGCCGCGGCGACGCGCCCTCAACGGAGCCGAAAATGCCTGCAAAAGCGCCGCAGACCTCGCGCCATCGCGAGGTGGAGCGCAAGTTTGACGTTGGCGAGTCCACCGTGTCCCCTTCGTTCGAAGGCATTGCCGCGGTGGCGCACGTCGACAAGTCGCCGACTCAGACACTGGACGCGACGTACTTCGACACTCCGGCACAGGACCTGGCCCGCAACAAGATCACGCTGCGCCGCCGTACCGGGGGCTCCGACGCGGGGTGGCACCTGAAGCTGCCGGCCGGGCCCGAAGTCCGCACCGAGGTCCGGGCACCGCTGGACGCGTCCGGCCCCGACACCGTGCCGGAGGAGTTGGTGGAAGTCGTGCTGGCGATCGTCCGCGACCGCCCCCTCGAACCGGTCGCGCGCATCACCACCCAGCGCGAAAGCCAGGTGTTGTACGCCGCTGACGGAACGCCGCTGGCGGAGTTCAGCAACGACCACGTCACCGCATGGTCGGCCCGTGCTTCCGAGGACGCCGATTTGGAGCCCACCCAACAAGAGTGGCGCGAGTGGGAACTCGAACTCATCGAAACCAGCGGGGCGTCCAACGGGGCCCCGGACACCGACCTGTTGAACCGGTTGGGTAACCGGCTGCTGGACGCCGGCGCCGCACCCGCCGGTCATGCCTCCAAGCTGGCGCGGGTGCTCGGCACCACGCCGCAGCCCAACGGCCCGCAGGCCGACGAACACCCGCTGCAGCGCGCGGTGGTCGAGCAGATTGGCGAACTCTTGGTGTGGGATCGCGCCGTGCGGGCCGATGCCTTCGATTCCATTCACCAGATGCGGGTCACCACCCGCAAGCTACGCAGCCTGCTGCGCGACTACCAGGAATCGTTCGGATTACCGGACGACGGGTGGGTTCTCGACGAACTGCGCGAGCTGGCCGGTATCCTTGGCATCGCGCGCGACGCCGAGGTCCTGGCGGAGCGTTACGAGCGTGAATTAGACGGGCTGACACAGGATTTGGTGCGCGGTCCGGTGCACGAGCGTCTGGTCGGGGGCGCCCAGCGCCGCTACCAGACCGGGCTGCGCCGGTCGCTGATCGCCATGCGGTCGCAGCGCTACTTCCGGCTGCTCGACGCCCTCGATGCGATAGCGGCGCAACCACCCGGCATCGCCGCGGGCGAAGACCACGCACCGGTCACCATCGAAGCCGCCTACAAGAAGGTCCGCAAGGCCGCCAAAGCTGCCGCCCAGGTTGACCGCGACCACCCAGATGACGAACACCAGCGCGACGACGCGATCCACCGGATCCGCAAGCGGGCCAAGCGACTTCGCTACACCGCGGCGGCCACCGGCGCGGACAAGGTGTCCGAGCAGGCGAAGGCCGTCCAGTCGCTGCTCGGTGACCACCAGGACAGCGTGGTCAGCCGCGAACACCTGCGCCACGAATCCGAGGCCGCGTATGCCGCCGGCGAGGACACCTTCACCTACGGCCTGCTGTACCAGCAGGAGGCCGACTTGGCCGAGCGGTGCACTCAGCAGCTCGACGACGCGTTGCGCAGACTCGCCAAGGCGGTGCACAAGGCCGGGCACTGAGCGGGGCGGACGAGTTGGCCTGTAAGCCGGATTCTGTTCCGCACACCTCCGGCGCGGCCGGAGATGCGCAGCGGCGACCATCCATCTGGACACTCCGTTGCCGGGTGCCTCAAGCGGCCTACCCGCAGGCTCGGGCGAGCAGCCCTCGAACGCCTGCGCGGCCGCACTTGCGGTGCGGCCTACTTGGCCTTGCTTCGGGTGGGGTTTGCCTAGCCATCCCGGTCACCCGGAATGCTGGTGCGCTCTTACCGCACCGTTTCACCCTTACCACCGCGAGGGTGGCGGTTGTTTTCTGTGGCACTTTCCCGCGAGTCACCTCGGATTGCCGTTAGCAATCACCCTGCTCTGTGAAGTCCGGACTTTCCTCGAACCGCCTTGCGACGGTCCGCGGCCGCCCGGCCAACTCGTCCGCGACGATCCACGGTACTACCTGCGCGATCCCAGGGCCAGCAACTATCGCTGGACGGGGCCCGGGGCGGCCCTATCGTGGACCTCGCAGACAGGCATACGGAAGGACGCAGATGTCCCGGTGGAAGAAGCGCGTCGACTCCGGCGACTGGGACGACATCGCCGCCACGCTCGACGAGTACGGCGGGGCGCTGCTGCCCGGGCTCATCACCACCAGCGAAGCGGCCCGGCTCCGCAAGCTCTACAGCGACGACGGCCTGTTCCGCTCGACCATCGACATGGCGCCCAGGCGCTACGGCGCCGGACAGTATCGCTACTTCCACGCGCCCTATCCCGAACCGATCGAAGAGCTCAAACAAGCGCTGTATCCCCGGCTGTTGCCGATAGCCCGCGACTGGTGGGGCAAGTTGGGCCGCGCTGCGCCCTGGCCGGACAGTCTCGACGATTGGCTGGCAACCTGCCACGCGGCCGGCCAGACCAGGTCCACCGCGCTGATGCTCAAGTACGGCGCGGGCGACTGGAACGCGCTGCATCGAGACCTGTACGGGGATTTGGTCTTTCCGCTACAGGTGGTGATCAACCTGAGCCAACCCGACACCGACTACACCGGCGGCGAATTCCTGCTCGTCGAACAGCGGGCGCGCGCACAATCCCGTGGCACCGCAACGCAATTGCCACAGGGGCACGGGTTCGTGTTCACCACGCGGGAGCGGCCGGTCACCTCGAGCCGGGGCTGGTCCGCGGGACCGGTTCGCCACGGTGTGTCGGTCGTGCGCTCCGGCGAACGCTATGCCATGGGACTGATCTTTCACGACGCCGCCTGAGGGTTATCCGGCCCGCCGCACGTCGATTGGGCGACCGCTTAGCATTGACCATTGCCCAGCGGGGATGTTGGTGCCAGTCTGACCAGATGACAGAAACCGAAGGGTTCGTCGACCAGACGGTGACGGGTCTCGCGGAGCCGCAACCGATGTACAAGGCGTTGCGCGAATCGAGCCCGGTGTTCCGGTCGCCCCAGGCGGTCGTTCTCAGCCGCCTGGCCGACATCGAGATGGCACTCAAGCACACCGAATTGTTCTCGTCGAACATGGACGCGGTCGATCTGGGCAACGTGCGGCCCCTGATCCCCCTGCAGATCGACCCGCCCGAGCACGCGAAGTACCGCCGCATCCTGGACCCGCTGTTCACCCCGCGGGAGATGGCGCGGCGCGAACCCCGCGTCACCGAGCTGGTGAACGAGATGATCGACCGATTCGCCGATCGGGGCGAATGCGACTTCCACGCCGAATTCGCTGTGCCCCTGCCGTGCACCGTCTTCCTGCAATTGCTCGGGTTGCCGCTGGAGGACCTCGACAGGTTTCTGGAATGGAAGGACGGCGTGATCCGCCCGGAGGGCGACTCCGGCTTCGACCGCCGCCACGAAAGTTCCGCAGGGGTGGCGCAGCAGATCTACGACTACTTCGACCGCGCCATCGACGACCACATCGCCAGCCCCCGCGACGACGTGCTGTCGGCGATGATTGCCGCCGACATCGCCGGACAACCGCTGTCGCGCGAAGAGCTCCTCGACATCTGCTTCCTGTTCCTGATCGCCGGCCTGGATACGGTCACCGACTCGCTCGACTGCTTCTTCGTGTACCTGGCGCGCCACCCCGACCATCGTCATCAGCTGGTCGAGCAGCCCGACGTGCTGCCCAGCGCCATCGAGGAGTTGTTGCGCTGGGAGACACCGGTCCCCGGCGTCGCTCGAGTCGCCATCCAAGACGTCGAGGTGGGCGGGTGTCCCATCAGCAAGGGCGAACGGGTCAGCCCGTTACTGGGCGCGGCCAACACCGACCCGGCCGAGTTCGCCGATCCGGAGCTGGTGGACTTCACCCGCAACCCGAACCGGCACCGCGCATTTGGCGGCGGCCCGCACCGCTGCCTCGGCTCCCACCTCGCCCGCATGGAGCTGCGGGTGGCGTTGCGCGAATTCCACCGGCGCATACCGGATTACGAGATCAAGCCCGGCACCCAGCTGAGCTACACCGCCGCGCTGCGGTCGGTGGAGTCGCTGCCGCTGGTCTTTTCGGCGTCTTAGCGCTACTACGACGACCTATAGCCGGATCGGACGGTTCCCTTACGTGCAGCGCTGACCTTCCCGCACGAGGGCGGCGTTGTTCGCGGTTACGACGCTGCTCAGACCTTGACGGCCTGAGAGGCTCGGTGCTCTTCACCGGGCCTCTTTGGCATCCTGTTTCCTTCGCCTCCTCGCTCGGGAGTCGAGAAGTGTCGTAGCGGAACTTCGTCACTATCGCGCATTGAGCCTGAAATGAGGTACTCGGGTCGCGGTAACGGTGCCGGAAGGAAGTCGCGGCGGTAGGCGTCAAGTCGGTCGGCAAGCAATAGATAGTCGAAGATGTGTCGACTGAGAAACGACAGGTCGGACTTACTGAGCTGGTTAGCCTTGAACAAGGGGTAGACGAACTCAAACGCTCTGAAATAGCCCTGGCTTTCGATGTCGTTCACAAGGCAGATGACATCCGACGCGACGAATGCTGACAGGTCGAGAATATCTCGATTTACCTGGCGGGCGCGGTCCATGTGATAGTGAATCGCATCCAACATTGGGGCGTGCGCAGTAGGGCTGGCCGACGCAATCAGCATATTGGTAGGCGTTTCTGGTCCAATCTTGCTACACGTCTCTTGAACGTTCGCCAACGTATTCTCTCGATGGCTATCGAAGCCGGCCGCTTGGTGCAGCGTGCCCATGAGGCTAATCGCCTCGCCAACGACGCGTGCGATCAGCGGTTCCAGGTTCTTATAGATGTTTCGGCGATCTCGCCGCAACGGCAGCCGGACTACTAGCAGGTAAAAGATGAACGCTTCCACGTAGCCGTTGGCGAGGTGGAAAAGAACACTGCCGAGTCGCTCACCACCTGGGAAGACTTCGGGAATGTTGGCGAGCAACACATGCTGAGCAATGCAGTAGGACAGGGCAACGCACGCCAGCGCCCAGAGCGATCGGTTGAGCCTGCGTTCGAATGGGCTGAGATAGCTGAACTGAGTTGCTCGTTGCCAGCGGCGTTTGAGTCCATCACTCATGTGGTGATTATTGCCCAGATACGCCCCCACGGGCCGAACTTTCGCTGGCTTCCTCTCGACGGCGACTGAGTGAGTGGTTGGCGTAGATGGATTCGGTGTTGGCCGGAGGCACGCCTACGCCATGTCCCCCGTACCCCACTAATTCATCGACATCCGAACCTGACTCAAGCGGGCCTGGCAGACTGTGCCCATGGCACAGATAACCTTGAATGGAAACCCGATCAACACTGTGGGCGAGCTGCCTGCCATCGGATCTGAAGCCCCGGCCTTCAACTTGATCGGCTCCGACCTGTGGGTGATCAGTACCGAGCAGTTTCGCGGCAAGCCCTTGGTGCTGAACATTTTCCCGTCCGTCGATATCGCGATTTGCGCGACGACCGTGCGGACCTTCAACGAGCGCGCCGCGGGAACCGGTGTGTCCGTGGTGTGCGTGTCAAAAGACCTGCCGTTCGCATTTCAACGATTCTGCAGCGCCGAAGGCATCGACAACGTCAAGACAGCTTCGGCGTTCCGTGACAGCTTCGGCGAGGACTACGGCGTCACGATCGCCGACGGTCCGATGGCGGGGCTCCTTGCCCGGGCCGTCGTGGTGGTTAGCGCCGACGGCAATGTCGCATACACGGAATTGGTGCCAGAAATCGAGCAGGAGCCTAACTACGACACTGCGCTGGCCGTGCTGAGCTGAGCGGTTCTGAGCGGGCGCCGCCCGGCGGGTACCCGCGCAAACGGCCGCCAATAGACCGGGCCATCTCCGGGACAACCTCGTGCGCCATTCGCGAACTAAGCTTAGGATGCGTCTGCCGTGACCCGCGCCGGCGACGATGCAGAGGCGGGGCGATGAGAAGGAGCGGCGCTAATGACTGAGGTCGTCGTCGACGCCGACCGTTGCACTGGGCACGGGCGCTGCTACACCCTGGCGCCCGACGTCTTCGACGCCGACGAGGTGGGCCACTCCGTCGTGCTCGTCGCCGAGGTCTCCGGTGAACTCGAGGCGCAAGCCGTCACCGCCGAGAAAAACTGCCCCGAAGGCGCAATCTCTCTATCCCGTTGAAGCAGACCAGGATCACCCGGGCATCGCACGGATGCCGGTGCGAGGATTCGCCTGCACCGCAAAGTGTTAGCCGTCAACAACTCCGGACGCGAGTACAGTAGCTCCGGTGGCCGTCGCGCCGTCGAACGAACGGATGATCGCCGGGGTCGCCGCCGCGGCCGTCGCGCTCGGGGTGGCCCAGCTGGTGGGCATCCCGTTCGGTGCGCGGGCCGATGCACGTGCCGCGATCGGCTCAGCGGTCGTCGACCTGACACCGGGCCCCGTCAAAGAGTGGGCGATTCAGACCCTGGGCTCTCTGGACAAACTCTTCGTAGCCGTAGCGGTGCTGGTGGTGATCGCTGCGATCGCTGCAATCGCCGGAACCCTCGAGACTCAGCGCCGCCCGGTCGGCAGCGCCGCGATCGCCGCGGCGGGCGCGCTCGGATGCGTCGCGGTGCTGTCGCGGCAGGGCGCGACAGCACTCGACACGATCCCCACCGTCGCAGGCACGGCCTGCGGCGTGGCGGCCCTACGCTGGCTCACCCGTCGGTTCTGGCGCAGCCCGACAGACCGCAAAGATGGAGCCGATCACGACGAACCGGATGCCGGCAGGCGCAGGTTGGTCGCGCTCGGACTGCTCGGATTCGGAGTAGTGAGCGGCGTGGCCGGTGCGGTCATCACGCGGCTGGTGCATTCGGTGGCCGCCGACCGCAACAGCTTCACGCTTCCCCGACCGCGCACATTGGCGCCCCCAATACCAGCCGATGTGCAACCGAAGGGCGTTGCGCTACCGAGCTTTGTCACCCCCAGCGCCGACTTCTACCGGGTGGACACCGCGCTCACTGTTCCCCAACTCAGCCACGGCGACTGGCGGCTGCGCATCCACGGCATGGTGGAGCGCGAAGCTACTTACAGCTTCGCCGACCTCGCCGGTTTTGACGTGGTCGAGAAGGTGGCGACGCTAACCTGCGTATCGAATCCCGTTGGTGGCGATCTCATTTCGACCGGAGTCTGGACCGGCTACCGGGTGGCCGATCTGCTGGCGGCGGCCGGCGTGCACCCGGACGCCGACATGTTGCTCTCGACGTCGATCGACGGGTTCACCGCCGGCACGCCGGTGGATGCGCTCACCGATGGCCGCGACGCGCTCCTGGCGGTCGCCCTCAACGGTCAGCCCCTGCCGATCGAGCATGGCTACCCGGCCCGGTTGGTCGTGCCCGGGCTCTATGGGTACGTGTCGGCCACCAAGTGGGTCGTCGAGATCGAGCTGACCCGCTTCGACAAAGCAGAGGCGTACTGGACGCGGCAGGGCTGGGCACCGCGTGCACCCATCAAGACCGAGTCGCGGATCGACGTGCCGAAAGGTGGTCAGCAGGTGCCGATGGGCCCCGTGGTGTTCGGCGGTGTCGCGTGGGCGCAGAATCGTGGCGTGCGGGCCGTGGAAGTCCGCATCGACGGCGGCGGGTGGCAGCCCGCCGAACAGGGCGCGAGCTATTCCAACGAGACCTGGCGGCTGTGGAGCTTTCCCTGGCAGGCGAACAGCCCTGGGAAGCACACCATCACCGTGCGCGCCACCGACAACACCGGAGCCACTCAGACCGCGGATCGGGTCCCTCCCGTCCCCGACGGCGCCACCGGCTGGCACACGGTGGACTTCACCGTGGCGGGGGCGTGAGGCACTCTTCCTCGCTATTTCGAAGAGAGTTTCCGCCAGCTGACCACCGCGATCACGATGCCGATCACCACCGTGATGGGACCAATGACGGACCAGGTCGTGGTGTTGCTCATCGGGCTACCACCAAGCACTCCGAATCCCTGAAGCGCCCAGATCAAACCGAACAACGCCAGGATCAACCCGAAGGCGAGGGTAGCGACGAATGTCCTTCTCATACGGGGATGCTACGCGGCCGGAGAGGGCCGGAGAAGGTCTACGCCAATTCACTGCGAAGTGCCCACACTCATCTGCGTGCGAGCGCATGCCACGCCATGTCGACGATGGCCTCGCAATAGTCGTTGTCGACGGGAACGTCGGAGTACAGGGCACGAATGTTGAGCGGCGCCAGCACTATTTGAACCGCAGCCAGGGTGTTGACGCCCTCGCGCAATTCGCCCCGTTCCCTGGCCCGGTCCACGACCGCGCGCATGGCGGCGAAATGTGCTCGCCAGAACCTCAATCGGGTGACTTCGTCGTGCCCGCCGCGGCGGTCCATCACCAGCGCGCGCAGTAGGGTGCGGCCGACCTCGGTGTTGATCCGATTGGTCACATTGCGGGCCAAGGCCCGTAGGTCTCCGCGCAATGAGCCGGTGTCGGTTCCCGAACTCACTTTCTCGACATCAGAAAGCACCGCATCGACGATGAGTTGGCGCCGATCTCCCCAGTGCCGGTACACCATCGCCGCGTCGAGGCGGTGACGCTCGGCCAAGGCCTCGACGCTGAACCGCTCGACACCCCAACGGGACAACTCGTCGAGCACCGCCGGCATCACCCGCGCCCGGATGTCCGCGGGAACGGATTCGTGGGTCGGCTCAGACGGCTGCATCGACGTCTCCTTGCACCAGCTAGAGGTATCCGGTTTGGTTCACCAGGCGCACGGAAGACGCCCCGTCGGAATAGAATTCGGCGATGCTCAGCGACGCCAGGTCGAGGTGCAACCGGTAGAGGATGCCCGGCCCGGCCTCCAGCGCGAGCCGCAGCAGCATCTTGATCGGCGTCACGTGGGACACCACCAGCACCGTCGTGCCCTGATGCGCGGCGATGATTCGTTCGCGGGCCTTGACGACCCGGTCGAGTACGTCGTCGAAGCTTTCACCGCCCGGCGGGGTGGCGCCGGTGTCACGAAGCCAGCGGCCGTGCAGCTCCGGGTCGCGCTCGGCGGCCTCACCGAACGTCAGCCCCTCCCAGGCGCCGAAATCGGTTTCGATCAAGTCGTCGTCGACGGTCACGTCCAGGCCGAGCGCCTTGGCGGCCCTGGCCGCGGTGTCGTAGGCCCGCTGCAGCGGCGAGGCGAACACCGCCGAAATCCCGCCGCGTTGTGCCAGATAGCGCGCCGCGGCGTCGGCCTGCCGGCGACCCACTTCGGTGAGCGCCGGGTTGCCGCGGCCCGAATAGCGGCGCTGGGCCGACAGCTCGGTCTGTCCGTGTCGCAGCAACAGCAGCCTGGTCGGTGTCCCGCGCGCTCCGGTCCAGCCGGGTGCCTGCGGGGATTGCGCCGCGGCGGTTGTCGCGGGCTCCGCCGCGGGCTGCTCGGGTTCTCCCGCCGGGTCGCTGGCGGCGGCGGCGTCCATCGCCTCGTTGGCCAACCGATCGGCATACGAGTTGCGGTCCCGTGGAATCCACGTGTAGCTGATCCGCTCGAACCGCGCCGCCAGCTTTCGGGCCTGGGTGTGCAGTTCGATCAGGTCGGGGTGCTTGACCTTCCACCGCCCCGACATCTGCTCCACCAACAGTTTGGAATCCAGGAAGACCGCGGCCTCGGTGGCGCCGACCCGCAGGGCATCATCCAAACCGGCCAGCAGCCCCCGGTATTCGGCCACGTTGTTGGTGGCGTGGTCGATGGCCTGCTTAGTTTCCGCCAGCGCCGTCGAGCGGTCCGCGGTCCACACCACGGCGCCGTATCCGGCCGGGCCGGGGTTGCCGCGCGACCCGCCGTCGGCCTCGATCACGACTTTCACTGGTCGAACCCCTTGACCCGCAACAGGATCGCGCCACACTCCGGGCATCGCACCACGTCGTCTTCGGCGGCGGTGGAGATGCGGGACATTTCGCCGCGGTCGATCTCGAGGCGGCAGGCACCGCACCGGCGCCCCAGCAACGGCCCGGCGCCCGGCCCTCCCCCGGCGCGCTGCCGTTCGTAAAGCGCGGACAGGTCGGGGTCCAGTCCGGCGCTCAGCGTGTCGCGGCGCGAGGAATGCGCCTGCCGGGTTTCGCTGATTTCGGCGAGTGCGGCGTCGAGAGCCTGCCGGGCGCCGTCCAATTCGGCCTGCAACGCCTCGACCTTGCCCTGCGCCTCATCCAGCTGGGACTGCAACTCCTCGCGTCGCTCCATCACATCCAACAACGAATCTTCCAGACTGGCCTGGCGCCGCGTCAGCGTCTCCAGCTCGTGCTGCAGATCCGACAGCTGCTTCGCGTCGGCGGTACCGGACTGCAGCAACGACCTGTCACGGTCTTCGCGCTGCCGGACCGCCTCGATTTCGGACTCGAATCGTGCCACCTGAACGTCGATGTCCTCCAACGCGATTCGGATGGCGCCCACCCGGTCACCGGCGGCGTTCAGCTCCTCCTGCAGCCGCTCGTGGGTCTGTTGCTCCGCCAGATGGCTGGCCCGGTGCGTGATCCGGGACAGCTCGGCATCCAGCTTCGACAGCTCGAGCAACGAACGCTGCTGGGCGATTTCGGCCTTCATCACTGGTCACTCCCGGTCTCTTCGCCGCACTGCCCCATGTTCCAGGGGTCGGTGCGAATGGTGCATACCCGCACCGACAGGGCCCCACCAAAACGGGATCGCAGCAGGTCGGCGGCCTGGTCGCACCAGGGGAATTCACTCGCCCAGTGGGCCACGTCAATCAGTGCCACACCGGAGGCCCGGCGATGCTCGTCGGCCGGATGGTGCCGCAGGTCGGCCGTGACGTAGGCCTGCACGCCCGCGCCGGCCGCGGTCGCGAGCAGCGAGTCCCCGGCGCCGCCGCAGACGGCGACTCGGGACACCGGCATGTCGGGGTCGCCCGCCGCGCGGACGCCCCACGCCGTGCGCGGCAGGGCGCCGTCGACGCGGGACACGAAGTCGCGCAGCGGTTCGGGCCGGGCCAAGGTGCCGATGCGGCCCAGCCCGGCGTCACCGGGCGGGGGCAGCAACGCGAAGACATCGAAGGCGGGCTCCTCGTAGGGATGGGCGGCGCGCATCGCCGCCAGCACGGCGGCCCGGATCCGCGCGGGCGCCACGACCTCGAACCGGTCTTCGGCCACCCGCTCGACGGTTCCGACGCTGCCCACCGCGGGAGACGCCCCGTCGTGCGGCAGGAACTGCCCGATGCCGCTGACGCTCCAGCTGCAGTGTGAATAGTCGCCGATGTGCCCGGCACCGGCCTCGAACACGGCCGCCTGCACCGCTTCCGCGTTCTCACGCGGCACGTAGATGACCCACTTGTCGAGGTCGGGCGCGCCCGTTCGCGGCTCCAGGGGCGCTTCGACGGTGAGGCCGAGGGCCTGAGCCAGCGCGTCGGACACGCCCGGTGAGGCCGAGTCGGCGTTGGTGTGCGCGGTGAACAACGAACGCCCCGTGCGGATCAACCGGTGCACCAGCGCGCCCTTGGGGGTGCTGGCGGCCACCGTGTCGACTCCGCGCAGCAGCAACGGGTGATGGGCCAGCAGCAGGCCGCCCTGGGGAACTTCGTCGACGACCGCCGGCGTCGCGTCGACCGCAACGGTCACCGACTCGAGCGCATCGTCGGGGTCGCCGCACACCAGCCCCACCGAGTCCCACGATTCGGCCAGCCGCGGCGGGTAGGCCTCGTCCAGCACGCCGATCACGTCGGCCAGCCGCACGCTCACCGGTGCACCTCCGAAATGGCTTGGATCAGCAGCGGCCACTCCCGGCGCACCGCGGCCCGCAGGTAGCGCTCGTCCAAGCCGACGAACGTATCACAGCGACGGATGGCAATCTCCCTGTCCCACAATGTCTTTCGAATCCGGGCGGCGTCCGGGGTGCGGAACAGCACGAACGGGGCCCGGCCGTCGACCACGTCGGCGCCCACCGACGTCAAACCGGCCACCATCTCGGCGCGCAACTCGGCCAGCCGCACTGTACCGGCCGCCGCTTCGGCGACGGCCTGCCTGCTGCAACACGCCGCGATGGCCGTCAGCTGCAGCGTCCCCACCGGCCAGTGGGCACGCTGGGCGGTCAACCGGGCCAGCACCTCCGGTGCCCCCAGGGCGTAGCCCACCCGCAATCCCGCGAGCGCCCACGTCTTGGTCAGGCTGCGCAGCACCAGCACGTCGGGCAGCGAGTCACCGGCCAGCGACTCCGGTTCGCCGGGGATCGAATCGGCGAACGCCTCGTCGACCACCAGGATGCGGCCGGGCCGACGCAACGCGAGGAGCTGCTCGCGGGTGTGCACCACCGCGGTGGGGTTGGTCGGGTTGCCCACCACGACGAGGTCGGCGTCGTCGGGAATGGTCACCCCTTCCAGGCTGAAGGGCGGCTCGAGCACGACGTGGTGCACGGGCACCCCGGCGGCGGTCAGCGCGTCGGCCGGCTCGGTGAACGAGGGCGCGACGATCGCCACCCGCGCCGGACGCAGGTTGCTCAACAACGCGAACCCCTCCGCCGCGCCGGCCAGCGGCAGCACCTCGTCGGGTCGCCGGCCGTGCCTTTCGGCGACCGCGTCCTGCGCCGACTGCACGTCCTGGGCGCTCGGGTAGCGCGCCAAATCCGGCAGCCGGGCGGCCAGACGCCGCACCAGCCACTCGGTCGGTTGCGCGTGACGGACGTTGACGGCGAAATCCAGCATCCCGGGTGCGACGGCCTGATCACCGTGATAGCGCACCGCAGGCGGGCTCAGGTTCAGACTCGCCATCCGAGAAACACTAGTGGGCCGCTTGGGCGCGTGGCAGCGACACCGTCACACCCGGCCGGGACCATCGAGGACAATGGTGAGGTGACAGGCACAACGTCCACCGATCGCCCTTCGCCGCGCCTGACAACGCAGCTGGTGATCTTCGACCTCGACGGCACGCTCACCGACTCTGCGGAGGGCATTGTGGCCAGCTTCCTGCACGCGCTCGACCACGTCGGCGTCGCGGTGCCCGACGGCGATCTGGTGGCGCAGATCGTGGGCCCGCCGATGGACGACACCTTCCGCACCATGCTGGGCGAGGACGCCGAGCAGGCGATCACCGCCTTCCGCGCCGAATATGGCAGCCGGGGCTGGGCGATGAACACGCTGTTCGACGGCATCGAGCCGCTGTTGGCCGACCTGAGCGCCGCCGGCGTCCGGCTGGCCGTGGCCACCTCGAAGCTGGAGCCGACGGCGCGGCGCATCCTCGCCCATTTCGGGCTCGACCAGCATTTCGAGGTCATCGCCGGGGCGAGCCCCGACGGGTCGCGGAAAACCAAGGTCGACGTGCTGGCGCACGCATTGGAGCAGCTGCAGCCGCTGCCCGAGCGAGTGCTCATGGTCGGCGACCGCAGCCACGACGTGCACGGCGCGGCCGCGCACGGCATCGACACCGTGGTGGTCGGCTGGGGCTACGGGCGGGCCGACTTCCCCGACGGCGCGACGGCCGCCGGGACCACGGTGGTGACGCACGCCGCGACCATCGACGAACTGCGGGCGGTGCTGGGTGTCTGACCGCGAGCCGCTACACGTCACGTTCGTCTGCACGGGGAACATCTGCCGGTCGGTGATGGCCGAGAAGATGTTCGCCGATCAGTTGCGCCGCCGCGGCCTGGCTGACGCGGTGCGCGTGACCAGCGCGGGCACCGGCAACTGGCATGTCGGCGAATGCGCCGACAACCGGGCGACCGACGTGCTGCGTGCCCACGGCTACTCCACCGACCACCGCGCCGCCCAGGTCGATGCCGACCATCTGGCGGCCGACCTGGTGGTGGCGCTGGGCCGCAACCATCTTCGGATGTTGCGCGAGCTGGGCGTCGACGAGGAGCGGGTGCGGATGTTGCGGTCCTTCGATCCGCGTTCGGGCGCTCACCCCCACGACGTCGACGACCCCTACTACGGCGACGCGCAGGACTTCGAGGACGTCTTCGCCGTCATCGAGGCCTCGTTGCCCGGCCTGCACGCCTGGGTCGACGATCGACTCGACCGGAACGGATCGCCTTGATGCCCAGTTTGAAGCGGGGGCTGGCGTTCTTGCTGCGACCGGGCTGGATAGCGCTGGCGCTGGTGGTCATCGCCTTCACCTACCTGTGCTTCACGGTGCTGGCGCCCTGGCAGCTGGGCAAGCACAACCGGACCTCGCGGGAGAACCGTCAGATCGAGTATTCCCTCAACACCGACCCGGTCCCACTCAAAACGCTGCTGCCGCAGCAGGATTCGTCGGCCCCGAACGCGCAGTGGCGCCGCGTGACGGCCACCGGGCATTACCTGCCCGACGTCCAGGTGCTGGCCCGGTTGCGGGTGATCGAGGGCAAACCGGCATTCGAGGTGCTGGCACCGTTCGTCGTCGGTGATGGACCCACCGTGCTCGTCGACCGGGGTTACGTGCGGCCCGAGCAAGGATCCCATGTCCCGCCGATCCCCCGCCCTCCCCAGGACACGGTCACCATCACCGCGCGGCTGCGCGATTCCGAGCCGGTCGCCCCGGGCAAGGACCCCTTCACCCAAGACGGTGTGCAGCAGGTGTATTCGATCAGCACCGAGCAGGTCGCGGCGCTGACCAAGGTCCCGCTGGCAAGCTCCTATCTTCAGTTGACCGAGGACCAGCCCGGCGGTCTCGGCGTGGTCGGCGTGCCGCACCTGGACGCCGGGCCGTTCCTGTCCTACGGCATCCAGTGGATTACCTTCGGCATCTTTGCCCCGCTCGGATTGGGCTACTTCGCGTATTCCGAGATCCGCGCCCGCCGCCGGGAGAAGCAACAGCAATCCGCGGCGGCGGCTTCAGAGGCCCAGGAGGTCCCGAAGACCGTGGAGGCGAAACTCGCCGACCGCTACGGCCGCCGCAGGTAGCACAGCAGCCCCGCCAGCAGCGCGGCGCCCGCCTGCACCGTCCGCGACAGCGCCACCGCTCGGCGCAGGTCGGCCACCGTCGGCTCGTGGCCATCGCCCAGGGTGGGCCGGATCTGCAACTCGTGGCGGTACTGGGTGGGCCCGCCCAGCCGCACCCCCAGCGCTCCGGCGAAGGCGGCCTCGACGACACCGGCGTTGGGGCTGGGGTGACGGGCGGCATCACGTCGCCAGGCCCGCACCGCACCCGAGGGTGAGCCGCTGACGAGAGGCGCGAACATCACCACTAGCACCGCCGTCGCCCGCGCGCCGACGTAGTTGGCTGCGTCGTCCAATCTTGCTGCGGCCCAACCGAATCGGGCATAGCGTGCCGAGCGATAGCCGATCATCGAGTCCAACGTGTTGATGCCGCGGTACGCCAGCACCCCGGGCACCCCGGCCACGGCCGCGCACAGCAGCGGGGCCACCTGGGCGTCGGACGTGTTTTCAGCGACCGATTCCAGCGACGCACGCGTCAGGCCGGCGCCGTCCAGCCATGCCGGGTCGCGTCCGCACAGCGACGGCAGCAGCCTGCGCGCGGCCTCGATGTCTCCGCGTTCCAGCAGTTCCGACATCGCCAGGCCGGTGCGCGCCAACGAGGTTCCGCCCACCGATATCCAGGTGGCCGCGGCGGTGGCGGCGATCGACCAGGGCCGGCCGCCGCGGTCGGCGGCGCGTTGCAGCGCGGCGCCGAGCAAGCTCACTCCCCCGACCAGCACGCCGACGTGCACCACCCCCGCGACCCGGCTGTCGCGGTAGGTCAGGTGCTCCAACTCGCCGGCGGCCCGGCCGAACGCCGCGACCGGATGCCCTCGTGCGGGGTCGCCCAGCGCGACGTCGGCCAGGTAGCCGGCCAGCACGCCGGCAAACCGGGTCCGCGTCGCCAACACCCTGGCAGCGTCTCACACGCGGCCGACCCGGCTAAGCGGCCGACAGGATGGCCGCCCATGCATGCCCGTTTTCGGGCGGATACAACGTCTCGGCCGCGATACGTGGTTCACTCGAAGACATGGCGTCGTCCGCGATGAAGCGGCCCGCGACCCGGGTCGCCGACCTGTTGAACCCGGCGGCGATGCTGCTGCCCGCCGCGAACGTCATCATGCAGTTGTCCTTGCCCGGCGTCGGGTATGGCGTGCTGGAAAGCCCGGTGGACAGCGGCAACGTCTACAAGCATCCGTTCAAGCGGGCGCGCACCACCGGCACCTACCTCGCGGTCGCCACCATCGGAACCGAGTCCGACCGCGCGTTGATCCGCGGCGCCGTGGACATCGCGCACCGGCAGGTCCGTTCCACGTCGTCAAGCCCGGTGTCCTACAACGCCTTTGACCCAAAGCTGCAGCTGTGGGTGGCCTCGTGCCTGTATCGCTATTTCGTCGACCAGCACGAGTTCCTCTATGGCCCCCTCGATCTGGATGGCCCGGCCGCCGCCGACGCCGTGTATCTCGACGCCAAGCGGCTTGCCACCACGCTGCAGGTGCCCGAGGACATGTGGCCCGCGGACCGGGCGGCGTTCGACGAGTACTGGAAGCGCTCGCTGGACGAGCTGCGCATCGATCCTCCGGTGCGAGATCACCTGCGGGGCGTGGCGTCGCTGGCATTCCTGCCGTGGCCGTTGCGTGTTCTGGCCGGACCATTCAACCTGTTTGCGACGACGGGGTTCTTGGCGCCGGAGTTCCGGGCGATGATGCGGCTGGACTGGTCGCAGCGTCAGCAGCGCCGGTTCGAGCGGATGCTGGCGGCGCTGCGGCTGGCCGACCTCTTCCTACCGCACGGGATCTGGATCCTCGGCTACCAGATGTACCTGTGGGACATGCGATTTCGCGCGCGACGGGGTTGGCGGATCGTCTAGGACTACCGCACCGTCGCGAAGAACGCGCGGACGTCGTCGACGAACAGGTCCGGTTGCTCGAACGCGGCGAAGTGTCCGCCGCGTTCCATGGCTGTCCAGTGGGTGATGTTGTAAACCGGCTCGCACCACGACCGCGGGGCACCCAGGACCTCGCCGGGGAAAGCCGCGACGCCCGTGGGTAATTCGACGCGGTCCATCTGCCCCCAGACCCTGAAGCTCTCCCAGTACAGGCGGGCTGAGGACGCGCCGGTGTCGGTCACCCAATAGACCATGACGTTGTCGAGCAGCTCGTCCCGGGTGAACACGTTTTCCGGATGGCCGTCGCAATCGGCCCACGCCCAAAACTTCTCGACGATCCACGCCAATTGCCCCACCGGCGAATCGGCCAGCCCGTAGCCCAGCGTCTGCGGCCGGGTGGACTGCTGCTTGGAATAGCCGGTGCCCCACTTCCGGTGATCGGCCAGCGCGGCCAGCGCCCGCTGCTCGGATTCCGTCGGATTCTTCAGGGACTCCGGCGTGGGCCGCCCGATCGGCATGTTGAGGTGGATGGCCGCGCAGTGCCCCCCGTTTCGGCCGATCTGCGTGGTCACGGCGGCGCCCCAGTCGCCGCCCTGGGCGCCGTAGCGGTCGTAGCCCAGGCGCAGCATCAGCGCCTCCCAGGCCTCGGCGATCCTCTCCACGCCCCAGCCCGTACGCGTGGGTTTACCGGAGAACCCATACCCCGGCAGCGACGGGCAGATCACGTGGAAGGCGTCCTCAGCGCGCCCGGACGCCGGGTTGGTCAGCGGCTCGATCACCTTGTGGAACTCCACAATCGAGCCGGGCCAGCCGTGGGTGATCAGCACCGGGAACGCGTCGTCATGCGGCGACCGCTGGTGGATGAAATGAATGTCCAGCCCGTCGATCTCGGTGATGAACTGGTCGAAGCGGTTGAGCGCGTCCTCGCGCAACCGCCAGTCGTATTCCTCGGCCCAATAGCCGGCCAGGTCGCGGGTGTAGGCCAGCGGCATGCCCTGGCTCCAGTCGTCCACGCATTCGGCTTCCGGCCAGCGCGTGCGCGCCAGACGGGATCGCAGATCTTCGAGGACGTCCTCGGGAACGTCGATGCGAAACGGTTCCACGGATTCACCATTCACCCCCCTGAGGTTGCCACACCGCGGGCGAGCCACAAATAGCCGCGAAAGCGGGCCAGCGGTGAGCCATGTGTCATCATTCGGGGCGTGTCCCTTCGTGCCCGCGCCGCGGCCGGCTGGCACATTCTGGGACCGGGGTTCGTCACCGGCTCGTCTGACGATGACCCGTCGGGCATCCAGACCTACAGCCAAACTGGTGCCCAGTTTGGCTATGCCCAGCTGTGGGTGGCCGCCTGGACCTACCCGTTCATGGGTGCGATCCAAGAGATTTGCGGACGGATCGGCATGGTCACTGGCCGCGGCCTGGCGGCGGTGCTGCGCGAGCACTATTCGCGCCGGGTGCTCTACGTGGCCGTGTCGCTGCTTTTGATCGCCAACACCGTCAATGTCGGGGCCGACCTCGGCGCGATGGCGGCAACGGGTCAGTTGCTCATTCACGCGCCGTTGTTGGCATGGTTGGCGGTGACCGTCGGGATTTCGCTTGCGCTGCAGATTTCGGTGCCCTACCCGGCTTACGCGCGGTTCCTCAAGTACGCGTGCCTGACCCTGTTGGCCTACGTCGTGGCAGCGTTTGTCGTCCACCATCCCTGGTGGCCCACGGTGGCGGTCAGCGCGTTCACCCCGCATGTCGAATGGTCGCGCGACTACGCGCTGAACATCGTGGCGGTGCTCGGGACCACGATCACGCCCTACTGCTTCTTCTGGGAGGCTGACCAGGAGGCCGAGGAGGATTTCGCCCGCGGCCGGATGCAGTTCTACGGCAAGGGCGTGCCGGTCGTTCACGGAACCGACATCCGCGACATGCGCGCCGACACCGCCATCGGGATGGGCTTCTCCAATATCGTGCAGTTCTTCATCATCTTGACGTGCGCATCCGTACTGCACCCCGCGGGCGTGCTATCGGTGGACACCCCCGAGCAGGCGGCACTGGCTCTGCGGCCGCTGGCCGGCGACTTGACCTATCTACTGTTCGCGATCGGGATCATCGGCGTCGGCTTTCTGGCCGTGCCCACGCTGAGCGGCTCGGCCTCCTACGCGCTATCGGAGGCTCTGGGCTGGAAAGCCGGCCTGGGCTACACATTCCGCGAGGCGCGAGCCTTCTACATGGTGATCGCCCTGGCCACTCTCGTGGGAGTGGGACTGAACTTCATCGGAATCCCCCCGTTTCGGATGCTCTACTACGCCGCCGCGGTCAATGGCGTGCTTGCCCCGCCCTTGATGGCGATGATCACGCTGGTCGGCAACAACCGGGCGATCATGGGCCGGCACACCAACAATTGGTTCGCCAACATCATGGGATGGGCGATCGTCGCGATCATGGGCGTGTGCGCCCTGGCTTTGATCGGGTCGCTGATCATCGGCCCGTGAGCGGATGGAAGCCGACGAGTGCGATGGTGGGCGCGGACGGTATCGAACCGCCGACCGCTGGTGTGTAAAACCAGAGCTCTACCACTGAGCTACGCGCCCCGTGCCCCGGGCAGGCTACACGCACAACGCCCAAGTACCCAAAACTTTCAGTCCCGCAAAGCCGCCAGCGCGTCGGTCCACAGCCGCTGGTTGCGAGATTCGCCGGGTTGTTTCATCTCCGCGAACCGGATGACGCCCGAGCGGTCGATGACGAACGTGCCGCGGTTGGGATAGCCGGCCTCGTCGTTGAACACGCCGTAGGCCTGGCTGACCTCGCCGTGCGGCCAGAAATCCGACAACACCGGGAAGGTGAACCCGCTCTCCAGCGACCAGATCCGGTGCGTGGGCGGTGGCCCCACCGAGATGGCCAGCGTCGCGCTGTCGTCGTTTTCGTAATCGGGCAGGTGATCGCGCAACTGGTCCAGCTCGCCCTGGCAGATGCCGGTGAAGGCCAGCGGGAAGAACACCAACAGGACGTTCTTCGCGCCGCGGTAGGCGCTCAGGGTGACACGCTGTTGATTCTGGTCGCGCAGTGTGAAGTCCGGGGCGGTGGCGCCAACGGGCAGCATCAACGCTTCCCGGTTCGCGACTTCGGCTGCACCAGTCGGCTGGCGCTCCAGTCACCCAGGTTGACCGACGAGGTCGGCATCAGGCCGGCGGTGGGCGCCGCCTCGGCGATCTCGGCCGGCAGCACGTGGCCGGGCTTGCCGGTCTTGGGCGTCAGCACCCAGATCACGCCGTCTTCGGCCAGCGGGCCGATCGCGTCCATCAGGGTGTCCACCAGATCGCCGTCCCCGTCGCGCCACCACAGCAGCACGACGTCGACCACCTCGTCGGTGTCCTCATCGAGCAACTCACCGCCGCACACATCCTCGACGTCAGCGCGGATTTCGTCGTCGGTGTCCTCGTCCCAGCCCCATTCCTGGACAACTTGGCCTCGTTGGATGCCCAATTTGCGAGCGTAGCTCGGGGCGTGATCCGCCGCGACCACCGTGGAGCCTCCTTGCATCTCTCCGCAAGCTATCTTCGCGCTGTGCGATGGGGATTATCGTCGCACAGCCGCAACCGGATCGTCACTGCGCCTCACGAGGCGCCTCAGAAGGATGACAGGCAGAGTTTCAGCGCCTTCGTCTTGGCGTCGTTGAGCCGGTCCACCCGCCGATTGAATTCCCCCGTCGCCGCGTGGGTGCCGATAGCGTTGGCCACCCCGCGGGCCGCATCGATGTACGTGTTGAACGCGTCCTTCAGCTGCTGGGACAGCGCATCGCTGAAGCTGTTGCCCACCGTGTCGGCGCTGTTGTTGAGCGCGTCGATGGCCGGGCCCTCCGTGGGGCCGGTACCCCGGCCCGCGTTGAACGCGCCGACGAAGATGTTCACCTTGTCGATCGCGTCCTTGCTCGAGGTGGCCAGCGTGTCGCACGAGGTGCGCACCGCGCGGGTGGTCAGCGATTGCTGCCGCTGGGACTCGCGGACCCGCGACGTCGCCGACGATGCCGAAACCGATGCGGACACCGACTGCCGATAGGCGGGGGCCACCTGGGTGTCGGGTGTGGCCGTGCCGTTGGTGACGGTGGTACACCCCACGATCCCCATCAGCGTCGCCGCGATACATCCGAGCGCCAGAGCGCCTCGCCTGGGGAAGCTCCCCGCAAGGACGGCACGCCATCCGATGAGCACGGCTCCTGACGTTACCGGGTGGCTTTCCCGATCGTCCCGCTACGCACGAGTTCGTGTCCGCCAGGTGAACCCGCGCCGGCTACCCGACGTCGGCTAGCCCCGCGAAACGCCGGTGCGGCACGATAGAGGGAGACGGTGCACAGCACCCCGAGGGCACAAGCCCCGCCAACTACAGGAGCAGTGCGTTGACAACCGAGTTCGCACGCCACGATCTGGCCAAAACCCCTAGCAGCGCAACCGAACCCGACCGCGTTCGGGTGATCCGCGAGGGCGTCGCGTCGTACCTGCCCGACATCGACCCCGAAGAAACCTCGGAGTGGCTGGAGTCGTTCGACGAACTGCTGGAGCGCTCCGGGCCGGCGCGGGCGCGGTATCTGATGCTGCGACTGCTGGAACGGGCCGGCGAGCAGCGCGTCGCCATTCCGTCGCTCACGTCAACCGATTACGTCAACACGATCCCGACCGAACTGGAGCCGTGGTTCCCCGGCGACGAGGACGTCGAACGGCGCTTCCGGGCGTGGATCCGATGGAACGCCGCGATCATGGTGCACCGCGCCCAGCGCCCCGGAGTCGGCGTGGGCGGCCACATTTCGACCTACGCCTCGTCGGCGGCGCTGTATGAAGTCGGCTTCAACCACTTCTTCCGCGGCAAATCGCACCCCGGCGGCGGCGACCAGATTTTCATCCAGGGCCACGCGTCCCCGGGGATTTATGCGCGCGCCTTCCTCGAAGGCCGGCTCAGCCAGGACCGGCTCGACGGCTTCCGCCAGGAACACAGCCACCCCGGCGGCGGGTTGCCCTCCTACCCGCACCCACGGCTGATGCCCGACTTCTGGGAGTTCCCCACGGTGTCGATGGGCCTGGGCCCGCTCAACGCCATCTACCAGGCGCGGTTCAACCACTACCTGCACGACCGCGGTATCAAGGACACCTCCGATCAGCACGTGTGGTGCTTTTTGGGCGACGGCGAGATGGATGAGCCGGAGAGCCGCGGGCTGGCGCACGTCGGGGCGCTCGAGGGGCTGGACAACCTGACCTTCGTGGTCAACTGCAACCTGCAGCGCCTCGACGGCCCGGTGCGCGGCAACGGCAAGATCATCCAGGAGCTGGAGTCGTTCTTCCGCGGAGCCGGCTGGAACGTCATCAAGGTGGTCTGGGGCCGCGAGTGGGACACGCTGCTGCACGCCGACCGCGACGGCGCGCTGGTCAACCTGATGAACGTCACCCCCGACGGCGACTACCAGACCTACAAGTCCAGAGACGGCGGTTACGTACGCGAGCATTTCTTCGGCCGCGACCCGCGCACCAAGGCGCTGGTTGAGCACATGACCGATTCCGAGATCTGGAACCTCAAGCGTGGGGGCCATGACTACCGCAAGGTGTACGCCGCCTACCGCGCCGCCGTCGACCACAAGGGACAGCCGACGGTGATCCTGGCCAAGACCATCAAGGGCTACTCGCTGGGCGCACACTTCCAGGGCCGCAACGCCACCCATCAGATGAAAAAGCTTGCACTGGAAGACCTTAAGTGGTTCCGAGACTCCATGCGGATTCCGATCAGCGACGCGCAGCTGGACGAGGATCCCTACCTCCCGCCCTACTACCACCCCGGCCCCGACGCCCCGGAGATCCGGTACCTGCTCGACCGGCGCCGCACCCTTGGGGGCTTCCTGCCCGAGCGCCGCACCAAGGCCAAGGCGCTCAAGCTCCCCGGCCGCGACATCTACGCCGCGCTGAAGAAGGGATCGGGCACCCAGGAGGTCGCCACCACCATGGCGACCGTGCGTACCTTCAAGGAAGTGTTGCGCGACAAGGAGATCGGTCCTCGCATCGTGCCGATCATTCCCGACGAGGCGCGCACGTTCGGCATGGACTCGTGGTTCCCGTCGCTGAAGATCTACAACCGCCTGGGCCAGCTGTACACCGCCGTCGACGCCGACCTGATGCTGGCCTACAAGGAAAGCGAAAGCGGACACATCCTGCACGAGGGCATCAACGAGGCGGGCTCGGTAGGCTCGTTCATCGCGGCCGGCACGTCGTATGCGACGCACAACGAGCCGATGATCCCGATCTACATCTTCTATTCGATGTTCGGCTTCCAGCGCACCGGTGACGGCCTGTGGGCTGCCGCCGACCAGATGGCCCGCGGCTTCCTGCTCGGGGCCACCGCGGGGCGCACCACGCTGACCGGCGAGGGTCTGCAGCACGCCGACGGCCACTCGCTGCTGCTGGCCAGCACCAATCCGGCGGTGGTCGCCTACGACCCGGCGTTCGCGTACGAGATCGCCTACATCGTGGAAAGCGGGCTGGCGCGGATGTTCGGGGACGACCCCGAGAACGTGTACTTCTACATCACCATCTACAACGAGCCGTACGTGCAGCCCCCGGAGCCCGAGAACTTCGATCCCGAGGGCGTGCTGCGTGGCCTCTACCGCTACCGCGCCGCCACCGAACAGCGCGCGAGCAAGGCGCAGATCCTGGCCTCCGGGGTGGCGATGCCCTCGGCGCTGCAGGCGGCCGAGATGCTGGCCGCCGAGTGGGACGTCGCCGCCGACGTGTGGTCGGTGACCAGCTGGGGCGAGCTGAACCGCGACGGCGTATCCGTCGAAAAGGCGAAGCTGCGCCACCCCGACCGGCCGGCCGGCACCGCCTACGTGACCCAGGCCCTGGCGAACGCCAGCGGCCCGGTTATCGCCGTATCCGACTGGATGCGGGCCGTCCCCGAGCAGATCCGGCCTTGGGTGCCCGGCACCTTCGTCACCCTGGGCACCGACGGCTTCGGCTTTTCGGACACCCGGCCCGCCGCGCGGCGCTACTTCAACACCGACGCCGAGTCGCAGGTGGTCGCGGTGCTGGAAGCGTTGGCGCGCGACGGTGAGATCGACCCCTCGGTGCCGGTCGCGGCGGCCCGCCAGTACAAGATCGACGACGTGCAGGCCGCGCCCGAGCAGACGTCCGACCCCGGGGTGGCCTAAAGCCACCCCGCCCGCTCGCCGAGCGTGAAGCTAACTTCACGTTGGGCGCCGAGCGTGCAGCTAGCTTCACGCTCGCGTGTCGAGGTGCCTCCCAGAACGCGAAACCACCCACACCTTTGGCAGATACTTCCAAAATGTGGCGTAGGTTTTAGGGGTGAGTGACAACCCGTTCGCCGGCCCATTCGCCAAGCAGCCCCGGTCTCCGCTCCAACTGCTGGACACCGTGCCGGATTCCGTGCTGCGCCGGCTGAAGCAGTACTCCGGCCGGCTGGCCACCGAAGCGGTCTCGGTCATGCAGGACCGGTTGCCGTTCTTCGCCGACCTGGAAGCGTCGCAGCGCGCCAGCGTGGCGTTGGTGGTGCAGACGGCCATCAACAACTTCGTCGAGTGGATGCAGGACCCACACAGCAACGTCAGCTACACGGCGCAGGCCTTCGAGCTGGTGCCCCAGGACCTGGCCCGACGGATCGCGTTGCGGCACAGCGTGGACATGGTGCGCGTCACCATGGAGTTCTTCGAGGAAGTGCTGCCGCTGGTGGCCCGCTCCGAGGAGCAGTTGACCGCCCTGACCGTGGGTGTCTTGAAGTACAGCCGCGACCTGGCGTTCACCTCCGCCTCGGCCTACGCGAACGCGGCCGAGGCGCGCGGCACCTGGGACAGCCGGATGGAGGCCAGCGTCGTCGACGCGGTGGTCCGCGGCGACACCGGCCCCGAGCTGTTGTCCCGGGCCGCGGCGCTGAACTGGGACACCACCGCACCGGCGACCGTCGTGGTCGGAGTCCCCGCGCCCGGCCCCGACGGGTCGAGCGGGCCGGGCGACGACCAACGGGCCAGTCAGCGCGTGCGCGACATCGCCGCCCGCCACGGCCGCGCGGCCCTCACCGACGTGCACGGCACCTGGCTGGTCGCTATCGTTTCCGGCCAACTGTCGCCTACCGACAAATTCCTCGGCGACTTGCTGCACGCATTCTCCGACGACCCGGTGGTCATCGGGCCCACGGCGCCCATGCTGACCGCGGCCTACCACAGCGCCAGCGAGGCGATTTCCGGGATGAACGCCGTCGGTGGCTGGCGTGGGGCTCCGCGGCCCGTGCAGGCCCGAGAACTGCTGCCCGAACGCGCCCTGATGGGAGACGCCTCGGCGATCGTGGCGTTGCACACCGACGTCATGGGGCCGTTGGCCGACGCGGGGCCAACGCTCATCGAGACTCTCGACGCTTACCTGGATTGTGGCGGCGCCATTGAGGCATGTGCCAGAAAGTTGTTCGTTCATCCAAACACGGTGCGCTACCGGCTCAAGCGGATCACCGACTTCACCGGACGCGATCCCACCCAGCCCCGCGACGCATATGTGCTGCGAGTGGCCGCGACCGTCGGCCAGCTCAACTACCCCACCGCTCCCGCTGGGGTCGCCGCCAACGCGATGCCACCGGTCAGGGCGGCTATCGCGGGTCAATCCGAGCGATAGTGATCCAGGCAACAGATCGCGGCACGGTATCGAACATGTAGCTTACGGAGCTATTTTGTGGAGACTGCACAAAAACCTAAGACGAGGTTCATATTCTGTTACACCCGCCAAAACCGTTTCCACAGTGTTCTCTTAAACACGTGATTGCATTGCTTGCGCCCGGACAGGGTTCGCAGACCGAGGGGATGCTCTCGCCGTGGCTCGACCTGCCGGGTGCCGCGGACCAGCTCGACCTGTGGTCGAAGGCCAGCGGCCTCGACCTCGTCCGGCTGGGCACCACCGCGTCGACCGAAGAGATCACCGATACCGCGGTCACTCAGCCCCTGGTCGTCGCGGCCACCCTGCTGGCCCACCAGGAGCTCACCAAGCGCGGCCTGCTCTCCGACGCGGAACTGATCGTCGCGGGCCACTCCGTCGGCGAGATCGCGGCCTACGCGATCGCCGGTGTGATGGCCGCCGATGACGCCGTCGCGCTGGCCGCCACCCGCGGCGCCGAAATGGCCAAGGCGTGCGCCATCGAGCCGACCGGCATGTCCGCGGTGCTCGGCGGTGACGAGGCCGAGGTGCTGACCCGTCTCGAGCAGCTCGACCTGTTCCCCGCCAACCGCAACGCCGCCGGCCAGATCGTCGCCGCCGGTCCGCTGACGGCGCTGGAGAAGCTGGCCGAGGACCCGCCGGCCAAGGCGCGCGTCCGCGCCCTCGGCGTGGCCGGGGCGTTCCACACCAAGTACATGGCTCCGGCCCTCGACCGCTACGCCGCCGCGGCGGCCGCCGTCGCGACCGCCGAGCCCACCGCCACGCTGCTGTCGAACCGCGACGGACAGCCCGTCGCCTCCGCGGCGGCGGCGATGGACGCGCTGGTCGCCCAGCTGACCCAGCCGGTGCGCTGGGACCTGTGCACGGCGACCATGCGTGACCGGGAAATCACGGCGGCGGTGGAGTTCCCCCCTGCGGGCACTCTCACCGGCATCGCCAAACGCGAACTTCGGGGGGTTACGACCCGCGCCGTCAAGGCACCCGCAGATCTGGACGCACTGGCCGAACTCTGAAAACGCATCCAGTACAACCACATAACGCTCTATAAGAACACTCTGTTCGATTCACACAACACATCACGAAGGGAAGCCACTGTGGCCGTCACTCAAGAAGAAATCATTGCCGGTATCGCGGAGATCATCGAAGAGGTCACCGGTATCGAGCCGTCCGAGGTCACCCCGGAGAAGTCGTTCGTCGACGACCTGGACATCGACTCGCTGTCGATGGTTGAGATCGCCGTGCAGACCGAGGACAAGTACGGCGTGAAGATCCCCGACGAGGACCTCGCCGGTCTGCGCACCGTCGGTGACGTCGTCTCCTACATCCAGAAGCTCGAGGAAGAAGACCCCGAGGCCGCCGCAGCGCTGCGCGCCAAGCTGGAGTCGGAGAACCCTGACGCCGTGGCCAACGTCAAGGCGAGGCTGGAAGCGGACAAGTGAGCAAGCCTTCCACTGCCAATGGTGGTTACCCCAGTGTTGTGGTAACCGCCGTCACGGCGACGACATCGATCGCGCCGGACATCGAGAGCACGTGGAAGGGTTTGTTGGCCGGCGAAAGCGGCATCCGCGTACTCGAAGACGAGTTCGTCACGAAGTGGGACCTGCCCGTCAAGATCGGTGGTCACCTCAAGGAGTCCATCGACGAGCACATGAGCAGGCTCGACTTGCGGCGTATGTCATACGTCCAACGGTTGGCCAAGTTGCTGAGCACTCAGCTGTGGGAGTCCGCCGGCAACCCGGAGGTCGACCCCGACCGGTTCTCGGTCGTGGTCGGCACCGGGCTCGGTGGCGCCGAAAGGATCGTGGAGACCTACGACCTGATGAACGAGGGCGGTCCCCGCAAGGTGTCGCCTCTCGCCGTTCAGATGATCATGCCCAACGGCGCCGCGGCGGTGGTGGGCCTGCAGCTCGGCGCGCGCGCCGGGGTGATCACCCCGGTTTCGGCGTGTTCGTCGGGCTCGGAAGCGATCGCCCACGCCTGGCGGCAGATCGTCATGGGTGACGCCGACTTCGCCGTCTGCGGCGGTGTCGAGGGACTCATTGAGGCGCTGCCCATCGCGGCGTTCTCCATGATGCGGGCCATGTCCACTCGCAACGATGAGCCCGAGCGCGCGTCGAGGCCGTTCGACAAGGACCGCGACGGCTTCGTGTTCGGCGAGGCCGGGGCCATGATGATCATCGAGACCGAGGAGCACGCCAAGGCCCGCGGTGCCAAGCCGCTGGCCCGGTTGATGGGTGCTGGCATCACCTCGGACGCGTTCCACATGGTCGCGCCGGCGGCGGACGGCGTACGCGCCGGCCGCGCAATGCAACGGTCGCTCGAGTTGGCGGGCCTGTCCCCCAAGGACATCGACCACGTCAACGCCCACGGGACGGCGACACCGATCGGCGACACGGCCGAGGCCAACGCCATCCGGGTCGCCGGCTGCGAGCACGCGGCGGTGTACGCACCGAAGTCGGCGCTGGGCCACTCCATCGGCGCGGTCGGCGCGCTGGAATCCGTTCTCACGGTATTGAGCCTTCGGGACGGCGTGATACCGCCAACACTTAATTACGAAACCCCAGATCCCGAGATCGACCTTGATGTTGTCGCGGGCGAACCTCGCTACGGCGATTTCCGTTACGCCATCAACAACTCGTTCGGATTCGGTGGCCACAACGTGGCGCTCGCCTTCGGGCGGTACTGAGCACGGCGTCCGACGACGATGCGGGCCGCAAGCGGCCCGAGGAGGAGCCGGACAAGTACGAAAGGAACGTTCGCAAGACCCATGACAGAGCTGGTTACCGGGAAAACGCTCCCGAACGTGGTCGTCACTGGCATTGCCATGACGACCGCCCTGGCGACTGATGCAGACACCACCTGGAAGTTGTTGCTGGACAGCCAAAGTGGTATCCGCAGGCTCGAAGATCCGTTCGTCGAGGAGTTCGACCTGCCGGTGAAGATCGGCGGGCACCTGTTGGAGGAATTCGACAGCCAGATGACCCGTGTCGAGCTGCGGCGGACGGGTTACCTGCAGCGGATGTCCACCATCTTGGGCCGGCGGGTCTGGGAGAACGCCGGCTCACCCGAGGTCGACTCCGACCGCTTGCTGGTGTCCATCGGCACCGGCCTGGGCTCGTCGGAGGAGATGGTCTTCAGCTACGACGACATGCGCACCCGCGGCATGAAGGCGGTCTCTCCGCTCGGGGTCCAGAAGTACATGCCCAACGGCGCCGCCGCGGCGGTGGGCCTGGAACGGCACGCCAGGGCCGGCGTGATCACGCCCGTGTCGGCGTGCGCGTCCGGTTCCGAGGGTATCGCCCAGGCCTGGCGCAACATCGTCTTCGGTGAGGCCGACATCGCCATCTGCGGTGGAGTCGAGACCAAGATCGAAGCGGTGCCGATCGCGGCGTTCGCCCAGATGCGCATCGTGATGTCGACCAAGAACGACGACCCGGCGGGCGCGTGCCGCCCGTTCGACCGGGACCGCACCGGCTTCGTGTTCGGCGAGGCGGGGGCGCTCATGGTGATCGAGACCGAGGAGCACGCCAAGGCCCGCGGGGCCAACATCCTGGCCCGGATCATGGGGGCCAGCATCACCTCGGACGGGTACCACATGGTGGCGCCGGACCCCAACGGTCTGCGGGCGGGGCATGCGATGAGCCGGGCGATTCAGCTGGCCGGCCTGACTCCTGGCGATATCGACCACGTGAACGCCCACGCCACCGGTACTTCGGTGGGTGACGTCGCCGAGGGCAAGGCGATCAACAACGCATTGGGTAGCAACAAGCCGGCGGTTTACGCGCCCAAGGCCGCGCTGGGTCACTCGGTCGGCGCGGTGGGAGCGGTCGAGTCCATCCTGACGGTGCTCGCCCTGCGGGATCAGGTCGTGCCGCCGACGCTGAACCTCGAAAACCTAGACCCGGAGATCGATCTGGACGTGGTGGCGGGCAAGCCGCGGCCGGGCAACTACCAGTACGCGATCAACAACTCGTTCGGATTCGGCGGCCACAACGTCGCGATCGCCTTCGGGCGGTACTGACCCCCGCTCTCTCACCAGAGAGCACACCCGGAAACAGGAGACCTGCGATGACAATCATGGCCCCCGCGTCGGTCGGCGAGTCGCTCGACCCAAGGGACCCGTTGCTGCGTCTGAGCAACTTCTTCGACGAGGGCAGCGTCGAGCTGCTGCACGAGCGTGACCGCTCGGGTGTGCTTTCTGCGTCGGGCACCGTGAATGGTATGCGCACCATCGCCTTCTGCACCGACGGAACCGTGATGGGCGGCGCCATGGGTGTCGAGGGCTGTGCGCACATCGTCAACGCCTACGACACCGCCATCGAGGAGCAGAGCCCGATCGTGGGGATCTGGCACTCCGGCGGCGCGCGTCTGGCCGAAGGCGTGAAGGCGTTGCACGCGGTCGGGACGGTGTTCGAGGCGATGATTCGCGCGTCCGGATACGTCCCGCAGATCTCGGTGGTCGTCGGTTTCGCCGCCGGCGGCGCCGCCTACGGCCCAGCGCTGACCGACGTCATCGTGATGGCGCCGGAGAGCCGGGTGTTCGTCACCGGGCCCGACGTCGTGCGCAGCGTCACCGGCGAGGACGTGGACATGGCGTCCCTCGGCGGCCCGGAGACCCACCACAAGAAGTCCGGCGTGTGCCACATCGTCGCCGACGACGAGCTCGACGCCTACGAGCGTGGCCGCCGCCTGGTCGGGTTGTTCTGCCAGCAGGGGCATTTCGACCGCAACAAAGCCGAGGCCGGTGACACCGACATCCACGCGCTGCTGCCGGAATCGGCGCGGCGGGCCTACGACGTGCGCCCGATCGTCACCGCGATCCTGGACGACGAGACCCCGTTCGACGAGTTCCAGGCCAACTGGGCGCCGTCGATGGTGATCGGCCTGGGCCGCCTGTCCGGTCGCACGATCGGCGTCCTGGCGAACAACCCGTTGCGCCTGGGTGGCTGCCTCAACTCCGAAAGCGCCGAGAAGGCAGCACGTTTCGTGCGCCTCTGCGACGCGTTCGGCATCCCGCTGGTGGTGGTCGTCGACGTGCCCGGCTACCTGCCCGGCGTCGACCAGGAGTGGGGCGGCGTGGTGCGCCGCGGCGCGAAGCTGCTGCACGCGTTCGGCGAGTGCACGGTTCCGCGCGTCACGCTGGTCACCCGGAAGACCTACGGCGGGGCCTACATTGCGATGAACTCCCGGTCGCTCAACGCGACCAAGGTGTACGCCTGGCCGGACGCCGAGGTGGCGGTGATGGGCGCGAAGGCCGCCGTCGGCATTCTGCACAAGAAGAAGCTGGCCGCCGCGGCCGATCACGAGCGCGATGCGCTGCACGACGAGCTGGCCGCCGAGCACGAGAAGATCGCCGGTGGAGTGGACAGCGCCATCGAGATCGGCGTGGTCGACGAGAAGATCGACCCGTCGCATACCCGTAGCAAGCTCACCGAGGCGCTGGCCCAGGCGCCGGCTCGCCGCGGTCGCCACAAGAACATCCCGCTGTAATTTCTAGCGCGAGCAGACACAAAATCGCACGCGCGGTACCCGCGCCGCGCGATTTTGTGTCTGCTCAGTGGGTTAATCCCCAGGGTGACTGGTCGATTTGAATCCGATCCCCTCATGATTTCGCGGTGCACACCGATGCGCTAAAGCTTTTGCACGAAGCCGGCGGGTTCGCGACAACCACACAACTGCTGACTGTCATGACTCGTCAGCAGCTCGACGTTCAAGTCCGAAGCGGTGGGCTTGTCCGCGTGTGGCATGGAGTTTACGGCGCCGCACAGCCAAATCTCCTGGGGCGCTTGGCCGCACTGGATGTCTTCATGGATCAGCATGCGGTGGCCTGCCTGGGTACCGCCGCGGCTTTGTATGGGTTCGACACGGAGAGCACCACCGCTATTCACGTGCTCGATCCTGGTGTACGCATGCGTCCTACGGTCGGTTTGATGGTTCACCAACGCACCGGTGCCCGGCTCCAACGAATCACGGGTCGTCTCGCGACGGCACCGGAATGGACCGCGGTGGAGGTCGCAAGGCAACTGCGCCGGCCGCGAGCACTGGCGACGCTTGACGCGGCATTGCGCTCGATGCGGTGCACTCGTAATGAGATTGGTAGGGCCATCGCGGAGCAGCGAGGGCGTCGAGGCATTGTTGGGGTGCGCGCACTGCTGCCCTTCGCGGATGGCCGTGCGGAATCAGCCATGGAAAGCGAGGCTCGGCTCGTCATGATCGACCGAGGACTACCGATTCCCGAGCTCCAGCATCCGATCGTCGGACGCGATGGTGAGCTGTGGCGGGTCGACTTCGCATGGCCGGAAATGCGTTTGGCAGCAGAATACGAGAGCATCGAGTGGCATGTGGGCCGCGAAGAAATGCTCCGCGACAAAACGCGGTGGGCCAAGATCCAGGAGCTCGGGTGGACGATCGTCCCTATCGTCGTCGATGACGTTCGACGAGAACCCGACCGCCTCGCCGACCGTATCGCGACGCACCTGAACCGCCCGCGGTTGGCCGGCTAACGCTGCCGAGCAGACACACAATCGCACCACAGGCGCTTCGGCAGTGCGATTTTCTGTCTGCTCGCGGCAATCAGCGGCCGAGAGTTGCCGAAAGCGCCCGGCGCAGTGCGGCTTCCGGGTCATCAGGAAGGACGTCGGCGCGCCACCCGACGAAATCGTCCGGCCGGACCAACAGCGCGCCTTCGGGAGCGAGTCCGGTGACTGCCGCCCACTCGTCGCTATGGATGCGGTGCGCGGCCACCGACGCCGAACGCGCGGCGGCACACCATCGCTCGTCCCCGGTGAGCACGGTGAATCCCGGGCCCAGCAGGTCGAGCGTCGACACACCGTCGCGCACCCACACGTGCGGAACGCGGGTGCCGGGTTGACCACGTAACTCCCCCACGAGCTGCACCGCGCCCGGATCCGTCGCGGGCTCGTCGGTCACCACGGCCGCCGAGCGGTAGCGATATCCGATGAGCAGTTCGAACATCGAGCACTCTTCGTCGGCCGGCAATTGCGGGCGGTCCTCGCTCAACGGAAGCACGGCAAGCGTCGGGCCGGTCAGCGACTGCCGGGCCGCGAACCGCCCCACCGGGTGTCGTTCGGCGTGGTAGGTATCCAGCAGCGCCGGTTCGGCGGTCCCGTCCAAAACGGCGGCCAGCTTCCAGGCCAGATTGTGCGCACTCTGGATTGCGGTGTTGGCTCCCCCCGCCTTGAATGGCGGCATGGTGTGCGCCGAATCGCCGACGAGAAAGGCTCGCCCACAACGGAATCGATTGGCCACTTGCTCGTAGGGCTGCCAGGCCGCAACCTCGATGATGTCGATGTCGATCCGCTCGCCGATCGCGCTGGTGAGCACCTCGCGGCACCGTTGCGGTGTGAACTGGTCCGCCGACTCGCCCTTGCCGGGGAAATACATGGTGATGAACATCCCCAGTTCGCCTTCGACCACCAGAAAGATGCCATCCACGTCAGCGTTCTTGACTTGCACGGCATCGCCGTCGGCCAGGTGCGAGACGAACTTCGCCCAGGGCGCCCGGAAGTAGATGAAGACGACGAAGATCGGTAGCGCGCCATAACCAGAGGTGGTGATGTCCAACCAGTTTCGGATCGGGCTGTGCACGCCGTCGGCGCCGACCAGGTAGTCGGCACGGACGGTCTCGGATTTCCCGGTGTCCCGGTCGCGCACCACCGCGGTGACGCCCGCCCCGTCCTGCTCGAGCGACGAAAGTTCCGTCCCGTAACGCACCTCGCTGCCCCGTCGGCGCGTTTCGGCGAGCAGGATGGGCTCGAGCCTGCTCTGCGGGCAGTATTGTGCTGCGGGCTCGGGGCTGAGTTGGTCAAGGCCCGCGAAGATTGCGTTGACGTCGATGGCCAGTTGTTCCTCGGCGCAGTTGAGCGCCGGCTTGAGCAGCATGGCCGAAACATGGTCGGCGACCGCATGTACTTCATCGCTGAGACCAAGCCCGCGCAGGATCTCCAAGCTGCGGAAGCTCAGATTGCGCGCTTTCGGATAGATGAAGACCTCGCGCCGCTTCTCCACCAGCAGCGAATGCACCCCGTGCTTGGCGAGCAGCGCGGAGGTGGCGAGGCCGCCGGCGCCGGCGCCGACGATGAGTACGGGAACGCGTGTGGCCGTCATAGACTAAATGATAGTTACTGTCATTAGCGATTTACAGTCACAGTCATAGAGAAGGCGCTGCGGTGGAAGATGAGGTCGTGACTCTCCCTGCGGTGGCGATGAACATCGCGTACGACGAGGCGCAGGCCGGCCTGGCGCCCTAGCCGAACCGCGACACGAACTCCTCCGCCACCGCCACCACCCGCGCGCGATCGGACTCCACCAACCCGATGCGGGTCCGCCGGTCCAGGATGTCGGAGACTTCGAGCGCGCCCTCGTGGGTGATCGCGTACTCGAACTCCGCCCGGGTGACGTCGATGCCGTCGGCGACCGGCTCGGTCGGGCGCTTGCAGGTGGCGGTGGCGACGACCTTGGCCGCCTCGGCCCCGTACCGCTGCACCAGCGATACCGGCAACCCGGCGACCGGACCCGCGCCGGCCGCCCCGGGGTTGGCGGGCGCCCCGATCAGTGGCAGGTCGTGGGTCTGGCACTTCGCGGCACGCAGGTGCCGCAGTCTGATGGCGCGATCCAGCACGTCTTGCGCCATGTAGCGGTATTCGGTCAGCTTGCCGCCGATCACGCTGACGATCCCGGACGCCGACTCCACCACGGCGTGTTCGCGGGAGACGTCGGCGGTGCGACCCTCGCCGGTGTCGATCAGCGGCCGTAGTCCCGCGTAGGCGCCGATGACGTCGGCCGGGCCGAGCGCGACCCCCAGGGCGGTGTTGACCGTGTCCAATAGGAACGCGATCTCGTCCGCAGACGGGGTGGGCACGTCCGGGATCGGTCCGGGAGCGGCTTCGTCGGTCAGCCCCAGGTAGACCCGCCCCAGCTGCTCGGGCATGGCGAACACGAACCGATTGAGCTCACCCGGAATCGGAATCGTCAGCGCCGCAGTGGGATTGCCGAACGCGCCGGAGTCGAACACCAGATGGGTGCCGCGGCTGGGCCGCAGCCGCAACAGGCCGTCGATCTCGGCCGCCCACACCCCGGCCGCGTTGATGACCGCACCGGCCGAAACGTCGAACGACTCCCCCGTGCGCCGGTCGGTCAACCGCACCGAGGTGCCGGTGGCCTGCGACGCCGCCACGTAGGTCAGGATCCGGGCGCCGTGCTGCGCCGCGGTGCGCGCGACCGCGGTGACCAGTCGGGCGTCGTCGATCAACTGCCCGTCGTAGGCCAGCAGGCCCCCGTCCAGGCCGTCACGCCGAACGGTGGGCGCCATCTGCACGACGCGCTCGGGCCCGATTCGGCGCGACCGAGGCAAGGTCGATGACGGCGTGCCCGCAAGCATGCGCAACGCATCGCCGGCCAGGAACCCGGCGCGCACCAGTGCGCGTTTGCCCCGGCCCATGGACGGAAGCAGCGGAACCAGTTGCGGCATCGCATGGACGAGATGGGGGGCGTTGCGGGTCATCAGGATTCCGCGTTCGACGGCGCTGCGCCGCGCGATGCCCACGTTGCCGCTCGCCAGGTAGCGCAGACCACCGTGGACCAGTTTGGAACTCCAGCGGCTGGTGCCGAAGGCCAGGTCGTGCTTTTCCACCAGCGCCACCCGCAGCCCTCGCGACGCCGCATCCAGGGCGATACCGGCGCCGGTGATGCCGCCGCCGATCACGAGGACGTCCAACGGCTCGCCCTCGGCGAGCGCCGTCAGGTCGGCCGTGCGGCGGGCGGCGTTCAGCGCGGTGGGGTCGGGTATCACGACAGGTATCCGTTCAGCGAGTAGGCGAGTTCGCCGGCCAGCGTGTCGGCATCGAGGATCGGTTCGACGATCTGCGCCGACTGAATCGTCGACTGGGCGATCAGCAACACCATGGTCGCCATCTGGACGGGGTCGCCGGCGCGGACGCTGCCGTTGCGCTGGGCCGCTCGCAGCCGGGCGGCCAGGGCGTCGATCAGCATGTGCTGGCTGGTGCCGAGGCGTTCGGTGATGTAGATCGGCGCGAGCTCCGAGTGCAGCACCGACATGACGAGCCGGTCCCGGCGCAGCAGGTTGGCCACCGTAACTATTTGTTGCACAAGCGATTCCCGGTCATCACCGAGCAGCGGCGCGTCGCGCATCACCTCGGTGACGTGTCGGGTCAGCAGCGCCGCCACGATCGATTGCGTGTCCGGCCAGCGCCGGTACACCGTGGGCCTGCTGACGCCGGCCCGTCGCGCGATTTCGGCCAGGGTCACGCGATCCACCCCGAAATCGACCACACAGCTGGCTGCTGCCGCGAGGATGCGCTCCCCCGTGTCCACCTGAGCGCGTGCGTTACTGATTGACAGCATGTGTAATACTGTAACGCATGACGCAACCCGAGGACCTCCTCCCCCCGATGAAATGGAACGCGTGGGGTGATCCCGCCGCGGCCAAGCCGCTCTCCGAGGGGATCCGGGCGCTGCTGAAACAGGCCGTGGGCGTAGAGGATTCCGCCGCGGCCGAACTCGAACCCGATCAGGTGCGCCTGCGCCCGTCGGCATTGTCGGAGGCGGACCGCGAGGCGCTGGCCGAGATCGTCGGCGCGGCGTACTGCCGCACTGACGACCGGGATCGCTTGCTGCACGCCGGCGGCAAGTCCACGATCGACCTGCTCCGCCGCAAAGACTCGGGGGTGCAGGACGCACCCGACGCCGTCCTGCTGCCCGGCGATGACGAGGCCGTCGCCGCGGTCCTGCGCTATTGCTCCGAGCACCGCATCGCCGTCGTTCCGTTCGGCGGCGGAACCAGCGTGGTCGGCGGTTTGGATCCCATCCGCGGCGAGTTCGACGCCGTGGTGTCCCTCGATCTGCGCCGCTTCGACCAACTGATCTCGCTCGACGAAGTGTCCGGCCAAGCCGAGTTCGGGGCCGGCGTCACCGGGCCGGACGCGGAGCGTTTGCTTGGCGCCCAAGGATTTTCACTCGGACATTTTCCGCAGAGCTTCGAATACGCGACCATCGGCGGCTTCGCCGCGACCCGCTCGTCCGGACAGGACTCGGCCGGCTACGGCCGGTTCAACGACATGGTCCGCGGACTGCGCGCGGTCACCCCGGTGGGCACCATGGATCTGGGCCGCGCACCTGAGTCCGCCGCGGGCCCCGACCTGCGCCAGCTGATGATCGGCTCCGAGGGCGCCTTCGGAGTCATCACCCGGGTGCGGCTGCGCGTGCACCGGTCCCCGGAAGCCGTCCGCTACGAAGCCTGGTCCTTCCCCGACTTCGAGACCGGGGCCGCGGCCCTGCGCGCCGTCACCCAAACTGCCACCGGCCCCACCGTCATCCGGCTCTCCGACGAGGCCGAGACCGGGGTCAACCTGGCAACCACCGAGGCCATCGGCGAAAGCCAGATCACCGGCGGCTGCCTGGGCATCACCGTGTTCGAAGGCACCAAGGAGCACGTCGAGAGCCGGCATGCCGAAACCAGCGCTCTGCTGGCGGCGCGGGGCGCAACGTCGCTGGGCGAAGCGCCGGCGCGGGCCTGGGAGCGTGGCCGGTACGGCGCGCCGTATCTGCGCGACTCGCTGCTGTCCGCGGGCGCGCTCTGCGAGACGCTCGAGACCGCCACCGACTGGTCCAACATTCCGGCGCTCAAAGCCGCTGTGACGCAAGCGCTTACCGATGCGTTGGCCGAGACCGGCACACCGGCGCTGGTGATGTGCCACATCTCGCACGTCTACCCCACCGGCGCGTCGTTGTACTTCACCGTCGTCGCCGGGCAGCGCGGCAACCCGCTCGAACAATGGAAGGCCGCGAAGAAGGCCGCGTGTGACGCGATCATGGCCACCGGCGGAACCGTCACCCACCACCATGCGGTCGGGGCCGACCACCGGCCCTGGATGCGGGACGAGGTGGGCGAGCTGGGGGTGCAAGTCCTGCGCGCGGTCAAGGCGACCCTGGACCCCGGCGGAATCCTCAACCCCGGCAAGCTGATTCCATGACTCGGTGCGAGATTCAGAAGGTGATCGCGCTGACCAACCCCGTGTCGGGGCACGGCGCGGCGATCCGGGCGGCACAGCTCGCGATCGCGCGGCTGCACCACCGCGGAGTGGAGGTCGTCGAAATCATCGGCGACGACGCGCAAGACGCGCGATACCTGGTGAGCGCGGCGCTCGAGAAGGGTGCCGACGCGGTGATGGTGACGGGCGGTGACGGCGTCGTCTCCAACGCGCTGCAAGTGCTCGCGGGCACCGATGTTCCGCTGGGCATCGTGGCGGCGGGGACTGGTAACGACCACGCCCGCGAATTCGGGCTCCCCACAAAGGATCCGGAAGCCGCGGCGGACATCATCGTCGACGGCTTTGCGGAAACCATCGATCTGGGCCGGATACGCGACAGCGACGGGGCTTCCAAGTGGTTCGGCACGGTGGCCGCCACCGGATTCGACTCCCTGGTCACCGACCGGGCCAACCGGATGAGCTGGCCGCACGGGCGGCTGCGGTACTACCTCGCGATGCTCGCCGAGCTATCGCAGCTGCGGCTCTTGCCGTTTCGCATGGTGCTGGACGGGACCCGAGAGATCGATGCCGACATCACGCTGGCGGCCTTCGGCAACACCCGCAGCTATGGCGGGGGCATGCTGATCTGTCCCCATGCCGATCACACCGACGGCCTACTCGACATCACCATGGTGCACTCGGCGTCGCGGACGAAGCTGGTCCGCCTGTTCCCCACCGTGATGAAAGGCACCCACATCAACCTCGACGACGTGAGCACGACGCGCGCCCAAACGGTCCACGTCGAGTGCCCCGGTATCAACGTCTACGCCGACGGCGACTTCGCCTGCGCGCTACCCGCCGAGATCACCGCGGTTCCGCGCGCGCTCCGGATCCTGCGCCGGGGCTGAAGACCATTAGCGGCTCTTCGAATTTGATATCGCGGGCGATATCAAATTTGGACGTCGCCCATTGCTCTCCAGAGGCGGACACGGCGGTGGGGTTGCGGCCGTGCGATAGCCGACGCGCCTAGCCGACGCCCCGGTTGAGCCAGCTCACCTCGCCGACCTCGCCGCCGTCGCGGTACGCCTCGAGGGCGTCGTCCCACGCCGTTCCCAGGACCGTGTCCAGCTCGGCGGCCAGGGTGTCGGCGCCGTGCACCATCAGCGCCCGCAGCCGCATTTCCCCGACCATGACGTCGCCGTTGGCGCTCATCGCGCCGCTCCACAGGCCGAGCTGCGGGGTGTGGCTGAACCGATGGCCGTCGACTCCGGGGCTGGGGTCCTCGGTGACCTCGAACCGCAGCACCGACCAAGAGCGCAGGGCGTTGGCCAGCCGGGCGCCGGTGCCCACGGGCCCGACCCAGTTGGTGACCGCGCGCAGCTGTCCGGGCATGGCCGGCTGCGGCGTCCATGTGAGGTTGGCCTTCGACCCAAGGGTCGACGACAACGCCCACTCGACATGCGGGCATACCGCCGCCGGCGAGGCATGCACGTACACCACGCCAGTCGTCACGTCGGCGAATTGATTCGACGCACGCATATCCTGCTCCTTCGGTTCCGCGAGGGACGTCTTCCCCAACGACCTGGCGGGACCTGGCAAGCAGGATGTCTAACTTTTTGTGTGTCGTGCGTGTCTATTGTGCCCTGTGATACCCGTGTTGCGCTAGTGTGCATTTCCCTTCAGCTGTATTCGGCTATCACGGCGTCGGAAATCGCCGGCCACGGCTGCAGCGCCCACTCCCCGAAATCGCGGTTGGTGAGGGCTACCAGCGCAAGGTCCCGTTCGGGATCTGCCCAGATGAAACCACCTGCCTGGCCGAAATGGCCGTAGGTTCGCGGCGAGTTGCGGGCGCCGGTCCAGTGCGGCGATTTCGCGTCCCTGATCTCGAAACCCAGCCCCCAGTCGTTGGGCCGCTGGACGCCGTAGCCCGGCAACACGCCGTCCAGGCCGGGAAATTGCACCGTCGTGGCCTCGGTGTGCAGTTGGGCCGAGACCGTCGCCGGGCGCAGCAGGTCCCCGGCGAATACCGCCAGGTCAGCCACCGTGGACGTCGCCCCGAACCCGGCGGCCGGCGCGCCGCCGTCCAGCCGGGTGGCCGCCATGCCCAGGGGCTGGCAGACCGCCTCGGCCAGGTAGCGGCCGAATTCGATCCCCGATTCGCGCTCCACGGTCTGGGCCAGCACGGTGAAGCCGTGGTTGGAGTAGATGCGCCGCGTTGCGGGGGCGGCCAGCACGTGATCGTTGTGCAGGGCCAGGCCTGACGCGTGCGCCAGCAGGTGCCGGATGGTGGCTCCGGGCGGTCCGGCGGCGGTTTCCAGGTCGACGACGCCCTCTTCGACGGCGACGTGCACGGCCCGGGCCACCAGCGGCTTGGTCACCGATGCCAGCTCGAACACCCGCTTGGTGTCGCCGTGGCTGGTCAGCACCCCGTCGGGTCCGATCACCGCCGCGGCGGCGGCCTCGACCGGCCAGTCGGCTAGAGCGTCGAGGGCCCCCATCACTTCCAGGCGATGTAGTAGTTGTTGATCGGGTCGGACTCGATCTCCGCCACCCGCACGTCGCCGAACCCGGCGTCGGCCAGCATCGCGGTGGCCAGCTGTGTCCCCCAGGCGGTGCCCAGCCCGGCGCCGTCCAGCGCCAGCGACACCGTCATGCAGTGCATCAGCGAGGTGGTGTACAGGTAGGTGCTCATCGGAATGCCGACGTTGTCCTCGAGCCGGCTCGATGCCTTGATGTCGGCCATCAGCAGGACGCCGCCGGGCCGCAGGGCGCGGTGGATGTTCTCCAGCACCCGGGCCGGCTGGGCCTGGTCGTGGATGGCATCGAACACCGTGATGACGTCGTAGGCGTCCGACTTGTCCAGCTGCGCCAGGTTGTGGCTTTCGAAGGTCGCGTTCGCCAGGCCGAGGTCGGCCGCCTCGCGGGCGCCGACGGCGATCGCCTCGTCGGAGAAGTCGATGCCGGTGAACTGGCTGGCCGGGAACGCCCGTGCCATCACGTTGATCGCGTGGCCGCTGCCGCAGCCGAAGTCCGCCACGTCGGCCCCGGAGCGCAGGCGTTCGACGAGGCCGTCGACCAGTGGCAGCACAGTGTCGACGAGCGCGTTGTCGTACACCACACCGCTCTGCTCGGCCATCAGCGCGTGGAAGCGGGGGAACTCGCTGTAGTGCAGCCCGCCGCCGTCGCGGAAGCAGCCGATGATTTTCTGTTCGACTTCGGCGAGCAGCGGGACGAACAGGGTCACCAGGGCCAGGTTGTCGGGGCCGGCCGCACGGGTCAGCACGCCGGCGCGGTGCGCGGGCAGCGAGTAGGTGGCGGCGTCGGCGTCGTAGTCCACGACGCGCGCGGTCGTCATGCCGGCCAACCACTCCCGCACGTAGCGCTCGTTGAGGCCGGCCGCTTCGGCGATCTGCGCGCTGGTGGCCGGCGCCAGGCCGGCCATCGTGTCGAGCAGGCCGGTCTGGTGCCCGATGCTCAGCAGCAGCGTCAGGCTGGCGCCGTCGATGGCCGCGGCGATTCGTTCGCTGAATTCCTCGGATGTTTCGGAGGCGGTCCCGGATGATGCCGTCACGCCCTGCGACGCTACACCCGGCGCATGGGTGGACGGGCGGATGCGAAGTGTATGGCGGTCGCCAGTAGGTTGGTGGCCATGAGTCAGACAGTGCGCGGCGTGATTTCACGAAAGAAGGGCGAACCCGTCGAACTCGTCGACATCGTCGTCCCGGACCCCGGGCCCGGCGAGGCCCTGATCGACGTCATCGCCTGCGGGGTGTGCCACACCGACCTGACCTACCGGGAGGGCGGCATCAACGACGAATACCCCTTCCTGCTCGGCCACGAGGCAGCCGGGCGGGTCGAGGCGGTCGGCCCCGGCGTGACCGTGGTCGAGCCGGGCGACTTCGTGATCCTGAACTGGCGGGCCGTCTGCGGCCAGTGCCGGGCCTGCAAGCGCGGCCGCCCGCACCTATGTTTCGACACCTTCAACGCGGCGCAAAAGATGACGCTGACCGACGGCACGGAACTGACGCCCGCGCTGGGCATCGGGGCGTTCGCCGACAAGACGCTGGTGCACGCCGGTCAGTGCACCAAGGTCGATCCCGCCGCCGACCCGGCCGTCGCGGGCCTGCTCGGCTGCGGGCTGATGGCCGGCATCGGCGCGGCGATCAACACCGGCGGCGTCACCCGCGACGACACGGTCGCGGTGATCGGCTGTGGCGGCGTCGGCGATGCCGCGATCGCCGGTGCCGCGCTGGTCGGGGCCAGGCGGATCATCGCGGTGGACACCGACGACACCAAACTGGACTGGGCCCGCAAGTTCGGCGCCACCCACACCATCAACGCCCGCCAGGCCGATGTCGTCGAGGCGATCCAGGACCTCACCGACGGGTTCGGGGTCAACGTGGCGATCGACGCCGTCGGCCGGCCCGAAACCTGGAAGCAGGCCTTCTATGCCCGCGACCTCGCGGGAACCGTTGTGCTGGTGGGGGTTCCAACGCCCGACATGAAGCTCGACATGCCGCTGATCGACTTCTTCAGCCACGGCGGGGCGCTGAAGTCGTCGTGGTACGGCGATTGCCTGCCCGAACGTGACTTCCCCACTTTGATCGACCTGTACCTGCAGGGCCGGCTGCCCCTGGAGCAGTTTGTTTCCGAGCGCATCGGGTTAAACGATGTCGAGGAGGCTTTTCATAAGATGCACGGGGGCAAGGTGTTGCGTTCGGTGGTGGTGCTCTGATGGTGACCATCGATCGGGTGGTGACCCACGGCACCTTCGAACTCGACGGCGGCAGTTGGGAAGTCGACAACAACATCTGGCTGATCGGCGACAACTCCAATGTCGTGGTGTTCGACGCCGCCCACGACGCGGCCCCGATCGTCGAGGCCGTGGGTGGCCGCCATGTAGTGGCGGTGGTGTGCACGCACGGTCACAACGACCACGTGACCGTCGCGCCGGAACTCGGCAAGACGCTCGACGCGCCGGTGCTGCTGCATCCGGCCGACGAGGTGCTATGGCGAATGACCCACCCCGACAGTGACTTTCGCTCCATTTCCGACGGCGAGACGCTGAGCGTGGGAGGGACGGAGCTGCGGGCACTGCACACCCCGGGCCACTCCCCCGGATCGGTGTGTTGGTACTCCCATGACCTGGGCGTCGTGTTCAGCGGCGACACCCTGTTCTCCGGCGGCCCGGGCGCGACCGGACGCTCGTATTCGGATTTCCCGACGATCCTGCAGTCCATCTCCGAGCGGCTGGGCAAGCTGCCCGGCGAGACGGTGGTGCACACCGGCCATGGCGACAGCACCACCATCGGCGACGAGATCGTGCACTACGAGGAGTGGGTGGCCCGCGGACACTGAGGTTCGAGTGCCTTGCCGAGTCACATCGGTCACATGAGTACCGGTTTGCCGACCACCATGCGACCGCTGAATCCGATATCACCGGTGATATCGGATTCGAAAGTCGTCAATTGGTCCAAAACGGGCGCTAATGCCCCTCGAGGACCCGGCGCTTTTCGTCCTCGAACTCCCGCTGAGTCAGCGCTCCGGAATCGCGTAGCGCACCAAGTGTTTTGAGCCGCTCCAGGCGGACACCCTCGTCGCTCGGTTCGTGCGCCGCAGAAACGACGGGCGCCTGGTAGTAGGGATTCGCCGCCACCACCGCCCTGCGGCGGGTGCGCCCCAGCCACCAGCCCGACAGCACCGAACCGACGAGCCCCACCACGAAGGTGGCGACGAACAGCCACACCCAGAAGCCCGCGGAACTCTTGTGCCCGAAGGCCAGTCGCGGATCGATATATCCGTTGACCTGCCCGTCGGTAATGATGTTGTAAGTGCCGCTCGAGGCAATACGAGCCACCCACACCCGCACGTGCGCGTCGTTGTTCACCGTCGTCGTGGTCCCGATGCTTTCGGTCACCACGGGCTGCGCGACGCCTTCTGGCGGCGCGATCGTGACCCCCAGCGGCGGCACCGGCAGTCCGCGATCCGGGCCGCTGATGACGACGGTGTGCAGGCTGACGGTGACATCACCGGCGGGCAGGTAGAGGCTGCCCGAGCCGGGGACCGGCACCTCGCCGTAGGCGTTGTATTTGTCCAGAAAGAACGCGTTGAGCACCAGGGCGGCGACGAAGCCGCCCACCGATACGACCATCATCGCGATGGCAGCGGCCAGCGAAATCTTGGCGAGCCGTCTGCTGCTCATCCAGGCAGTCTGGCACCGCGAGCCGTGCGGTGCCACAGCAAAAGAGCAAACCCACCAAACCCGCCCAGGATGGCGAACGCCGCCATCGGCACCCAGTCCCCGAGCCGTTGGTACGGCGTGTCAACCGATGCCAGCGGCACGTCGACCACGACCGCACCGCGGAAGTCCGACGGGCACCATGCCAGCCGGCGCCCGCGTGAATCGAAAGCCGCGCTGTCGCCGGACAATCCGGCATGCACCGCTGGCCGGCCCGCCTCGACGGCGCGCACCGCGGCCTGGGCGGCCAGCTGCGGCTGCGCCCAACTGCCCTGGAACGACGAGGTGGAACTCTGATACACCAGTAGGTCGGCGCCGAGCCGCGCCTCCCGCCGCGCCAGGTCGGAGAAGATGGTCTCGTAGCTGACCAACGGGCCGATGGAAAGGGTGCCCGCGTGCAGCACCACCGGCCCCGTTCCCGGCTGGCGGTCCTCGGCGGCGGCCTTGCTGTGGCGGGTGATCCAGCCGAAAAGCGGTCGCAGCGGGACGTATTCGCCGAACGGCACCAACCGGGTCTTGCGGTAGCTGCCCACCGATCCGCGCGGTCCGATGAGCACGGCCGACTTGGAGATGCCCCCACCCGCTGCGCGCGCGTCGACGTTGACGAGCAGGTCGGCGCCCACCCGCCGAGACAGCTCGGCGAGCCGGGCCAGCACCTCGGGGTGGTTGTCGAGGTCCTGCCCCACGCTGCTTTCGCCCCACACCACCAGGTCCGGCCGCCGGCCGTCGAGCGTGGCGGTCAGCGCCTCGCTGGCCGCTTGGCGGGCGGCGGAGTCGGCAATATCGCCGGGCTGGACCAGTGCCACGCGCACCGTCGGGCCGTCGGTCGGGGCCGGGCCCATCAGATACCAGGCGGGGCCCACCGCCGCGCACACCACGAAAACGACCAGCGCGCCCACCCCCCGGTGCACGATCACGCCGACCAGAGCGGTATTGGCCGCAACCAGAAGGAAACTCGTCAGCCACACCCCGCCCAGCGACGCCGAGGCCAGCGTGACGGGCTGGCTGGATTGCGACGCACCCAGCGACGCCCACGAGCCGCCCAGCGCCGGCCAGGACCGCACCACTTCGGCGGCCACCCACGCGCTGGGCAATACCACCACGGCGGCCGCTGTTCGCCCGATCCCGGCGTGCGCCGACAACAATCGGTGCGCCAACCACCCCCACGGCAGCCACAGTGCAGCGAAGCCGGCGGCCAGCACCACCAGCAACGGGCCGATGTAGGCCAGCAGCCAGTACTGGGTGGTCAGCACGAACCCGCCGACGCCGCAGCAGGCCCGCACGGATGCGGCCCACGGCGTCGGCGCGTCGCGCACCACCAAGAGAAACGGGACCAGGCCGAACCAGGCCAGCCACCACCACGACGGCGCGGGAAACGCCAGTGCGGGGAGCGCACCGACGACCAACGCCACTAGCCAACCGGGAATGCGTCGCGGCATGCTGACCAGAATGCCGCCCGATCCGAAGGAGTGATACACATGGCCAACGATCTCGTCGCCACGGTGCCTGACCTGTCGGGCAAGCTGGCAATCGTCACCGGCGCCAACAGCGGTCTGGGGTTCGGCCTGGCCCGCCGCCTCGCGGCCGCGGGCGCCGACGTCGTCATGGCGATTCGCAATCGCGCCAAGGGCGAGGAGGCGATCGAGGAAATCCGCAAGACGGTGCCCGACGCCAAGCTGACCATCAAGTCGCTGGACCTGTCGTCGCTGGCCGCGGTCGCTGCGCTGGGTGAACAACTCAACGCCGAGGGGCGCCCGATCGACATCCTGATCAACAACGCCGGCGTTATGACGCCGCCGGAGCGCGACACCACGGCCGACGGTTTCGAATTGCAGTTCGGCAGTAACCATCTCGGGCACTTCGCCTTGACCGGACACGTGCTGCCGCTGCTGCGCGCCGCCCAGGGTGCGCGCGTCGTCTCGCTGAGCAGCGTGGCGGCCCGCCAAAGCGGCAAGATCCATTTCGACGATCCGAATTTCGAGAAGTCCTATGCGGCCATGTCGGCGTATGGCCAGTCCAAGTTGGCGGTGCTGATGTTCGCCCTCGAGCTCGACCGGCGCAGCCGCGCGGGCGGTTGGGGCGTCATGTCCAACGCCGCACACCCCGGCCTGACCAAGACCAACCTGCAGATCGCCGGACCCTCGCACGGCCGTGAAAAGCCCGCGTTGATGGAGCGGCTGTACAAGGCGTCCTGGCGCTTCACGCCGTTTTTGTGGCAGGAGATCGACGAAGGAATCCTCCCGGCGCTGTACGCGGCCGCCGCGCCACACGCCCAAGGCGGCGCGTTCTACGGGCCCCGAGGGTTCCAAGAGCTGGCCGGCGGCGGGGTGCGGCTGGCCAAGGTGCCCGAGCCCGCCCGCAACGAGGCTGACTGCCAACGACTTTGGGAGCTTTCCGAGCAACTCACGGGCGTCAGCTACCCGAAGCCGAGCTGACGACTATCGTTGGGACATGCGGCCTGAGCCCCGGATGCCCGAATCGAGCATTGTCGTTCGGCCGGAGCCCGCTTACACGCAGTCGTCGCGGCTGCAGGCCGCCGGGTTGGCGCCGGCCATCGCGTTGTTCGAGCGGGCCGCCGAGCAGGTAGCGCTGCCCAAGCCTCCGCAGCCCATCGTCATCGCCGACTATGGCGCCGCCAACGGGCACAATTCACTCAAACCGATGTCGGCGGCGATTGCGGTGCTGCGCCGCCGCACCCGTCACGACCACGCAATCCTGGTGGCGCACACCGACATACCGGACAACGACTTCTCGGCGCTGTTTCACACTTTGTCCGACGACCCCGAGAGCTACCTGCACCTGGACTCGGCGACCTTCGCGTCGTCGATCGGCCGCTCGTTCTACGACCAGATCGTGCCGTCCACGACGGTCAACCTCGGCTGGTCATCGTGGGCGACGCAGTGGCTGAGCACGATGCCCGGCGAAATACACGACCACGTGCACATCACCTACAGCAACGACGACGCGGCGCGCGCGGCATACGCCCATCAGGCGGGCCTGGACTGGCTCAACTTCGTGGCGTTCCGCGGCCGCGAACTGGCCCCCGATGGTCGGCTGGTGGTGATGACGATCGCCCTCGACGAGGACGGCACGTCCGGATTCCCGACGCTGCTCGACGCGATGCTCGCGGCGCTACGTGAGCACGTCCGCGACGGCCTGCTGCGCCAGGATGAGGCGCGCCGCATGACCATCCCCACATTTGCCCGCGGCGAGAAGGACTTTCGCGCCCCGTTCGCGCCGAGCGGGCGCTTCGAGGGCCTGTCGATCGACCATCTCGAGATGTTCAACGCCGAGGACCGATTCTGGGTCCGATTCCAGGCGGACCACGACGCCGAGGCCTTCGGGGCGCAGTGGGCGGCCTTCGCCCGCGCGGCGTTGTTCCCCGCCCTGGTGCGCGGGCTCGACGGCGGCGTCCACGACGCCCGGGCCGGGGAATTCGTCGACCAACTGGAGCGGGCGGTCGCGGCGCGGCTGTCAAGCGCACCAGAGCCGATGCGGATTCCGCTGGCACTGGTCGAGCTGGTCAAGCGCGAACGATCCCGCTGATGAGAGTTTCGACACAACACCGCAACGGGTAACCCTCTGAAGATCGCAACCTGCGATTGCGAGGGGGTTTGAGCATGAGCGTGCAGGACGATAAGTCGGCTGACCACGACACCGATCAGAAGCTGACGGAAAAGCCGGAGCCGGACGAAGGGCACAAAGAGAAGGCCGCCGAGATGATGGAGGCCTACAAAGAAAAGCCCACCATCGTGCTGCCCGGCACCGGCGGAAGCGTTTCGGGCACCGCGGTCAACGAATGGTTGGACGAGGACGGCAATCCCAAGCACGAAGTGCCCGACGGGGCCGGCTCCGACGAGCAAACGAAAGCCGACGATTCCCGCGACGAACAGGCTTTGCAAGACCAGATCGAGAAGGACAAGGCCCTCAACGAGCAACTCAAAGAGGCCGCGACCGCGGAGAACAAGGGCGAAAAGCGTTGACCTATTGGGTCGTTCCGAGCTGAGGCAATTGGGGGACGCCGCGAATGCCTAAGTCGCCCCCGATCCCTTGAATGATCTGATTGACCCGGTCCAGCCCCGGGATGGGTTCGTTGAGACCGGGAACCGACGGAATGAGCGGCGCCTCCGGGATCCGTGGGATCGCCGGACGTACAGGCGCGGCCGCGAGGGGCGGCGCCTGCTGCGGTTTCGCTGACGGGACGCTGGTCGACGGCGTCTCGGTGTTGGCGGGTGGGTTGGTATCCGTGGTTGACGGCGGCGGAGCCTCTTCGGTGGGTGGGGGCGGCTGGGCCGTCGCGGTGTTGGCGGGCGGCGCGGGAACCGGGCTGCTGGTCACCGGCGTCGTCGCCGATTTGTTCGCCGAGTGCAGGCCGATCATGACGGCAGTCCCCACGAGAAGCACCGCCGCCGCCGCGCCGACGATGGCCGCCATCACCGGCAGCCGAAACATGCGGCGCTTGCGCTTCGGACTCGCCGACTCCCCTTGCGCGTCGTTGCTGGTGACCCGCGATTGGTTGCCGGTCTGCGACCAGGCCCGCACGGCCATGGCGCCCGCGGCCGGGGCCGCCCGGGCCGTCGCGGTCTCCTCCGCCGAGCGGATGTCCGGAATGGCCCGCACCGGCGCCTGCGCGGTCGCCGTGACGGGCGCGGAGGGCGCCAAAGCCGACGCCGTCGTCAAGGTCTCGCCCGGCCCGTGCGCCGCCCGCAGTGCGGCACCGGTGGCCGCCGTCAGCTGCGGGCGCGGCGTGGTGATGACCGGGACGCGGAAGTACTGCGACAGGGTGGTGGTGGTCGCCGGGATGTTCCCTCCGCCACCGGCGGAGACGACGGCAACCAAGTCTTGGATCCCATTGCGCGCCAACGCACTTTCCAGCACCGCCACGAACCTGTCCAGCGGTGTGCGGATCGCCTCGTCGAGCTCGTCGCGGGTGACGCGGATTTCGCCCGTCAGCCCGTCCGTCAGCGTGGTCGCCGTGTTCGAAGACAGCTCTTCCTTGGCGATTCGGCAGGCGGTCCGCAGCCGGCTCAGCGAGCCGATCGCCACGGTGCCAGACGGGTCGAAGGAAGCGGTGCTCGGCATGTTGGAGATGACGGCGCTCAGCAGCGCCTGATCGATCAGGTCGCCGGAGAAATCGTGCAGGCGCACGGTCGGGGCCAGTGCCTGGTAGTCGCCGTCGGCGCGCATGAACGTGATGTTGGTGCCGCTGCCGCCGAAGTCGCACACCGCCACGGTGCCGCTGCGCGGTATGCCCGGGTTGGTTCGCACGGCGAGCAGCGTCGCCGCGGCGTCGGGAATCAGCAGCAGGGGCCGCGCACGGTTGGACCATTCGGCCACCGAACTCAGCGCGGTGCCCACGGCGTCGACCGCCGGGGATGCCCAGTGGGCGGGATAGGTGACGGCGACGCTCTCGGGCAGGGGCCGCCCGTTGGTGACCGCATAGGCCAGCGCGCGCATCGCGTCGGCAATCAATTCCTCGCTGCGGTGCACCGAGCCGTCGGCCGCCACGATGCCCCGCGGGTCGGAGACCCGATTCACAAACCCGGTCAGCACCAGGCCGGGCTGATTGAGCCGCGGGTTTTCTGCGGGGATGCCGACCTCCGGCGCGCGCTCCGGGTAGAGCGTCAGGACCGGTTTGCGGGTGATGGCCTGGCCGGCGGCGACCGCCGCCAGGTTGGTAGCCCCGATCGACAAGCCCAGCGCGGTCCCTGCTCCATTGGCCATCTGTCCCAACCCCAACTTCAGCAACTCGCAACCCGGCTAGCCGTTATTGTGCCGCCGGAACCTGTACCGCGTCTTAGCGGCACCTAGGTGCCCGCTGTGCGAAGGGTCAGCGAATATTGCCCGCCCCGGCGATCAGCGGCAGGTCGAGCGGCGTGACCCAGCCCGGCCGCAGGTCGTTGACGGCCGGCACGGCGTTGAGGGCCCGCATCCCGGTCGCCAGGCACCCGGCCGTCGCCGCGTCGCGCCCCGAACCGTCGGTGAACCGGAACGCGGTTTCCTGGAAGACGCTCGGCGTGCCCTCGATCTCCACCCGGTAGACGTCGTTGTCGTGGCCGGAGGGCCAGTCGGGGGCGGCGTCGAGGCCGATGCGGTTGACGTGTTCGAGCTGAATCCTGGTGTCGCCTTTGTAGATTCCGTTGATGGTGAACCGCACAGCGGCGACGTGCCCGGGCTTGATGACGCCCTTGACGGTGTTGCGCTCGGTGGGCGTCACCCACTTGTCCCACGTGGTGGTGATCTCGTCGAGCATGATGCCGGCCGCGTGGGCGATCATCGGGACGGTGGCGCCCCACGCGAAGATCAACATGTTGGAGTCTTCCAGCAGCGGGCTGTACTCGGGCTCGCGGCCGATGCCCATCTCGACTTCGTAATCGCCTTCGTAGTTGGTGTAGTCGAGCAGTTCGGAGGCGCGCACCCGGCGCACCTCCGAACACAGGCCCATCAGCGTCATCGGGAACAGGTCGTTGGCGAAGCCCGGGTCGATGCCGGTGGTGAAGCAGGACGACTGCCCCAGCTCGCAGGCTTCGGTGATGGGCGCGATCCAGTTCGGCGGGTTGAGGTGCATCGTCGGCCACACCCACGGGGTCATCGCCGTCGAGCACACGTCGATGCCGGCCCGCAGGAAGCGGGTGATCAGCGCGATGTTGTCCTTGGCGTGCATCGCCGTGGGGCCATAGTGCACCAGCGCGTCGGGCTTCAGCCTGATCAGGGTGTCGATGTCGTCGGTGGCGAGTATGCCCGTCGGCTCGGGCAGGCCGCAGATGTCGCCGACGTCGCGCCCGACCTTGTCGGGGTTGCTGACGCCGACGCCCACCAACTCGAACAGCGGATGCTTGACGATCTCGGCGATCACCATCTTGCCGACGAAGCCGGTGCCCCAGACCACCACACGTTTTGAGCCGTGTTCCGACATACTCACCTTCCCGTACCCGCCCCCGTGCGACTCACACTAGAGCGGCTCGGCTTCGTCTGGGCGGAAAGCTTCCGTTGCACCGCGCGTGATGACACGATGCAAAGCATGACGAAGCATCTCGCCGCACCCGCGCTGCTGTTCGCCGTTGGTATCGGGTTTGCCGACGCCAGCGGCGTGGCCCACGCGATCCCCCAGATGCCCCAGGCACGCTACGAGGTGACCGGTGCCGGCGTCGCGCAGTACATCTCGTACCAGACCGACGCCGGCCAGCTGCACCAGGTGAATGCGCCGCTGCCCTGGTCGACGGAATTCACCTCGTTCGGGGGCCAGGTGTTCGTGGTCAGCGCGCAGGGGGTGGGCCCGATCCGCTGCCGGATCCTGCTCGACGGCAACGTGGTCGCCGATGCGCAATCGGCCGGCGGCAGGACCGTCTGTGCGCACTAACGGTTCACACTCCGCAGGAGGTCCTCGGTGAGTCTCAAGACGGGTATCGCGACACGGACGAACGGGGCGCCGCCGCCCGAGGTCCCTCTCTCCCACATCCACCTGGAATCGCTGGACTTCTGGGGTCTCGACGACGACTTCCGAGACGGCGCCTTCGCCACCCTGCGCCGCGAGGCCCCCATCTCGTTCTGGCCCGCGATCGAGATGGAGGGATTCGTGGCGGGCGACGGGTATTGGTCACTCACCAAACACGACGACGTTCACTTCGCCAGCCGTCATCCGGAGATCTTCAGCAGCACCCCGAACATCACGGTCAACGACAACGCGCCGGAGATCGCCGAATACTTCGGCTCGATGATCGTGCTCGACGATCCGCGACACCAACGGCTGCGCTCGATCGTCAGCCGGGCGTTCACCCCGAAGGTGGTGGCGCGCATCGAGGCCTCGGTGCGCGAGCGGGCCCGCCGGCTGGTCGCGTCGCTGATCACCAATCACCCCAACGGGGAAGCCGATCTGGTCACCGAGCTCGCCGGGCCGCTGCCGCTGCAGATCATCTGCGACATGATGGGGATCCCCGAGGACGACCATCAGCGGATCTTCCACTGGACCAACGTGATTCTCGGGTTCGGCGACCCCGACCTGACGACCGATTTCGACGAATTCCTCAAGATCTCGATGGACATCGGCGCGTACGCCACCGAGCTCGCCGAAGACCGCCGCGTCAATCACCACGACGACCTGACCACCAGCCTGGTCGAAGCCGAGGTCGACGGCGAACGGCTAACGTCGGCGGAGATTGCGTCCTTCTTCATCCTGCTGGTGGTGGCGGGCAACGAGACGACGCGCAACGCGATCAGCCACGGCGTGCTGGCTTTGTCCCGCTACCCCGACGAGCGGGACAAGTGGTGGTCCAACTTCGACCGGCTGGCGCCCACCGCGGTCGAGGAGATCGTGCGGTGGGCCTCGCCGGTGGTCTACATGCGGCGGACCCTGACCCGCGACTTCAAGCTGAGCGGCACCAAGATGGCGGAGGGCGACAAGGCCGTGCTGTGGTACAACTCGGCCAACCGCGACGAGTCAACGTTCGCCAATCCCTGGCTTTTCGACCTGGCGCGCACCCCCAACCCGCACTTCGGTTTCGGCGGCGGCGGGGCGCATTTCTGCCTGGGCGCCAACCTCGCTCGCCGCGAGATCCGGGTCTTGTTCGACGAATTGCGCCGCGAGATTCCCGACATCGTCGCGATCGAGGAACCCGCGCGGCTGCTGTCGCAATTCATCCACGGCATCAAGGCCCTGCCGGTCGCCTGGACCCCGCCTCGGGGGTAGCGCCCCCCTTTCCGCGAGCAGACGCAAAATCGCATCGTGCGACGCTAGGTTGTGCGAGGTTGCGTCTGCTCGCGCGGTTTATCGTCACAGCATGACGATTCCCGCGTTTCCGCCCGCGGAGGTGCTGACCGCGCGCCAGAAGCTGGTACTCGACCACTTCCACGACGAGGTCCGCCAGGCCTGGGACGACGTGCTGTCGACCTTCCCGCATCCGCGCTACGAGCTGATCCCGCAGATGCTGGTGCACGACGGCGAGGTCGCGGTGCGCGACTACTACACCTACACGCGGACCGCGTTTCCCGACCAGGACCACGAGATCATCGCGCTGCGGCACAGCGCCGACGCGGTGATCGTCGAGTTCTGGCTGATGGGCACCCACCTTGGTTACCTGGGCAAGGTCCCGCCCACCGGCAGCCGATTCCGGGTCCGCATGACCGCCTATTTCGTGTTCGACGATACCGAAACGCTTGTGTGCGAACGCATTTACTTCGACACGCTGACCATGATCAAACAGCTCCTGGGCGGGCTGGACATGAAGAAGCCGGCCAACTGGCTGCTGGCCGCGCGCTGCGCGCGCGGGTTCCTGTCGATGTCGTCGGAGAAGCCGGACCCGGCCCTGACGAATACCGTGCCACCGACATTCCCGAGTGCCTAAACTGCACTGCATGCGGGCCCTTTACGCGGTGTGCGGCCTGACCGCCCTGGCGATGCTGGGTTTCTGCGCGACGGCCAACGCGGCCCCATCGCCGCAGGGCGCCCACGCCGAGAAGTGGATCGACCTGCAGGCCGGCGAGTGTGTGGCCGACCTGCCCCCGTCCGACCTGAGCCGCGTGACGGTCACCGTAGTCGATTGCGCGACGGCGCATTTGGCCGAGGTGTATCTGCGCGCCCCGATGGCCGTCGACACCGCGGTCGCCGGCGTCGCGAATCGGGATTGCGCCGCCGGGTTCGCGCCGTATACCGGCCGACCCGTTGAGGGCAGCCCGTTTTCGATCACCTACCTCATCGACTCGAATCAGGATCGCACCGGCGCCGACCCCACGCCGAGCACCGCCATCTGCCTGCTGCAGTCCGCCAACGGCCAACCCCTGTCCGGGTCGGCGCGCCGCTAGCAGCCGAGTTGCGCTGCGAGGTCGAGGAAGTCGGACGCGTTGACGTCGAACTCGTCGGAGTACGCCACGTCGGCTTCTCCGTCGGCCCCGAACTCCAGCGGGCGCGCGACGAACGCGGTCTTGAAACCCAGAGCACCCGCGGCGCGCAGGTCGTACTTGTGGCTGGCCACCATCATGATCTCGTCGGGGCTCAGGCCCAGATACGTCGCGGCCATCCGATAGATCGCCGGGTCGGGCTTGAACACCCCGGCCATCTCCGCGGCGAAGACGGCGTCCCAGGGCAAGCCCGCGCGCTTGGAAATCTCGACGACAGCCGACACGTCCGCGTTCGACAGGGTGGCCAGCGTGTACTCGCCTCTCAGGCGCGTCAGACCGGGCACCACGTCCGGCCAGGGCTTCAGCCGCCGCCAGGCCAGCGTCAGCTCGTCTCTTTCGGCGGCCGGGAATTCGATACCGCGCTCGTCCAGGACGGCGTCGAGCGCCCGGCGGTACAAGGAGTGGACCGGCACCCATCCGCTGTGGCGGGCCCGCGCCTCCTCCAACGCCGCGAAGTAGCCTGCGCGCCAACGCCGCACCACGTCGGGCCAGTCGACACCCGGGTGACGCCCGGCGCTGATCCGCCGCGCCTCGTCGCAAACGGTCGAATGAAAGTCCGTCGCCGTACCTTGCACGTCGAACAACAAAGCCTTAACCACACGCGCAATCATGCAACCCCGGACGCGCATGTATCTACGATGTCCAGGTGGCCGACCGCGCCGACGAGCACGAACCCGACTACCGGTTCACCTTCGCCAATGAGCGGACTTTCTTGGCCTGGCAGCGCACCGCGCTGGGGCTGCTCGCCGCGGCGGTCGCGCTCGTGCAGCTGGTACCGGAGCTGACGGTCCCCGGAGCCCGCCGCGTGCTCGGGGTGGGGCTCGCGGCGCTGGCAGTCCTCACCAGCGGAATGGGACTGCTGCGCTGGCAGCAGGCGGACCGCGCCATGCGACGCGGCGACCCCTTACCCCGTCAACCCTCACCGACCTACCTGGCGGTGGGCCTGACCGTGGTCGGGCTCATCGCGCTGGCGTTGGTGATTGCCAAGGCAGTCATCGGTTGAGCGACTCGCCGGCGGATCGCGGGAGTCAGGCCGATCGGACGACGCTGGCCTGGACGCGGACGTCGTTCGCGTTCCTGGCCAACGGCGCCCTGCTGATGATCAGGAACCTGCACGGCTCCGTCAGTCCGACGGGGTTGATCCCCGCCGCTTTGGCCGGCGCCGTCGCGCTGGGGACCTTCCTGATCGCCCTGCAACGCCAGCGCACTCTGCGACAGCGCCCGTTACCGGAGCGGATCACGCCCCACCGCCAGGTCCACTTCATCGGGACCGCGGTGCTGGCTCTGATTGTCGTCACCACGCTCGCCCAGTTCATCTAGCAGGGTGTTCGTTCTCACAGTGGCGCAAGGAAATCGTCCACCCGGTCCGCGGCTACGAATAACGGGAGTGGACAGATGTCGGCATCGTGTCGCGGCAGCAGGGCCGCGGACTCCGTCCTGCGGAGGCCCGCCTGGCGCTAGGCTACCGATCGATGACGGGACCGCCCACGCTCGGCAAGGACCTGGACGCGCTGCTGCACAGGGTCGCGCGCGGGGACAGCGACGCGTTCGCCGCGGTTTACGACCTCACTAAGAGTCGGGTGTACGGAATGGTGATGCGGGTGCTGCGCGATTCCGGCTACAGCGAGGAGACCACCCAGGAGGTCTACTGCGACGTATGGCGGACGGCGCCGGACTACGACTCCAGCAGGGGCTCCGCTCTATCCTGGCTGCTGACCATCGCGCACCGGCGGGCCGTCGACCGGGTGCGGACCGAGGAAGCGTCCGGCAGGCGGGAGTCCCGCTACGCAGCGGCGAGCGCGGACACCGCCAGTGACGTCGTCGCCGAATCGGCGATCGCCGGTGACGAGCGACGCCGCGTAGTCGAATGCCTGGGCGCGTTGACCGACACGCAGCGGGAGTGTATCCAGTTGGCTTATTACGACGGACTCACCTACAGCCAGGTGTCGGAGCGGTTGGCCGCGAATCTGTCGACGATCAAGTCGCGCATGCGCGACGCGCTGCGCGCCTTGCGTAACTGCCTGGATGTGCCATGACGGAACCGAACGAATTCGAATTGCTCGAGCTCGCAACGCCGTACGCGTTGGATGCGGTGTCGGAGGAGGAGCGGGCCGATATCGAGCGGCGGGTCGCGGCCGCGCCACGGTCGGTGGCGGCGGCCTTCGACGATGAGGTCCGCGCCGTCCGCGAGACGATGGCGGTCGTCTCGGCGACGACGGCGGTCGAACCGCCGGCGCACCTGCGGGCCGCGACGCTGGGGGCGATACCTTCTCGCGATGAGCGCAAATACGGTTGGCGCACCGCCATTTTGGGGGCTGCGGCGGCAGCGGTGGTGGTCGGCGCCGCCGCATTCGGCGTCGGGGTATTGATGCGACCGCACCCGCCGTCGACCGTCGCCGAGCAGGTGTTGACGGCCCCCGATGTGCGCACCGTTTCTGGCCCGCTCGGCAGTGGCACTGCCACGGTTGTCTTTTCCCACGACCGCAACGCCGGTGTGCTGGTGATGAACAACGTCCCCCCGCCGAAGCCCGGGACCGTCTACCAAATGTGGTTGCTGAGCGACAAGGGTCCGACGTCGGCGGGAACGATGAGCACGGCCGCCGTGGCGCCGTCGACTACCGCAACGCTCACCAACCTCGGGTCGTCAACGGCCTTGGCGTTCACCGTCGAACCCGGTACCGGGTCGCCGCGGCCGACCGGGACGATACTGGCTGCGCTGCCGCTGAGCTGAACCGCTCACGACTGTTCTCGACCCGGACCCGTCCGCGCACTCGTCGTCTCCGAATCACTCCTGTCCGGTCGAAAGGCGGCGCTACGGGCCGTCCATGGAGAAGGAGTGGAAACGCGATGATCAATGTTCGGGCCAGAACGATCGCTGCGGCAGGCCTCGCAACGATTGCGGTAGCTGGTTTCTCGGCGTGTTCGAACAACAAATCGGCGTCGGGACCGATGACGAGCAGCAGCATGGCGACGGTCACCAGCAGCATGGCGGGTCCGGCGACGACGTCGGCCGCGGCCGATCCGGCGGCGGATCTGATCGGGACTGGCTGCGGCGACTACGCCAAGCAGAACCCCAGCGGCCCCGGGTCGGTTGCCGGGATGGCTCAGGACCCGGTCGCCACTGCCGCGTCCAACAATCCGATGCTGACCCCCCTGACCTCGGCGCTGTCGGGCAAGCTGAACCCGAACGTCAACCTGGTCGACACGTTGAACAACGGCCAGTACACGGTCTTCGCGCCGACCAACGCCGCCTTCGACAAGCTGCCGGCGGCCACCATCGACAAGCTCAAGACGGATTCGCAGCTGCTGAAGAGCATCTTGACGTATCACGTGGTGCCGGGTCAGCAGAGTCCCATGAAGGTCGACGGTGACCACCCGACCCTGCAGGGCGCCAAGCTGACCGTGACCGGTCAGGGCAACGACCTCAAGGTCAACAACGCCGGCTTGGTGTGCGGAGGGGTGCACACCGCCAACGCGACGGTGTACATGATCGACACGGTGCTGATGCCGCCAGGCCAGTAAGCTTGCCTGCCAATCGGGGATGAACAGCCCGGCTTCGGCCGGGCTGTTTTCCTTTGCGGCAGCACCAATCCGCGACACCCTTGGCGGCGAATGACTTTCATGCTGACCATTGCGTTGATCGGCCTCGTCGGAGGCCTCCTCACCGGCGTATCGCCGTGCATCCTGCCGGTGCTGCCGGTCATCTTCTTCGCCGGTGCCCAGGGCGGCGGCAATGACGTTGCCGCACAATCGGTTTCCGGCCCGGGCGTTGCGGTCAAGCCGGAGCGCACGTCGCGCAGTGCGCGGCCCTACCTGGTCATCGGCGGTCTGGTGCTCAGCTTCACCGCGGTCACGTTGGCGGGCTCGACACTGCTGTCGCTGGTGCACCTGCCGCAGGACGCCATCCGCTGGGTCGCTCTGGTCGCCTTGATGGCCATCGGTCTCGGCCTGATCTTCCCGCGGGTCGAGCACTTGCTGGAGCGTCCGTTTGCGCGTATCCCACAGAAACAGTTGGGGTTCGGCAGCGGCGGGTTCGGTCTCGGCCTGGCGCTGGGCGTGTTGTATGTCCCGTGCGCCGGGCCCATTCTCGCCGCGATTGTGGTGGCCGGCGCCACGGCTCCCCTTGGCCTGCGCACCGTGGTGCTGACCAGCACCTTCGCGCTGGGTGCGGCACTGCCGTTGCTGGTCTTCGCGTTGGCGGGCAATCGAGTCGCTCAGCGGGTGGGAGCGTTTCGACGGCGGCAGCGGCACATCCGGGTCGCCGCCGGAATCGTGATGATCGTGCTCGCGGTGGGACTGGTGTTCAACGTTCCCGCGGTTCTGCAACGGGCCGTTCCCGACTACACCAGCGGTCTACAACAACGGTTGGCCACCGACCGCGGCGTCCGGGAGAAGCTCAACCTCGGCGGCATCGTCAACGACCAGAACGCCCGGCTGTCGAATTGCAGCGACGGTGGCCGGGAGCTCGAAAGCTGCGGCCCGGCACCCGATCTCAAGGGCATTGCCGGTTGGCTGAACACGCCCGGCAACCAACCGGTCCCACTCGCGTCCCTGCGTGGCAAGGTCGTGCTGATCGATTTTTGGGCGTACTCCTGCATCAACTGCCAACGGGCCATCCAGCACGTCGTCAGCTGGTACAACGCCTACAAGGGCGACGGGTTCGAGGTCATCGGGGTCCATACTCCGGAGTATGCGTTCGAACAGGTACCCGGGAATGTCGCCAAAGGCGCCGCCGACCTGAGCATCACGTACCCGATCGCCTTGGACAACGGCTACTCCTCGTGGACGAACTACCGCAACCGTTACTGGCCGGCGGAGTATTTGATCGACGCGAGCGGCGAGGTGCGCCACATCAAATTCGGCGAGGGCGACTACAACGTCACCGAGGATCTGATCAGGCAGCTGATCGTGGCCGCGCGTCCCGGGCTGAACCTGGCACCGCCGACAGACGCGAGCCGCTCGGCCCTGCCAGACAAGACCACGCCCGAGACCTACTTCGGCGTCGGCAAGGTCGTCAACTACGGCGGCGGCGGGCCATACGACGAAGGCACAGCCACTTTCGACTATCCGCCTACCCTGGCCGCCGACCGCTTCGCCCTGAAAGGTCCGTGGACGCTGGACTACCAGGGGGCCACTGCCGCCGGCAGCCAGTCCAGTATCAGGTTGAACTACCACGCCAAGAACGTCTACATCGTCGTCGGCGGCACCGGGTCCCTCACGGTCACCCGCGACGGACGATCCGTCACGATTCCGATCAGCGGACCGCCGACGTCGCACCAAATCGTGTCCGGCGGGCAGCTGCGATCAGGGACCCTCGAGGTGCGCGCCGACCGAGCGCTGCAGGTGTATTCGTTCACGTACGGCTGAAACTTTTACCCCTGCACCAATCCGAAGGTGGTCGGGCTCCGAATCACTCATCAAATGTCGGACCAATCAAAGGAGTCAAACGCGATGAAAGCACACATGACGTCGGTGGCAGCGAAAGGATTCGCGGTAGCGGCGATGCTGGGTCTGGGTGTGGTGAGCGCTCCGACCGCGGCGGCGGCCGATCTGGTGGGCCCCGGCTGCTCTGATTACGCGGCTGCCAACCCCAGCGGCCCGGGGTCGGTGCAAGGAATGTCGCAGGTTCCGGTGGCGGTAGCGGCGTCCAACAATCCGGTGCTGACCACCCTGACGGCTGCACTGTCGGGCAAGCTGAACCCGAACGTCAACCTGGTCGATACCTTGAACAACGGCCAGTACACGGTGTTCGCACCGACCGACGCCGCATTCAACAAGCTGCCGGCGGCCACCATCGACAAGCTCAAGACGGACTCGCAGCTGCTCACCAGCATCCTGACCTATCACGTGGTGCCGGGTCAGTTGAGTCCGACGATGGTCGCGGGCTCGCACAAGACGGTCCAAGGCGCGAACGTGACCGTGACCGGCCAGGGCAACGGCCTCAGGGTCAACAACGCGGGTCTGGTCTGCGGTGGCGTGCCCACCGCCAACGCGACCGTGTACATGATCGACACGGTGCTGATGCCGCCGGCGTAAAGCCGCAATGGCACGCCTGTCAGCCACGTTCGCCACACCAGCCCCTCCGAGAAGTGACGCACTGTTTGCCCGCCTCACAGCGACATCCGGCCCCGCGCTGACGTTGTCGCTCAGAGGCGGGCAAACGGTGGGCCGCACCCCCTGCCGGGGCGGGTGCGGCGGATGTGGCTAGTCGCCCAGCAGTGCGCGCACCGCGGGCCGAGGCCCCGTCGGCCGCAGCATGGCGCTGGCGGGGCGGGGACGCACCGCCAGCGGCCACCAGAACCAGCGGCCCAGCAGTGCGGCGATGGACGGGGTCATGAACGCGCGCACCACCAGAGTGTCGAACAGCAGGCCCAGGCCGATCGTCGTGCCGACCTGGCCGAGCACCCGTAGTTCGCTGACCGCCATGGATGCCATCGTGAAGGCGAACACCAGGCCCGCGTTCGTCACGACCTTGCCGGTGCCCCCGAGCGACCGGATGATCCCGGTGTTCAGGCCCGCGCCGATCTCCTGCTTGAACCGGGCGACCAGGAGCAGGTTGTAGTCGGATCCCACGGCCAGCAGGATGATCACCGACATCGCGAGCACCAGCCAATGCAGTTCCATTCGGATGATGTGCTGCCACAACAACACCGAAAGCCCGAAGGAGGCGCCCAGCGAAAGCGCCACCGTCCCCACGATCACCACGGCCGCGACGAAACTGCGGGTGATCACCAGCATGATGACGAAGATGAGGCAGAGCGAGGAAATCGCCGCGATCATCAGGTCGTATTTGGCGCCGTCGGAGATGTCCTTGAATACCGCCGCGGTGCCGCCGAGGGAGATTTTCGCGTTCTCCAGCGGGGTGGTCTTCAGCGCTTCCTCGGCCGCGGTCTTGATGGCGTCGACCCGGGCGAAGCCCTCGGGTGTCGCGGGGTCACCTCGGTGCAAGATGAACAGGCGCGCGGCCTTGCCGTCCGGGGACAAGAACATTTCCATGCCGCGCTTGAAGTCTCGGTTGTCGAAGACTTCCGGTGGCAGATAGAAGGAATCGTCGTTCTTGGATGCGTCGAAGGCCTGCCCCATGGCACTGGGGTTCTCGCTGTTCGCATCCATCTGGCCGATGATCCCGGACATGGTGCTGTGCATCGTCAGCATCATGGTCCGCATGCTTTGCATGGAGTTGATCATCGGCGGGATCTGCATGAGCAGCTGCGGCAGCAGCACGTCGATCTTGTCGAGGTCGGCGACCAGATCGCGCAGCCTGTCGTTGATCTCGTCGACACCGTCGATGGCATCGAAGATGGATCTGAGCGACCAGCAGACGGGAATGTCGTAGCAGTGCCGTTCCCAGTAGAAGTAGCTGCGGAGCGGCCGGTAGAAATCCTCGAAATCCGAGATGCGATCGCGCAATTCGGCCGTGATGGCCTGCATGTCGTGGGTTTCGCCGGTCAGGTCGTGAGTCGTGGCGACGAGCTGTGACATCAGACCATACATGCGCTGCATGGTGTCGATCATCTTCGCCAGCTCGTCCGCCTGCTTGAGCAGATCATCCATGCGCTGCGTTTGAAAGGTGCTGTTTTGAACCAGGCTGGCATTTTGCATGCTGATCATGAATGGCAGCGTCGTGTGCGGCAGCGTGGTTCCGTCCGGCCGGGTTATCGCCTGGACCCTGGAAACACCCGGAACCGCGAGGACGCCTTTGGCTAACCTGTTCAATACCAACATGTCTGCCGGGTCGCGCATGTCGTGGTCCGCCTCGATCAACATGATTTCCGGCTTCATCCGCGCTTGAGAAAAGTGGCGGTCCGCCGCGCTGTATCCGGCATTGGCGGGGATGTAGTCGGGCACATACTGTCGGTCGTTGTAACTGGTCTTGTACCCGGGCAGCGCAAGCAGGCCCACGAGGGCGACACCACACGTCGCCGCCAGAACGGGCGCCGGCCAACGAGTGACTACCGTGCCCACCCGCCGCCAGCCACGAACCTTGATCATCCGCTTGGGATCGAAGAGGCCATAGCGGCTGCCGACGGTGAGAACTGCAGGCCCCAGCGTGAGCGCCGCCGCCACCGCGACGAGCGTGCCCGCCGCGCAGGGTATGCCGAGGGATTGAAAATAGGGCAACCGCGTGAAGCTCAGACAATACGTCGCGCCCGCGATCGTCAAGCCGGAGCCCAAGATGACGTGGGCGACCCCGCGATAGGTGGTGTAGTACGCCGTTTCCCGATCCTCGCCGGCCTGACGTGCCTCTTGGTAGCGACCAAGCAGAAATATGCCGTAGTCCGTTCCCGCCGCGAGCACCAGCGATGTGAGCAGGTTGATGGCGAAGGTTGAAAGCCCGATGACGCCTAAGTCGCCGAGCAACGCGACGGTTCCCCGCGCGGCTACGAACTCGATGCCGACCAATAGCAGCAGCAGTATGGTGGTAACGATTGACCGATACACGAGCAGTAGCACGACGAATATCACTGCGACGGTCGTCGCAGTAATTAAGATCAGCGACTTATCACCGCTTGCGTGCATATCCGCGATCAGCACCGACGGCCCGGTCAGGTAGACCTTGAGCCCATTCGGCGGAGGTGTTCGCGCGACGATGTCTCGAACCGCGTCAATCGATTCGGCCGCCAAAGCCTCGCCTTGGTTACCGGCGAGATCGAGTTGAACGTACGTGGCCTTGCCGTCGGCGCTTTGCGCGCCCGCGGCAGTGAGCGGATCGCCCCAGAAATCCTGTATGTGCTGGACGTGTCGCGGGTCGTCTTTTAGCTTGCGAATCAGACCGGCATAGTATTTGTGAGCGTCGTCGCCGAGCGGTGGGTCGCTCTCGAGGACAATCATCGCCGCATTGTCGGAATCGGATTCCTTGAAAACCTTGCCCATCCGCTTCATCGCCTGTATCGAGGGCGCCTCTTCGGGTGTCATCGATACCGAGTGGTCTTGTCCGACCTTTTCCAGCGATGGGACGGCAAGGGTCACGAGGACGGTGATCGCCAGCCATCCAAGGATGATGGGGATGGAAAGTCGACGGATGGCGCGTGCGATGAATGGCTGTTGTGCGTGCGTGGCGACGGCGCGATTCTTGGTCACGCGGATTTCACTGCGCGGTCAGCAGAGGCGCACGCCTCATTGAAAGTTGTCTCCGCCTTGCCCTGACCGCCGAAACGGCATTTATTACCCTTTGCACCGAGGTTTCTCGTGAGGGAATCGATACGGCTCGACACGGACGTCGACTTTGGTGATGTTCGGTTATGCGCGTGAATGTACGCTACGGCGTGGGGCGACGACGCGCAAATCGAATAACCAACGGTGACTCGGCCTCCATCGGCATCCCGCAAAAGAGAAGGCAGGCGCCCCATCCAGCTAGCGACCGGAGCCACGTCGGGGATGCGGATTTTCGAGGTTAGCCTGCCCAAAGTCAACCAGTCCGGCTGTCCTGCTGGCACTTTGGCGTCCCGCAATGCCGAAAAGGCGCTGCTGCGGATGGTCGCCGAAGACGAGCGGGTTGCCACGACCGGCACTACACTGCTCTCTCATGTGTTCAACATAGACATGTGTTGAACAAGATGCCCTTCCGGGGTTAAGGTCTGAAGAAACCAACGATATTCGGAGGCAACCAGGGACGCGATTGCCATAGAGTCCGAATCAATGAGCGTGATGAATTATCCGCGGCGTCCAATTCGGCGCGCATGTTCACCGGTGCAGGTCGGGGCCAATGCCAGATTCCGTCTCTGCGCCTTCCCAGATTGGTCTCTGAGCCATGCCCCAACAGCCTTCCGTTGCGATCGTCATTCCCGCCTATAACGAGGAACGCTATATAGGCAAATGCCTCGAATCATGCATCGACCAAACTTCGGCACCGGACGAGATAATCGTTGTCAACAACAAGTCGACGGACAACACCGCGTCCATCGTCCGCCGGTATCAAGCCGAGAACCCGCACATTGACATACAGCTAGTCGAGCAAAATGAGCATCAGGGCATTGCCCCGACGCGCAACCACGGCTTCGATCACGCGCGGAGCGATATCATCGCCCGGACTGACGCCGACTCCGTCATTGCCAAGGACTGGGTCGAGACGATTCGCCGCCGTTTCCAGGATCCGGATATTGATGCCGCGAGCGGACCCATAGGCTTTCATGACATGCCTCTGCGGGGGTTCCTGTTCTGGCTCGACCGCATCTTGCGCGGCAAGGTCCATAAATACGCAAAGAACGAGCGGTTCCTCATTGGCGCCAACATGGCAATTCGTGCCCAGGCATGGAAGTCGGTCCGCCAGCTGACTCAGCTGGACCTAGAAGACCGCCTGCATGAAGACGTCGATCTTGCGCTGACCTTATTCAAGAATGACTTCGAGATCGCGTACGAGCCGGACATGGTCGTCGCCATGTCTGCCCGCCGGGTGGAATCTTCATCGCGAGATTTCTACCGGTATGTCACGCGCTATACGAGGACAACCAAGCTGCACGGTATCAAGAGCCCGGCGGCGTATACGACGATAACCACGCTTCTGCTGCTGTATTACCCCTTCCGTACGATGCGGTTTTTCTACGATGTGGAAACCCTGCAATTCACCTCGTCGAAGTTGCGCGACAAGCTTCGCAAGGTGGGCAGCGCGCGCCGACACCGCGGCAGACATGAATCGCCGGGGCGTGAGCTGCTGAGGGGCGCGTGACGGCATGACCGCTGGAGGTGAACGAGCATGGCACGCGTCGTCTTACGAACTGCAGCCGACCAAGCCCGACGCCGTCGACACACGACGTCCCGGTGGGGTGATTTCGCCCGTCGGCAGCCACGTTGCCGGCATCCGCAGGCAGGCGGCGTTGGTGGCGGGATTCGGTTTGGCCCTTCCGCTCGCCGCCGGCGCGCTGGGGCTAGGCCTGCTGAACGGTAGCCGACGCCGCGGGGTCAACTTCTTCACCTCCACCTGGCCTCGAGCGCTGCTGACCACCAACGGCATCCGCATCAATGTCATTGGCGCGCAGAACCTGACGGCGCAGCGCCCGGCCGTGTTCCTGTACAACCACCGCAACCGGGTCGACCCCTTCATCGCCGCCGCGCTGATGCGCGACAACTGGATCAAGATCGCCAAGAAGGAACTGGCGCGGGACCCAATCATCGGCACGTTGCTCAAGCTGAACGACGGTGTATTCCTCGACCGGGACGACACGACCGCGGCGGTGGAAACCCTGCACCAAGTCGAAGAGCGCGCGAAAGAGGGTCTGTCCATCCTGATCGCCCCGGAAGGTACCTCGCTGGACACCACCGGGGTGGGGCCGTTCAAAAAGGGGGCGTTCCGCATCGCCATGGCCACGGGCGTTCCGATTGTGCCGATCGTGATCCGCAACGCGGAGATCATTGCCGCGCGGGATTCCATGGAAATCCACCCGGGCACGGTGGATGTCGCCGTGCTGCCGCCCATCCCCGTCGACGACTGGACGCTCGAGACGTTGGTCGATCGCATCGCCGAGGTGCGCCAACAGTATCTGGACACACTGGCCGATTGGCCGGCCGACGCCTAGGCGGTTCAGTCCATAGCCGTTGACGCGCAGGCTGACTCGCAGGTCGACTACGGCCGCGCCTGGGCAGCAGCTGACAGCTGTGTGTTCGATTCGGCGACCGAATGCGCGGGCGCGTCGATGTCTCCCAGCACAAGGGCAAAGATGATCGCTAGGCAGGCGCATCCACGGCACAGTGTATCCATTGGGCCACACCATCTTTCGCATCGGCTGCGGACGGAGTCCGCATTTCCGCTTTAAGGCCGATTACCCCGTTCCGGCGCGAACAAAACAGCACGGGACAATTCACGCATTCGCCACAGTCCTATCAGCCCCATCCGTCGCCGGAAAAAGGGTGATGACCCCTTTGCCCACCTCCGAGCGACAATCGGGCGACAATCCGAGCGCGCACCGACGTTGTCGCTCAGAGGCGGGCAAACAGCCGACCGTCTCTGGGCCGAGGCTGGTGTGGCGGGTGTGGCGCTAGGCGATCGCGTAGTCGCTGAGCGGGAAGCTCGCGGCTTCCCGCACCGAGTTCAACGTCGACGTGGGCCGCAGCAGCGATGCCTCACCGCTGGGGCTGAAGTAGTACGAGCGCGAAGTGGCGCAGTTGCCGGCGTAGAACACCGAGCTGTCCAGCCGTTTGGTCATCCGCTCCATGAACCGGTCGTTGGCCTCTTCGGTCACCTCGAACGTCGTCGCGCCGCGGCGCTTGACCTCACCGAGCAGCCGGTCCATGTGCCGCATCTGGTATTCGATGGTGTGGAAGAAGGACAGGCCGGAGAAGGCGAACGGGCTGGCCAGGCCCAAGTAATTGGGGAAGTACGGCATGGAGACGCCCTGATAGGCCTGGAACCGGGTCTCGCGCCACCACTTTCCGAGGTTGCGGCCCTTGCGGCCGACCACCTCGATGGCCGGGAAGTTGGCCTCCCACAGGTCAAAACCGGTCGCCAACACCAGGGTGTCGATGAGGGTCTTGCGCCCGTCCGCGGTGACGATGCCGTCCGGCTCGATCCGCGCGATCGTGTTGGTCTCCAGGTTCACGTGCGGCTTTGTGAAAGCGCGGTAGAAGCCGTTGGAGAAGGTCGGCCGCTTGCAGCCGAGGTCGTAATCCGGCGTCAACCTGTCGCGCAGTTCCTTGTCCCGGATCCACCGGAATCGGTTGATCTTGGCCAGGTCGGAGGCGGAAATGTTCACCCGCCCCCGCGACTGCCGGAAATGCAGCGCCATGATGACCATGATGAGCTCGAGGATGATGTCGCTCACCCACCGCAGGGTCCGCTGCACCGCCGGCACCCGCCCGAACAGGCGTTGCATCGGCGGGGAGATCGGGAAATCGAATTTGGGGATCACGTGGGTCGCGGTGCGTTGGTAGACGGTCAGCTCTCCGGCCTCTTTGGCCAGCTCCGGAATGACCTGCACCGCGGACGCCCCGGTCCCGATGACCGCGATCCGGCGACCCTCGTAGCTGTAGTCGTGGTCCCACGCGGTGGTGTGGACGACCTTGCCCTCGAAGCTCGCGATCCCTGGGATATCCGGCATGCGCGGCTGGGACAGGAAGCCGGTAGCGGTGATCAGGAAGCGGGTCGTCAGGGTTTCGCCGCCGGCCAGCGCCACCCGCCATACTTCGGCGTCCTCATCCCACTGGGCGCCTTCCACCGTCGTGCTGAATCGCATGTGGCGGCGCACGTCGTACTTGTCGGCGACGTGCGCGGCGTACTGCTTGACCTCGCCGCCCGGCGCGAACAGCCGTGACCACTTCGGGTTGGGTTCGAACCAGTACGAGTACGTGGTGGACGGGATGTCGACGGCGAGGCCTGGGTAGTGGTTGACATGCCAGGTGCCGCCAAGGTCATCCTCGCGGTCGAGGATGACGAAGTTGTCATATCCGAGACGTTTGAGCTGGATCGCGGCCCCGATGCCGCCGAAGCCCGCGCCTACGATGACGGCGTCGAATCGGTTCGTGTTCACAACATGCTCCGTGCCTACATGCTCGGTACTTACACACAAGAACGTTCACTAATCTTACGGAATTCTAATAGAGCTGTGAGCAACACGCATGCGTGTATGCCAGCATGTGACCTTGCTGACGCCGGCGCGCAAACCTGGCAACGTCCCGGCTGCGTCGCGGTCGCCGCGTCATTGTTGACCGCACTTATGCGGTTAACCGTCGCTGACGTGCACAACGGCGCCTTCCAGGTTGGCTGCGCTCACGCACCGGCCGGGGGCGGCGAGGGCGACCGAGCTAACGACCGTTTCGAGCCAAAGCTGCTGCCCCAGAGCCGAACCTGACAACGGCCGGTGTCTTTCCTGAGCGGCCGGCCGGCCCCGGCCGTCGTCCGGAGGCGCCCGAAATTCGTCGCATCGCCGCACACCGCGTTCTTCGCGTTGCGCTACTGGCCGTGATCGTGTCCGGGCCTTCAGCGAGTGGTACTCAACGGAGACGGGGTCGGACGTCACGTCATCGAAACCTGTTTCACCCGTATCGATGTCGTCACCTTTCCGTGTCTTGAGCGTTTCGAATCGGGCGTCGCTGGTCCGGCTACCCTCGGAAAACGGCACCAAATGACGGGCGAGGCCATTTCGTTAGATGGCTTCTCGGCCTGGCCCCTGGGGATGGATATCATTTCGGCGCGTCGACACGCGGCCCTCATCCGACGCTTGTCGCCGTGGCTCGGTATACAGGAAACAGTGACGAATTTTCCGCCAGAGGGAGGCCTTCGCATGGGCATCAGTCACGACATGATCGCACGTCACTTCATCCGTTCCCTTGCTCCCGCCGTAGTTGCGGCGTCCGGCCTCGGCGCCTCGGTCATGACCGGTGCTGCCCTCCCCTCCGCCGCCGCCCAGTGTCCGGACGTGCAGGTGGTATTCGCCCGCGGCACCGGCGAAGCCCCCGGCGTCGGCCCCACCGGACAAGCCTTCGTCGACTCCCTGCACTCCCGCCTGGGCGCCAAGTCCTTCGACGTCTACCCGGTCAACTACCCCGCCAGCGACCAATGGGACACCGGCGTCGACGGCATCAGAGACGCCGCGGCCCACGTCAACTCGATGGCCCACGACTGCCCCAACACCAAAATGGTGCTCGGCGGCTACTCCCAAGGCGCCGCCGTGATGGGCTTCGTCACCTCACCCGCCGTCCCCGACGGCGTCGACCCCAACACCGTGCCCAAACCCCTGGACCCCACCGTCGCCCAACACGTCTCCTCGGTCGTGCTGTTCGGCATGCCCAACGTGCGCGCCATGAACTTCCTCGGCGAACCCCCCGTGGCCATCGGCCCGGCGTATCAGGACAAGACCATCAAGGTCTGCGCCACCGAAGACCCGGTCTGCTCCGACGGCATGAACTTCTCCGCCCACAACACCTACGCCGACGACGGCGCGGTGATCGACAAAGGCGTCGCCTTCGCCTCCAGCCACCTCGACGCAGGTGGGCCCGCAACGCCTTCGGTCAGGGGCTTCGGCGGCTGAGCGACCGCTCGGCTACTGCTGGCCGGCCTTGGCGTTGAGGTAAGCGACGATCCCCTGCGTGACCGCGGCGGCATACCGCGCCCGGCCGTCGGGGCTTTGCATCCGCGCGGCGTCGTCGGCGTTCTTCATGTTGCCGAGTTCGACGAGGATCGCCGGGTATTGGGCCAGGTTCAGCCCCGCGAGGTCGTCCCGCCCGTACAGGCCGCCCGACCCGATGTAGTTGGCCGGCTGAAAACCGGCCTGCGACAACGCGTCCCGCATCATGGTGGCCAGCTGCACGGCGGGGCCGGCCTGGACGTCGTTCAAGGGTGGGCTCGAGTAGTTCACGTGGAAGCCGCTGCCGGATGCGGGTCCGCCGTCGGCGTGGATGCTCACGATCGCGTCGGGGCGCATGGCGTTGGCCGCCGCCGCGCGTTGGTCCACACAGGGGCCGACCGAGTTGTCGTCACCTCGCGACAGTTGGGTGCGAACGCCCATCTGGTTGAGCGACTCGTTGATCAGCGCCACGACCGCCCAGGTGAACGCGTGCTCGGGATAGCCACCGTCGGTGGCGGCGCCGGACGTCTGGCACTGCTTGGTTCCGCCCCGGCCGTTCGGCACCTGCTGGTTGATCGAGGCGTCGTTCACGGCGTTGTGGCCGGGGTCGAGGAAGACGGCCGACCCGGCGAGGCCGGCGGACGCACGTGGCGCGCCCATGAGCGCCCCCGCACCGAGCAGCACCGGCGCGAATCTCAGCACGTCGCGCCGTGAAACGGATCCCCGGCGACCAGGGCGGTCACTCACCGCGCGATGGTAACAATCGCGGTTCTTACCGCACCGACTGCTCAGACGTCGGTCAACGCCCGGGCCGCGGCGCGGAACATGGTCTGCTTGATCGCGCCGAGCGTGCCGGGGTCCTTGCCGCCCAGCGGGCGCAACAGGTCGGTCGCCGCCGCGGTCACGTTGGCCTCGGCGGCGGTGGCATCGACGATGCCGAGTTCGGCGGCCTCTTCCCCACCGAACCGCCGACCGGTCGTCATGGAGGCCACCGCGGCGCGGGGCGTGAGCTTGGCCTGAATCAGGGCGGCCATGCCGTCGCTGAACGGAATGCGGATGTCGACCTCGGGGAAGCAGAAGAACCCCCGGTCGGCGCGCATCACCCGCACGTCGTGGGCCATGGCGAGCATGGCGCCGGCGCCGAAGGCGTGCCCGGTCACCGCGGCGGCGGTCGGCATGGGGAAGGTCAGGACACGAGCCAGCAGGGCCTGCACCCGCGCGACGTAGGACTGCGTCTGGTCGGAGTGCGTGCGCAGCCAGTCCAGATCCAGTCCGTTGGTGTAGAACTTGTTGCCCGCGGTGGTGACGAGGCCCTCGGCGCCGGCCTGCTGAATTTCGTCGAGCTGCTCGTTGATCGCGTCGAGGAACTCCGGGGAGAACCGATTCTCGTCCTCGCCGAGGTTCAGAATCGCGATCTTGTCGTCCCAACTGAATGTCGGTGTCATGTCGTGGCCCTTTCTCTGGTCCTGCGTCGGGGCGCCCCGACGTCGAGCACGGCTTTGACGGCTGCTCGCAGCCGTTCGCGGGCATCCGGGTCGTTGATCCGGTTGCGCCGCAAGAGGATCGCGGTCGGTAGATCGACGATGCAGGTCGTCATGACATCGACGGCCGCCGCGTCCTTGCGGTCCCACAGGCGGCGGGCCAGCCGAATCATCGTTTCCACCAGCAGCCGGTCCAGGTCGCGCAGCTGCGTCGCAATGTCTGGCGACGTATCGGGACCCAGTAGCTCCTCGCGGCGCACCGTCAGCAGTAGCTGCGACGACTCCGGGTAGGTTTCGGCGAAGACGGCCGGCGCCTCGGCCGCTGCCACCACGGCGGCAATGCCGTCCCCCTCGGGGGCTGCGTCGATCAAATCGCCCTGCGCGCTGAGGAATCGGTGTCCGGCCCGCAGCCACGCGCGCCCCACGAGTCCGGCACGCGAACCAAATGTGTGGTACAGCGCGCCGTTCGATACACCGATCGCCTCGCTGACGGCTCTTATCGTGACCGATGCCGGGCCGGACCGCACCGCCAGCCGTTCGACGGCATCCAGGATCCGATCCTGGTCGTGAACGCGGGGACGTGGCATTCGGACAGCATAACAGAGCGGTTGCTCTATTTCAGGTTGTATGCCTCACGCGAGATGCGGAAGAAATGACCAGTCGTCGAGTCGGTGCATGTGACAGCAGCGGGCTCGCTCTTACAGGTGAGCGAAGCCACGGAACGCGTCTCACCAACCTGGAGCGTCGGCAGTCCGATGCCGCGAGTGGTATCCGTGTGGCAGACCATGGCGGGTGAACTGCCCTGGGCCATGTCGATCTGATCGCCGAACGCTCCCATGCAGGACTGCGGGCGCGGCGGCATCACATACGTCGGGTCGACGACGCCGCAGGACGCACGGGGGGCGTCGCCCTGGAACGCTGCCATCACACAGGTGACGTCTCCCGAGGGCGACTGAAACTGGTAAAACGGGTCCGCATGCGCGATCGCCGCCGGGCCCACCGCGGTGATCGCCACCGCGACCGTGACCGCCCCGATCATTTTCGCTTCCATGGTGCAGTTGTAGTCCTTTTGCGCCCGGACGAACAGCATCTGTGCCTACGCTCAGCAAATGATCCCCTGGCTCACAAGGCAGACGCTGGTCATCGGCGCCACGGTCGCGGCAGCTATCGCGGCCCCTGCGACCGCACGCGCGGACACCCTGAACTTTCAATCCCCGTCCGGGAACATCTACTGCGTCCTGGACAGCGCCTTTGTCGCGTGCGACATCAGCGACTTCGACTACCAGCCACCGCCACCCCCGGAGTGCGGCAAACACCTCGCCTGGGGCAATCGCTTCGTCCTGACCGCGGGTGAGCCGGCCGCCATCCACTGCCACGGCGACACCCTGCGCGTCGCCGGCGAGCCGACACTCGACTACGGCCACAGCCTGTCCGCAGGGACGCTCACGTGCGACAGCGAGCCGTCGGGCATGACATGCACCGACAGCAGCACCGGCCATTACTTCCGCGTGTCGCGGGATTCCTACGATCTCGGCTGAGAGCCGTTCTGCTTCAACAGGTTAGGCAGCCCCGTCGTGACCGTACAAAATAGTATGGTACGGTCGACGCCATGTCCGCGGTCGACGCTCGCCCGACGCACGGCATCACCGACGAATTCGTCGCGCGACTGGCCGAGCGCGCCGATGAAGCCGAGCGGCTGCGCCGCCTCCCCGCGGAAACAGTGAGCGAGTTCAGGCAGACCGACCTGTTTCGGCTGTTGCTCCCGGCCCGGTTCGGCGGCATCCAGGCGTCGTTTCCCGAACTGCTGGAACCGATTCGGCGGATGGCGCACGGGTGCGCGTCCAGCGCCTGGACGTTGGGTTTCTATGCCCTGCATAACTGGATGCTGTCGCTGTTCGACATGCGGGCCCAGGAGGAGGTGTTCGCCTCGGGACCGGTGCTGGCGCCCGCTCCCCTGGCCCCCACCGGCCGCGGCACCCCGGCCGACGGCGGGGTGCGCCTGACGGGCAGGTGGTCGTGGGCCACGGGTGCGATGGACGCGGACTGGGTGATGGTCGGGGCGCTCATCGAGCGGCCGGACCGGATCGATCCGGCGCTCGTGGTGGTGCCCGCCGACCAGGTCGAGGTCGCCGACACCTGGCACACCGCGGGCATGCGGGGCACCGGTTCCCACGACGTCATCGTCACTGACGTGTTCGTGCCGGACCATCGCATGGTCGCGGTGGCCGACATCTACGCCGGAACGGCGCCGGGCGCGCGGGCGCATGACGTGCCGACATACCGGTGGCCGATGGTTCCCGCGCTCGCGCTGGTCGCGTCGATGCCGGTGCTCGGTGCCGCGGAACGGGTGACCGAGCTGTTCGCCGAACGGCTGGGTGAGCGCGTCCTGGCGTATAGCGGTGTGGCGCAGAAGGATCAGCCCGCGGCGCAGATCCGGCTCGCGGGTGCGCGGGTGCGGTTGCGCGCGCTGCGTGCGCTGGTCGACGAGACCGCCGACGGCATCGAGGACCTCGTCACCCGTGGCGAACGGGTGAGCCGATCGGTGCGGGCCGAGGCGCGACTGGCGGCCGCCCACACGGTGCACGAGAGCCGCACGATCATCGCCGATCTGCTGGACGCCTCCGGGGCCAGCGCTCAATTTCTGTCCAACCCACTGCAGCGTTTCAAGCGCGACGTCGACATCGCGGCCGGGCACGTCGTCTTCGACTACGACGTGAGCCGAGAGTTGGCCGGGGCGTTGGCGATTGGCGCCAAGATCTCCCCGATCGCGATGGTCTAGTCCGCGAGCATCAGCTCCAGGAAACGTTCCCGCTGAGCGATCTTCTGCGCCTCCTGGGCCGAGCCGGCCAGGTGCAGCAGGCCGATGCCGGCGGCGAAGGTCAGCTCGGCGCGCAGCTTGGCGTCGTCGGGGCTGAAACCGTAGTCGCTGTACGCCTTCGCCACGGAGCGAAGCAGGCGTCGGTCGGCCGCGCGGATGTTGGCGGCGGCGGGCGGGTCCGTGCGTGCCCATTCGCGCATCGCGCGCTCGAGCGTCCAATGCCCCGGGCTGGTCAGCGCGGTCATCATGGCGGACAGGCGTTCTCGCGGCGGCAGCGCGTCGAGTTCGGCCAGCGACTGTCGGTCCTTTTCCAGGAAGGTGTTCCACGATTCGACCAGCGCGGCCCGGTAGCTGTCCATGTCCTGGAAGTGCCAGTAGAAGCTGCCGCGGGTGACGCCCGCCTGCTGGCAGAGGCGTTCGACCTTCAAGGCGCGCACCCCCTGCTCGGCGAGCAGCGTGTAGCCCGCCTGCAGCCAGTCCTCCACGGACAGACGAGGGGACTCACGTGCGGCCATGTCTAGCAAGGTTACGGCGGGAGGCAGCCCAGCTGGGCGAGGTGCATCCCCCGCGCACGGCGCCGAACTCTCCTCGTCCTTGGTGAATTCCTCCCTAACACGTGGCGAACCGGCGGGTTCCGATAGGGCATGGGTGTAATGTCCGGATTTGCTAGCCGACAAATTCCTGTTAACTCTTGGCCTGCTTGCTGGCGTGCCGAAGCATCAGGGGGTGCCGTGACCGAGGTGTCCGACGTGTCGGCAACCACCGATAACGACGAGGTCGTGGTGTCGTTCCAGGACGAGTCCCTGCTGCTGGGCGGCGACCCTGCCGCCGTCGAGTCCTATCTGACACGGCTACGCGCGACCGCCGGCCAGGCCATCCGAGTCGCCGGCATCGACAGCGCCTCGCTCGCCAACGCGGCGATCGCCGGGCTGGCCTCCTTGCTGGCCGACTCCGGCAAGTACGTCCAGCTGCATCGCGACACCGTGGACGCGTTGAAGGAAGGCAATCTCGTTCCCGTCAGCGACGGCATCTTCCGGCTGACGACGGGCGCCGATGCAGGCCAGCTCCTGGCGCAACTGCAATGGCGACCGGAACTGCTCGGCCCGGAAGTCATGCTGTCGGCGCAGATGCTCGCGGTGCAGATGGCGTTGAAGTCCGCGGTCGCCGAGGTGGAAGACGCCGTCCGGCGGGTGGAGGACAAGGTCGAGGCGGTGCTCGAGGTTGCCCGGGCGCAGCGCGCCGGCGACGTCCTGGGCACAAGCTTGACGATCTCGCGGATGGTCGACTCCCTGGACAAGTACGGGTCGCTGCCCGATGCGTACTGGGATTCGGTGGCAGTCCTGGGGCCGGCGCTGAACGTCACTGTCGAGCAGCTGCGCAACCATGTCAGCCGGATCCTGGCGTCGTTCGATAACACCCTGGGTGTGCAGCAGCGCGCCGGGAAGTTGCGAAATGCCATCAGCGAGAACCGGCTTGGTGACACTCTGAGCCTGCTGGTGATCGCCGAAGAAGCGCTGCACAAATGGCAGCGTCTGAACCTCGCGCGCATCGAGTCCACGCAACCAGAGCAACTGCTGCGGGCGATCGACGAAGCGCGCGGGCTCGTCGACCACCATCTGCGCGAGGACCTCGATATTTACCGGAGCGCGAAGGAAGTCCTCGACCGGTTCGGGAAGACGCAGGCCATCGACGGCTTCCGATTCTGGGCGGTCCGAGAGCTGGCCAAACAGCGCGGCGCGCTGCGCGACGAGCTCGACCGTTTCGCCCAGGCCCGCCAGCACCAGGTCGAGACGTGGGAGGACTTCCACATTCCGAGCGTGCTCGACGCTGCATTAGCCACGGCCAATGTCGTCGGAAACGTGACGGGCCGTGCATTGGTGGCCGTCGGCCGAGGGCTTATTGGCCTGGGTGCGCACGTGGCCGCGCCGTTCCGTGCCGAACGCAACGAAGATATGAAGGACGGCAAGGACTTTGAGTGTCAGGCCGCCGTCGCTGGAGTCGAGGAACGCGATTCGTCCTGCTGACTGGGCGCTGACGCTGCGGACCGGGCGCTATGAGTCGTCATTGACTGCGGTCGAGGCTGCCCTGATACTCCACCAGTACGGCCGTCGGCCATCAACGGCGCGCGGCTGAACTGGTTGGGGCGCAAAGGAGGTCGGCATGATCGATTTGGGGCTATCGGGCAAGCGTGCGGTTGTGTCGGGTGCGGGCTACATCCCCGAGCGCGCGGGCCACGGCTGGTTCACGTCGTTGGCGCTTGCCGAAGCGGGCGCCTCGGTAGCCTGCATCGATATCGACGAGCAGCGCGCGGAGCGCATCGCCGGCGAGATCGTCAGCAGGGGCGGCACTGCCGTCCCGATTGTCGCCGACATGACCGACCCCGTGCAGGTCGGTCGCGCGATCGACGATGTCGAGGCAGCGCTGGGCGGTGTCGACGTGTGCGTCGACATCATCGGTGGTGCGACCTGGTCGAAGGTCGAAGACTTCACCACCGAGGTGTGGGACGCGACGATCCACTACAACCTGAACCAGGTGTTCTATCTTTTTCAAGCCGCAGCAAGGTACATGATCGCCCAGGGCAGCGGCGGATCATTGGTCGCGCTTGCCTCGGTCGACGGCATCGCATCGGCGACCTACCGTGCGGCCTACGGCGCCGCTAAGGCCGGCGTCATCTCGCTCGTCAAGACCTTCGCCGACGAACTGGGGCGGTATGGCATTCGCGCTAACGCGGTCGCGCCCGGCAATGTGGGCACCGGCAACGAGGACCAGCCGCCAAACGAGTACGCCGTCAATGGAATTAACCCGCTGGCGGCGCCCCGCGCGCATGACGTCGCCAACGCCGCGTTGTTCCTCTCGTCCGAGCTGGCTGCCCGCATCACCGGTCAGACACTCGTCGTCGACGGCGGTGCCACCATTCAGCAGCTGTGGGGGCTGTCCGCATCGAGAATCCCGCCGAACCCGGACGAGGCGATGCCGGACTTTATGAGACCGGGGCCGTCGGGCGGCTAGCGTTGGTGCACCATCGGCAGCCCGGGCACCGAGCTTCTCCCCTTGAGCACGTAAGGGGTCAGGATCGAGCCGACGTAGATGTCGCGCATGTCCTGCCCGCCCCAGGCGATGCTGGTCGGGCCGCTCAACACGGCACCGTCGGGATCTTCGAGCACCACCGTCGCCCGCCCGTCCGGGCGGATCGCCACGATCCTGTTGGCCAAAACGATTGTGACCCAGAGGTTTCCATCAGCATCGAAGGCGCATCCGTCGGCCATTCCCCACCGGCGACCCACCTGCGGATCGGCCAGGAACCGGCCGGATTCGGAGCCGAACTCGTCGGGTCGCCGGCCGCCCAGCGGCGGGCCGAATCGTTCTTGGGGACAGAGTGTTTCGCCTCGGATCGGAAACCGCACCACGTCCGCGGCCACCGTGCGGACCACATACAGATAGTCCTCATTGCGATCCAGCGCCATGCAGTTGGGGAAGTTCACCCCGTTTGTGACCACTTGCGCCGATTGGCGATCCGGTGCGACCCGAAATGACGGGGTCCCAGCTTCCGGGCCAGCGTCTATGAGAGTTGTTGGTGGGTGGTTTCCCATTGCTTTCGGAACGCCTCGGGGGTGAGGTCGTTCAGTGCGCTGTGGGGTCGGTAGGTGTTGTATTCGGTGCGCCAGTCCTCGGCGAGGACTTGGGCTTCGAGCAGACTACCGAAGGCTTCGGTGGTCAGGAATTCGTCGCGGAAGCGTCCGTTGAACGATTCGCAGTATCCGTTTTCCCACGGTGCGCCGGGCTTGATGAACACGCAGCCCACCGAGCCGAAGCGGGCCCAGTCGGCCAGGGCGTGGCTGGTCAGTTCGGGTCCGTTGTCCACGCGGATGTGCTCGGGCTTGCGGCCCGTGGTCATGATCAGCTCGTCGAGCAGTCCGGTGGTCTGATCGGCGTTCCAGGACCGACGTGGCCGTGTCGCCAACGCCTCGCGGGTGAACTCGTCGATGACGTTGAGGAAGCGCAGCTGGCGGCCGTCGACGGTGAGGTCGTGCTGGTAGTCCAGCGCCCACACGTGATCGGGGCGGGCCGCGGCCATGCGCGGTTGTGCCGCGCCGTTACCCAGGCGCATCCGCTTGCGGGTCTTCGACGGACGTTGCAGCCGTTCGTCTTCCACAATCGATGCGTGCGTTTGGGATTGACGACCAGGCCTTCGGACTTGGCGATGGCGTGCGCTTTGCGCCAGCCCCACCGCGGATGCCTGATCGCGATTTCGCATAATCGGGCGCGCAGCTGCTGTTCGTCGTCATGGGGTCGGTGCAGCTCATATTGCTGCACCGAACGGTGTTGGCCGACCACCCGGCAGGCACGCCGCTGCGAGACCCCGAACCGCTCGACGAGCACCACCACTGCTCGCCGTCGACGGTCGGGGCTCACCAGTTTCCCCGGCTGATCTCCTTGAGCATGTCGATGTCGAGGGCCTGCTCGGCGACCAGCTTTTTGAGCCGCTGGTTCTCGCGCTCGAGCTCCTTGAGCCGTTTGGTGTCTTCGGCTTTCATCCCGCCGTACTGATTTCGCCAGCGATGCCAGGTCTGCTCACTGACCTCCAGATGCCGGCAGACCTCCCCGAGGTCTTTGCCCTCACCGAGCAGCCGTTCGCCCTCACGAAGCTTGCGGACCACCTGCTCGGGTGTGTGCCGTCGACGTGCCATGAATCGAGTCCTCCTCGCCCCAATTCTGGGGCATCGGACTCCCACAGGGACTGGCCCGGACCGGAGGGCTCACGTCAGAAAGATGAACCCATCAGCGGTGCCGCGCGCGATGGTATCCATAAGGTCGTCCGCCATCGTGCTCACCGAACACCACAACGCCCCAACAGAATCCACCAGAACGAAGTTCAACCACCGCAGCGGGCGTCCATCAAGTTGTCCGCCCAGCACCGGCGCGATCGCGCCAGTCACCGGGTCGAGGTCCTGCAGGTCGCCCAAACCCCAATTGGCGATCAGAAAGTGGCCGTCACGGTCGAGCGCGATCCCGTTCGGCTCGCCGCCCGCCTGCCCCATACGCCGAACGGTGTTCTCGTCAACGAGTTCTGCGACAGCTGACGCCTTATCGGAGGCGAACACCCGACCATCGGCGGCCACCACCACGTGTTCCGGGCGATTTACGCCGCGGCCGAAGGGGTGTAGATCCGTTACCACGATGGTGGTCTGGCCAATTCCGCTCATCGACGCCTTTCCTGAAGTTGTAGCAGCCCGATGTCAACCCAACTCGTAATCAGGTTCAGCTTGCCCCAGGTTCGGCTTGGAATGGCTGGCACCATCAGACAAATACACAGCTTTCTGAATAACCGCCTGCATGGCCCAGCGCGTTCAGCGGATACTGACCAGGCCAAGACGGGAAGCTGGCCACTTGCGCTCAAGGTTGACAACGGTTGTGGATGTCATCCACACTGTTCTTATCTGCGTGAATGACATTCACAGAGGGAGTTGTTTGTGGCTGCGGAACTGGTTGGCCTCGCCGAGGTGGCCGAGCTGGCACGGGTGAGTCGAACGGTCGTGTCGAACTGGCGAGCCCGAGATAACAGATTCCCTGAGCCAGTCGCGGACTTGCGAAGTGGCCCCGTCTTCGACCGCGATGACATAGATAAGTACCTAAGAAGGAGAGGGAGCCATATGCCACACGTCGTCTCAACGATCAATTTAAAGGGAGGCGTCGGCAAGACGACCACCACCGTCGGCCTCGCCGAATTCCTGTCGGCTGAATTCGACAAAAAGGTTCTGGTGATCGACCTAGACCCCCAGACCAACGCGGTGGCGTCCCAGGAGCGGTGTAAAAGTGGTCTGACATAGGTTCCGCTCGCTTGCGTTGATGATCCTATGCGGTGG
>NZ_LQPH01000108.1 GCF_002102255.1 Mycobacterium nebraskense
CACCGCATAGGATCATCAACGCAAGCGAGCGGAACCTATGTCAGACCACTTTTACACCGCTCCTGGGACGCCACCGTGTAGCCCACCAATTAGGACATGGGACCTGACCCATGAGGGCCGCGGCGGACTTGGCAGACTGTCCGCATGGCACAGATAACGTTGCGTGGAAACCCGATCAACACCGTCGGCGAGCTGCCTGCAGTCGGATCACCGGCCCCGGCCTTCAGCCTGACGGGCGGCGACCTGGGGGCGGTCAGTAGCGACCAGCTCGGCGGTAAATCCGTGGTGCTCAACATCTTCCCGTCCGTGGACACGCCGGTGTGCGCGGCCAGCGTCCGGACCTTCAACGAACGCGCCGCCGCAAGCGGCGCCACGGTGGTGTGCGTGTCGAAAGACCTGCCGTTCGCGTTCGCTCGATTCTGTGGCGCCGAGGGCATCGACAACGTCACGACGGGTTCGGCGTTCCGCGGCAGCTTCGGCGAGGACTACGGCGTCACCATCAGCGACGGCCCGATGGCGGGGCTGCTCGCCCGGGCCATCGTGGTGGTCGGCCCCGACGGCAAGGTCACCTACACCGAGTTGGTCCCTGAGATCGCCCAGGAGCCGAACTACGACGCGGCGCTGGCCGCGGCGGGCTAGTTCTTCGGGTCATAAACCGAGCAGTCGGACCATTTCGGCCCGCATGTCGACTTTGCGCACTTTTCCGGTGACCGTCAGCGGGAACCCGTCGACGATGTGGACATACCGAGGAATCTTGTAGTGCGCGAGCTTCCCGAGACAAAACGCGCGGACGGCATCCTCGTCTAAAGGCCGACGGCCTGGCCGCATTTTGATCCAGGCGCAGACCTCCTCGCCGTACTTGGTGTCGGGGACACCAATAACCTGCACAGCCTCGATGTCGGGGTGGGTATGCAGGAAGTCCTCGATCTCTCGTGGGTACAGATTCTCGCCGCCGCGGATGACCATGTCCTTGATGCGCCCGACGATCGCGCAATACCCGTCGTCGCTCATGATCGCCAGGTCGCCGGTGTGCATCCATCCGTCGCGATCGATGACCTCGCGAGTTTTGCCGTCATCGTTCCAGTAACCCTGCATCACCGAGTAGCCGCGGGTGCAGAGTTCACCGGTCAGGCCTCGCTCGACGATCTTGCCGGTGCCGGCGTCGATGACCTTGATCTCAACGTGCGGATGGACCCGGCCCACGGTGGCGGTTCGACGGTGCAGGTCGTCGTCGATCCGGGTCTGGCAGGACACCGGGGAAGTCTCTGTCATGCCATAGGCGATCGACAGCTCCGACATGTTGAGTTCGTCCATGCAGCGCTTCATCACCTCCACCGGACAGGACGCGCCCGCCATGATCCCGGTCCGCAGCGACGACAGGTCTCGACGAGTGAGATCTGGATGGCCGAGCATCGCGATGAACATCGTGGGCACGCCGTAGAGGCCTGCGCAGCGCTCCCTTTCGATCGCTTCCAGCGTCGCAGCGGGATCGAATCCGGCCGCCGGGATCACCATGGTTGCTCCGCGGGTGGTGCAGCCCAAATTGCCCATCACCATGCCGAAGCAGTGGTAGAAGGGCACGGGGATACATAGGCGTTCCCCGGGTCCGAGCCGGATGAGTCCGGTGACGAAATACCCGTTGTTGAGGATGTTGCGGTGCGACAAGGTGGCGCCCTTGGGAGCTCCCGTTGTGCCCGATGTGTATTGAATGTTGATCGCATCCAGGGGGCTCAGGGTGGATGTCCGGCACCGCAATTCGTCAGCGGTAACCTCGCCGGCGCGCTGCCGGAGCCGCTCCCAGTCGGTGGTGCCCAGGAACACGACGTCTGTTAGTCCGCGGACCTCGGAACGGACCTCGTCAACCATTCGGCGGTAGTCGGAGCTCTTGAAGTTTGTCGCGGACATCAACAGCCGAGTGCCCGAATCGCGCAGCACATGAGACAACTCGTGAGTTCGATACGCGGGATTGACCGAGACGAGGATGGCGCCAATCTTGGCCGTGGCGTACTGAATGATCGTCCATTCCGGGCAATTGGGGGACCAGATCCCGACCCGATCTCCGCGCCGGATGCCGACGGCCATCAAAGCGCGGGCGAGACAGTTGATCTCACTGTCGAGTTCGGCGTAGGTCCACCGCCGGTCGCCGGCCACATCGACAAGCGCGTCGACGTCGGGGTACGCCAGCGCAGTGCGCTCGAAGTTCGCCCCGATCGTCTCGTCCAGCAGTGGGGTATCGACGGGCCCTGCATCGTAGGAGTTCACCGCGCGTACTCGCGGCGAAGATCGGTCTTGAGTACCTTGCCACTGGCGTTGCGCGGCAACGCATCCACAACCACTACACGGCGGGGCCGCTTGTACGAAGCGAGGTGCTCGCGGCAGTGCGTGTCGATTTCGTCGTCGGTCGGCGGATCTGCCGGGTCGCGCGCCACGATCACCGCCATCGGGGTCTCGCCCCATTTTGCGTCGGGCACTCCGATGACCGAAACCTCGGCGACCTTGGCGTGCGCTGCCACGACGTTTTCCACCTCGGCGCTGTAGATGTTTTCACCGCCCGAAATGATCATGTCCTTCTTCCGGTCGACCACATAGATATAGCCATCGGCGTCCTGCGGGACCAGGTCGCCCGAATGAAACCAGCCGCCGCGAAAGGCCTCCGCGGTCTCGGCGGGCTTATTCCAATACTCCTTCATCACCAGCGGTCCGCGATAGACGATCTCGCCGATTTCGCCCTGCGGAACGTCGTCCATCTGGTCGTCGACGATGCGGACCTCGACGCCCAGCATCGGGGTGCCCACGGATCCGATCTTGCGGAGAGCATCCTGTCCCCGCAGCAGGCAGGTGATGGGGCTGCATTCGGTCTGCCCGAAGGCCGCGATGATCTCGGTGTGCGGAAAGGCATCGAACATCGTGCGCAGCAAGGCGGTTGACGCGGGTGCCGCGCCCCACCAAACACGACGCAGCCGGCTGAGATCCCACGAGCGAAGACCTGGCAATGCACAGACCGTCTGCCACTGTGCCGGCGTCATCCAGCAAGACGTGACCCGCTCACCGACGATCGTTCGCATGGCGGCCACGGGGTCGAAGCCGCCGGACGGTGGAACGACCACCGTGCCGCCGGTCAGGAACGTCGGGAACATCCCCGATACACCGGCGACGTGGAACAGCGGCGCATGCGCCATCCAGCAGTTGTCGTCACTGCGAAGACCCAGTGTGGCGATCACGCTCATGGCATGCAGGTACAGATTGCGGTGGGTAATCACCGCGCCCTTGGGGAAGCCCGTGGTGCCGGATGTGTACATGATGAACGCGGGCGCCTCGTCCGCAACCGTGACGTCGAGAGCGAGACCATCTGCCGCGGCGATAAGTTCGTCCAGACCGTCACCAATCGTGAGGACGGTGCGGATCGATGGTGTCTTAGTGCGCGCCCGCGCGACGGCCGGTGCGCACGCCAGGTCCACGACCACAGCGACCACACCACTGTCTGCGAGCACATACGCGATCTCCTCGGAAACCAGCCGGAAGTTGACGGGCACCGCGACGGCACCCAGACGCAGCGTGGCGAACCAGGCTTCGATCAGCTCAAGACAATTCAGACCGACCACTGCTACCCGATCGCCTGGACGAACTCCGCTCGCCGATAGCACGTTGGCCAGACGGATCACCCGCTGGTTCAGTTCGGAGTAGGTGCACCGTCGGCGCTGATCGACGAACGCGAGATTGCCCGGCCGGACTCGCGCGTGCCGGGCCAAGACGTCGCTGAACGTGATGCCGCCCCCGGCCACGGGATCCATTATCGACGCCTACAGGCCCGCACGGTCGGCCAGTAGCGCCCGGTTCCGGGCGCTACTGCCGAAGAGCGCCTCGGTGGTCTTGGCCCGGCGGAAGTACAGGTGCAGATCGTGCTCCCAAGTGAACGCGATGCCGCCGTGGACTTGGATGGCGGTGCCGGCGCATAACACATAGGTGTCCGCGGCCTGCGCCTTGACCAATGGAGCCGCGATGTGCAGCTCGTCGCCGTTGGCGGCGCTCATCGCGGCGAACATCACGGCTGCCCGAGTCGCGTCGATTTCAATCATCATCTCGGCACAGGCGTGCTTGACTGCCTGGAACGAGCCTATCGGCCGACCGAATTGCTTTCGGCTGCGGGCATATTCGACAGTCAGTTCAAGGCACGCCTCGGCACCGCCAAGCATCTCGGCCGCCAGCAGCACTCGCGCCACGTCGAGCACTCGCTCGGCCTCATCGGGTGAGCCTGCGGTCAAGGGGTCGGCCGGGGCTTGCGCCAGCTGCAGCCTGGCGACGGGACGGGTGACGTCGAACGAAGGCAGCCGAACAACCGTCACCCCCGGGGCGCCAGCCGCCACGACGTGAAAGACGACTGTGCTGTCGGGGCCGTCGGCTACCGCTGGGACCACGAACAAGTCAGCGACGTGGCCGTGCAAAACGGGGACGCACTCGCCGGTGAGCACGGTGCCATCTGCGCGCCGGCTGGCCCGGACGGTCGCCGCCGATGGGTCGGTCTCGTTCGGGCCGGCGGCTGCCAAAGCGCCGATCTGTTCTCCGGACAGCAGACCGGCGAGTAGCCTCTTGCGCTGCTCGTCATCGCCCATGCGCAGCACCGCCTCGATCGCGAAGGTGGTGGTGGCCAGCGGTACCGGCGTCAGTGCCCTACCGAATTCGGAGAACACGATCGCGGTCTCGATGAGGGTGCCACCGTCCCCGCCGCATTCCGCGGGGACATGCAGTCCCAAGGGCTGCATCTCGCGACAGAGTCGCTGCCAGACCCGCCTGTCATGGCCGTCGGCAGCGGCTGCCTCGCGCATTCGCATCTGCGAGGCAGCCTCACGGAGAAAACCGCCCAGCGATGCCCGGAAGGCGTCGTGTTCGGGGCTGTACCGGAAATCCATATCAGCCCTGGCCGATACGTTGGGGGAGCAGCCGCGGTTCCTTCGGCAGGTCCAGCAGTTGCTCGCCGATCACGTTGCGCTGGATCTGCGAACTGCCCGCGTAAATGGTCGCGGCACGCGCATAGAGCAGCTCGTCCAGCCAGCAGGCCACCGAGTTGGGGGTACCGGCCTCTGCGGTGATCAGCGCTTCGCCATTGCCCGAGCCCTCCGCCCCGAGTGCCTCGATACCCAGGATCTCGACGGCAAGATCGGTGTAGCGCTGGAAGTACTCACTCCAGAAGACCTTGCTGATCGCGGCCTCGGCCCCGGGCCGCTGCCCGTTGACCAACAACGTCAGCCCGCGGTAGCCCTGGTAACGCATGATCTGGACGCGCGAATAGCACCAGGCCAACGCATCGCGGATGCGCGGATCAGTGTGCAGTCCGCGCTCGCGGGCGAGTTCGCATAACCTCTCGAGTTCTCTTCCGAAGTTGATGGCGGCCGTAGTGACCTGTGAGGCGCGCTCGAATCCGAGCAGCGTCATCGCTACCGACCATCCGTCGCCTACCCGGCCGACCACATTGGCGACCGGGGTGCCGGCGTCGGTCAGGAACACCTCACTGAAGGAGGCATGGCCGGCCGCGTTGACGATGGGCCGGACCACCACGCCGGGCTGGTCCATCGGCACCAGCAGCACCGACAGGCTCGCGTGCGCGGGCCCGTCCGGATCCGTGCGCGCCAGGACGAAAATCCAGTTCGCGGTCGGCCCTGCCGACGTCCAGATCTTCTGTCCGTTGAGCACCCACTCGTCGCCATCGAGCACCGCCCTGGTCCGGACGGATGCCAGGTCCGAGCCCGCCTCGGGCTCGGAGAAACCCTGGCACCAGCGATCCTCGCCGCTGAGAATGCGCGGCAGGAAATGCTTCTTCTGCTCCTCGGAGCCCAGCGCGATCAGGGTGTTGCCCAGCAGCTGGATGCCGAGCAGATCGTTCTCCAACCCCTCCGGCGCGCCCGCACGGGCGAACTCCTCATCAAGCACGGCCTGCTCGATCGCGGAAAGACCGGCGCCGCCACACTCTTTCGGCCAGGACACCGCCACCAGGCCGCGGTCCGCGAGGACCCCGCGCCATCGGTGCGCGATCGCCCGCCGCTCGTCGGGCGGCAACGCCCCACCGCCAGACCAACCCGGCGGTAGGTGCTCGGCAACAAAGGCGCGGATCTGGTCGCGGAATGCCTCCGCTTCGGCCGGGTAGTCGACATCCACAGTGCTCGTCCTCCGGGTTTAGGGCCGCTGTTTGGCCGCGGGCAGGATCTCGGGCGCGATCCGCCAGTCCTCCAGACCGTTGTCGACCGTGCCATAGGACAGCTTTCCGCCAGTCACCTCCGCCCAGTGCGCATGATTGAGTTGGTGGATGGAGAAGCAGGCGTCCAGCGCCGTGCAGAAGCCCATCGCATCGACGGACTGATTCACCGACTCTTTGATGAACAGCGCCGTGAGCGTTGGCAGCTTGGCGATGCGACGAGCGAAATCGACTGTGCAGGAGAATAACTCATCGTTTGGAAAGACCTTGCTCACCATCCCGATGGCGTGCGCGTCGTGCGCGTCGAGCGAGTCGCCGGTGAGCAGCAGCTCCTTTGCCTTTCGCGGGCCGAACTCCCACGGGTGGCCGAAGTACTCCACCCCACACATACCGAGCCGAGTCCCGACGACATCGGCGAACACGGCGTCCTCGGCGGCGACGATAAGATCGCAGCACCACGCCAGCATCAGAGCGGCTGACAGGACCGTGCCGTGGACCTCGGCGATGGTGATCTTGCGGAGATTGCGCCACCGTTTGGTGTTCTCGAAGAAGTAGTGCCACTCCTGACGGTGGCGCGATTCCACCCCACCGCGGGTTCCGCCGTTGCACTGATATGTGGGGTGTTGGTCCGGGCCGGATGAACGTTCGCGTACGTCGTCGGCGGATCCGAGGTCGTGCCCGGCGGAGAACGACGGCCCCTCGCCCCGCAGGATCACCACGCGGATCGCATCGTCGGATTCTGCGAGCTCGAAAGCGGCCCCGAGCTCGACAAGCATCCCGCGGTTCTGGGCATTCCGTTGTTTCGGGCGGTCGAGCGTGATGACGGCGATCAGGCCCTGATCGACGACGTCGTATCGGATGTAGTCGAAATCCTGCACGCAATGCTCCTTTCGAGCAGTAGCCGAGCCGCGCGAACACGTCGGCGGCGGTGTCCTCACGCAGTTCGGCCGGGCGTGGGCGCTCCCTAACGCGCGTGGCCCGGTTTACGTCGGTGAGGCTACGCGGGGCGGGCCAAAATGTCCATAAGCGATACGGGCTTGATAAATCCCATGAAAACACAAATTCCCACGCTAACTGCATCTTGCGCAGTAATGATGTATCTTGCTATTACTGTGTTGTAGGTCGCAGCAGAGACCTGTGCCGAGATGTGGTCTCGGGTCGGGTTCGGGCACACCGAGGAAGGTTGAAGATGGAGATCGGGATTTTTCTCATGCCGGCGCACCCGCCCGAGCGGAGCCTCTATGACGCGACGCAGTGGGACCTCGACATCATCGAGCTAGCCGACCAGCTGGGCTATGTGGAGGCCTGGGTGGGGGAGCACTTCACGGTGCCGTGGGAGCCTATTTGCGCGCCCGACCTGCTGTTGGCGCAGGCGTTGCTGCGCACGAAGTCGATCAAGCTGGCGCCTGGAGCGCACCTGCTGCCTTACCACCATCCGGTCGAGCTCGCCCACCGGGTGGCCTACTTCGACCACCTGGCCCAGGGCCGCTACATGCTGGGTGTCGGCGCCAGTGGCATCCCGGGCGACTGGGCGCTGTTCGATGTCGACGGACAAAACGGCGAGCACCGCGAGATGACGCGCGAAGCCCTCGAGATCATGTTGCGCGTCTGGACCGAGGACGGTCCCTGGGAACATCGCGGAAAGTACTGGAACGCCAACGGGATCGCGCCGATGTTCGAGGGCTTGATGACCCGCCACATCAAACCCTTCCAGAAGCCCCATCCGCCGATCGGGGTCACGGGTTTCAGCGCCGGATCAGAGACGCTAAAGCTCGCCGGCGAGCGCGGCTACCTGCCCATGAGTCTGGACCTCAATACCGACTACGTTGCGACACACTGGGATGCAGTGCTGGAGGGCGCAGCACGCAGCGGTCGCACGCCGGATCGCCGCGATTGGCGGCTGGTTCGTGAGGTCGTCGTTGCCGAGACCGATGAGAAGGCATTCCGCTATGCGGTCGACGGCATCATCGGACGCAACATGCGCGAGTACGTCCTGCCGACCTTCCGCATGTTCGGCATGACCAAGTTCTACAAACACAACCCCGCGGTGCCCGATGCTGACGTGACACCGGAATACCTCGCGGAGAAGACGTTCGTGGTCGGATCGGTCGAGACGGTGGTCGACAAGCTGGAGGCCACTTATGACCAGGTTGGTGGATTCGGGCATCTGCTGATCCTCGGCTTCGACTACAGCGACAACCCCGGCCCCTGGAAGGACTCCATGCGGCTGCTCGCCGAGGAGGTCATGCCCCGACTCAACGCCCGCATCGCCAAGAAGCCCATCGCCGCGATCATTTAGCGGTCCTCGAATAGGCGAGAAAGGGGCAGACGCAATGTCGGTTCGTCAGGTCAGCGTGGACTATTCGGACGGGACATCGAAGACGATGCCGGTGCGGTCGGACCAGTCGATATTGGAGGCCGCCGAGGAACACGGGGTCGCCATCGTCAACGAATGCCAAAGCGGAATCTGCGGCACCTGCGTAGCCACCTGCACATCCGGTCAGTACGAGATGGGGCGCACCGAGGGGCTGTCCGACGTGGAACGCGAAGCACGAAAGATCCTGACGTGCCAGACGTTTGCGACGTCAGATTGCCGGATCGAGTTGCAGTACCCGGCCGACGACAACGCCGCGCTGCTGATCACCGGTGACGCGCTGGTGACCGGGGTCGACCTGGTATCGCCCAGCACCGCCGTGCTGCGGCTCGACGCCTCGGGCCTGGGAACGGCACTGCGCTATAAGGCCGGGCAGTTCGCCCAGCTGCAGGTCCCCGGTACCGGCACCTGGCGCAACTATTCCTACGCGCATCCACCGGACGACCGCGTAGAGCTGGAGTTCATCATTCGGCTGCTGCCCGACGGGGTTATGTCGAACTACCTGCGCGATCGGGCACGGCCCGGCGACCGAATTGCCTTGCGGTGCAGCAAGGGCAACTTCTACCTGCGTCCCGTCGTGCGACCAGTAATCTTGGTCGCCGGCGGCACCGGCCTGTCGGCGATCCTGGCGATGGCCCAGAGCCTGGACGCCGACACCAGCCAACCAATCCACCTGCTCTACGGGGTGACCGACGCCGAGGACCTCTGCAAGCTCGACGAACTCGACGCGTTGCGGCGCCGCATTCCCCGCTTGGAGGTGCACGTCATCGTCGCCCAACCCCACGCCGAGTGGGATGGGCGCATCGGACTGGTCACCGACCTCCTGGATGAGCGGATGCTGGCCGGCGGCGACGCCGATGTATACCTGTGCGGTCCGGCGGCGATGGTCGAGGCCACTCGAAACTGGCTGGACGACAATGGCTTTCAGCGAATCGGGCTCTACTACGAGAAGTTTGTAGCCAGCGGGGCCGCCCGTCGGCGCGCCCCGGCGCGCTTCGACTACGCGGGTGTGGACATCAGCGAAGTACGCCGCCGCGGCCGCGGAACAGCGGTGGTCATCGGAGGGAGCATCGCGGGTATCGCCGCGGCCAAGGTGTGCAGTGAGACCTTCGAACGCGTCGTCGTGCTCGAGAAGGACGACCCACACCGACGCCGGGAAGGCCGACCGGGCGCAGCCCAAGGCTGGCACCTGCATCACCTTCTGACCGCTGGGCAGATCGAGCTGGAACGCTTCTTTCCCGGCATCGTCGACGACATGGTGCGCGAGGGAGCGTTCAAGGTCGACATGGCGGCCCAGTACCGGATTCGCCTCGGCGGCTCCTGGAAGAAGCCCGGAACCAGCGACATCGAGATCGTCTGCGCTGGAAGACCGCTGCTCGAATGGTGCGTGCGGCGCAGACTCGACGATGAACCCCGGATCGATTTCCGCTATGAATCCGAGGTCACCGACCTGGTATTCGACCGTGAGAACAACGCCGTCATCGGGGTCGCCGTCGACGGGGGCGGACAGCCCGAAGTGATCTCCGCGGAATTCGTCGTGGATGCCTCGGGTAAGAACACCCGCGTCCCGGAGTTCCTCGAACGCGTCGGAATTGGCTCGCCCGAGGTGGAGCAGGACATTATCAACTGCTTCTATTCGACTATGCAGCACCGAGTTCCGCCGGAACGGCAGTGGCAGGACAAGGTGATGGTGATCTGCTACGCATACCGGCCTTTTGAGGACACTTACGCCGCGCAGTACTACACCGACAGCTCACGCACCCTGCTGTCCACCTCGCTGGTGGCCTACAACTGCTATTCGCCGCCCCGGACGGCAACGGAGTTCCGCGAGTTCGCCAATCTGATGCCGTCCCCGATCGTCGGGGAGAACATCGACGGGCTGGAACCGGCATCCCCCATCTACAACTTCCGCTATCCGAACATGCTGCGGCTGCACTACGAGAAGAAGCGGAACCTGCCCCGTGCGCTCCTGGCCGTCGGCGACTCGTACACCAGTGCCGACCCGGTGTCGGGCCTGGGGATGAGCCTGGCGCTCAAGGAGGTCCGCGAGATGCAGCTGCTGCTGGCCAAGTACGGGCCGGGGCACCGTGACTTGCCGCGCCGTTACTACCGGTCGATCGCCAAGATGGCCGACACGGCCTGGTTTGTGATCCGTGAACAGAACCTGCGCTTCAACTGGATCAAGGACGTGGACAAGAAGCGGCCGTTCTACTTTGGTGTCCTGACCTGGTACATGGACCGCCTTCTGGAGTTGGTGCATGACGATCTCGACGCCTACCGCGAGTTCTTGGCCGTCGTCCATCTCGTCAAACCGCCTCTGGCGCTGATGAAGCCGGGCATCGCTGGCCGCGTGATCGGCAAGTGGGCACGTACCCGGTTGTCGGGCGAAAAGACGCTGATCGCCCGCAACTACGAAAACCGTGCGATTCCCAACGAATCCACCGATCAACTTGTGGGCGCGGGTACTTCCGTGGCCGGGTACTGACCGACAGCAAAAGAGAGGCCAAGATGTCGCAAGTTCATCGGATCCTGAACTGCCGTGGCACCCGCATCCATGCCGTCGAAGACGGCGAAGGACCGTTGGTGGTGCTGATTCACGGGTTCCCGGAGTCCTGGTACTCGTGGCGACACCAGATTCCCGCGTTGGCCGAGGCGGGCTACCGGGTGGTGGCCATCGACCAGCGCGGCTATGGACGCTCGTCGAAGTACTACGTGAATTCCGCCTACCGCATCAAGGAATTGGTGGGCGATGTCGTCGGCGTCCTCGACGCTTGTGGCGAGAAGACGGCCGTCGTCGTCGGCCACGACTGGGGCGCACCGGTGGCCTGGACCTTCGCGTGGCTGCACCCGGACAGGTGCGCGGGCGTGGTGGGTGTCAGCGTTCCCTTCGCCGGCCGCGGCGTGATCGCACTACCGGGCAGCCCCTTCGGTGAACGCCGTCCGAACGAATATCACCTGGAGATCGCCGGCGAAGGCAAGGTTTGGTATCAGGACTACTTCGCCGCGCAGGACGAAATTATCGCCGAGATAGAGGAGGACCTGCGCGGCTGGCTGCTGGGTCTGACGTACACGGTATCGGGGCAAGGCATGATCGCGGCTACCAAGGCGGCCGAGGCCGCGGGCGTCGATCTGGCGTCCATGGACCCGCTGGATGTGATCCGGGCGGGTCCGTTGTGCATGCCCAGGGAGGCACGGCTCAGAGATGCCTTCGCGTATCCGGAAACGATGCCGGACTGGTTCACCGAAGCCGACCTCGATTTCTACACGGGCGAATTTGAGCGCTCCGGCTTCGGCGGACCGCTGAGCTTCTATCACAACATCGACAACGACTGGCAAGACCTGGAAGACCAGGTCGGCACGCCGCTGACTCCTCCCGCGCTGTTCATCGGCGGACAGTACGACGTCGGCACCGCCTGGGGAGCCGAAGCCATCGAGCGCGCCGCCGAAGTGATGCCCAACTACTGCGGCGCTCATCTGGTGGCCGACGTCGGGCACTGGATCCAGCAGGAAGAGCCGAAGGAAACCAACCGGCTGGTGCTCGATTTCCTGCGTGGACTGCGTTAGTGGGCGGGTCGCGGGCGGCATGGAAGCGGTCACCTCGCAGCGCATCGACGGCACCGAAGTGCGTCGGGTTTTCGGCTGTTTCCCGTCCGGGGTCATCGCGGTTTGCGCAATGGTCGACGGCGAGCCCGTCGGAATGGCCGCCAGCTCGTTCACCACGGTCTCCCTCATGCCGCCGCTCGTATCGATCTGCGTCCAGCACAACTCGGCGACCTGGCCGAGGCTGCGGCGCTGCCCGGCGCTCGGTGTGAGCGTGCTGGCGGAGGACCACACCGAGGCCTGCCGGAGCCTCTCGCGCAAGCACGGCGACCGTTTCGCCGGAGTGCACTGCGTCCAGCGGCCCAGTGGGGGCGTGTTCGTCGACGGGGCCAGTGCCTGGCTGGATTGCAGTTTGAACGCCGAGATCCCGGCGGGTGACCACGTCATCGTCCTGTTGGGGATCAGTGCACTACGCGCGAACCCCGATACGCTGCCACTTGTCTTCCACCGCAGTCAATTCCATCGGCTTGCGGCCACGGCAGGAGCGAACGAGCAGACATGAAAACGACCGATGTGCGGGTACGGCGCGCGGTCGCCGCGATGGCGGCAGGCCGCCCCGTTGTGTTGACTGAAGACACCGAACGCGACTGCGACGGGCTTCTTGTCTTCGCCGCTGACAGGGCCACGCCGAAGTTGCTGGCGTTCACCATCCGACACACCTCCGGTTATGTCCGTGTCGCGTTGCCGCCCGCCGAGTGCGAGCGGCTGAACCTACCGCCCATGTGCCACAGCGGCGACGGCAAGTTCGGCGCCACCGCCCACCGGGTGTCAGTTGACTACCGGGGGTCGGGTACGGGGATCTCAGCGACCGATCGCGCTCGAACAATCGCGGCGCTCGCGTCGGCCGATTCTGCTGCTGCGGATTTCCTCCGTCCAGGTCATGTGGTCCCGGCGCAGGCTGGAGTCGGGGGAGTGTTGGGCCATCGGGGGCCGAACGAGGCAGCGATTGACCTGGCCCGCCTCGCGGGGCGGCGGCCGGCGGCGGCGCTGTGCGAGATCGTGTCCCGCGACCGTCCCACCGCGATGGCCCGCCGCGGCGAGTTGGTCGAGTTCGCTGTCGCACACCGGTTGCCGATCGTTTCGATCGGTGAGCTTGTCGCGTATCGGCGGCGGATTGAGCCCCAGGTCGTCCGGCTGGCAGAGACGATGCTGCCCATGAGAGGCGGCGATTCCCGGGTGATCAGCTTCCAGAACGTACACGACGATGGCGAGCACCTGGCCGTCATCATCGGCGCGGTGGGCCCAGGCGTACCCGTACCGCTGCACGTTCACGTCGAGTGCCTGACCGGGGATGTGTTCGGCTCGACGGCCTGCCGGTGCGGCGAAGAACTCGAAAGCGCGCTGACCACGATGCGGGCGCATGGCAGTGGCGTAATCGTCTACCTGCGTTCCGCCGGCGCGGTGCGCGGCTGCCGTCTCGGTGAAAGCGACGCCGTGACAGCAGATCTCACCTCGGACACGGTGGCATGGATATTGCGCGATCTTGGCGTGTATACGATCCGTTTGTCCGACGATGCGCCGGGTTTCGGCCTGGTGATGTTCGGGGCTATACGCGAATACGGCCTGCGCATCGCCGGTTGAGAAATGCTATAGCGCAACGCGATATGAGGTGAGGCAATGACCCATCCGGACCTGGCCGGAAAAGCTGCGATTGTGACCGGTGCCGGGGCCGGGATCGGGCTGGCAATCGCGCAAAGTCTCGCCGCCGAGGGCTGCCGGGTGCTTTGCGCGGACATCGATGGCGGTGCCGCCGACGCCGCTGCGGCCAAGATCGGTGGCGGTGCGGTCGGCCACCTGGTCGATGTGAGCGACGAGCAGCAGGTTGTCGGCATGGTCCAGGCGTGCGCCGACGCATTCGGTGGGGTGGACAAGCTTGTTGCCAACGCGGGCATCGTACATTTCGCTTCGCTCACCGACACGACGGTGACGGATTTCGACCGCATCATCGGGGTCAACTTGCGCGGTGCGTGGCTGTGCACCAAACACGCGGTTCCCAAAATGATCGAGCGCGGTGCGGGAGCCATCGTCAACATGTCATCGTTGGCCGGTCTTGTTGCGGCCGGGGGCACCGCGGCGTATGGGATGTCCAAGGCCGGAATTATCCACCTCAGCCGGATCACCGCAGCCGAATTGCGCTCCGTGGGCGTGCGTTCCAACGCGTTGTTGCCCGCATTCGTCGACACTACGATGCAGCGGACCGCGATGACCGCGTTCGACCAGGCACTCGGTGAGGGAGGTGCTCACACGATGATCGATCGCCTGCAGGGCCGCATGGCCGGACCGCAGGAGATTGCGCGCGTAGTCGCGTTCCTGCTGTCAGACGACGCCTCGATGGTCAACGGAACCGCGCAGCTCGTCGACGGTGGAACCGTCGCTGCGCTCTGGTGAATTGCCACGAGCTCGTCACTTTAACTGGGTAAGGAAGTCCACGAGCAGCCGATTGGTTTCAGCGGGCTTCTCCTGTTGAATCCAGTGCCCCGCACCGGAAATTATGTGGGTGCCCCGGTAATCGGACATCTTCTCGTCGGCCCGCGCAATCGCCTCGGCGCCCCAGATCGTAGCCACGTCGAATTCGCCGCCGATGAACATCGCCGGCGCCGTCATCTTCTGATGCTCAACGTCTGCAAGCACTTCCCAGCCGGCGTCGACGTTGTGGTAGAACGCCAAACCGCCCGAGAAGCCTGCCCTTTCGAACTCGTTGACATAGAACGTGAGATCCTCCTCGGTGAACCACTGGGGCATCGCGTCCGGCCAGACGAATGCGTCGTCTAGCCTGGCTCCGTTCGCCATGCACAGTGGCCCGAAGCGCAATGCCTCGATCGGATCCGCCGGCACCGATCCGGCTGCCATCGCGGCCTCGCCCGATACCGTATATGTCAGTCCGAGAAACCACTTTCGGAGGTCTTCTTCGATCTCGTTGATGATTCCGTCCTGCTCGGAGAAGTAGTCTTGATAGAACTTCCTGCCTGGGCCGGCGAGTTCGATGTGGTAGTCGCGTGGACGGGTATCCCCGAAAGGGCAGCCGGGCAACCCGATTAGGCCGCGCCCTGCGAACGGAACGCTCACACCGACGACACCTCGGCATCGCTGCGGATGAAGCCAGGCGAACGTCCATGCGACCGGGGCGCCCCAGTCGTGCCCGACCACAACGGCATTTTGTTCACCGTAGGCATCGATCAACGCTTCGACGTCGGCGACGAGCTTGTCGATGCGGTATGCGCTGTTGACCCTCAACTTAGACGATCTTCCGAATCCCCGCTGGTCGATCGCCACCACCTTGTAGCCCGCATTCGCCAGCATCGGAATCTGATGACGCCAGGAATACCAGGACTCCGGAAACCCGTGCAGGAGAATGACCAATGGACCGGATCCCAACTCGACTGCATGGATGCGTGTTCCGTTGCAATTGAGATTTTTGTGAATCATTCTCGCGCTCATTTCTGTGTGGTCGAAGATGTATTCGATAGCGTTAGGTCGCAAAGCAATTGAGGAAAGACTTTTGTGTGGACCTTTCCCGACGTTCCGCGGTGAAGTCGTCGATAGGTGGGCCAGCTCGGGAGATATTGGCCTCGCCAACCACCCCGGGTTGCTGGGTCTTAAGATCTCTTGCATCGAAAGACATTTGCCGTCACAAATCCTGGGATAAGCCGCGCCAGCCTCCCTATAGGGGGACGGGTCGCGAGCTTACGGTGGCGAGCCGTACTGTCCGACATCGCTATTGAGCCACCAGCCCGCCGTCGACGAGCAGCGGATGGCCGGTCACGAAGCTCGATTCATCCGATCCCAACCAGAGTGCGGAGCGGGCCACCTCGTCCGATGTCGCCACCCGTCCGAGCGGGGTCTGCTGGTCGAGCGATTCGCGCAGACCCGGAATCTCTTTGGTCACTTTGTCGAGCATCGGGGTGTCGACCATGTGCGGGCAGAAGGCGTTGACCCGGATACCGTAGGGCGCCACGTTCATCGCGGTCGATTTCACCAGGCCCACCACGGCGTGCTTGCTCGCAACATACGCGGCGAGCCCGGCGGACCCGACGACACCGGCAGCCGATGCCGTGGCGACGATGATCCCGCGCCGGCGACCGATCATTCCGGGCAGGACTGCCCGAAAGGTTCTCCACGTGCCGACGACGTTGATATCAAGGATCTTGGTTAATTCGTCCTCCGGATAGGTCCACACATTTCCGGGAGGCCCGAGGACGCCGGCGTTGGCAAACGCGACGTCGATCGCTCCCATTTCCTCTAATCCACGGTTGACGAGTTCGGTGACCTCGGCAGTGTTCGAGATGTCGCATCCTGCGTGATAGACCGCTGCCGCTTGCGCCCTCAACTCCGCAGCGGTGTCGGCCAGTCGATCGCGCTGAATGTCCCCGAGGATCAGCCGGGCTCCTTCGCCTGCCGCGGCGAACGCGATGGCCCGACCGATGCCGGATGCCGCCCCGGTCACCAACACCGTCTTGTCGAGATATCGTTCGCTCATGATCGCCGCCCTGGTTGGGAACCCCTTGCTAATCCGTATTCCCGACGCTAACTTCGAATCGGCACCGTGAATACGGATTAGCAAGGGCGTACAACGCTAAGCGCAAGCGCATTCAACGCCGGGCCAAGCGCATCCAAGAAAATGCGAATACTTTGCCGATTGCCCGGTTAATACACAGTTCTTCGGACTTACACTCTCTGCATGACGATTTCGCCAGGCAAGCAGGTGTGCCGAAGCAGTTCGGTGCCGCGATGACTCCCACGGGTTTCCAGAACGTAGATGCTACGGGGGTAGATCGCGTAGTCCCGGCTAAGTGCGTCGTGGCCACTCGCGACGGTGAGTTGCCGGGTGCGAACTTGCGCGTCTACCAATTCCATTCGCGTCACACCCAGGTCCCCCCGCTGCGCGACATCGCAGTCATCGCCTGGCATACGTCGGCGCAGATTGCGTTGCGATGCGGCCCCATCCGCAGCCGGACCCAGATGGCTCCTGGGGACTTCTCTATCCTGAGCCCCGGCTATGAGTCGGCCTGGCAGTGGAGTAGATCCTTCCGGGCGACCGTGCTCTATATCAACGAGCGCCGATTGACCGACTTCGCCTCCGAAGTCTTCGACCGTCACGTCGACAGAGTTGCGGTCCGCGAGGCATTCCAGGTCCGAGACCCCGTCATCCAGCATGGAATCGCAGCGCTGGCAATGGAGTTGCACGGAGACGCCTTCGGCGGTGGGCTCTACAGGGAGGCGCTGCTGACGCAGCTCTGCGTGCACATGCTGCGACACCACGCTGAAACCCGCCTGCGGGCGCCCAGATGTCCGGGAGCCCTGAGCGCCGTGCAAGCACGCCAGGTCGCCGAGTATATCGACGGCAATCTCGCTGGTAGCCTGTCCCTGCATTCACTCGCCCGTGTCGCGGGAATGAGCCAGTACCACTTCGCCCGGCTATTCAAGAATCGCTTCGGCACTCCGCCGCACGCATACGTTCAACAACGGCGCGTCGAGCGGGCACGTCAGATCATCGTGGATAGCGACATGGCGCTCAAGGAAGTCGTTGGTGCGACGGGTTTCTGCGACCAGAGCCACATGACGAAGTCGTTCAAGCGCGCATTCGACATGACACCCGCGGAGCTGCGTAACCTGGCCTCGGGTCACTAGCGGTCAGTTTCCGCGCTGCGTGCAAACTTGTACCAAGAACAGCGCAAGGTCATACAAGACGCCGCGCCGCCACGGTTCGCACACTTCGATCATGACTGGGAAAGACACGGTTCGCTTTGGCGGGTTTGGAGGGCGGCGCGCCATCGTGATCGGCGCCAGCACTACGGGTATGGCCGCATCCGCCGTTGCTGCAAGGCATTTCGAATCGGTGACCACTATCGACCGGGACCGCCTGCCAACTGAACCGCGATGGCGAAAAGGCGTGCCTCAGTCGCACCACGGCCACATCCTGCTGCGTGGCGGGCAGAATGTCTTCAACCACTATTTCCCGGGTCTGACCACCGACCTGCCCGCCAGGGGCTCGGTGGAAGTTGACATGGCCAACGATATCTGCTGGTACCACTCCGGGGGATGGAAGAAACGTTTCGACAGCGGGCTTACGATGCTGTGCCAAACCCGTGGCTTCCTAGAGCATTACATCCGCCAGCGGCTGATGCAGCTGCCTAATGTGACAATGCTGGAGAACACAAAGGTTCAGGGGTACCAAGCCCACGGCAGCCGGATAACGGGCGTGAAACTCGCCGACGGGACCGTTCTGGAGGCGGACCTGGTCATCGACGCGAGCGGGCGCAACTCCGACACCCCACGGTACCTTGGTTCCCTCGGATTCGGATCTCCCGAAGTCAGTGAGCTCAAGGTCGATATCGGTTATTCCACCACATTGTTCGCACCATCCGGCAGCGCCCGTGACTGGAAGGCGATGTTGATCCACTCCAGGCCCCCCGCGACGCGAACCGCGGCGCTGCTGCCCATCGAAGGGGGCCGCTGGATCGTGACACTGCTGGGCTGGCAGGGCGACTACGCCGGCGCAGACATCGAGAGCTTCCTCGACTGGACGAAGGGCCTACCGGTCCCGGATCTGTACGAGGTTCTGCGCGAGTCGACCTGCTTGGAAGAGATCCATCGCTGGCGGTTCCCAGCGAATCTGCGTCGCCGCTACGACAAGCTGGCGTCCGCACCTGAGGGCATCGTCGTCGTCGGCGACGCGAATACCTCGCTGAATCCGCTTTACGCACAAGGCATGTCGCATGGCGCTGTCGGAGCCAGCATTCTGGACAAGTGTCTGAGCGACCAACGAGTAGCCACTGGCGCCGGCCGAATCGACGGACTGTCCAAGCGCTTCCATCGCGCGTACAGCCGGTTCCTCGACGAGTGCTGGTTCACGTCCACCGTAGAGGACTACGGTGCGGTCTCCTCCAATGGGGGTGGTCGGCTGACATCGAAACTCGCTAGTTGGTACCTCGGAAAGGTCACCGAAATGACCTGGCGCGATATGGGTGTCGCCAGGGAGTTCATCGACGTGATGCATCTGCAGCGCGCGCCGACGACCTTGATGCGACCGTCTGTTGTCATGAAAGCGCTGCTGCCGACCTCCTCGTCCGCCCACCAATCCCGGCCGGTTCGCGCGTGATCGCCAGCCGCAATCCGATTGGCCGCGTGGACAGTCGATACCGATCGGCTGCGTCGGGAGATGCGAAACTCAGTGTGCTCTGCTGGATTCTGACCGGCTAGTCAGGATGGACAACGCAATCGCGGTGATCTCGTCAGCGACTCCGGCGTAGCGCGTGAGATGCCATGTGCGGGCGACATCTTCAATGAAGCTGATCGCGGCCGCAACAAGCAGGCGCGCCTCGGCGGCGGTCGTCTCGGGGACCACCTTGCGGATGAGGTCAATCCACACTGCCTCGCGGTCGGCCTGATTCCGCAGGTAGCCGTCGCGCACTTCGTCTGAAGCATGTGACAGTTCGGTGACTGAGACGGCAACCAGGTCCGGGGCGTCCAGGCTGATGCGGACATGGCCTTCGACGAGCCGGTGCAGACGTTGCACCGCTTCGGAAGTCGCGTGTATGGCGCGGATGCACTCCAAGCTCCACCACTCATCCAGGCGGCGGATGAGCGCATCCAAGATGGCTTGTTTGGAGGAGAAAGAGCGATACAGGCCGGGCCCGGCGATTCCGGCTCCTTTGCCGATTTCGCTGGTGCTGACGGCCGGATAACCCTGTGCGCGGAACAGTCGCGCGCCCGCGGCCAGCAGGGTCTCGTAGCGGGAGAACAGCACACCTTCCTCGTCGCGCACAGCGTCAAGAGGCGGCAACTCGCAGACCGGAGGCGTTCTGGCCGCGGCCATGCAAGCTCGGTACAGCCGCTCGTTGAGTTCATCGGCTCCAAGCGTCAGATTGTGCCGACCGAGGCTCGTCAACGTGCTGGACACCGCCCACGCCCGCAACTCCGAATGCTGCGGGCTCAGACCGGGCACCTCCAGAAGAACGCTTTCGCGCATGCCGGCGACGATTGCGTTGATGCGACGCCGGACCTCCGCGCGGTCATTTTCGTTGAGGTACCGGGCTTCGCGTTGCCACAACACCGTCAAGGACCGAGACGCCACTGCTGCTGCGATCAGGTCCGGTAGATCGACGTTCAGCGGCCGGGGTGTCGGCACCGCCTCGCCATCGGTGAGACGACGCGCGCTCTGGTACTGATCCTGGCCGGTTCGGATCGCTTCGGCGAGTAACGCCTGCTTGTTGTCGTAGTGGCGATACAACGCACGCGCGGTGACTCCTGCGGCCTCGGCGATGTCCTCCAACTTGACCGAATGGAAGCCACGGTCGATGAAGAGCCCGACCGCCTGCTCCAAGATCTGCTGCTTGCGGTCCTTCGGACGGCGCCTAACGGGTTGGGCCGGGGTCTCAATGGTCCCCATCGACTCGAACCCCCTTCGTGCGCGCCGGAATTACCGGTCCTGCCAGAAACATCACCTACAGTTTCATCCCGCTCTGCCCCTCGAAGTCCGCGAGGTCAAAATAGTCGCTGAAGCGCGTGATCTTGCCGTTTTTGACCTCGAACACGCCGGTCACTGGCAGCACGACTTTCCGGCCGTCGTTCATCGTGAAGTAGTCAACACGTTCGACGAGCACCAGTCCTGGCTCAGCGGCCAGTGACAGGATGTCGAGCTTGGCATCGGAGAACGCGTCCAGGAACGCCTGAAACACCGCGCGTATGTCGGCGATGCCCTCGACCGGCTTGACCGGCACGTTGTGATAGACCGCGTCGTCGGCGAAGCCACGGCAGATGCTGTCGAGGCTGCGCGCCTGCCACGACCCGAGAAAGTCTCGGACGAGGGTTTCACTGGTTTCCTTGGTATCGGCCATCCGGATGACTCCTCCTCAGATGTCGCGCACCGGTGTCGGATTAACAAAATACATTATTGCAGATATATGCACTATAACATCGTGATTTACTGCGGAGACCACTACGCTGGATGCATATCGTCGATGGACATATACTCGATCCCCACGCACATCTACCCCCGCTCGGTTACGGGCGCTTCCCTCTTTCGGGCCACCAAGACTGCCCACCAGTGACGTCGAAATGGATGGCAAGTTGATCCGCAAAGGGGAAGTGCTCGATCACTGTCAGACGATCGCCGTGACCGGGGAGCCCCGGCGGCAAGCAGACCGCAAACGTGCTGACCCACGCGTATATCCGCCTGCGCCTTCATCTTTCATAACCAAAAGGGGCATGATGACCACGACGACCGAGTCACGCAATATCTTGACTACCAAAGACCATCTATACCGCCGCCCCGCCGGTGACCTGAAAACCGCGCTCCGCTATCTCGATCTCAGGGTGGGTATTACGTCACCGCCTCACCAAATGCCGCGGTAATCGCCTGCGCAGAGGATCATTTCGGTGCCGTAGAAGTGGGGCAGGACAACCAGATCGTCGAGATGCAGGTCATGCGACTTAGAGCGCAGCGTCCACAACGCCGTCAGACTGTGGCCCGTCGGGGGCTCCAGTTGGTTCCCGAGTGAGCTGTCCGGCCGACGTGACATGCCCCGGAGCCGGGCCGCAGCGCAGCAGTGTGGACGCAGGGCTCCCAGCCTGCATGCAGGCAGTACTGGCAAGGTACATCATTAGCCACTTGTGGCGATTTGCTTGCTTATTTACGGCTTAGTCAGCGGCTGTAATGCGTATTGGCTATGGACATGATGGTCGCGTGCCGCGTACTCTCGCGGATGTCACTCGTCCACTTCAATCTGTCCGGGGGGGCAACGTGAGCAACTCCACCCGACGACACAGCATCGAATCCAGGTGGTGCGCAGCGCGATGGTGACGGTGGTCGATCGACCGACTTATCCGGCGTTGAAGCCGGTCCGCGCGATGGGCGACTTCTTCGTGATGGCGCTGGACACGTTCGTGTCCATTTTCAGGCCACCGTTCGCGTGGCGTGAATACCTGCTTCAGTGCTGGTTCGTGGCCCGGGTGTCGACACTGCCGGGCGTGTTGATGACGATCCCGTGGGCGGTGATTTCGGGCTTCCTCTTCAACGTGCTGCTGACCGATATCGGTGCCGCGGATTTTTCCGGCACCGGCTGTGCGATCTTCACCGTGGACCAAAGCGCCCCGATCGTCACGGTGTTGGTGGTCGCGGGCGCCGGCGCCACTGCCATGTGTGCCGATCTGGGCGCACGCACCATCCGCGAAGAACTCGATGCGCTGCGGGTCATGGGCATCAACCCGATTCAAGCGCTGGCGGTTCCCCGTGTGCTGGCGGCCACGACGGTATCGCTGGCCCTGAGTTCGGTGGTGACAGCGACGGGTCTCATCGGCGCGTTCTTCTGCTCCGTATTTCTCATGCACGTCTCGGCGGGTGCGTGGGTGACGGGTCTGACCACCCTTACCCACACGATCGACGTCATCATCTCGATGATCAAGGCGACGCTATTCGGGCTGATGGCGGGGCTGATCGCGTGCTACAAGGGCATGTCGGTCGATGGCGGCCCGGCCGGCGTCGGCAGAGCAGTGAACGAGACTGTGGTCTTCGCCTTCATCGTCTTGTTCGTCATCAACATCATCGTTACCGCCGTCGGCATGCCGTTCATGGTGTCGTGAGGTGAACCGATGACGGTCAGTGTCCCCAGCAGCCCCACGCGGATGCAGCGTATGACGAAAACCGCTGTGGGCGAATGGACCCGGATGGGATCGCAGGTGCGGTTCTATGTCAGCGCCGTCGCCGGGATTCCAGACGCCGTCATGCGCTACCGTGGCGAGCTGCTGCGGGTGATCGCGCAAATGGGTCTGGGCGTCGGGACTCTCGCGGTGATCGGCGGAACGGTGGTCATCGTCGGATTCTTGGCCATGACCACTGGTGCGATCGTGGCGGTGCAAGGCTATAACCAGTTCGCCTCCGTGGGCGTAGAGGCCCTAACCGGCTTCGCGTCCGCCTTCTTCAACACCCGCGAGATTCAGCCGGGAACCGTCATGGTCGCGCTGGCCGCCACCGTCGGTGCCGGCGCCACGGCGCAGCTGGGGGCGATGCGGATCAACGAGGAAATCGATGCGCTCGAGGTGATTGGGATCCGCAGCGTCAGCTATCTGGCGAGCACCCGGGTAGTGGCCGGGGTGGTCGTGGCGATCCCGCTCTTTTGCGTGGGCCTCATGACCGCATATCTGGCCGCGCGCGTCGGCACCACGGTCGTCTATGGGCAAGGGTCCGGCGTGTACGACCACTACTTCAACACCTTCCTCCGCCCGACCGATGTGCTCTGGTCGTCGTTCGAAGTGGTCGTGGTCGCCCTGATGATCATGCTGGTGTGCACCTATTACGGGTACACCGCGCACGGCGGGCCGGCCGGCGTGGGCGAAGCCGTCGGCCGGGCCGTGCGCGCCTCGATGGTCCTCGCGTCGATCGCGATAGTCGTCATGACACTCGCCATCTATGGCCAATCACCGAACTTCCACCTGGCGAGCTAGTGACATGAGTCGCGGACCAAATGGACACCGTCTGCACGACGGATGGTGGACGCTGATCCTGTTCGCGGCAATCGGTGTGGTTGTTCTCGTGACGGCGATGGCGTTCAGTGGCACGCTGCGGTCCTACGTGCCGGTGACGCTGACCGCTGACCGCTCCGGGCTGGTAATGGACACCGGCGCCAAAGTCATGATGCGCGGCGTGCAGGTCGGCCGGGTCAAACAGATCGACCAGACCAGTCAGGACAAGACGGGCTCCAGCCTCAAACTGGAGATCGAGCCCGACCAAATCCGTTATATCCCGGCCAATGTCGAGGCACAGATCAGCGCCACCACCGCGTTCGGTGCGAAGTTCGTCGACCTGGTGGTACCGCAGAACCCGAGCCGTTCGCGGCTGTCCGCCGGGGCTGTGCTGCATTCGAAGAACGTCAGCACCGAGATCAACACCGTCTTCGAGAACGTCGTCGACTTACTCAACATGGTCGATCCGCTCAAATTGAACGCGGTGCTGACGGCGGTGGCCGATGCCGTACGGGGGCAAGGTGAACGGATAGGCAGGGCGGGTTCCGACCTCAACCAGGTGCTGCAGGCACTCAACGCGCGCAGCGAAACGATTCGCCAAAACTGGCGATCCCTAAAAAACTTCAGCGACACCTACAGCGCGGCCGCCCAGGACATCGTGACGATCCTGAACGCCGTGAGCACGACGAGCACGACCGTCGTGAATCATTCAAACCAACTCGATGCCCTGTTGCTCAACGTGATTGGCTTGTCGAATTCCGGAGCCAATCTTCTCGGATACAGCAGGGACAATCTCGTCGCGTCGATCAACACCCTCGAGCCGACCACGAACCTCCTACTCAAATACAACCCCGAGTACACCTGCTTCCTGCAGGGCACCAAGTGGTATCTCGACAACGGCGGCTATTCGGCGTGGGGTGGCGCCGACGGCCGGACGCTGCAACTCGATGTCGCGCTGTTGTTGGGCAACGACCCCTATGCCTATCCCGACAACCTGCCACTTGTCGCCGCTAAGGGCGGCCCCGGCGGAAGGCCAGATTGTGGGTCGTTACCGGATGCCACCAAGAACTTCCCGGTGCGCGAGCTCGTCACCAACACCGGGTGGGGAACCGGGCTCGATATCAGGCCCAACCCCGGCATCGGGCATCCGTGCTGGGCCGACTACTTCCCGGTGACCCGCGCCGCGCCCAAGCCACCGTCGATCCGGCAATGCATTCCCGGGCCGGCAATCGGCCCGAATCCAGGGGGCCCGCCGTACGGCGCGGCGCTGTATGGACCGGGCGGAGTGCCGCTGTGGCCGGGGGTACCGCCGGCCCCGCCGCCGGCCGAGCCCGGTCCGGCGCCGCCACCGTGACTGTCAACAAGCCCACTAAAGACCAAGCGGGAGAGGAACTATGCAGGAAAACCTGAGCGGCGTCGCAGTGCGCCTCGGTGTCTTCCTGACGGTTTGCCTGCTGACCGCGGCGCTACTGGTTGCCGTCTTCGGGGAGGTGCGGTTCGGCGAAGGCAAGACGTACTACGCCGAGTTCACCAACGTGTCCAACCTCAGGGAGGGCAAGCTGGTCCGCATCGCCGGCGTTGAAGTCGGCAAGGTCGAGAAGATCTCCATCAACCCGGACGCGACCGTGCGCGTTGAGTTCACCGCCGACAACTCGGTCACCCTCACGCAAGGAACCCAGGCGGTGATCCGGTACGACAACCTGTTCGGCGACCGTTACCTCGCGCTGGAAGAAGGGGCCGGCGGTCTCGCCGTCCTTGCTCCGCGCCAAACGATTCCGCTGACCCGCACCAAACCGGCGCTGGACCTCGACGCCCTGATCGGCGGCTTCAAGCCACTGTTTCGCGCACTGAACCCCGAACAGGTCAACGCGCTCAGCGAACAGCTGCTGCGGACGTTTCAGGGACAGGGCCCCACGATCGGGTCATTTCTGAATGAGGCTGCGGCCGTGACCAATACCTTGGCGGACCGCGATCAGCTCATCGGGCAGGTGGTCGACAACCTCAACGTGGTGCTGGGTTCGCTTGGGGACCAGAGCGATCGGCTGGACAAAGCGGTGACATCGTTATCGCAGTTGGTGCACGGGCTCGCCGAACGCAAGACCGACATCTCCAATGCGGTGGCCTACACGAACGCGGCAGCCGGATCCATCACCGACCTACTGGCGCAAGCCCATGCGCCGTTTTCGAAGGTGGTTCACGAGACCGATCGGGTCGCGGACGTCGTCCTCGCCGACCACGACTACCTCGACAATCTGCTCAACACGCTGCCGGACAAGTACCAGGCGCTGGTCCGCCAGGGTATGTATGGCGACTTCTTCGCGTTCTACCTGTGCGATGTCGTGCTCAAGGTCAACGGCAAGGGAGGTCAGCCCGTGTACATCAAGGTGGCCGGTCAGGCCACCGGGCGGTGCGCGCCGAAATGAGATCACACGCGGAACGCAACCGGCTGATCATCGGCGCCGCCGGCATCGTGACGATCGCCGTACTTGTCCTGGCCGCCATGCAAATTCAGAATCTGCCCTTTCTCGATCAAGGTAAGAGTGTCTCCGCCTATTTCGCCGACGCAGGTGGGCTGCGAACCGACAACACCGTAGAAGTCTCGGGCTATCCGGTGGGAAAGGTCTCCAGCATCGAACTCGATGGGCCCGGTGTGCTGGTGAAGTTCCACATTGACAACAACATTCAACTCGGAAGCCGCACCGAGGTGGCAATCAAGACCAAGGGCCTGTTGGGCAGCAAGTTCCTTGACGTCATGCCGCGTGGTGAAGGCCGCCTCGACGGGCCCATCCCGATCGAGCGGACGATGTCGCCCTACCAGCTGCCCGATGCGCTGGGCGACCTCGCCACCACGATCAGCGGGCTGAACACCAACCGGCTGTCGGAATCACTGGACACGATGGCGCAAACCTTTGCCGATACGCCGGCCTATTTCCGCAACGCGCTGAAAGGTGTGTCCCGGCTTGCCCAAACACTCGATGAGCGCGACACCCAATTACGTGGACTGCTCGACAACGCCGCCAAAGCGACGGGGGTGCTGGCCAAACGCACCGACCAGATCGTGACCCTGGTGCGCGACACGAACGCGCTGTTGGCGCAGCTGCGAACGCAAAGCGCAGCCCTGGACCAGCTCTGGACGAACATCTCGTCGGTATCACGGCAATTACAGGGCTTCATCGCCGAGAACCGACAGCAGCTGCGACCGACGCTGGACAAGCTCAACGGGGTGCTCTCGATCATCGAAAACCGCAAGGAACGGGTGCAGAAGGCCATCCCGCTGATCAACTCCTATGTCATGTCACTCGGCGAATCGCTGTCCTCCGGTCCCTTCTTCAAGGCCTATGTGGTGAATCTGCTGCCCGGCCAATTCGTGCAGCCGTTCATCAGCGCCGCGTTCTCCGACCTCGGGCTGGACCCGGCCACGTTGCTCCCCTCACAGTTGACGGACCCGCCAACCGGCCAACCCGGAACTCCGGCGTTGCCGGTCCCGTACCCGCGGACTGGCCAGGGTGGCGACCCACGGTTGAATCTGCCCGACGCGGTCACCGGCAACCCCGGCGACCGTCCGTGCGGGTTGCCGGGCGTGCCATTGCCCGGCCCCGGCTGCTATCCCTTTCGGGAGCCACCGCCCGCTCCGCCGCCCGGCGGTCCACCACCCGGGCCGCCCGCGCAGCAGCCGGGAGGGAACCCATGACCGCGAAGCTGCGGCGTTCCCGGTCCGCGCTGGCGACCACCCTCATCCTGGTGCTCATCGCGGGCGTGATCGTCACGATGCGAACCGCGGGCGAGGCCGCCCGCACCGTCGTGGTCGCCTACTTCGACAACAGCAACGGGGTGTTCGCCGGCGACGATGTCCGTATCCGGGGTGTACCGGTGGGCAAGGTACTCAAAATTGAACCGCAGCCGCTGCGGGCCAAAATCTCGTTCTCGTTTGACCGCAGGTACAAAGTCCCCGCCAATGCCGAGGCCGCGATCCTGTCACCACAACTGGTGACGGGCCGGGCCATCCAGCTGACACCGCCATACACGGGTGGGCCCATCATGGCCGACGGCGCGGTCATCCCCCAGGACCACACTGTGGTGCCGGTCGAATGGGATGACCTCCGGGCACAACTGCAGCGGTTGACCGAGTTGTTGAAGCCCACCCGGCCAGGCGGCGTCAGCACGCTGGGTGCATTGATCAATACCGCCGCCGACAACCTGCGCGGGCAAGGACCCACGATCCGGGACACCATTATCAAACTGTCGCAGGCCGTTTCGGCACTCGGCGACCACAGTAAGGACATCTTCTCCACCTTGAAGAATTTGTCGATACTCGTTACCGCGCTACACGACAGTGCCGATCTGCTCGCGCAACTGAACCACAACCTTTCAGCGGTCTCGGCAGTGCTGGCCGACGACCCGAACAAGGTCGCCCAAGCGGCCGAAGACCTCAACGCGGTCGTCGGCGATGTGCAGAGCTTCGCCGCCGAGAACCGCGAAGCGATCGGCACCGCATCGGACAAGCTCACGTCGATCAGCAACATGCTGGTCGGCAGCCTCGACGACATCAAACAGACACTGCACATCAGCCCGACGGTGCTACAAAACTTCAACAACATCTTCGAACCCGCCAACGGATCGCTGACCGGCGCCCTAGCGGGAAACAACATGGCCAACCCAATCGCCTTCTTGTGCGGAGCGATTCAGGCCGCGTCACGATTAGGAGGCGAGCAAGCGGCGAAACTCTGCGTCCAGTACATGGCGCCGATTGTGAAGAACCGCCAATACAACTACCCGCCGATAGGGGAGAACCTCTTCGTCGGGGCCCAGGCCAGGCCCAACGAGGTCACCTACAGCGAGGACTGGATGCGTCCCGACTACGTTCCGCCAGTGGTCGATCCGCCACCCGCCGCCCCGCCGGCTCCCGACACGCCGGCGAGTGCGACGGTTGCGACCGACCCCGCTGCCGGTCTGCGCGGCCTGATGACGCCGCCGGGAGGTGGCCAGTGAAAAGGGCCGTGGGAACCGGCCACTCGCACCGCTTGGTGGCGGGTCTGCTGATGATCGTGGCCGTGGCCGGGGCATCCGGCTGTGGCTGGCGCGGCCTGAATTCGCTGCCGCTGCCCGGCACGCAGGGCAACGGATCGGGGTCTTATGTGATCCAAGCCCAGATGCCTGATGTCAACAATATTCAGCCGAACTCGCGGGTCCGCGTCGCCGACGTGACGGTCGGGCATGTGACGAAAATCGAGCGTCAGGGCTGGCACGCGCTGGTGACCATGCAACTCAACGGGGATGTCGCCCTGCCCGCCAACGCCACGGCCAAGATCGGCACGACCAGCTTGCTGGGCTCCTACCACATTGAGCTCGGTGCACCGAAAGACGAACCGCCACAAGGAAAGCTACGCGACGGCTCCGTCATTTCGCTGGCACGCGGCGGTGCCTACCCGAGCACCGAGCAGACGTTGGCGGCGCTGTCGCTGGTGCTCAATGGTGGCGGACTGGGCCAGGTACAGGACATTACCGAAGCATTGAGCACCGCGTTCCGCGGCCGCGAGCAAGACCTGCGCAGCCTGATCGGGCAGCTGGACGAATTTTCCGCACACCTCAACGACCAGTCCGGTGACATCGTCGCGGCCACCGAGAGCCTGAACCGACTGGTCGGCAAGTTCGCCGCCCAGCAACCGGTCCTGGATCGCGCCCTGGCAACTGTCCCCGATGCCCTCGCGGTGCTGAACGCCGAGCGAGACAAGCTCGTTGAGGCCGCCGATCAGTTGAGCAAGTTCAGTGCCCTGACCGTCGACTCAGTCGACAAGACCAAAGTGAACCTGGTCAAGGAACTACAGCAAGTCGGACCGGTGCTCGAGTCGCTCGCCAATGCCGGTCCAGCCCTGACACGATCGCTGTCCCTGCTGGCGACCTTCCCGTTTCCGAATGAGACATTCGAGAATTTCCAACGTGGCGACTACGCCAACCTGACCGCGATCGTCGACCTCACGCTGAGCCGGATCGACCAGGGACTGTTGACCGGCACCCGGTGGGAGTGCCATCTGACCCAGCTCGAACTCCAATGGGGTCGCACCATCGGCCAGTTCCCCAGCCCGTGCACCGCCGGCTACCGAGGCACCCCTGGCAATCCGCTTACCACGGCCTATCGCTGGGACCAGGGGCCCTAGATGCTGCATCTGCCGCGCCGCGTCATTCTGCAGCTGGCCATCTTCACCGTGATTGCGGTGGCCGTGCTGGCTGTCACTTTCCTGCATTTCGTCCAGCTGCCCGCCATGTTGTTCGGCGTCGGCCGCTACACGGTGAAGATGGAGCTTCCGGAAGCCGGCGGGCTGTATGGCACGGGCAATGTCACTTATCGCGGCTCCGAAGTGGGCCGGGTGGAATCGGTGCGGCTGACCGACACCGGCGTCCAGGCGGTGCTGTCGCTGAAATCGGGCATCGAAATTCCATCTGACCTCAAGGCAGAGGTGCACAGCCACACGGCGATCGGCGAGTCGTATGTCGAGTTGTTGCCCCGCAACGCCACTTCGCCGCCGCTCAAGGACGGCGACGTCATTCCGCTGACCGCCACTTCGGTGCCGCCCGACATCAACGCCCTGCTCAGTGCAGCGAATAACGCTCTGGGGGCAATACCTCACGACAACTTGAAAACGGTCGTCGACGAGTCGTATATCGCGGTGGGCGGGCTTGGTCCGGAACTTTCCCGGCTGATCATGGGAACCTCGGACCTGGCGACCGATGCCCGCAAGAATCTTGACCCGCTGGTGGCGCTGATCGACCAAGCACAACCGGTACTGGATTCGCAGACCCGCACCTCGGATGCGATCGCAGGGTGGGCATCACACCTGGCCGCGGTGACCACCGAATTGCAAACCCACGACGCAGCCGTCGGCGGCGTCATAGACAAGGGTGGTCCCGCGTTGGGGGAGATGCGCCAGCTGATCGAACGCGTGCAACCCACCTTGCCCGTCCTGCTGGCCAACCTCGTCAGCGTCGGCCAGGTCGCACTCACCTACCAAAGCGACATCGAACAGCTGTTGGTGGTGTTCCCGATGGCCATCGGCACCGAACAGGCGGGCATCCTTGCCAACTTGAACACCAAGCAGGCGTATCGGGGCCAGTATCTGAGCTTTAACCTCAACCTCAACCTGCCTCCGCCGTGCAACACCGGATTCCTGCCGGCCCAACAGCAGCGCATCCCCACGTTCGAGGACTATCCGGGCCGCCCGGCCGGCGATCTGTATTGCAGGGTCCCGCAGGACTCGCAGCTCAATGTCCGCGGCGCCCGGAACATCCCGTGTGAAACCGTGCCCGGCAAGCGGGCACCCACCGTGAAGTTGTGCGAGAGCAACGAACAGTACGTGCCTCTCAACGACGGCTACAACTGGAAAGGCGACCCCAATGCCACGTTGTCCGGTCAGGGCATCCCCCAGCTGCCACCCGGACCCGGGCAGGGGACAGCGGGCAACCCCGGACCCGGGCCGGCGCCGCCACCCATCGCCGCAGCCCAGTACGACCCGGCCACCGGCACCTATACCGGACCGGACGGCCGCCAGTACACGCGATCCGACCTGGCTCAGACCGCGCCGAAAAACAAGACCTGGCAATCGATGTTGCTACCCCCGGGGAGCTGACGACGATGCACAACCCACCAAGCACGAAGTCGATGGAGAACGGTATGTCGGTAACAACTGATTCCGAACCGGCCGTTCCGGCCGGCCATGCGCGGGACGACGTCGAGGACCTTGCCGCCGAATCCGATGCGGCCGAACTGGTTAGCGGGCCGCCGACCCGAGCGAGGAAAACCGCGCCGGCACGTCGCGCGATACTGTTCGGGCTTGTCGTGATCGTCGCCTTGGCGACGTTGCTGTGCTGGCTAGGATTTCGTGTCCACCAGTCGCAGCAGGTGCAGACCCAGCGTAGTCAATTGCTGCAAGTGGCCAGGCAGGGCGCCTTGAACCTGACTACCATCGACTGGCGGCATGCCGACGCTGATGTGCGCCGCATACTGGACAGCGCGACCGGAGAGTTCTACAACGACTTCTCCAAACGCTCAACGCCATTCATCGAGGTGCTTCAGCAAGCCAAGGCCACCACGGTCGGCACCATTACCGAGGCGGGGCTGGAGTCGCAGACCCCGGACACAGCCCAGGCGCTGGTGGCCGTGTCGGTGCAAACGTCGAATGCCGGTGAGGCCGACCCGGTTCCGCGGGTATGGCGAATGCGGATCACGGTCCAGAAGGTCGGTGATCAGGTCAAGGTCTGCAATGTTGGATTCGTGCAATGAGCGCGGTCAAGTCGCCCCGAGTGGGCGAGCGTGAGGAAGCCGCCTCGCTGCCGGAAATGGTCGCCGATGTCGACTCGCCAGATACCGATGACAGCTCGGGAAGAGCCTGGCGTCATATCAGCTGGTCACGGGTGATCGCTTACGGGCTGCTGCCCGGTTTGGCGTTGTCGTTGGCAGCTGCTGCGGGTTTTTTGAAATGGCGCGACGCCTCCGTCCGCGACGTTGCGGTGGCCCGAGCGGAATCCGTGCAGGCCGCTACCGACGGCACCGTCGCGCTGCTGTCCTATCGGCCCGACACCGTGCAGAAGGATCTCGAGGCCGCGCGGGGGAGGCTGACGGGTACCTTCCTCAACGCCTACACACAATTGACCCACGACGTGGTGATCCCCGGAGCACAGCAAAAGCAGATCTCTGCCGTGGCCACTGTCCCGGGCGCGGCGTCAGTGTCGACTTCCGCCAACCACGCCGTCGTCCTGCTGTTCGTCAACCAGTCCATCGTGGTCGGCCACGACGCGCCGACCAATACCGCGTCCAGTGTCCGGGTCAGCCTTGACAAGGTCGAAGGCCGCTGGCTGATCTCGCAATTCGATCCGGTCTGAGCTCATCGCTATGCAGCACCGCCGGTTCCAACACCCATCCGCAAGGTCGCTCGCGGCTCTGGCGTTGGCGGGTGCGTTGTTGCTCGCGGTGCCACCGAACGCACACGCTGATGTGGTGGCCTATCTGCTCAACGTGACGGTGCGTCCCGGCTATCACTTCGCCGATGCCGATGCAGCGTTGGTGTACGGACATGGCATCTGCGACAAGATATCTCGGGGTCGCAGCTACGCAGAGGTCATGGCCGACGTCAAGGACGACTTCAATACTTCCGATGAATTCCAGGCCTCGTACCTGATCAGTCAGGCAGTTAACGAGCTGTGCCCCGCCCTGATCTGGCAGCTGCGAAAGTCCGCGTCCAACTGAGGAGACCGACATGAAGCATCGCATGCTCATCCTGTCCGCGCTGTCCGCCATGGCCGCCAATGCCTTTTCTGGTGCACCCGCCGCGCAGGCCGACAACAAGCGGCTCAACGACAGCGTGGTCGCCAACGTCTTCACCGTTCAGCACCAAGCCGGCTGCAGCAATGACGTCAAGATCAACCCGCAGCTACAACTGGCCGCGCAATGGCACACCCTCGATGTGCTGAACAACCGTGACCTCGACGGCGACATCGGCTCTGACGGTTCCACGCCGCAAGACCGCACGAATGCCGCAGGTTTCCACGGCAAGGTAGCCGAAACAGTGGCTATCAACCCTGCCGTAGCGATCAGCGGCATCGAGTTGATCAATCAGTGGTACTACAACCCCGGCTATTTCGCGATCATGTCGAACTGCGCCAACAGCCAGATCGGGGTGTGGTCGGAGAACACCCGGGATCGGACCGTCGTGGTGGCCGTTTACGGGGAACCGGATCGGCCTCCAACGGCACCCCCCAAGGCAACGCCGACCGGGCCGCCGCCCGCCGTGGCCTTGCAGGAGAACGTTCCACTCGATCCCAGCCCCGACTACGACGCCAGTGACGAGATCGAATACGGCATCAACTGGCTGCCGTGGATCCTGCGTGGCGTGTACCCGCCACCTGCCCTGCCACCGCAATAGCTACGTGGCCATCAATGCGGCGGCGAACCGATGCCTGCCGCGGTAGCGTGATCGTCACTCAAGGAGGCACGCAGATGACACGCACCGTCCGGGCACGACGCTGTACGAGCCGGCCGACTGGTATCCGCATCGGGGCGGGTGTATTTGCCGGGTTGCTGGCGCTGCAGCTGACCGGCTGTAGCTCCAAGACGACAGTCAAACCCGACGGCGCGGCGCAGTCCGTCGTCGACGTCGTCTCGAGCCAAACGGGATTCCGCCCGAACGATGTGAGTTGTCCCTCCGGCGTCGAAGCCAAGGTCGGCCAAGAGTTCGACTGTCACTTCACCGGCCCGGAGGGCAAGCGCTACACCGCGCACATGCGCATCACCAAAGTCGACGGCGAACAGGTCGTCTTCGACGTCAAGAGCCGCCCAAGCTAGGCCGAAGTTCCCCCCGCTAAGTGGGGTCTGAATCCCCAATGTGCTTGGTGAGCAGGTGTTCTGCGGTGATTATGTGGC
>NZ_LQPH01000109.1 GCF_002102255.1 Mycobacterium nebraskense
CCATTGCAGGGGGCCGGGGTGCTGGGGGTCGGCGGCTTCGAGGCGCCAGTGCAGCACTGCGGCGACGTCGTCGGCGGTGTGCAGTTCGCGGCTGGCCGCGGCCGCGGCCAGTTGGTCGATGGTGGCAGCCACCGATTCGGTGCGTAGAGCAATCAACGCCAGTCGTGTCCGCAGCGCCGGCCAGGCGGGCTGGTCGGTCAGGGCGGGGTAGACGGTGTCGGCGCCGGTGTCGATGTCGGCCATCGCTTGTGCGCCCAAGGCGATTTCGGCGAGCGCGCCCAGGGCGTCGTCGTACATGTCGGCGGCGGGTCCCAGGCGCAGGAACGGGTCGTGGGCTTGGCGTTCGGCGGTGGTGGCCGAAGTTTGCGCGCCGTCGCGCGCCAATACTGCGGTGAGTACTTCGACGGCGGTTTCGGGGTGGGTGGCTTTGGTGGACAGGATTTTGTGCGGGTCTTGCTCGCTGGTCGACAAGTAGATGTGGTTTTCCGCGCGCCCTCGGGTCAATGCAACGTAAAGCAATTGGCGGGTCAGCGAGGCGGCGCCGACGATATGGGCGGCGAACCCTGCGGTGAGTCCTTGGGCGAGGTCGATGGTGGCGGCGTAGCCCAAGGTGACGTGTTCGGCGACATAGTCGGCGGGCAACGTGATGTGTTTGCCGGTGCCCAGCTGAGTGGCTTTAACCGAGCCATCAGCACGTACGACGGTGATGGTGTAGCGGTAGCCGTTGCGCACGTAGTCCCCGCGGCCCAAAGTCAACGAGCGGTCGTTGTCGCGGGTGCGGATGATGTCACCGGCGCTGGCCGAAAGACCGTCCGCGAGAACGACTTCGCGGCCGATGCGGCGGCTGTGGGCATCGGCGAGGCGGTCGCGGCGGGCTCGGGCGTTGAGTTCGTCGACGGTGGCGTTGGTGGGGGCCAGCAGCATCGAATCGCGTCCGGATCGGCGGTCGGCGCGCCAGCCGGTGTAGGCCATGTCGGCGGCGGTGTCATCGGAACCGACATGGACGCGGTGGTGGTCGATGTAGTAGCCCAGCCCGGCGGTGTCACCGGCGCGCACCGCCAGGGTGGCGGCGGCCTCGGCGGCGCTGTGGAACCGGACGAGTTCGGTCAGGGTCAGCGCGCCGGTCTCATGAGCGATGTCGCGGATCACCCCGCCGGCAGAAATCGAGGCGAGTTGGCAGTCATCGCCCACCAGGCGGATGCAGGCGCCTCTGGCCAGCGCGTGGGCGATCACGGCGTCCAGTTCCAGGGTGCCGGCTTTGCCGACTTCGTCGATGATGACCATGGTGTTGGCGTTGATCTTGCGGAACCATGCCGGTGTGGCGCCGGGTCCGCCGGCGGCGGTGTGGACGTATTTGGCAACCGTGTCGGTGGGCGCGGCCAGGTCGGATCCGAGTTCGATCGCGGCCGCGGCGCCCGGGGCGAGGCCGAGGACGTTGCCGCCCGCCGAGCGCCACGCCTGCGACAGCGCGGCCATCGCGGTCGTTTTTCCTGACCCGGCCGGGGCCAGTGCGAGGGCGAGTTTGCGTCCGCCGGCGGCCATCTCTTCGACGAGGGCTCTTTGGCCGGCGTTGAGGGGTTTGCCGCGCGCCGCCGAATCCTGCACGGCCATCTCGATGTCGGTGGCCGCGACCCGGCGTGCCCCGCGGGTGCGGGCGGCGGCGATCAGGCGTTGTTCGGCAGCTTTGATGTCGGTGGATGTGTACTGCTGGGTTCCGTGGCGGCGGTAGATACTGGTGCCGTCTTTGCGGCGCAACACGGCGGGTTCGCCGAGGTCGTCGTCATCGACGCGGGCGACGCGGCACGACAGTGGTTGCGCCAGTGCCGCATCGGCGATGCGGGCGGCCAGATCAGGTGGTGCGTGGACGGCGGCGCCGCGGGTGCGGATGTAGCGTTGCGCTTCGGCCAAGACGTGGTGATGCGACCATTGGGCACGGTGGGTGGCGACGACGTCGCGCACGGCTTCGGCGGCGTCGGCGACCCATCGCCGGTCCAGGTTCGCGGCGCGGGTGCCGCGGGCGGCGTCGATGTCGTGCAGCATGCGGGTCAGGCCGCGATGGCCGAGCAGCTCGACTGCTTGGGTGCGCCAGGTGGCGCGTTGCTCGCCCACCGAGCGGGGCTCGTGTTTGGCTTCCCGCGTTTCCAGAGTGGCTTGCTGGGACAGCTCGACCAGTTCTAAGGCGGTGGGTTCGCGGCCGTGGTCGTGCTGGAACTGTTTGGCCAGCTCGGCGGTGCGCGCCTCGATCTCCGCGCGCCGCGTGGACCACATTTTCAGCAGTTCAGTGGGGACTCCGACGACTTCGCGGATGGGTCGCTTGCCGCGTTGGGGCGCTTCGCGTTCGGCGAACACCCAGCCCAGTCGGGCACCGATGTGTGCCTCTAAGCGGGTGTTGTACAGCTCTGATCCGGCCACCATGAGGCGGTGCAACGGCTGGGCGTCGAGGGCGCGCCAGCGCCGGATGCCGTGCCGGTCAATGGTGGCGACTTTGGCTGAGATCACCAGGTGGGTGTGCAGGTCGGGATCGCCGGCGCGGGAGTCGCGGTGGGTCCATGCGGTAGCGATCAAACCCTCGGCGTCGACCTGGGCGACCCCGTTGGTGCCCAGGCGGGTCAGCGCCGCGGAGTCCTCAAAAAACGTGAGCACGTCGGCGACCGCTGCCTGGTGGCAATCCTCGATCGCCTGCGCGACTTTGAGTGGCGCGAGCGCCCACGCGGCGCTGACAGACTTCACCGGGGAGCAGGTCAAATCGAACGCGGCGACCGAGGTGCGCGCCGGGCGGTTGTTGCGCGCAATTAAGCCCGACAACTCGCGATCATCGGCGGGTGGGCGGCCGAATTCGTCGGCGAACCAGGCGCGGGCAACCCGGGTTTTGATGGCCGCTTTCTCGCCTGGGTCGAGCCGTTGTGAGGGTGGACGGCCCGCGGCAACGTTGTGCTCGCGGTAAGCCTGGGCGAGGGCGTCGACAAATGGGGGTGGCTCGTAGACGGTGAATTTCGCGCCCAGTTTCGTGGCGGCGATGGCGTGCTTTTCACTCAGTCCACGCCGTGTCAGATATTCGGTCAGCCGGGAGGCGTTGGGGTGCAACCCTTCTCCAAACAGGGCCTTCATGTGGTCTTCGGACACGGCTGAGCCCGCCTGGATCGCCCAGAGTTTGGCCAGATCGCTGTCTGCTGGTCTGTTCTGGCCGCGAGGGTCCGACAGGGCCGCCAACCCTCGGCCCATCCACACCCCCGGGGCCTCACCTTTGACCGAGTAGTAGTCGGCCAGAGTGCTGCGGCCCCGATGGGTGGCATCGCCAGCCGCGACCTGGCGCACCAGGTACAGGTAGCCGTCCCCGGCGCTGATCTTGTGCATGCTCACCGTCACGGTGCCCGCGACCTCACATGGCGTCACCGTAAAAGCACCACACCCGTTGCCGCCCACCACCACACAGCGACTCTCAGAGGTTTCTTAACCAAAATGCAAGAGGTGTGTCTGGTGTGGTGGTGGCCAGAGGGGTGTAGTGAGCTTGGCTAAGGAACGGGTGGCTGGGCGGATGGCTGGGCGGCTGGGGTGATGGTGGTGGGTGGCGATCTGGTGTCGGGAGAAAACGAGGGGTGATGGTGGTGGTCGTTGGGGCGGATCGGGCGCTACGGTGCAGCGACATGGCTAATGCGAAAACATTGGAACAGGCACGGCGGGCGGCTCGTGAGCGTTTGGCGCAGGCCCAGCGTGCGCGGGCCGAACGTGAGGCGAAATCCGTTGATGACGCGGCCGAGGTGATTCGCGCACGCACTAGGGTCGGCGAAGTCGACGCCTGGGAGGCAGAGCGGATCGCGACGATCGCGGTGGAGGCCGACCGTAAGCGGGCCGAGCATGAAGCGGTGGCCGTGGACTCAGTTGTCAGGATGCGTGCGCGCGGGGAGTCGATCAAGACGATTGCGCTGCTTGCCGACTTGGCCGAGAGCGAGGTCCGTAGGTACCTTCGCGCTCGGCGTCCCGACGCTGGGGTAGAGCTGGACGAGGGCGAGGTTGGCGCGGACGCGCAAGCGAGTGCGGCGAGCACGCAGAGCGAAGCGCGCCCGCTCCGCGCTGAGGCGACGCCCCCTGGCGCGTTCCCCGGCGCGGAGGCCAGTGTTGCCGGCGCGTAGCGGGCGCGTACTGGTGAGTCGCGGCGAGTGCGCCGGTCGACGCGAGACGCCAGCCGGGATATGCCGTGAGAGCACTGGGCCGCGCACATGATTCGTGCGCCCGGATGCACTAGGCGCGTACGCGCTATCGACGGTCGCGGTTGCTGGCGGCCGGCGTTGATGCTGACGGCCATCGATGGCGGGCTGGGCGAAAGCCGGTGTCAGGTAGCACGTTTAACGTGAGTGGTGTGAGAGGTGATCGTGGGATTCCGCTGTGGGTTGATCCTGTTGTGCACGAGGCGGAATGCCACCGATTCGATTCCTATGTAGTCAAGGGGCCCGGCCCTGACGATTGCGATTTCTTCATCGGCGCGATTGGCACGGACGGTTACGGCCGGTTCTTCATCTACCGCAGCGGAAGCGGGATCTGTGTGCGGCCGCACCGCTACGCGCTAGCGCGTGCCTTGGCGGTCCCGCTGGGCGCGGGCGAATTCGGTTTGCACGAGTGCGACATGCCGCTGTGTGTGAAGGTGTGCGGCGCGGATACGCCGCGACGTCATGTGGTGATCGGCGACCAGGGCGACAACATGCGTCGGATGGCGCGGATGCGGCGCGGTGGTGGCCGCAAGGTGATCGGCGGCGACGGGCTGCGGTCGCGCCGGGAGCGGTCGGTGGCGCTGCGGGCGGTGCTGCGGGAGCGCGGATGGGACCGCGACGCGGTGCAGGCCGTGCTGATCGGTGATGCGCCGACGCTGTGGTGACGTGTGCGGCGCGTGTCAGCCGGCCAGGGCGGCAGGCGCTGGGCGGCTGAATCCGGCCGTGGCGCAGTGATCGAGACGGTAAATCGTGGTGTAGAGCGTGCGGTAGACAACGACCGTATCGGCGCCCGAGACGGCGCTGGCGGGGTCGGGGCCGAAGGTTGACTGGAATGCCTCTTGGGCGTCGGCGAGGGCGTGCAGGGCGACATTAGCGTCGCGCACGGTGTGAAACGTCAGGCCGGTGCGGCTCTCGGTGGATCGCGACGAGGTGATCCGGAGTTCACGGATCTCGATGGTGGGTTCGGCATCGGATGGCACCAGCACCGGGGTGAGGCACGGCAGGGCGGTGTCGGTGCGGCGGCAGTGGATGACGCGGGTGCGGGCCGCTGCGTCGAGCGTGCCGGCGCACAGCATCGCCGCGGGTAGGACGCAGGTGTCGTGTTGCAGGCCGCGGTAGTCGATCCACTTGACTGCGGCCTGGCGCTCGATGAGCGCGACCACGATGCCGTGGCGGCTGCGGACGCTATAGCTCGGGCAGCGCTCGGCCAGGGCGTCGGGGTCGCAGGCGCTGACGAGCTGGCCGACCCGAAGGCGTTGCGCGGTCATGGTTCCCGCGCCTGGTCGTCTTCGGTGGGGGCGCGCGGGTCGCTCGGCTGGGCGGGCGAGTCGTCAGTGGTGGTGATGGTCAGCGTCGCGACGCGCGTCGATCGCCCTCCATCGGCGTGACTCCAGACGCCGTATTCACCCCAGCCGTCGATGGGTGCGATCACGTCGTCGGGCTGCGACCGGTGGATGTGGTGCTCCGCGAGGTCGTATGCGGACTTGGCGGTCGGCTGCTCGGGGGACTCCCAGAGAGGCATCCCATCGGGCTGGGTGACGTCGGTGATGGTGGCGATGTAACTCATGGCTGGTGTCGTCCTTTCATGCCGCGCGCAGCGAACGGATGGCGTCCGGCTTAAACCCTGACCAATGTTGCTCGCCAGCGATGACGACGGGCGCTTGGAGGTAGCCCAGACTCATCACGTAATCGCGGGCGTCGGGATCCTCGGTAATGTCCACTACGTCATATTCGACCCCGTTTTTGTCGAGGGCTTTTCGGGTGGCTGTGCATTGAACGCACGCGGGCTTGGTGTAAACCGTGACGGTCATTTGAGTGCCTCCTATGGCTGCGGAAATGGGGTTGCTCATAGTGCTGATTATAGTCTTTAATATGTTCTCGAACAATGGTTTTCAATGACTTTAGAGCAATTCTTAATGTTATATCAGGAATGGTTTCTACCAATCCTAAAGCACTGCCATTTATTGCAGGGAGATTGCAATTATGGCATTTATCCGACGGTGTTTTAATGACGCGCAATGTGGCATCGGTACGCTGACCGCTTTCCGATGCCACATTGCGTCTTCCTGGCTTATTGGCCGCTGGCGAGCAGCCGGACGACGTATCCTCCGAGCCACTGGGCGACGTTGCTGGAGACGGCGTTCCCGAAGCCCATCGTCTGCTCGGACCTATTGCCGGTGGTGCGGTAGGTGTCGGGGAATCGCTGGGCGCGGGCGTGCTCACGGGGGCTCAGCATTCTGAACCGGCAGTCGTCGATGTCGATCGAGGATGCCTCGACCAGGGCGGCCGAGTCACGGGTTGCGACGGTGTGCAGGGGCTCGTCGGTGGTCTTGGCCCTGCCCTTGCGGTAGGGGATCACCAGCGACAGGTTGGGCCGGGCCACCACCGAGGGCACAGGGTCCTCGACACTCTTGGTCATGTGGGCAATCCCCTGGTAGTCCAGGCCGCCGTGGTGCTTCTGGATGAACGCGCCGGGCGGCACGGTCAGGCCCTGGTGGCCTCCGCCGGTTCCACCGCCCGTGGCCACCGTGGACAGCGGGGCGTCGATCGGGCTGACGTCGGCGTGGTTGCGCAGCACCGTGATCCAGGGCTGGGGGGTGAACAGGCCATCGGTGTCGCGGGTCATGCGCGTGCGGATCGGCTCATCGGCGCTGGTCGCCTCGGTGTTCCAGGAGCCGCCGGCGGGCACGACCATCGGCGGGGTCACCAGGGTGTGGGGGCGGCCGTTGGCGGTGATGGTGCCGACCGGGTCGCTGATTGGCTTGATACGCCGGGCGTCTCCGTCGTTGTAGGCGCGGCGGTCGAGCAGGAACGGGGGGCAGACCACGCCGTCGCCGATCTTGGTCGATCGGGTGGGCATCGGTGCCCGGGCGGCGGGATAGGCGCGGTCCTCTCCGAGGCGGCCGTGGTTGGTGGCGATGACGGTCGGCTCTGCGAACTGGGCGACCCCTGCGCGGATGCGGCGCATCGTCGCGGCGACCAGTGGCTTCCGTCGATCGCCGATGCGCTGGCCGAGGTCGCTCCAGTCGATGGCCACCGCAGCGGGCCGCACGAACGGCTCCACGATGCTGTGCCTGCAGGCGGCGCCGCCGTTCGGGCAGCGGTACACGTACTGCTGGCGGTACTTTCCAATCCGGCGGCGGTTCAGGCGCTTCCAGGACTGTACGGCGTGGTTGATCTCGTCGCACTCGGGGCACCAGGCCAGCGGGCGCGGCCGAATGTCGATCATGGGCAACGACACTGATGTGAAGACGATGTAGAGGCGGTCGCGCCATTGAGGGGCGTGCGGGTTGGCGTCGTCGCCGATGTGGGCCGAGGACACCGAGATGAACTGGTGGTTGTAACCCATCTTGTCCATCGCGGCCAGCCAGATGTCAAACAGCTCCCAGGAGGCGGCCTCGACGACGTTCTCGATCAGGATGATCTTGTAGCGGTGAACTTCGGTGGCTCGCACGACATCCCAGAAGGTAGCGCGGGTGCGGTCGAGTGCGGCCGTGGGGACATGGCCTTCTGGTTCGAGCAGTGAGAGCTGGGCGGTGCGGCGGCGGGTGCCGCCGGCGGGGGACAGTTCGGTGCAGATCGGGGAGGCCCACAGCACGTCGGTGTCCGGCATCCGGCGCATGTCGTAGTTCGACACGTCGGCGATCAGGTGGTCGGCGTCGGGGAAGTTCAGGGCGTGCGTCTCGATCGCTTTGGCCCAGTGATTGGCGCCGAGAACCAATGTCATACCGGCGTTTTCGAGGCCGATGCTCGAACCGCCGAATCCGCAGAAGATGTCGGTGTAGGTGATGCCGGTCGGCAGGCCGGTGGGCTGCCAGTCGCTGTGCGTGGTGGCCAGGGCGGCCTCGATCTCAGCGATGTGTTCGGCGGACAACTCGGGCGCGTGCAGCTTCGCCGAGCGGGGCGAGGTCGAACCGGTCATGGTTTTCCCTTTCTTGGCGGTTGCCTATAGCCTACCAGCTAGGTGGGCTATAGGCAACCAGTTTGCAGGCTTAGATTTCCGCCGAAGGGCACCGAATACGTTGGTAATGGGCGAGACTCGCGCGATGATCCGCCGGTCTACCGTTGCGTTAGCGGGGGAGCAGGGTGAGTTGTTCCTCGTCGCAGGCTCGGCGATGGCCTTCAGCTTCGGCGATCACCTCGGCCATGGATAGGTCCATGCGGAATCGGTGGCCGGTCTGGGCTTCCACAGCGGCATAGCGCTGCGCGAGTTCGGGATTGAGCCGCGCCGAGCACACAAGGTCGGCGCGGGCGGCCAGCACGCAAAACCGGCACGAGAGCCTCGACATTCCCGCCGCATATGCGCGGTGCGGCCGGGTGCCGGCGGTGGCGATGCGCTCCCAGACCTGGGCGACGGTCCAGCCGTGGATGGGATACCAGTCGTCGACCTGGCGGCGGCCATTGGACGCAGACGGGTTGGGGGCGTAGGGGTTGCGTCGGCTGCGGGCCGCGCTCTCCTCGGCGCGTAAACCCATGACATTGAGCAGGCGCACCGGCCGCCCGACGACGCGCTCGGAGTCACGCAGCTCGGCAACCAAGCGGGTCATCACTTTTCGGATGGGACCGCGTTTGTGGTCGCTGGTGCACCAGCGGACCTTCGCGCTCGGCCAGGCCCCGCGGCGGGCGGTGCGCTCCAGGATGGTCTCTGGGTTGCTGGTGATTTCGAAGCGCAGGCCGTAGTGGGCGGCGTGTTCGGCGGCCAGCTCGGGCACGCCTTGCCACTCGGCCTCGCCGAGATCGGCGTGAACCACGATCACGCGGTCCTCGACGCCGGCGGCGCGTGCGGCGGCCACGACGACGTCAAGGGTCGCCTGTGAGTCCTTGCCCGCACTGGAGTTGACCAAAATCAGGTCATAGTTGGCTAATTCGGGGGTCGGGCCATCGGTGACGGTGCTGGCGGTGCGGCCGGTGGTCTGGGCGCTGGCGGGCTGCCAGGCCAGTTCGAGTTGCCTGCTGGTCATCGGTGCTGTCCTTTCGGTGGCTGGGTTAGGCCAGGCCGCTGAATAGGTCGAGTTGTTCACCGGCGGATTGCAATTGCAGGGCGCGGCGCAGCAGCTGGGTCTGCCAGGAGTCGATGGCGTGGAGGCGGGCGTAGTGGTCGTCGCACTCGTCGTCGCTGGGGTGGTAGCGATCGCACGGCCCGGAGTGGGCGTTGGGGGCATTGTGCTGCCAGGGGCAGCGACACCAGTCCTCGGTGCGGCGGCGCTCGACGGCAGCGGCGTCACGGCACTCGGTGAGTTCGCGGCGGATGTCGGCGGGCAATGCGGCTGCGTAGGAATTGATCTGGGCCTTTGTCAAGGTGACACGGATTGTGCCGGTTTGCGGGGCGCTGACCTTGCCGCCTTGGGTGTTCCAGCCGGTAAGCCACTCTGGGCCGCCATCGGGTCCGCTGAAACCCCAGCTGCTGTAGCAGGACTGCATTAAGTGGTCGGTTCCGGCCGGGCTCAAAAGGCAGTCCCGCATCGTCCAGCCGCCGATCGCGAACATCAGCCACCGTTGCTCGGTGCTGAGGTTTGCCGCCATGTTTGTTGCCTCCCGCAAATCCCTGTGGTTGCCTATAGCCTACCATCGGTGGTAGGCTATAGGCAACCAACGATTTGGGGAGAAGTCCTGTGATCCACACCACCGCAACCGATTTGCCGCTACCCGGCATCGCCGCCACTCCCGATGCGCCTAAAGTGGTTTTGAGCTACGGGATGGGGTTGGACTCGACGTGCCTCCTGCTGCGCTGGCTTGAAGAACCGTCATCGCGTGACTTCGATTTGAGCGAGCTGGTGCTCGTCACCGCCTTCACCGGCGACGAGTTCGAATCCACCCGCGACGTCGTCGAGCGCCACATCCTGCCGCGCCTGCGCGATAACGGCATCCGGTTTCGTGCAGTGCGCACGCTCTCAACGACTAACCACGGCCCGAGGCGACGGCGTCGTGGTCCTGGACGACTCGACCAGTCCGGAAAAGCTTCACTTTCGCGGCCGCTACCGGCTCAGCGATGAAATGCTGTCCCAGGGGACCATCCCGCAGCTCGGCGGGTTTCGTTCGTGTTCAGTGCATTCCAAAGCCAACGCACTCGAACCGGTCATCGCCGCACTGACCCAAGGCCAGCCCTACCGGCATGCAATCGGATTCGAGGCCGGTGAACGGGCGCGGGCCGCCAAGGACGCCCAGTACAACACCGCCCGTCGCACAGGCTGGTATCCGTTGGTGGAGTGGGGATTTGACCGTGCCAAAGCCCAGGAGTACGTCACCGCGGTGACCGGCCAGCCGTTCCCCAAGTCGGCGTGCAGTTACTGCTGCTTCGCCATGGCGACCGAGACGGGCCGGGCCAACCAGGTCGAGCGCTACCGCAACGAGCCGCAGGCAGGCGCGCAAGCACTCATGCTGGAGACAGTGGCGCGCGCGCTCAACCCGCGCCAGACCCTCATCGCCGGCAGCAGCGTTGCCGACCTCATCGCCACGGCCGGTCTGGCTGAGGTCCTGGCCGAGTTCGCGGCGCTCCTCGAGGAGTTGACATTCGCGGTCTACGAGGTGAGGCGCGTGAAAACACAAGTCGGGGAGGCCCGCAGGACCATGACCGCGCGCTCGGTGCGCACCATCGCACGCGGCACCCGTGCCGAGATGGACACCCACCTGGCCGAGATGGCTGGCCGTCGCGAGGTCGGACCGGACGGAATCACCCGGCACATCGTGGCGAGCGCCGAGCGCTGCGAGCACCTGTTCGTCGTCGCCCCGGCCGTCGTCGAAGACAAACAACGACCCCAGTTCGAGCGCATGTGGCAGGAGGCCAACAGTGACACCCTTTTCTGATCGACACCCGAACCGCGTTGCCCAGCACGGCGCTGTCACAGGCGGCGTGCTCGTGGCCCGTCCACCTGGCGGGGTTGTAGGCTATGGGCTACCACGAGAGGGACGGCGAGTGCCAGAAATCGACGAAGACACGGTGCTCGCAACGGTCGGTGGCCACATTCTTGAGCGGCGCACCGAACTGGGTTTCAGCCAGCGGGATCTGGCCGCCGCGGCCGGCGTCGACCGCGCGTTTCTAGCTCGCGTCGAACAGGGCCTACGCAACCCCTCCGTGGTGCTTCTGGCCAAAGTAGCCAAAGCGATGGAAACCACCGTCAGCGAGCTGACGCGCAACATCTGAACCGCAGCCCTGAACTGGTGGGTACCTTGCCGCTGGCGTTGAATCTTCGCCGATTCGATTGATGCCTGGGCGAAGACGCGATGCGCGCTGTCATTTACGCTCAAGAATGGCGTCGCCCTCGGCCAGTAGTCCTTCAACCGCCGCCCACCACAATTGCGCACCAGCCTCGCTTGAGCACATAGCCTCCCTGTCGAGCTTGTCGAAACGGTTGAGCAGCGCCACTGCTTGCCCCCGTACCGCGCGGGGTGCTACTTCGACCACCCCTTGAAACAACCGTCGTACGCGATCAGCCCATTCACCAGAAAAGTTCATGCCTCCAGGGGACCACGGCCGTCGATAGCGTTGCCACATCCAACTAGAGAAAATCATCATCATGTGCCAGGCTCAGGTTGCCTGTCACCGAGACTCGTCCTTGAAGCTCGCCTCGCCGGGTAATCAGTAGGTACGGGATGCAAACTGGTGGTCTCGGTGAGTTCGAACCGGCGGCGTCGCCCGCCGCAAACCCCTTCTATCGACGAGGTCGCGTGAAGAAATCCCAGAGAGTGCCCGCCATCAACAACAAGGTTGAATGCCCGCATTTCGTCAACTGACGAATTGCGCCGGGGCTTCCAATGCGCACGACAGGGCATCAGGTACGGCTAGCTGGAGAAGGCGGCTGGCGGCGCGGGCTACATCCGCCACGCCGGTAGTTCGACCTAACGCTAGACGATATGAGCGTTACGGTGATGGCTATGGCGGACAGCGGAGACTTCCACGCCCACCAAGGCAAGGCTGCGGAGGCGCTTTTCAAGGCGGCGATGGCTCTGGACAAGATCGACCCTGACGACCTGTCGCCGCCGGAGCGCATCACCTACGCCCAGGCGCAGGCATCGCTGGGTGTCGGTCATGCGCTCATGACCCAGGTGGCTCAACAAGACCAGCCGCCTCTGCCGGATCGAGGGTGACGTCGACGACGTCAGGAATGCGTTTGAGCGCTTGACGGGTGTCGCTTCACAGATAATCACGAATATATGTGTACTATCGGTTGGTGGTCGACGACTCCCCGCGCTCCACGGATCGGCGTGGTATCGGGGCGAAAGCTGTTGGGGCGAATATTGATCGGCGCGTTGGCGTTCCGGCTGTGCGGGTCCGCCCGGAGTGGTTCGCGGCGTTCCTTGCGGCGCGCCGCTCGGCTAAGCAGTCGGTGCACACCACGAAAGCCTACTGCCAGGACTTCGACGCGATCGCTGCTTTGATCCTGTCCGCCGGCGGCGCTGACCCGGACGCGCGGATGCTGACCGCGACCGACATCATCGTCGACTCGGTGCGAGACGCGTTCTCCCGCTATGCCCCGGACCGGTCGGCGGCCACGGTGCGGCGCTGCTGGTCGAGCTGGAATGCGTTGTGCAACTTCTTGTGCGACGAAGACATCCTCGACGACAACCCGATGCGCCGAATACCGCGGCCCAAACCCGACAAGCACAGCCCGAAGCATCTCGACCGCGACATCGTCGTGGCCATCCTGGCGGCGATCGCCGACGATGACCCCGCCCAGCCGCGGGTGTGGGTCGAACGCGACCAGGCGGTCGTGTTGACCTGTCTGCTGGCCGGGCTGCGCACCGAAGAACTCTTTGGTGCCAACGTCGGCGACGTCCGCCCCGGCCGCGACGGCGCGATCATCCACGTCCGCGGCAAGGGCCGCAAAGAACGCGACGTCCCGATCGAACCGCAACTACTCGAGGTCATCGAACGCTACCTCGACGACCGCGCGGCCCGATTCCCGCGCCGCGTCCGCCGCACCCACTCCCCCACAGGGGGACTGGACCGCTGGCCGGCGACCGCGCCATTGTTCGTCAACATCGACGACGGCGACCGGATCACCCGAGAAACACTGCAATACCGCGTCTTACGGGCGTTCAAGCGGGCCGGCAAGAACTCCCACCGTCCTACCGGCGCGTTGCTGCACGCGCTGCGCCACACCTACGCCACCGAGCTCGCACGCGCTGGCGTCACCGTCTACGACGTCAGCGACCTGCTCGGCCACGAATCCATCGCCACTACCCAGCGCTACGTCAACGGCGCCAGCACCCACCTGCGCGCTGCAGCCGCCCACAACCCGCTCTACCGCCTCCTAGACAACGAGGACACGGAGTAGCCGCGCCGCCGGCCCGCAGGCCCACACACACACAATGCCGCAGATCAGTCGCGTTTGCCCGAGCTGTCGAAACCACGAAAACCGTTGTGAGACAATGTCAAGCACCACTTTTGCTGCCGGCGAGTCCTTGTCAGCTAACGGCTAAACAGCCTGTGAAATGCACGTATGTCTCCTTTGGGAGATTAAAATAGGTGACATGCTCACGACACCATCACACGCGAAAGCGGGAACGGCCGAATACCAGGCTGTCTCGCTGATCGACATACCCGAGGACTATCCCAAGGTGCTCGACCGCGGAGACTTCCCGACGCGAGCCAAGGCGAAAGCGTGGTGCGCCACAGCGATGCGCACCGGTCGAGCCACGATGGCCGAGGTGTACGAAGTGCGCTATCGGGGAGGTCGAATATCACGACCCGCACGACGGCCACGTTCGCGATGCCGGATTGTCGCCTCAGCACCCAGTACGGCTGGCTCGGTGATGATGGAAGGGTCTATTGGGATCCGCCCCATGCTGCCGACTGACTGCAACCCGAAGCACCCAACGCTTCGTCCTGTCGGCGACCGTCGAGGTCGACCAGAAAGCACGAATCATGTTGTGACGGTGTGTATGTCGTCGCACCGCAGGAGGTGCAGGTATGGGTTCGGTGAGTCGCTCCGCATCGACAGTGCGCTGCACCGACGAGGACCTTGTACGGGCCGTAGGTCTCACCGCAGGCTTGGCAGTCGATCGGCGCACGTTCCTCCCACCCGCGCTTCGTGCGCCGCAGCGTCATGTTGAACCAAGCTACTCTGCCGAACCCTGGGATGTCGGACGGTCTGGGGATAGTGAGACCCATGACTAACTGCTGGGACGACGACGGGCATGTCATCAGCGTCACACACGTGGTCTGTGGCGAGTCCGGTTTCATTGTCTGCAAAGAGGTTTCCGGAAAAGGTGCGTTGGAACGGACGCCGGGGGCTATTCGTCCTCAAGGACGTTGTCAACGTCGTCGTCGGTGACATCGTCGATGTGGAGGTGGTCGAGAATCTTGCCGAGGCGAAGTTCGGACTTGATGCTAGCCCGGCGTAGGTGATACAGGGTGTCGCCGTAGCCGCCTTCGATGTCGGCCAGCCTCGCTTCCAGTGCTGCGATACGACGTTCGAGTGTTTGAATCGATGCCACGCGAGTTAGCCCCTTCCCGTGGTGGTGCCGGCTTTGTGGTCGGCGGCTGGCTGATCGTGCCGCAGTAGTTCAGTGGCGTCGACGCCGAAGTGCTCGGCGAGGGCGTACAGGGTTTCCAGCGTGATGTTTTTCCGGCCGGCTTCGACCGCGCTCAGGTATGGCCGTGCAAGCCCGACGGCGGCGGCCGCGGTGGCCTGGGTCTCGCCGGCGGAACTCCGCAGGGCACGTAAACGCTGCCCTAACCGCCGAAGTTCACCCTCGATTAGCACCTGTCAACTATAGACGACACGCTGCGGTGTCACCTATAGTGGACATTATGGTGGCGGATGTCGGAGCTGCGGGGCACGATCAGGCTAGCGGCACACGTGCGCCGGACAGAGAAAAGGAAACGAGAATGGCGGATTACACGCCCGACCAACTCGCAACGCACATATTCACCGGGCTGCCAGCCGACCTCCTACAGCATAAGCGGGATGACCTCGTGGCCCGATGCCGCGCAGTACGGGCTGCCGGCTGGGACGACTACCGCTACGTGTGGTCGACCGGGGAGGTCCTTGCAGTGGCGTACCTGCTCGACGCACGCGACGTCCTCGCCGAGCTTAACGAGGACGAGACGAGCGTGCTTGGGCGCTGGGCGTACGACCTCTGGGGTGTTAGTGGCGGCGAGGAAGACGAAGCTGCGGGTCTGCGCCGAACTCGGAAGTGGTTCATGGAGACTCGCTCAACTGCAGTCCAGCGAACGTAGCCGATAGGCAATTAGCGCGATGGAGGAAAGAGAAAATTCGAGCACGGGGGGTCTGCAGTGAGTGAAGAGAGTGTCCGCGCCCGCGAATACCGTGAAGCTCACGCACGGGCGGTGGCTTCGCGTGATACGGCTCAGCTCGCGCTGCAAGCCACAATCGAGCACGGCGTTGAGCCGGGGCAGGCGGCTGAGGCGTGGCACAAGGTGCGGGCGCTGCAGGCTCAAGCCCAGCTCGACATCTTGCACGTCATTTCTCACGACCTAAGCGCGATAGGCGATTCGATGCCTGAGTGAGGCACACGCCCGCAACACGTAGGAGCAACGGCGACAAGGAGTTTGAGATGAGAACCACCAATGCACTCGACCCGTTAACCCGCCTTCGTGCTCCGACACATAGCGAGCCCATCAACAACGGAGTTCGGGTGCTCGCGCCGCTGATCGGTGTCGACGCTAATTCACCCGAGGGTGACCAGCTCCGCCAGCGTCTGATCGACGCGCATGGACCAGCCCCCACCGCGACCTGGAGCGGTCAGCATTACACGGACGCCGGGCAGTCACCGCGCTCGGCGGCTCTCGCGATCATGCCGACGTCTCGGAGGTATAGCCCGGAACCAGGCCTCGCCGTGCAGCGTGACGACGAGTGGCGGGCAGCACTTGCCGCCAGCGAGGTGCCCGATTAAGTCCGGAATTGGTAGCGAGACAAGGAGATCAAGATGGGTGCACATACAGCGTCCGCCGCCGCGGTGGTGACTCATCCGGACCGCGCCGACACAGGGACCGTGATTGACAGCGCGGGCCCGGCGTGGACACCCGACGCGCTGACGGCGACCCCGCCAGACGCCGACATGGTGAAGGTGCGGTGGTCTGACAGTGCGGACCCGATGCAGATCTATTGGGAGTACGCCTCAGAGTTGCGCGCCACCGAAGTCCCGCTAAACGTAGAACCTTTCGACGAGCCAAGAAGGCGATGAGATGACGGACTCGATTGGCGGGGCGCCCCGGCTTACGGAGCCCGATTCCCGCGTGCTCGATGTCACCTGGAGTTCTGGCGTGGTGCATCTTTATCTGAACCGCACAGAGGTGCTGTCACTGTCTCCTGCTGCGGCCGAGTGGCTGGGGAGGAATGCCAGCATCTGCGCGAGGTCCGCGGCTGATCCAACCGCCTTCCAGTAATCGTATCCGAAACCGTAGCAAGGAGATTCACTCAATGAACGACATCCATGTACGCGATCTCGTCGTCAATGTCGGTGACCGCACCGTCGTCGGCCAAGTCCTGTCGACAAGCGAGTCCGTCGGCGGGCTCCACTCCCCCGCCGACCTCGACCTCTGCGACACCGGCAACGGGCCGCGATTCACCGACACCGGTCTCGTGCCCGTGCGATGGAATCCCGACGGTGCGGCCTATGAGTGGTGGGAAGCGCCGGAATTCCTTGAGGTGTTCCGGCCGGCGCTGGACTGCGGGCAGCTCGCTGTCCACTGAACATAGGGACGCTGAAAATGCACTACACATACAGCTGCACCAGTTGCGGCGCCCCCGCACAGACGACTCGGGCGGCCGACCTCCGAAACCGATCAGGACGCAGGTGTGAGCGTTGCAAGGCCGGGCCGATCTCGGCGAGTGGGCCGGTCGAAGATCACGTGTGCCGACACTGTGGGTGCACGGATTCCCGCGCGTGCGAGACCATCACGGGACCGTGCGCCTGGCTCGCGACCTACCCCGACAACACGGGCGTCTGCACAGGGTGCACCTCCCACTTGCCGGCATCGGCCGTCGACGTCCGGTAATCGGATCCGGAACAGCAGTAGCTGTCGCACCCAAAGCGCATCATCGGCAGGCAGATCTCAAACAACCACGATCAAGGAGAAAGAATGACTAATTTTAGGAACGACGTTGACACAGCGCTCCAAGCAGCGCTGAGCGTTCTCGGTCCTGTTGATTCGGCGACACTTAAACAACTTCCAGAGTCGGATCGGTTCACGTACGCGTTGGGCGAAGCGGCGGTTGCGATCGCCTACAGCCTCCGACAGCTCGCCGCCATGCGGGAAGACGAGCTTGATGAGCGGAAAGTCAGGAGGAGCTGACGCGGAGCGCTTCGACAGTCCGCGATAGGTAGGACGAAATTGGCGGGGATGGTGGCGAGAACTGCGGTGAAAGTCTTACGGTCCGGGTGGAGGGCACCGAGCGAGGGGGTCGATCATGAGTGACAGAGAAGACTTCCGTATTCGGAAGCTGCCTGAGCGCGAGTGCAACCGCGTGTTGCGGCGCGTCGGCTCCGGTTGGGAGTCGCTGGCCTGGTATCCCAGCCGCGCGGAGGCACACGCCTCTATCGAGCGATTGTGCAGCGAAACACTGCTGATCGACGGCAGTTCCATTGACGGACCGCCAACCATGCACGTCGGTCCGCGCCACGCGCTCGACATGGATTGACTGCCATAGCCGCCGAGCGGCTAAAGCATTGGGAGACACGAGGAGCGATCAGAATTGCGAGAGAATGCCACGCCTGAACTACCGGTATTCGGGCTACCTCTTGAAGAGTTGCTAATGCACGTCTGGTTTGACGGTTTCACATCAGGTGCGGCGACCGGCTGTAGCCAGTTCTTGCTCGATGACGCTGCCGATGCCAAGGCCGACGAACTCGCTGAGGCCGCGCTCGGATCACCCGAGCTCCAGACTCAGGTCCGTCACGAGGTCCACGACCGAATACGGGAGGTCATGGCCCAGCACATGGTGACCGGCAAACCCATACCCGGTCTGAAGCCATCCGATCTGAAGCATCCCTAATTGGTACGAGAGGACAGAACACCTTGGCTCGCAGAGTGATTCACGCTCCCGATGGCGTCTGCGATAGGTAAGACCTACGAATCGCCCAATTATCGGCAACCGTCGAAAGCTATAACAGGTGCGCGGCACCCTTTCGGTGACGCACCGCAGGGGTTAGGTGCCAACGCAGGGTTTTGACGCGTCACTTCGGCTGAGGATCTCGCGGTGACCGCTGCCGCCGAGTGCCGTTAGACGTGAAGCGAGGAAATCCGCTTGCCAGCCACCAGAACTCGTGACGTAGGCGGTCGATCAGCACGGCCACGAACGCCCCCGCTACGACGGCGAGGTAAACCACGATCCAGGACATGTTCATGAGGCTATGTGCTGCAACGATTCCTGACGTGTACACGGCGGTAAACCGCCGGTGCCCCATTCCGGTGGCTCTCGCGGAGTGGTCGACTAGGAACGCGAACAGCAAGCCACCGCCTGACCACGTCGCGGCCCACGCCATCCAGATCCAGACGGTGTGGTGGTCGGCGTAATAGAGGTGCAGCACTCCGCGCGCCGCAGCGCTGATGGCGACTGCCGAACATTGAACTGCCCAGCCGCGGCCTGCCAGCAGAAGCAGCGCAACACCGGTGAAGGTGACTTCTTCTTGGGGACCGGACGCGATATCGAGGAGAAGGCCGTAGCCGGGATCAGCTCCCGCGCTGGTGATCTCGCGACACCAGCCTGCAGTGCCGTGCTTAACCATTGCACCCAACGCCCACACCACCGTGTAGGCCGCGAACGCGCAAGCGACCACCGCCCAAACCGAGGGGCCAGCGGTGGATCGTCCAGTGACCTGTTTCTGACTTTGCGATAGAGATTCGCGTTGTATCAGACAACATCGTCGGGATCCTGGATGGGTTGAGTGTGCCGGTTCTGGCGGTGCCAGGCAAGCCGGCGGTTGCGGGCGGATTCGAGCCCGGCCTGGCGTGCTTTGCGGATCGCATCACCTCGTCCTTCGTGTTCGTCGTTGGGCGTGACATAGCCGATTCCGGCATGGAGTCGGACCCCGTTCCAGTGCCCGCGGATGAGGGTGAGTTCAGCGCGCAGGGTGGCCGGGTCCTCGATGGCGAGCAGGTGCGGGAACTCGATCTTGAGGTGGCCGTTGAAGCTCTCGATCCACGCCTGATCGGTCGGGGTACCGGGGCGGCCGAAGTGCTGGGCGATCGCGCACAACGCCATGAACTCCCGGGTCGACCCCGACGTCATCTGCGGGCCATTGTCGGACACCGCGAGCAGGATCGGCCGGTTCGTGTCGTCGATGTCGAGGTCGACGAGCCCGTCGGCGCGGCGCTCGACGGCTTCCAGCAGGCCCTCGACTTGCAGCGCGTCGGTGAACCCGACCTCGACCTGAGTGGAGGTTTCCTCGACGGAGACGACCTCGGTGATCCACTTGCGCGAGACCAGATCCTGGACGATCAGCACCGCCATTCCCGCCCTGGTGAAGTGCGTGGTGTCGTAAATCCAGATCGAGTTCGGCTTGTAGTGCACCCACTCCGGGAACGGCTTGCGCTGCGAGCGGCCTGGCTTCGGAAGAGGTCGGAAGTGCTTGTCCGCCAAGAACAGGACACGGCGCACACTCGACGGCGACACCCACACCCGATGAAGGTAGGAGCCGCGGTGGGCCAGCTTACGATGCGAGCGGTCGGTCTCGCCCCACTCCTCGAACAGGGCCAGGATCTCGGCCGCTTCGGCGTCGAGCAGCCCGTGCATCGGCGACCCTCCCGGCGCCTTGTCGGCCAACCGCCCCACGGCGCGGCGAGCAATCCAGCGGTGCGCGCGGACCTCGCCGAGTTCCAGCTCGTGGCAGGCGCGGCGCAAAGTCCAGCCAGCGTCGACCGCGTCGTCCAGCAGCCCCAGCAGCGCCGTCTTGGTGGCCGCGTCGACTCGGTGTGGGACTCGGCCACTTAGCCCCAGCGCCCTTTTCCCTCGACCAGCGTCAACCGCACAGCCATCTCCTTGAGCGCCTCGGACAGTCGCGCGTTCTCGGCCTTGGCGGCCTCCAGCTCGTAATCGCGCTGGCGAGCCGCCGTGCCCGGCTTGGAGGCGGCCAGCGCCGCCAGCGCACCCTCCTTGGCGACGGTGCGGATGCGCATGATCGTCGTGCGGTCCACCTGATGGTTGGCGGCGGCCTCGGCGATCGTCACCTCCTGGCGCACCAACTGCAGCCAGATCTCGTACTTGTTCGACGGGGTCAGGAACCGCTTCGCGCGCCTGCCCACACCGGTCGTTTCGGACATGATCAGATCCTCCAAGAGGTCTCAGAGAACCCGTCGGATGTTGTCTGATCGACACGCCGATCTCTATCGCGAAGTCAGGCGCAAAACACCAGCTCGTCTGGGCGGCTGCGCGGCGGCGCTGAACCGTGCCGCCACCGCCAAACCGAGCAGCGCCTCAAGCACCCGGAACAACAGGTCGGCCGCATCGGCGCCAACGCCACCACCTTTGCGGCAGGGCGGCATCCAAATCCAGTCGTGAATACCGACGACCATGTCGTCGCCGAATACCAGAATCAGGCTTGCGGCGTAGCCGAGGAGCCGCAGCCCGGGTCCCGACACCCTCAGGCGCCGCGAGGTGAACCACACGGCGGGCAGCGCGGCCACCCGTACGCCCAGAGCGAAAATGACCCAGGCCGGTACGTGTTGTTGGTGGATCAAGAACAACGACACGTAGGTCACTGTGAGCACGAGGATCGCCGCAAGCGACGCGCCATGAAACAGCGTGGGTCCCTCAGCGTTGGGATGCATTCGTGACGCCATACCCGCGACCATAAGGCCGGCGGCGGACAACAAGGGCTCCAGACCCATGGCCGCCGGTTTCCGGTTGAGGCCCAGTGTTAGAGCTAGCCGAAGGATGCTGGGTGGGCTTATCGTCGTGGCGTGGGGTTAGTTGACGCACAGGTTGCCGAGGTCGTAGCGGTCGTCGACGTGCTGTTGGGCGCCGGCGCGGTGCAGGCGGGGGGCGACGGTGTCAACGGGGTGTTTGGGCCGCTGGTCGATGTCGCAGATCCGGGGGATGAGAACTTCGGTGGCCAGGCGGGGGGCGATTGGCGCGATGCGCATCGCGATGTAAGTGCCGCCGGTGCGCGGATTGCTCGGGCCGATGAGGTTTTTGCGAGCAGCGTGGCGGCGGCGCGCCGACGTAGCGCCGAGGTTCACTCACGGCTGTCCGCGATACGTGCTGAGTTGTTGGAGTTGTCAGCTTCTGCGGGCGATCTCGACGTTACTGCCGGGGGTGAGCGGGAGTTAGTCGAGGCGGTGTTGGCTAAGGCGCAGGAGCTGCGCAGGATTTGCGCCGATACTGCCCAGTTCTCAAGCGACGTCGCCCGCAATCTCGCCGCGGCGGCCCAGACTTATCGACAGTGAGGTCACCGTCGCGCGGTCGCGCGGTCCTCGGCCGCCGGGGTGTTAAGCACCGAGTTCGTGACCTGGCGGGACGATGTCTTGCTGGCGTTGGTGTCTTTCGAATGCGACGCGTTGAGCAGCGCGTACGGTTTTGCGGAGGGCATCAGCTGTGGGGTAGCCGAGTTCTTCGAGCAGGGCCGGTGTGGGGTTGAGGAGCAGGCTCCAGCCCGGTTTGCGGCCGCGCGCTTTGAGGCGTTGGTCGGCTTGGGCGGCTTTGGCTTTGGCTTCGGGGCTTTCGGCGGCCATGCGCAGTTCGAGGGTGAGGGCTTTGAGTTCGGCTTCTTTGGCGGCCAGTTCGTCGGCGTGTTCGAAGGGTGCGGGTGGGTTGGCGAGGAAGTCGTCGAGTTCGGCTTGGTCGCGGTCGTGTTCGCGTTGCAGGCGGGCGAGATGTTCGGGCAGCCCGTTGTAGAGGTTTTCGACGCGGCGCAGCAGGCCGAGTTGTTTGGGGCCGTTGACGTCTGATCCCATCCCGGATCCGGTGGAGAGCAGTTCGAGTCCGTCGATGTCGGCGGTGCGCGACGGCACGGCTAGACGTAGCAGCAGTTGGTCGTGGGTGAGGTCGCGGGCCGCGAGGACATCGACGCCGTGGATGGCGGCGCCGATCGGTTCGAATCGGCTTGCGCCGCGGTCCTTTCCGGCGGCGTAGGCGCGCCGGCAGGCTTCGGCGAGGGCTTGGGCGGCGGGCACGCGTTGGGTGTGGGTGGTGTCGCCGATGGTCAGTCGTGGGGGGTTGTCGCTGGCGGCGTGGGTGGCGGCGATCTCGGCGACGGGGGCGAGTTCGTCGATGTCGCGCTGTTTGTTGGGGATGGCGCGCTCGAGGACCCGGACCTGCCAGTCGCGGTTGCGCACCGATTGGGTGTGGGCGCGGTCGAGGGCGCTGAGGCGTTTGGCGGTGTCGTCGAGTTCGACTTGGCGCAGGTAGCGGGGGTCGCCGGTGGCGATGGCTTTGGTTTCGGCGGCGGCGGCGCCGATGTCGCCGCCGGAGAGGTCTTCGATTTCGGTGTCGACGATTTCGTTGCGGTGCATCTGCTCGATGAACAGGGCTTTGGCCTGGACTTTCTGCCACATGACGGTGTCGTAGGAGCCTTCGGTGACGTAGTTGAAGATGTGGATGCCGTCGAGGTTTTGGTTGCCTTGGCGCAGGATGCGTCCTTCGCGTTGTTCGAGGTCGCAGGGCCGCCAGGGCACATCGACGTGGTGGAGCGCGGCGGCGCGGGCTTGGACGTTGACGCCGGTGCCCATTTTTTCGGTGCTGCCCATCAGCACCGACACTTCTCCCCTGTTGCATTGGGCGAACAGCGATTTGAGTTCTTGAAGGTTTTTGGCGTCGTGGATGAACCGGATCGCGGTTTCGGGCATTCCGCGCTGGATGAGTTCATCTTTGAGGGCCTGGTAGATGCTGAACTGGCCGGGGTTTTTCGACGGTGTGCCACGGTCGCAGAACACGATTTGCAGCGCCCCGGTGCCGGCGGGCTCGCGTGTGTCGGGGTGGACGTAGGCGCGGTCGGCGTACTGGTGATGTACCCGCATGATCTGCTCGGCGACCGCGGCGGCGCGGCTGTGCGGGGGCGCGGCGAGGTGAGCAAGGCGCGGGTCCAGGGATACGTTGCGGCCATCGGTGCTGATTTTGAGTTGGTTGTCGCGCTGGGGTTTCCGGGAGTCGAGGTTGTCCAGGCGCCAGCCGAGGTCGGTGATGAAGTCGACGACTTCGATGTCGGGCTGGAGGCTGATGATTTGCCGTTGGCCGGTGTGCAGGGTGGGCAGCGCGACCGGTACTTGGTCGCGGGTTACGACGTCGGTGTAGATCGATGATAGGGCGAGTAACTCGGGCAGGTTGGTGAATTTTCCGACTCGGGTGACGGGGCGCAGTTTGGTTCCGGTGGCGTTGACTTCGATGGTGGTGGTGGTGGCGGTGAAGGCCGCGCCCCAGTCGCCGAGGTCGGCGACGCCGGCTTGGGCGAGCAGGTCGGGGCGCAGGTAGGTCTGCATGACCCACAGTTCGCCTAGGGAGTTGGCGATGGGTGTGCCGGTGGCGAAGGTGGCGACTCGTTCGATGACGCGGTGGGCGGGAATGCCTTTGGCGAGGGCGTCGTCGCGGCGGCGTTGGCGCAGCACGGTGAGTTTGAGGGCGAGGTCTTCGGCGCGCTGGGCGGCGTTGGGGCAGGACAGTTCTTCGATGTTGCAGGTGCGGCCGAGGTTTTTGTAGGTGTGGGCTTCGTCGATCATCAGGTAGTCACACCCTGATTCTTCGAATCGTAGGCCGGCGTCTTTGGTGGTGGCGGCCATGAGTTTTTCCAGCCGGGCTTTGGCGGCTTTGATCGCCAGCTCGATCCGTTTTTTGCTGCGGTCGGCTTCGGCGGTTTCGAGTTGCTGGCGCAGGGTGTCGAGTTGTTCTTCGATGTAGTCGACGCGGATGTCGGTGGAGACGTTGATCGCGGTGAACGCCGACTGCGGGATGACAACCAGATCCCAGTCGCTGGAGGCGGTCTGGGCGATGAAGCGACGGCGGCCATCTGCGGTAGTGGCCGACGAACCGAGGAGCACTTTGGCGGCGGGATACCACTGTTTGGCTTCGCGGCCGACTTGCTCGGTGATCGAGTTGGGCACCACCAGCCAGGGCTGGCGCACCAGGCCCAGGCGGCGCAGTTCCATCGCTCCGGCGACCAGGCTGCCGGTCTTGCCGGCGCCGACGACGTGATCGAGCAGCACGGTGGGTTCGGCGATGATCCGCGCGACGGCGTTGCGTTGGTAGAAGTGCGGGGTGAAGTGATCGGACATGCCCGGGAACCGCATGTGGGAGCCGTCGTAGGCGGGGGCGCGCAGCGAGTTGAAGCGGCGGTTGTATTCAGCGACGAGGGTGTCGCGGCGGGTGTCGTCGGTCCACAGCCAGCGGGTGAATTCCTCGCTGATCTTGGTCATTTTGGCCTGGGCGGCGAAGGTGGCTTGGGGGTTGAGGTTCCCCTCGTCGTCGTTGACCAGGACGGCTTTGGAGTTGCAGGCGGCTTCGAGCAGCGCGACCGCGTCGCAGCCGCGTCGGTCGATCCCCCACTCGTCGGTCATCAGGCGGCCGTGGCGTTTGTAGTTGGGGACGTCGACGACCCATCGTCCGGCGATGTGTTCGGCGGTGACTCCGGTTGTGCCGAAGGTGGTTTCGGCGAAGGCGGCGATGATCGGTGCGGGGATCCAGGGGGCGCCGGGGCGGACTTTGATGTCTTCGGCTTCCCGCTGGGCGGGCAGGACTTGTTGCAGGGCGTGGGCGTAGTCGTTGTAGATGGGGTTGGTGGCCGCCGCTTCCAGGGCGCGGGTGAGTTTGGTGCGGACGTTGCCTGACAGCGCGGTAACGGCGGGAACGAGTTCGTCGGGGTCATCCAGGCTGGGGTAGACCAGGCCGGCGATGAGGTCGCGGGCGTCGGAGGCCGGCACATCCAGCAGGGCGGCGATGACGTCGATGTCGACGCGCTGGGCGCGGTCCAGGCACATCGCCAGGGCTTCTTCGGGGGTGTCTGCGGTGGCGCGGTCGGGGCGTGCGGTGAGCAGGTCGGTGGAGAAGATGGGTGCTTTGCGGGCCTGGCCGGTGTCGTCGTCGAAGATTTCCAGCGCGGCCACCAGCGCCCAGCCGGGGTCGTGGCGCATGCCTCCGTCGAGGTGGCGGCGTTTTTTGTATGGTGCGGGCGCTTCCCAGGCGTCGGTGTCCCATTGGGCGTCGAGCTCGTCGGGCACAGGCCCGGTGTAGGGACGGCCGGGGGTGCCTTCGGTTGTGCGCCAGGAGGTTTCGGCGGCGGCAAGGCGTTGGTCGTGGCGTTGTTGGGTGACGTTGGGGTAGACCCAGGTGAAGCGGTTGAGCGGGCCGTAGCGGCGCACGTAGTAGTCGTAGAGGGTGTTCAGATGTCCGCGTAGCTGGTCGCGTTCGGCGGGTGGGCGGCCGTCGCGTTGGGAGGTGACGAGGCTTTCGGCGACGTCGCGTAGGCCGATGAGTTCGCGGGTTTCGGCGAGCAGCGTTTTGGGGGTTTTGTGGGGTTGCCAGTCGTGGCCGGTCCAGTAGTCGATGCCGCGGGTGGTGGGGTTGTAGCGCAGGCTGTAGAGCGGGGTGTCATCGCCGCGGTCGGCGGCGGTGATCAGGCCGGGGTCGAACAGGGCCGCCGAGACGTCGGTGAGGTCGGCGGTCGTGGCGGTCAGGCCCAGGCCGCGGTGGACGGCGGAGTCGATCATCAGTGCGAGCCGCGCGCTGATCTGGGCGGCCAGCTGCGGGCCGGTGGCCCCGGCGATCAGGAGTTGCTGGGAGCCGTGCAGGCCGTGGCCGAGCTGGGGGGTTCCCAGCACGTTGTGGGGGTTGGCGGCGAAGTAGGAGTTGATGGTGACCGCGGCGGCGTCCCCGCTGTCGGGGTCGACGACTTCGACACCTTCGGTGGCGACCCAGTCGGGCAGCTCGTCGGGTGCCGGGGTTTCGGGGTCGCGGCGTCGCAGCACGAGCAGGTCGGTGACGACTTCGGTGCCGGCGACGCGGGCAAAAGCTTTGGAGGGCAACCTGATCGCGCCGATGAGGTCGGCTTTGGCGGCGATGTCGCGGCGGGCGGACTGTTTGACCGAGTCCAGGGTGTAGCGGCTGGTCAGCACGGCCACGTAGCCGCCGGGCGCGGTCAGGGCGAGGGCTTTGATGATGAAGTGGTTGTGGATGGAGTGCCGCGCCGGGTTGTGGGCCGGGTCGGTGACCGCGTAGCGGCCGAAGGGCACGTTGCCGATCGCGGCGGTGAAGCTGTTCTCGGGGACGCGGGTGGTTTCGAAGCCTTCGTGGCGGATCTGGGCTGAGGGGTAAAGCAGGGCGGCGATCGCGGCGGTGGTGGCATCGGATTCGACGCCGACCATGACGGCATCGTGGGGTGCGTGGGAGATGAATGTTCCTGACCCGCAGCCAGGTTCGAGGACGCGGCCCCCGCTAAACCCGGCCCGCCCTAGTGCATCCCAGACCGCGGCGGCGACCGCGGGGTCGGTGTAGTGGGCGTTGAGGATGGAGGCTTCGGCCTGACGGTATTGTTCGCGGCCGAGCATGGCGGCCAGCTTGGCGCGCTCGTCGGCGAAATCGGTGTTGCGGGTGTCGAACACCTGGGGCACTGCGCCCCACCCGGACCAGGCCGCCAGGACGCGCTGCTCGGCGAGGGTGGCGGGGCGCTGCGCGTCGCGCAGGGTTTCCAGCATCTCTAGTGCGGCGATGTTGGCGCGAACGCGGGCTTTGGCGCCGGACGGGACGAGGGTGTCGCGGCTGGCCGGGAAATCGGTGGCTGTGCCGAAACCCTCGGCCACGCCGGGTGTTTCGAGGACGGTCGCTTCGTCGGGGTGGGGGTCGTCGGGCTGGAGGTCCGCCGACACGGGATCGGGTGTGGCGGCCGCCACTGGGGGTGGGCTGGTCGGTGCGGGTGGCGCGGCGGGAGGCAGTGGCGCCCCGCCTGGGTCGATGGTGCTTGGGTCGGTGGGCTGGTCGGGCTGATCGAACAGGGAGGGCTGGGCGGTTACCGTTCGGGTAGGCCGTCGCTGCGCAGGTCGGCGTAGATCATCTGCGCCAGCTCTGCGGTCAGCGGGTCGCCCGGGTGGCTCGGGACTGGCAGGCCGTCCTCGGCCCGGGCCGACAGTAGATATCCGGCTTTGATCCGAAACACCGCCGAGAACGCCGGTTTCGGCCACAACGCCGCGATCAGGTCCTCGGTGTCGGGGCTGGGGTCGCTGCGATACGCCGGGTTCGTCCAGCGCTGATCCCAGGTCACCTGGCTGCGATCGGGTGTTGGCTGATCCTCGCCCCACAGGCTGCTGGGCGGGTCCTCCTCGGCCGGGAGCTGCTCGTAGAGGTCCTCGTTGAGCACGATCTCCATCGCCTGGCTGCGGGCGGTGTTCACCAGGCCCACCTTGGTCAAGTAATCGGGGTGTTGGCCGCGGCTGGCCGTCCACTCCCCCACCGCCTGGGCTTCCAACTCCGCGGCCAGCTCGGCTACCCGGTAACTGATCTTGTCCGCCTCGGCCGCGATGAACGCGTGACGCTGCGCCGGGCTCCACTCGCTCGGCAGACCCAACCGCTGCTCGTAGACCTGGGTCACGATCTGCAGAATCTCTGGGCTCGTCACTACCACCGTCCCCGCCGACGACGTCGAACAGACCCGGCTGCTGCGGATCTGGCCGTTTGTTCCGTGCCATATTGTGCGCTCCGATCGGACGGTGTCAGGGTCTGGGTAGCCGTGCAGGGCCATAAAGCGGCGCATGCGGCGTTCAATGAGCCGCCGGCGGGCCGCCTCAAGCGGGTGGGCGTCACGAGAAGTCATGGCGGGGTCTCATCGAACAGCGTCGGGGTGCAAATGGGCCGGTTGCACCACACGACCTCGGTGCGTGCTTGTTTGGTGCCGCCCTGGCCGGTGATGGTCGGAATCTCGACGCGGTACCACGTGCGCAGCGCGGTGTCGTAGAGGTCGCTGGCGTAGCCGCTGAGCACAACCGATGCCCGTGCCTGGAGCAGAGTGTCGAGGAGTTCTGCGTGTGATGCGTCGTCGCGCATATCGACGCGATAGCCACTGGTGGTGCGGGTGGAGCCCAGATATGGCGGGTCGACGTAAAGACAGACCTCCGGGATGGCCCCGTATTTGGCGATGATTTCCAGTGCGGGTAGGCATTCGAGGCTGACTCGGTGTAGGCGCTCGGCGGCGGCGGCCATGCGGTCGATGTAGGCATCGAGGTATCCCGGCATGGACTTCGACGATCCGCGCGGGTCGACGAAATGCCGCCACCCGGTTTTGCGGAGCGTCCCGCTGCGCCCCTGACTGATCTTGAGCCACGTCACGCGGGCGGTCTCGAGCTCGCCGAGCTGGCCGGGGTCGGGGTCGAATGCTGCGCAATGTTCGGCGCGGCTGTGCGGGCTCAGAGCGCATGCCCGGATGAGGTCATCTGGGCGCTCACGTAGTACACGCCAGAACGTCATCAGCTGGCCGTCGAGGTCGTTCACGGTTTCCATGCGACTCGGAGATTTGGCCAGCAAAACCGCAAGGCCGCCGGCGAACGGCTCCACATAGTGCTGATGGGTCGGCAGTAACGCGACAATACGGTCGGCCAAGAGGGTCTTGCCGCCGAAGTAGGACATCGGTGGCGCGGTCATGACGTCGCGCTGAGCAAGAGTCGCTGCCCGTGTGCCCATGCGTGCTCTGTGCGCCACTGATCGAGGATGGCGATAATGCCGCCGGCGATGTCGGCGTTTGCGGCGTCGGCCAGATAGTCGGGGTCGACCGCGTGGTCGTCGAACCAGGCGAAGCGGGCTGCGAGCTCGCGCAGCGGGCCCCGGGCACAGGCGGCGGCCAGCGGGAGACCGGTGGGTGTGTGGATGAGGATGAAGGCCGGTGATCCTTGCGGCCGGCTGTCAGACGCGCTCGCGGTGATGGCCAGCGCCGGGCAGGATGTCTCCTCTGCATGCAGCGTTATGTGATCTGGTGAGCGTGGTGCGGCGCCGCTGCCTGAGTGGTTCCAGGCGCCGAACCAGTCGGGCGGGATCGGACCGGATTCGGCGTCGATGGCGTCGGGGTGGTGTTCAAGGCGGATGGTGGGGCGCTCGGGGGCGGGCAGCTCGTAGCTGAGCCATTCCGCCGTGGCGGGCGCCGAGCCGTAGCAGGGCACAGCCAGCTCGCGATGGTGGTCGGCGAACCACCAACTCAGCTCCCCGGGCGTGTGCAGGTCGGCCGTGATGTGGGCGGGCTGGTCGTGAAATTCCCAATGCCCATCGGGGTAGCGCCAGCCCGTGATGTGCACGGCGCGAATCTCGACGGCACCCTCCGAACAGTGGGCGTAGGCATCGTAGCCGCGTGCCAGCAATGCGGCGGCCAGCTCGGTGGCCGCGGTGCGCAGCGTTTTACCCACCGGGGTGGGGTCGTCAGCGGTAGGCATTGTTGTTACACCTCGTTGCAGGTCAGCAGCGGATCGTTCGGTGCACCGGTAAGGCGGCGGGGCGCAGCAGGTCGGTACCAGAGCGGGTCGAGATCGTTGAGCCAGCGCAGATGATCAGCGGGCAGCGATCGGGCGCGGTGGGCATTCATCCGCGACCTCCCGTGGTGGTTGAGGACCGCGCATCGTGGATGATGGCGACCCACAGCAGGGCGCTTGAGACGACGCTGACGGCCGCAGCACACAGCCCCGTGACGAGCAGCACCCCGACGACGCTGACGGCGAGCCAGTCCACCAGGCCCGTGATGGGGTGAAAGCCCCAGCGGGCATCGGCATGGGTAAGCGCAGGGATGGCGGTCCATGAGCTGGCCGCTGCGGTAGCGAACGACACGACGAGGCAGCCCAGCGCGGGCCGCCAGTGACCTGTGCGCGCTGCGCGGAGCGCGGGTGAAATGCGTCGTGCGGCGGCGGCGGTGAGCGCGAGCAGGGCCAGGGCGACGATTGCCCACGCCCCCATGACGTAGATCTGGTTGGGTGTCGGTGCGGCGTTCATGTGGGCGGCTCAGTAGGAGTTGGCCGGGAGGGTGACATGGTTGTCATAGACGTTGTGCGGCCTCGGTGTTGGGCCGGTGTTGCCGAGCACCAGCACCATGACGACGTAAGCCAGGACCGCCAGCAGGAATCCGATCAGCACGCCCAGGGCAAGCATGGTAATCGCGTGGGTCATGTGTCGGACCTGCGCGACCGCATCCCGAGTGCTATCAGCGTTGAGGTCTGCCCGGCTGGCGCTGAATTCGGCTGCGTCGGCGCGCAGCTGCGCAAGACCGGCGTAGTGCTCGGCGCTGTCGGCACTGTCGTGTGCCCTGGCTGCGTGACCTTCGCAGCGGCCAGCCATCATGTCGGCGATGTCCGCGCTGTGCTGAGCCGCGGCCGCGGGGTCCTCGACAGCGGTGTGCCCGTTGATGGGCGTCCATGGGGCGCCTTCGCTGTGGATGGGACTGAATTCGGTTGCCATTACTGGGCTTTCCTTTCGATGGTGGAAACCGGTGACGGGTTGGGCACGGCCCGTACGGCGTGGTCGATGAGGCGGTCGATGACCGCGGGTGCCTGTTGCGGGAGCATGTGGCCGGCCCCGGGGATGCAGATGTGGGTTGCTCCTGGGATGGCGGCAGCGATGTCACGGGCGTGCGATGGCGGGGTCAATGGGTCGCATTCGCCGCTGACGATGACGGTGCGCGACCGGACTGCGGGCAGTGTCGGGTAGTGGTTGTAGCTGCGCAGGTCAGCCAGGAACCCGATTGCGGTGGCAGGTGGTGTGCTGCGTAGGGCGGCGGCGACCACCGAGGGCAGGGTGGCGGCCGGCGCACAGCGCTGAATCGCGGCCAGGGTTACGCAGGCCGGTGCGAGTAGCTGGCGCAGCGCGGGGTCAGGAATGTGCTGCGCTGCACGGGCCAGGGCCGGGAGCAGTGGTGTGGACAGCAGTCGCCCGAGGCCTCTGCGCCTGAGCTTGCCGGCCGCGGTGGCGACCAGGATGAGCGCGCCGGGGTTCACGGGCCGTTGGGCTGGCGGTCGAGCCAGGTAGGCCAGGACGGTCATGGCGCCCATACTGTGGGCCACGACGGTGCATGGGCCGCTGATGGCGAGTGCTGTCATGACGCAGGCAAGGTCATCAGCGAGCTGCTCGACGCGGTAGGTGCGCACGGGGGCGCTGCTGGAGTCACCGTGGCCGCGGTGGTCGTAGCTGATGATCCGCACGGCGCCGCCGTAGCGGGCGCGTAGCCGCTGGATGTGGGTACTCCAGCTGCGCCGACTGAGACACAGCCCGTGCACGAAGATCACGGTGTGATCGGGGTGCAGCTGGCCGGCGTCGTCGACACGAAGCGACACCCCGTCGCGGGTCCGCAACCTCAGCCGCCGAGGCGTTACGTCTGCGTAGGGGGCAGGTCTAGCAGGGGGCGGGGGCGCGCTCGTGTCGGCGGGGAATCCGGCCAAGCCTGCGGGCGCGGTCACGACCGGAAATCCCCTGTGGTGGTGGGCGCATCACAGCCGCCCGAACCGAACTGCCGCCAGGGGATGAAGCGCTCACCGCCAGGCCCCGATCCGGTTGTGGGGCACCAAAATCCCCAGTCCCGGACGTGGGGGCCTGTGACGACCAATGTCAGGCAGGGAATTTCACGTCCGCTGTTGTCGCGCGGCAACACGATGCGGTGCCGGTGGTCGGCCCGGTGCACCGCGACGCTGCCCCGCCGCCGGCGGCGACGACCGGTCGGGGTTATCTCGGCGTAACCGCGAGCCAAGATCCACGACAGGAACGGCCACGGGTGATCGTGCAGGGTCGGGTCGTCGGAGGCCAGGAAGCGGTGCAGGTAGATGTTGAGGATCCGGTTTCTGGGGATCAGGTACCAGCGCTGCAGATAGGGCCGACCATCGGTGGCGGGAATGGTCTGGTGCGGTCGGCCTGTCAGCAGCGCGCTGAGCCATCGCTGCCGGGTGGGGGTGCTGACTGTTGCGCTCATCGCGGTATCCCTTTCGCTAGCGGGTCAGTCCCAGCGCGCGGGCGCGGATCAGGTTGGTCCAGGGCACCCGACGCAGGCCGAGGAATCCCTTGCCGTACACCGGAAGCGCTAGACGCGCGGGGTGTTCGAACACCCAGTGGTAGAGCGACTGGTCACCGTAGGGCGGCTGTCCCCATGGCTGGCAGCACGAGTCGGTGGCGGGGTGGACGTCGGTCAAGACTGCGGCACCGAGCCAGCCTTGCTGGCGCACGTGCCAGGCGCTGTCCAGGCCGGCGGTCTGGGCTGCCCGCATGCCGGCCTGATCGATGCGGGTGCCGGCGACGATGAGGACAGGTCCGCGATAATCGGTGCTCCAGGAACGGTTTTCGATGTTCTTGCCGCCGATCGGGGTAGGAACGAGCAGCAGCGATGCCCACGGGCGCCGCACAGTCAGGGCGACGGCACGCCCGTAGCGGCGGCCGGTGATCACGTCGGGATCGGCCAGATCGAGCAGAACGTCGCGATGACAGGGCTGGCCCCAGGGGCATGAGCACGCCAGATGATGGCCCTCGAGTTCGCCGCGCGCTTCGATCAGGTCGCGGCGACCAGCCAGCCAGACCGCGTATTCGGCGACAGCGGCGGCGTGGCCCGCGAAGTTCGCCGTGCGCGGAGCTGTCTCACCGAAGCGGTTGTACCAGCGCGGATGCGTGTTGATGGTGATGGTGTCGGGGGGCACGGGCTCCGCGCCGGTGCAGTGCACGGGCGACGGGTCAACGATGGCGTGGCTGTTCATGACCGGGGCTCGCCGGGCAGGCCGGGGTGCGGCGTTGGGCGTAAGGGTCGCGGGCAGTGGTGAGCAGTCGCGGCCAAAAGTGCTTCTAATTCGGCGATTTCAGCGGTGGCCGCGCCTTTCGTGGTGAGCTGCCACAGCACGGATCTCCCGCATGCGGGGATGGAGGCGACGATGCCGGCGGCGCGGAGCCGGGCCAGGGCTCGGTAGACCTGCTGGTCGAGTGGGGGGCGGCGTAGGGTGGTGCCGGCGACGGGAACATGTGCTGCGCGCATACGCAGGGTCCGGGTACTCAAAGGTCGGCCCGCTGACCGTAGTTGTGCCAGTATGTCATTGCGCAGCATGACGCTTTGGTCGAGGTCGTTAGGCACCAACGCGCTCCAATCGTGCGGTCACGTAGGGGATCTCGGTGGTGGCGGCGGTGTCCTGTGCTGAGTGGGTGTCGTCGAGCAGTTCCTGTAGCCGTCCCCGGGCGGCCCTGAGTTCGCGGGTTTTTTTGTTTCCCGGCAGTGAGATGCCCGCGTACACCCCGTCAGTGACTCTGAGCTCCAAAGCCAGCTGCGCGCAGCGGGCGCGAACGGGGCATTGTTCGCAGACTTTGATGGCGCTCTGGCGTTGCCGGAACCAAAACTCCGGGTCGTGGCCCTGGGATGGGTGGCACATGCCGCGCGCGAGTTCGTTGGGGTCGACTGTCGATGTGAGCGCCCAGGCGCCGTAGCGCGCGAGTTCGTTGGGGTCGACTGTCGATGTGAGCGCCCAGGCGCCGTAGCGGCTCCGCGTGCCGGCGGTGGGAGGGTTGTCTTCTGTGTCGTCGCTGTCGAACGGGGTCGCTGCAGTGTTGTGGTGGGAGACGACGTCTATGTGGATGGTCCGCGGCGATGCTGTGTCGCAGGATCGGCACAGTGTGATGAGGTTGGCTAAGTGCTGGTGGCAGCCTCGGCTTCGGTAGTTGCCTGACTGTGGTCGTTGGCGGTGGCGGACGACGAGTTCACGCGTATGGGCCATTGGGTCGTTGCGGGTGTCGGCATGATGGCCGCAACGTTGGCAGGTGTAGTCGGCGTGGTGGGCTGCGGCGCGACGGGCCAGGTCCCAGTTGTGGTTGACGAAGAACACCCGCGCGCAGTCGTCGCCGCAGAAACCGCTGGTGTCGCAGTGTTGCGGGAGGATGGACCCGCAGATGCCGCAGCGGTTGGGGTCTTTGAAGTGCGGTGCGATGTCGCAGGCTGCGAGCTTAGGCGAGTACACCCATGCCGCGTCTTTGATGGTCCATAGGGCTGGCCAAGTGAGTGTCATGTGTACGTCCCTTCTGAATGCGGTACACGCCTCGACGTCTCTGAAGCAAGAGCATAGACGATTGAACACGATTAGTCACGATGGTAGGACGTTTTGTTTCATCATGACTCGTTGCGAGTGAGCAGCGGAACCTCCGATATCGGCGCGCTCACCCGCCCGAAATGCCTTAGAACTGCGCATTCATGTGCGGAGGGCAAGGTGGCGTGCTGACCGGATTACGCCGGCATGGGTAGCCAAACACGCCTGCCGCCGCGCATATGGACCCCGTCGACGCCGGCTATGTAGCGCTATAAGAGGATGTAATAAAGCTAGTGATGCTTAGACATGCCTTCAGATGATGGGACTGAAGGGTTGCTAGTGCGGTCGTGTTTGACCCGCAATCGTTGACAATGCGCCTTATATTCGAAGCAGTAATGGTTCGGCGTGGCCGCGCGGGAGAGGAGGAGCAGTCCAACGATGCCTGACACCGAGGCCGGCTACGCAGAACAGACCCGAGAGCAGCGGCTACTGCGGATCGGGCGGGCGATCGAAGAACATCGCGGCGGGCTCTCGCAGCTGGAACTGGCGGAGCGGGCGGGTGTGGCGATCAATACGGTGGCGCTGCTGGAACGGGGCAAGACAATGCCCTGGCCCGTCAACCGCCGCAAAATCGAGTCGGCGTTGGGCTGGCCGAGCGGAACGCTGACGGCGATGTTCCGTGACGGTGCGCCGGCTCCACCGCTTGCAGGCCAGGCCGTCGCACGGCCTCGGATCGACGCAGAAGCGCCGCCCACGCCCCCGCCCATGACAAGCACGCCAGCTGCGCGGCTGGTCGCGGCCATGCTGACCATTGCTCTGGACACCACAGCACTAGCTGCGACGGTGGGCGACTTGGTACTGCAGCATGGTGACCACAGCGCGGAGACCGTGGCGGCGATCCGCGAGTTTGATCGCCTGACCCAGGCGTTGGAGGCATCGATCTCGGCCAGCATTCCCGTGGCCGATTCCGAGGAGCTATTCGACCAGATCGTTTCCGTGCTCAGCGAATTACGCCGCCACCGCGAGCATATTCACAGCGCACACTTGATGCCCGGCACGCCCTAAGAAAAACGACGGGCCTGAAATGACGATGGCATCGGCGAAATCTTCACCGGCACACCGGATGTGCTGGCCTCTACGCATTGGGTTGGGCTGATCGCCAGCATCACATGTTCGGGGCCGTTGGAGCCGATCTCGTTGCTGGGAAACACGGCGTCACCGGTGGTGACATCGGCGGGTGAAACCGCCATTCCTTGCGCGAACTGGGCGTGGGTGTCACCACCGACGGTCACTCCGGCCTGAGCATAAGCCCACTTGACGAGTCCAGAGCAGTCGAATGCGTTGGGGCCCTTTGCTCCCCACACGTAGGGCAGCCCCAGGCGGGTCAGCGCCGCCTTCACGGCCTGCTGGGCTACTGGACCACCACCGGAGCCGACGAGCGCGGTATGTAACCGCGGATCGCCACGTCGGCGCGAACGGTGATCGCCGTGGTTGCCGGCGAGGAGTCCGTTGAGGTTGGGTAGCGATAGTCCTGTCCCGCCTGCGCCCATCGGTAGTTGGGCCGACCCCATGGCCGGCATACCCGCACCCGCGGGCATGCCCGCGCCGCCGTAACCACCGCCGGCAGACCGAATCTCTTGAGCCAACATGAGATTGCGTGACTCCGAGACCTCCAACCGGTGCCGCATTCGCAGCAGCTGGGTCTGCAGATGCGCCACCATCTCAGCCTTACCGGCCTGCGTACCCGTCGCGGGCGCGATCGCGGCGACACCCTGACGGGCATCAGCGACCACACCATCCGCCCCGGCCCGCCCCGCGC
>NZ_LQPH01000110.1 GCF_002102255.1 Mycobacterium nebraskense
AGAATCTAGAGAAGTGTTGCGACCGCACCTAGAAACCACCGCGTCGACACGGGGTCAGTTTTCAGACGACGCCGACAACTGTGGCGTTTGCCCTGGGCTCGTTTCCGGTCGTAGAAGGCACGCGATGCTGGACTGGTGCGGAGACTGTTGTGGGCAGCCATGTAGCAGGCTCGGAGTAAGCGCCGGTCATACCTGCGTGGACGTTTCAGGTTGCCCGTGACGCGCCCGGAATCGTGTGGCACTGGTGAAAGACCAGCGATGCCCGCAAGCCTATCCACGGTCTCGTAGTTAGCTAGATCGCCGTTAATCGCGGCCACGAATTCCGCCTCCTAGCAACGGGCCGAATCCGGGCATCGCTGATTTGACTCATGGTGCCGCCCACCCGGATCCAGTCATCGTCATTCATGCGCCCCGAACGCATATCCGCAAGTTTGACCCTCGCTTCGGCCGCCAGCAGCCGCATCACAATTTCGGACTTACTCATTTCCAACGAGAAGATGACACTGGCCATCCGATGTCTGAGCGAACACGATCGCATGAAATCCAGTGCTAGAACGGACTTTTCCAACGCCCGGACGAGCCGCAACGGTAACCATGGTTCCTGGCTGAAGCCCGCAGGTGATCTCATCGAGATCAGCGAATCCGGTCGGCACGCCCCGCGCCAGACCGCCATTGGTAGCGATCGTGTCCAACTCGTCGAGTGTCGGAGTCAGCAAGTCCTCTAACGCGACAGTGTCCTCGCTAGGTCGTGTCCCTGCCGCGGTGTAAAAGAATCCGGACGTAGGTTCCCTCGAAGACCGGCCAGTCTGATGGAAGGAGCACTACGTCCGTGTCGAAGAGGGTATCGCCTGTGCAGCGGTTGCAGGCAGAAATTGATGGTGTGTTCGCCGGCGGCGAGGACCTGGCGGGCGCGATCGAGGAAGTAGCCCGGCTTGGTGCCCGGTTGCTGCTGCAGACCGCCATCGAGGCCGAAGTGGCCGCGTTTTTGGGCCGGGACCGCTACCAGCGGACCGCGAGCTGTGCGGACGCCCGCGCCGGGATGCGCAACGGATACTGCCCGACCACGGTGAAGACCACCGCGGGACCGGTGACGCTGGCACGGCCGAAGATGCGCGGCACCACCGAGCGGTTCGCCTCCCAGCTGTTCGGCAAGGGAGTAACCAAGACCAACGCATTGGAGGCATTGGTGATCGCCGGGTTCGTGCGCGGGTTGTCGGTCCGCGACGTGGAGGCCACCCTGGTCGAAGCGCTCGGCGAGGCCGCCGCGGTGTCGAAGTCGACGGTGTCGCGCATCTGCGAGGACATCAACGGCTCAGTTCGAGCAGTGGAGCGCTCGCCGCCTCGACGACGTCGAGCTCGATTACCTGTTCCTGGACGGGTCGCACTTTAAATACCACGCAGGCGCCTCAGCCGAGCCGGTACTGGCCGCGTGGGGTATCGACACCGACGGCAAACCGGTGTTCGTCGGGCTTGAGGCGGCCTCCTCGGAATCCGGTGCGGCCTGGGAAGGGTTCTTGCGCGGGCTCGGCGAACGCGGCCTGGCGTGCCCACTGCTGGTGATCAGCGACGGCGCACCCGGGCTGATCGGCGCGGTCGAGACCACCATGGGCGCGGCGTTGCGGCAGCGGTGTCTTATTCATCGCGCCAGAAACATCCTGGCCAAGGTGCCCAAGAATGCCCAAGCTGACGTCAAAGCCGATTATTGGGCGGTCTTCGACCTACCAGCCGATGTCGAACCCGGCATCGCCGCGGTCAAACTCGCCCAAAACAGGACCGACGCGTTCGCCAAGCGCTGGCGCGACTCCTACCCGGCCGCAGTGCGGGCCCTGCTCGATGACCGCGACTCGCTGACCGTCTACCTGCGGTTTCCCCGTGAGCATTGGCCCAGGGCCCGACACTCCAACTTCATCGAACGCACCTTCGGCGAAACACGGCGCAGAGTCAAGGTGATCGGCCGCCTGCCCGGCGAGTACTCCTGCCTCACACTGGTGTGGGCCGTACTCGACCGCGCCAGCGCCGGATGGCGCGGGTTCACCATGACCCCGGCCGGGCTGCGGCTGCTGGCCGACCTACGCAGATCGCTGCACGACCCACCGACCGAACTGCCGCAAAGGAATCCGCAAAATCACACCGAAACTGGCCTGGTGCCAACCGAGCCTGTCAGCGCTACCGCATAGACTCATGAACGCAAGCGAACGATCGATCTGCGCGACGAGTTGGGCAACCCGGTCGATCCCGGTTCTCACTGCTAATTTCCTTTCGTCGTTTGTCTCATTCGGTCCAGATTCGGGCCGAATGCTGCGTTGTTGTTGGTGTTCATGGTCGGGCGGGTGGTGCGATTAGGTGTTCTGGACCGGATGCGACAAGCTGCTGTCGGCGTTTCATGGCGCCGTAGTGAACAAGGTCTCCTCCGGCAGCGGCAGTTGGATGGCCAGGCCTTTGCGTTGGCCACGGTTGACGTGGACGGCGTTGAGCTCTCCGCGGCGGATTCGATCCAGGACGGTCTGTTTGGCCACGCCGAGTCGGCGGGCAGCCTGCTCGAGCCCAACCCATCCGTCGGGTGTGTCTGGGGTGATATTGGCGCGTAGCTCGGGGTCGATGCGGATCCGCCACGGGTCGCCAGGGCGATGTTGCTCGCCGTGGATGAAGCCGCTTGCCAGCCACCGGTAGAGAGTGGCGCGGGAGGTGCCCCAGCAGCGTCTCGGCTTCGGCGATACTGACCATGCGTACATCGTCGCCGACGGGTACGACAGGCTCGGTCGGCCCGGCGATACCGTGTTTGCGGCGCAGGCTGCCAACCCGGTCGCGGGTGAACGCCAGCCCGGTCGCAGTCATCACGCCCTGCCGTGCGAGCAGACGCGCGATCGTCGCGTCGTCGTAGTGGGCTGCCAGCCGCCGAATGCGCTCCAGCGTGTCGGCCTCGGTACGGATCGCGCTATCGACGGCGCGCTGAAACAACTCACCAAGCTGCGGTCAATCCACGAGCGACCGGCGAGCGTCCAAACCCGCCGACAGGCGGGCCACTGGGAGGGTGACCTCATCGTCGGCGCCCAGCAGCGGTCGGCGGTCGCAACGCTGGTGGAACGAAAGATGCGTCTAACACTGCTGATTCGACTGCCGAATGGACATTCGGCACAGCATGTCGGGGATGCCCTGATCGCAACGTTCACCCAAATGCCGGTCAAACTGCGCCGGACCCTGACTTGGGACCAGGGCAACGAGATGTTTCATCACAAACGTATCGAGGCGGCGACAGGGCTGAAGATCTACTTCGCCGACCCACACTCACCTTGGCAACGCGGAAGTAATGAGAACGCCAATGGGCTTGTACGCCAATACTTACCAAAGGGCACCGACCTCAGCATCTGGGACGACGGCCAACTCCGGCAGATCGCCGATGAACTCAACGACCGCCCACGACTGTGCCTCAAGGACAACACCCCGACCGAACTTCTGCGACGATGGGAGCGTCAGTACACACTTCACTGATTCGCAACGATGAGTGGAATCCGCCCGGGCACCAGTGGCCGGTTACACCAGTCGGTCATCTCGGCGACTACCTTGTCGGTGATCCGCGAGATCGTGTCCTTGGATACCGTGGCGCCGTAGACGTCGGCGAAGTGGGCAGCGACCTCACCGGTGGTCAATCCCTTTGCCGTGAGTGACAATACGATCTCGTCGATACCCGTCAGCCGACGCTGACGCTTCTTGACAATCTGCGGCTCGAAGCTGCTGTTGGTGTCGCGAGGCACTTCGATCTCGACGGCGCCGATCTCGGTGAGCACCGTCTTGGCCCTGGTGTCGTTGCGGGAGTTCCCGCTGCCGCGCCCGGCAGGGTCGTGCTTGTCATAGCCCAGGTGCTCGGCCATCTCGGCATCCAGCGCGGTCTCCAGCACGTTCTTGGTCAACTGATTCAGCAGCCCGTTCGGGCCGACCAGCTCGACACCCTGTTCTTTTGCCTGCGCCAGCAGCTGCTCAGCGAGCTGCCGTTGATCCAGTTCCATCGCCACAGGATCGAGTGTTTCTGACATCGTCAGTCCTTCCCGCCAAGCTCACGCTCGGCGTGACAGACCAAGATCAGATCCACCGTTGTTCAGACAGTCCCGCCAGCCTTTACGCATGACGTAGTCGAGCCAAGTACCGGCGAACTGGGAGGTGAGCACGGCTGCGATTACCTGTGTGGTGTAGAACTTTGAGCTGATGATGCCGGCGTCGAAGGCGACATTGGCCAAAACGATGCCGGGGCCACCGCGGGCGTTGGTGGTGATCGCAAGGTTGATCAGGTCAAGTCCCCGGAAACCCGCGAACCGCCCGGCGAGCGATACCGACATCACTTTGATCGCGCAGGTGCCGACAATGAAGATGACGATCATCCATACCGAGACGCCGCGGATGAGATCCAGCTTCAGGCCGACGATCGCGAAGTAGATGGGAATGAAGAAGGCGAAGGAGACTTTGCCGATTGCCTCGAGCGCGTCGGCGAAGATCCTGCGCTTCCTATGCGCGACGGCAAAACCTGCGAGGAACGCCGCGAAGACGAGGTTGACGTCGAGGGCTCCGACAACTGCGCAGTATGCCAGCAGGACCGCTATGGGGTAGCCGGTGGGCGACTGCCGCGCAAAGACATTCCAGCGAGAAGTGTTGATGCGCTTGATGACGCGTGGAACAAGCTTGAGCCCGAGGATGAAGTAGGCCACCGTTGCGAAAAGGTGCCAGAACATCTGCCACGGATGCAGAGTCGTCTTGCCTGAACCGTGTGTCCAGGATTTTCAGGTCGGCGAAGATTTTTGACACCGCCGGCACCGAGGTGACAGCGACCCCGACCGCAAGGATGACGTGGCTTCATCGCCCCCACTGCCCGCACGAAATACCCGCCGGAGCGAGAACCCTCCTGGTCCGCAAGCTCATTGACGGCGCGCAAAACCTGAGCGGTGGCCTCGTGGCTCACGGCCCGGATTCGCGGGATCCTCCCGCCGTCTCCCGGCTGATTCGGGCCCAGCGGTTTTGTAATCGCTACAAGCGCACCAGGCCGCGCAGCGGCACAAGCCCGAGCTCCTTATGGGTGAGGAATCCAGGCGGGGCGTCACAAACGGCTGGAATCGCGTTCGCGGGGCCCATCGCGGTCCAGGTGTAGCCCGGCTTCGGGTAGTTGCCCTGCGCATCCGGAGGCGCTTGGAGGATCAGCTCGGTGGGTTCGTCGCCCTCGATCACGATGCGATAGTGATAGTGACCGCCCCAATCAGGCTGCGGCTCAATGGCATTGTATTCGTCCATCGTGTACATCTCGTGGAATGTGATGAAGGTCTTGTTGTCCACCCAAGTCGTCCACTTGTGATGCTGTGAGGCGACTGTTCCCTTCTTGATCACGCCCTTAAAGCCTGGCATGTCGCTGGTCGGCCCCCCTTCGTACCGGATGTCGCGCGTGGCCGTCCCTAACTCTACATCCGTTGTGTACTTGTCGACCGTCTTGCCGAATCCGTCCGCCACCATGGCCATCGACTGGGCGAACAACGGCCATGCGTTCCCCAGGAGATTCGGTCCGGCCAGAAACTCTTCGGGATCGCTCCCCATCCCCATCTCGTGCAGGTACTTCAAAGTGTCCTTGCCGAAATTCACCACCTCGTAGATGTGGATAGCGTCGATCCGGCTGACGATTCGGGCCAGCGTCAGCACGAGCAGGTCTCCGGCAAAGCCAGGATTGATACCACCTGCGTGGAACGAAGTACCGCCCTCGTGACACGCTGCGTCGATCTTGTCGATATCCGCCTTGCTGTGTTCGGTTCGATACCACCATGCGCCACCCGAGGCGACGACGTTCTTGCCCCCGCGCAGCAGACGGCAGACCTCTTCGGGATCGGACCAAAGTGGCGCATAGAACACGCAATCGGCGTCAAGCGCTTCGATGGCTTCCTTGTCGGTGGTCGCAAGCACACCGATCGGCGCGGCGCCGACGAGCTCACCGGCATCCTTGCCAACTTTTTCCGGACGATTACAGAGCACGCCGACCACCTCGTACGCAGGGTTACCGACGAAATGGCGAAGCGCCACCGTTCCGACGTTGCCGACGCCCCACTGGCCCGACCTGGACCGGAGCAGATGTCGAGATGGTTCCTGGAGCCGCACTCCCCGTAACTGATATCGCCGTCATGCGCGTAGTCACGGTAGATCCGCAGCATTCGTCCCACGCCAGGTTTCTTCGCGGTCGCACCTGCGGGCGCGGGCCGCTTCCATAGATCGCCCGACTCGGTGCGACGCTCGGGACCCAGGCCGGCATCGAGCGCAGCGGTCAGCGGTTCGTCGGCCTTTCGCCCGACGTGGCGCAAGCCCAGCAGCCCCAGCCACCGCCGCCAGCGCCGTGACCTGGACGCCGAGCGATTGCATTGGAAGTTCCGACGCGAAAACCGAGCCGTACGGGCGCTTAGTCAGCGCCCGGTAACCATTGGCGGTGAATGCGAAACCCAACACGGACACCAACACGGCTGCCAGTCGCTTCACAGCTGTCCTTTCCGTCGACCGCGGGCATGACGTACACCGCCCACTAGTTAACGAATCTAACTGCCCGGCTTTCGGCCATTTACACCCCTCGGGTCAGCCCGATATCCGGCCAAAAGATTACGTTTCGCTGCGTTGCCCGGATTCCCCGGAGTCCCCGGGCCTGCCGGCCTTCGCGGGGTCCTCGATCACGTGATATGTCGGGTCGATCATCGAAATGGGCCCGCGACCGCGGCGATCACCGTCACCGCATCGGCGACCACCCCGCCGGCCGGCTCAGGCATCACCGGATCGGGGTCCACCGCGCGCAACCAGACCGTGAACATTGACCGCACCGCCTCGGCCCGCTCGGCGAAGCGACGCAGCCAGCCCCGCACCGTCTCCACCGGACGGGCCAAGTCGGCCGCGATCCGGCGAAACCCCACCCGCCGCCGCAACGCCTTGGCAGCCAGCGCCGACACGATCACCGCCGCAGTGTCGGCACGGCGCAGCAACGCGGTCACGGGCAACAACACATGCGTCACCCCGCAGCCGGTGCATCGCGACCGGCGAGGACACAACCGCACCGACCCGTCCCGACCGCGCAGCTGTCGCGGCCTGGCCCACCCCCAACGCGCCAGCACGCTGCTGCATGCCGGGCAGCTCAACTCGCCCGCCGCCAGCCTGCGCTCGACCACATCGACATCTGCCTCTACCGTGACCACTGCGCCTCCAAGCGCGAAGACGGCCCTCCCGCAGACTCCGCCCAGAGACATCGGGAGGGCCGCCGCCCACAACGACGTGATCACCGTGCCGCCCCGACACCACAAAGACCAAACGCAGAAACGACCGGCCGACGAACTGATCACCGTCAGTGCCGGATCGCTACCCCCAAGTGCTCAACCTGAATGCCCCCGAACACGGTGCGCCGGGTTGGATGAACACGGCGCCTACCGAGCCGAAGCGGGCCCAGTCGGCGAGGGCGTGACTGGTCAGTTCGGGTCCGTTGTCCATTCGGATGTGTTCGGGCTTGCGGCCAGTGGTCATGATCAGTTCGTCGAGCAGTCCGGTGGTCTGATCGGCGTTCCACGACCGACGTGGCCGTGTCGCCAACGCCTCGCGGGTGAACTCGTCGATGACGTTGAGGAAACGCAGCTGGCGGCCGTCGACGGTGAGGTCGTGCTGGTAGTCCAGCGCCCACACGTGATCGGGGCGGGCCGCCGCCATGCGCCGGTGCGCCGCACTGTGGCCCAGGCGCAGCCGCTTGCGGGTCTTCGACGGACGTTGCAGCCGTTCGTCTTTCCACAATCGGTGCGTGCGTTTGGGATTGACCACGAGGCCTTCTGACTTGGCGATGGCGTGCGCCTTGCGCCAGCCCCACCGCGGATGGCTGATGGCGATCTCCCGCAGTCAGGCGCGCAGCCGCTGTTCGACGCCATCGGGTCGTTGCGGCCCATACTGCTGCACCGAGCGGTGTTGGCCGACCACCCGGCAGGCACGCCGCTGCGAGACCCCGAACCGCTCGACGAGCATCACCACCGCTCGCCGCCGACGGTCGGGGCTCACCAGTTTCCCCGGCTCATCTCCTTGAGCATGTCGATGTCGAGGGCCTGCTCGGCGACCAGCTTCTTGAGCCGCTGATTCTCCCGCTCAAGCTCCTTGAGCCGTTTGGTGTCTTCGGCTTTCATCCCGCCGTACTGATTTCGCCAGCGATGCCAGGTCTGCTCACTGACCTCCAGATGCCGGCAGACCTCCCCGAGGTCTTTGCCCTCACCGAGCAGCCGTTCACCCTCACGAAGCTTGCGGACCACCTGCTCCGGTGTATGCCGTCGACGTGCCATGAATCGAGTCCTCCTCGCCCCAATTCTGGGGCATCGGACTCCCACAGGAACTTGATCAACCAGGGGGTAACTGGTAGCCCGAGCCGGCCTGTTCGCACAGCGACACCAAGGTCGCGTACGCCGGTGCCATCCGGGCAGCAGAAATGGCACACCACGCCGCTGTGCGACTAGGTGCGACTAGGTGCATAGCACTGCGGTCTGACGGGCGTGCCAAGTGGTTGACGTGTATGTGCAACGTCTAGTATCAGTAATCAAACGCTTTGTCTGGAAGCGGTCCAGAACCGCCGCGACAATGCGAACGGCAGCCCACACGGGGCATTACATGGAGGACACCTTGAGGAGACGTCCGTGACGTACACAATTGCCGAACCCTGCGTCGACATCAAGGACAAGGCATGCATTGAGGAGTGCCCGGTCGACTGCATCTACGAGGGTGCTCGGATGCTCTACATCCACCCCGATGAATGCGTCGACTGTGGGGCTTGTGAACCGGTCTGCCCTGTCGAAGCGATCTACTACGAAGACGATGTGCCCGAACAGTGGAGCCAGTACACGCAGATCAACGCCGACTTTTTCGTTGAGCTGGGGTCGCCGGGTGGTGCGGCCAAGGTCGGCATGACCGAGAACGATCCCCAAGTGGTGAAGGATCTGCCACCGCAGGGCGAAGGCGACTGAGCGCGCCGGTGCTGCAGAAGCCCGGGATGGGCCGACTGGGGGTACCACCCGCTCGCAGGGGAGTGTCGGCCTCCCTGCCGGATTTCCCTTGGGACACGTCGGCCGAGGCGGAGGCGCTGGCCGGGTCCCATCCGGACGGCATCGTCGACTTGTCCATCGGCACTCCGGTAGATCCGGTTGCGCCGGTGATCCGAGAGGCGTTGGCGGCCGCCAGTTCCGCGCCGGGCTATCCGGCAACCGCCGGTACTGCGCGGCTGCGTGAAGCGGCAGTGGCTGCCCTTGACCGCCGCTTCGGCATCACCGGGCTGACCAAGGCGGCCGTGCTGCCGGTGATCGGTAGCAAAGAACTCATCGCCTGGCTACCGACCCTGCTGGGCCTGGGCCCAGCGGATGTGGTCGTGGCGCCGGAACTGGCGTATCCGACGTATGACGTCGGCGCCCGGCTGGCGGGAGCGCAGGTGCTGCTCGCGGACTCGCTGACCCAGTTGGGCCCGCAATCGGTGACACTGGTGTATCTGAACTCCCCGAGCAACCCGACCGGGCGCGTGCTGGGCGCCGAACACCTGCGCAAGGTGGTGGGGTGGTCGCGCGATCGTGGCGTTGTGGTGGCTTCCGACGAGTGCTACCTGGGATTGGGCTGGGATGCCGAGCCATTGTCGGTGCTGCATCCGTCCATCTGCGATGGCGACCACACCGGGCTGCTAGCGCTGCACTCGCTCTCGAAGAGCTCGTCGCTCGCGGGATACCGGGCCGGTTTCGTCGCCGGTGATCCCGCCCTGGTCGTCGAACTGCTGGCAGTACGCAGACATGCCAGGAATGATGGTGCCGACGCCGGTGCAGGCTGCCATGGTGGCCGCGCTGGACGACGACGATCACGAAAAGCTGCAGCGCGAGCGGTACGCGCGGCGGCGGGCGGCCCTGTTGCCGGCGCTGCGCTCAGCCGGTTTTGCTATCGACTATTCGGAAGCAGGACTCTACTTGTGGGCCACCCGCGGTGAGCCATGCCGGGACAGCATCCGTGGTTGGCCACGCGCGGCATCCTGGTGGCGCCCGGCGAGTTCTACGGCCCGCGCGGTGCACAGCATGTGCGGGTTGCGCTGACCGCCACTGACGAGCGCGTCGCCGCCGCGGCCGGCCGCCTCGCTTAGCTTGCGCACCCGCGTGGAGGGGGCGGGCGGCAGAATGCATCGAAGGCGTTGCCAAGTGCTTCCTTAGCGCTCAACCTCGGGTAAAGAATGTGGTCGTGACAACTTCGACTGGCAAGCAGCGTATCCCGGCGACTGTCGGGGACATAGCCAAGCGCGTCTTTCTGGGAAAGCCGCTGATTACCGAGAACCTGACATCCGAGAAGTTGTCGAATCCCGTTGCGCTTGGGGCACTTTCACCGGACGCAATCTCATCGACCGCATACGGCCCGGAGCAGATCTTGATCGAACTGCTGCCCCAGGCCGGGCTGGCGGCGTTGGCGCGCGGGAGAATTTCGGACCCCGGGTCGCGCAGGTCGCGGCCGCTGCACTGTTGATCGACTATGTGGTCACGGTGGCAGTGCAGTCGGCGGCTGGAACGGTGGCGGTGGTGTCGGCGATCCCGGTGTTGGGTCCCTACAGCCTAGCCATCACGGTTGGCGTGGTGCTTGTCATCTGCTACCTGAACCTGCGTGGCTTAAAGGAAGCGGGAATGCCGTTCGCGGTGGCGACCTACTCCTTCATCGCCATGATCAGTCTGACGATCGTGGTGGGTGTCATTCGCGAAATATTTTGGGAATTACCGGTGTACGACCCGCATCACCTGGCCGGAACGGTGCCGGTACAGCAGGGCAACGGCTTGGTGATGGGCGCGACGATCCTGACCTTGCTGCGTTCGTTCGCCAACGGGGGTTCGTCATTGACCGGGGTTGAGGCGATTTCCAAATACAGTCGACGTCTTCCGAAAGCCGCAGGGCGTCAACGCACGTCGAGTGCTCACCGCGATGGCCTGCATTCTCGGGTTCTTGCTGGCCGGTGTCGCCTATCTCGCGTACGTCACTCATGCAACGCCGTATGTCACTGAATATCCATCGGTCTTGTCGCGGGTCGGTCGTGCGGTCTTCGGCAACGGACCAATCGGCGATATCTTCTTCGTCCTCGTCCGTGATCGAGCGCCGGTTCGCGCTGCCCGAGGTGTCGCTGGCCGAAGTCGCGGTGGCGGTCTCCGGTGGCCGGTTGTTGGCGTCGGGCTGGCCCGGGGAGTGGGTGCAACACGAGTCGACCCTGCCGCCAAGGCAGATGAGGCCGTAATCCTGTGCGCTGTCGTGTGTTTAAAAGACAGCAAAGGAGGCGGCCGGTGGTGGTCGGCGATGATGAGGCGAGGGTGCGGGCCGAGCGGGCCCGGGTGATCGGATTGTTCCGGTACCAGTTGATCCGGGAGGCCGCCGAGCCGGCGCACTCCACCAAGGAGCGGGGAAAGATAGTGCGCGAGTTGGCGTCGCGCGAGCACACCGACCCGTTTGGGCGGCGGGTGCGGATCTCGCGGCAGACCATCGATCGGTGGATTAGGGACTGGCGTGCCGGCGGGTTCGATGCGCTGGTGCCCAGCCCGCGCCAATGCACGCCGCGCACCCCGGCCGAAGTGCTGGAGCTGGCGGTGGCGCTGCGTCGGGAGAACCCCGCCCGCACCGCCGCGGCGATCCGCCGGATCCTGCTCACCCAGTTGGGCTGGGCGCCCGATGAGCGGACCCTGCAACGCAACTTCCACCGGTTGGGGCTGACCGCCGGCACCGGTTGCGGGTCGGCGCCGGTGTTCGGCCGGTTCGAGGCTGAGCACCCCAACGACCTGTGGACCGGGGATGCGCTGCACGGCATCGCGATCGCGGCCCGTAAAACCTATTTATTCGCGTTCTTGGATGATCATTCCCGGCTGCTGCCCGGCTATCGGTGGGGGTATGCCGAGGACACCGTGCGGCTGGCCGCCGCACTGCGCCCGGCGCTGGCTTCGCGCGGCGTCCCCAAGGCCGTGTATGTCGATAACGGATCGGCCTATATAGACACGTGGTTGTTGAGGGCGTGCGCGAAACTCGGTGTGCGCCTGGTGCATTCGACACCGCATCGGCCGGAAGGGCGAGGGAAGATAGAGAGGTTTTTCAGGACCGTGCGTGAGCAGTTCCTGGTCGAGATCACCGGCGAGCCCGACGTCGCCGGACGCCACCACGTCGCCGATCTGGCCGAATTGAACCGGCTCTTTGCGGCCTGGGTCGAAACTGTCTACCACCGCACCGTCCATTCCGAAACCGGGCAGACCCCGCTGGCCCGCTGGTGCGCGTCTGGCCCGGTCGGCCTGCCCGCCCCGGAGGCGCTCACCGAGGCGTTTTTGTGGGAGGAGCACCGCCGCGTCACCAAGACGGCGACCGTCTCGTTGCACGGCAACAGCTACGAGGTCGACCCCGCACTGGTTGGGCGCAAGGTGGAGCTGGTATTCGACCCGTTCGATTTGACCCGCATCGAGGTGCGTCTGGCCGGCGTGCCGATGGGGCTAGCGATCCCGCACCACATCGGGCGGCACTCGCACCCCAAGGCCAAACCCGAAACCCCGTCGATACCACCGAAACCCACTGGTGTCGACTACGCGCGGCTGATCGAGACCGCGCATCAGACCGAACTGGCCCGCGGCGTCAACTACGCCGCCCTGACTGGGGCCGACCAGATCCCCGGCCAGCTCGACCTACTCACCGGCGAAGAGGCCCAACCCCGATGATGGACAACCTGATCTCCTACTACGGTTTCTCGCGCACGCCGTTCGGCCGCGACCTGGCCCCCGGCATGCTGCACCGCCACAGCGCCCACAACGAAGCCCTCGCCCGCATCGGCTGGTGCATCGCCGAACGCCGCATCGGCGTGATCACCGGCGAGGTCGGAGTAGGCAAGACGTATCTGGCAACAGCATTGGGACACATGGTAATTCGCCGACGCAACTCCGTACTGTTCGCCCGATCCGACAAGCTGTTCACCCGGCTGCGCGCCGCCCGCCTGGACAACACCGTCGACGCCGAGATCCGCCGACTCACCACCATCGACGTCCTCATTATCGACGACTTTGCGCTCAGACCCCTCGGCGCCACAGAGACCAGCGACTTCTACGAAATCATCGTCGAACGCCACCGCGCCAAAACGACCATCGTGACCTCCAACCGAGAACCCTCCGAATGGTTGACCATGACCGCCGACACCCTGCTGGCCCAATCAGCGATCGACCGACTCACGGCCACCGCCCACACCCTCGTCATCGAAGGACCGTCCTACCGTCAACGCACCCGACCCAGCCAGCTTGACCCAGACCACGACGACGAGCTTCCTCAATAACGCGCCACGGTGGTCCCATCCCCCTGGCAATCAGGTGGCCCCATCACCCTGGCAAGCGACACTTCTAAATGGCCATTGACAGAGGCCTTGCTGCTCAAAGAGCAAGCCCGCATCGTCCTAAGACGCTGCGGATCCGGTCCGGTGTCATCCGCTGTTCCCGCAAGATACTTCGTCACGACGAGCCGGTGATGATCATCAAAATGGATTATCGGTTGGTCGCACCCATCACCGGCACGGTGACCGCTGCGCGGAGAACCGCTTTTCGGCAACATCTTCAACAGCGGCGGTCTGCGGATCTCAGCCAATCGTCCACTGACAACAACTCCTTTCTCCTCTCGGCCCAAGCCGAGAATCGGTCGAAGGGGTCAAAATCTGCGTCGACACGGGGTCAGTTTTCAGGCGTCGCCGAGTGCCGATCGCGATACCAAGGCCCAGCCACTTGCGCAGGTATTCCGCATTCGAGATGGCCGCCCATCTACCGGAAGCGGCACTACTGGTGTCTACGGGCTCCGGCATTGTTCGGATCCTAGAGGCGCGGTTCCTTGGGCAGGCCGAGCAGTTTCTCGCCGATGATATTGCGCTGCACCTGTGAACTGCCCGCATAAATCGTGGCGGCTCGCGCCGCCAATGCCGACTCAACCCACGCGAGCGACGAATTCGGTGTTCCGACATCCGCAGTCGCCAAGGCGCCGTTCGTTCCCGTGCCCGACAGCGTCAACACGTCCGTCTCGAGGATCTCCATCGCCAGTTCGGTCTCGCGTTGGAAGAACTCGCTCCAGAGGATCTTGGTCATCGCGGCCTCGGGACCTGGATACTCACCGTGTAAGAAGCGCGTCAACGCCTGATACCCACGACACCGCATAATCTCGACGCGACCATAGCACCAAGCGAGCTGCTCACGGATATGCGGGTCGTTAGTCTTACCTCGTTCTTTCGCCAGCTCGAAGAGCCGGTCGATCTCAGCTTGGAAGCGAATCGCGTCGGTGGTGACACTTGTTCCACGCTCGAAACCCAGCAGCGTCATGGCCACCGACCATCCTGCGTTCACTTCCCCGACAACGTTGTCTGCAGCGGTTCGGGCGTCGGTGAAGAACACCTCGTTGAACATCGACTGGCCCACTATATTCTTGATGGGTCGAACCTCCACGCCGGGCTGATCCATCGGCACGAGCAGAAATGAGATCCCCCGGTGCTTGGGAGCATCCATGTCGGTGCGGCACAGTGCGAAGATCCAGTTGGCGAGGTGTCCCACTGAAGTCCAGATCTTGGACCCGTTGATGACCCATTCGTCGCCATCAAGAACCGCTCTCGTCCGCAGGCTGGCCAGATCCGATCCCGCGTCGGGTTCGGAAAACCCCTGGCACCACCGATCATCACCGGACAGAATTCGCGGCAAGAACCAATTCTTCTGGTCCTCGGTGCCGCAGACGACAAGCGTGTTGCCAAGCAGCTGAATCCCGAACATGTCGTTCTCAGTTCCGGCGGGTACCCCGGCGCGAGCAAACTCCTCGGCCAGCACGACTTGGTGGAGTGGGGTCAGTCCCGCTCCGCCATATCGCTTTGGCCACAACACGGCGAGTAGGCCGTTGTCCGCGAGCGTCTTCCGCCACTCTCGGATGAACTCCTTCCGCCGGGTTTGATCCAACGCCCCGATTCCAGCGAAGTCGGCAGGGACGTTCGCGGTGATGAAGTCGCGCACTCGTGACCTGAACGCCTCAGCTGACGGGGGATAAGACAGGTCCATATCGAATCGTCGTCCCTTATCTGTGTTGAGGACCCGCGTAAAGGTGGATCCATTGGGTTATTTTTTGCGTGTTTTGCTTCGTTTTCGACCGCTTGAAGGCGGTGGACCGCGGTCGGGGTCAAGGCGGAGCGCCCGCAGCGTAGCGAGGACGAACGACCTTGAGACCGACGAGGATCCGCCGCATACTTGGCCGCCGGGGAACAGGAAAAGACGGTGTGGTTCAAGTCATCTGCTGCCCTCCGGTGCATAAATGTGGGGCGAAAGACGCGCGTCGCGTGTGCCGGCGCCCAGCCTTATCTGAGTCCACGGACGATATCCGGCAACTTGATGATCGATGGGGTGCCCGACGTGCGGGCAACGAAGGCGCGGCCGCTCAATCTTTCCGGGAAGTCCACCCAACAGCGGAGTGGCGACAGGAACCACACGGGCGCTGGCCGCAGGCATCAGGTGATTAGCATCAGGTGATTAATGGGCATGGCAGGCGCGCAACGCATCATTTAAGAGGCCACCTCCTGGCGTTCGGGGACTGGCAGCGCCAGGGCGCCATCTTCGAACGCACGCAGCGGGTGATAGCATCGGCGCAGAATTTTGCGTTCCACCGCCAGGGTGGGGATTCTTGCCGTTGTGGCCGTCGCGCTTGGCTGCCAGCTTGTGGTAGTAACCGTAATCAAGGGAACGGCGCCGGCTCGCGCACTCGGCTGCCTCAAACGCCGCCCAGCGCAGCTCGGGTGAGCCCTCTCGCGACAGGTGCCCTGGTGAGCGTTTGGTATCAGAGGAGTACACGGTGACATCCAGCCCAGCAAACCGCACCAGCCGATGGGAACTGCTGAATCGGCGGACATCACCGACCTCGGACCAGATGATCGCCGCGCACAACCAACCGATGCCGTAATGGCGCTGCATTGCCTGACACCCGGCTTGGCGTCGGGCGAAGTTGACTAATTGGCTTGGCAGCGGGTCGATCTCGGTGCTTAGCTGATCGATGCGCCGTAGCGCAGTGTCAACGCACCGCCGGCCCGCCGCCGACAAGTCGACGCTGTCCAGCGCCGCGCGGCCTGCGCCGGATAACAGCGCCCGAATCGGTGGACAGCCCTGATGGAACAGCTGGACATGGATGCGCTGCTGCCAGGCCCGCCGCTCGTCCATCAACGTGTAGTACAACCGGCCCAGCGTGCGGATCTCCAGCATGTGTGCGGGTAGGATCCACGACTCGGGGAACCGGTCCTCGAACAACAGCGTACGCAGCAACCGAGTATCGGCGCGGTCGGTCTTGGCGCGCTTCTTGGGCTCCGGTAAGACGGCAATCTCGGCCGCATCCCCCAGGTGCGCGCAGATCCCAGCAGCGGCCAGCTCCTCGCACACATACCGCCACCCCGGGCAGCCCTCCAGCGCGAACTGGCCGTCCCCATCGCTGCAGTGCTCAGCCAGCCAGTTCCGCAACGCTTTCCGGGTCGCCGGACCGATCTGACCCCAGCGCAACAAGCCGTCATAATCGACGTAATCGAATGTGATCTGCTGTCGCCGCACGTCGAAACCGCCTACCATCGTCATCGGGACCTCCTCGAGCTCCTGAAAAATTCCTCTAACGCCTATATCAACGAGCGTCTGAGCTGAGGGGGTCCCCATCCACATGTCATCTTTCTCTGTTCGTGCCGACGAAGTATGTGGCGGTGTTTAGAGCCCGATGCGGTCAGCGACCTCGAGCCATTGCTCGCGTACTGAGCCCAGCAGTACCCGGTCGGCTTTCGCCCGCCGGTAGTAGAGGTGTGCGTCGTGCTCCCAGGTGAACCCGATCCCGCCGTGAATCTGCACATTCCACGATGCGGTGAAGTCAAATCCGGCCGCGGCGGTTGCCACGGCAATGGGGGCCGCCTTGGCGAGGTCAGCGCTCTCCTCCGCTGCCAGATGAGCCGCGTAGAGAGTGACTGCACGAGCACTGTCCAGTTCGATTGCCATCTCGGCGCATCGGTGCTTGATCGCCTGGAAGGAGCCGATGGGCCGATTGAACTGGTGACGCACCTTGGCGTATTCGACGGACATGGTCATAGCGCCCTCGGTGCCACCAACCATCTCCGCTGCGAGTAACGTCTTCGCGACATCTAACGCACGGCGTATGGGCGCGACGCCGTGCGCGCCAGCCAAGGGAACCGCAGAGACGGCGTCGAAGGTCAGGGTGGCCAGCGGTCGGGTGATGTCCAGGGTCTCGACGCGTGTACGGGTGAGGCCGACGGCGTTACCGTCAACGAGGTACAATGCCGGCTCAGCGGAGTCACCGGGCGGCAGAGCGAGCACCAGCAGGGTGTCCGCACTATGGCCGTCGATCACATGAATCTTGGTCCCAGACAGCGTGACGGCGTCGCCATTTGTCGCCGCTCGCATGGCTACAGCACCGAAGCCGTCAACGCAACCCGGTTCATTGATAGCAGTCGTGACTGTACGAGCGCCCGCGGCTATCTCTGGAAGCAGTTCTCTCTTCTGCTCCTGGCTGGCCGCGATCAAGATCGGCGCGACACCGAGCGCGACGGTCGCGAACAGCGGGCACGGCACGATGCCGCGTCCAAGCTCCTCGATGGCGACAGCAGCCTCGATCATCGTTGCTGCCGCACCGCCGTACTCCTCCGGTACGAGCAGACTCGGCAGCCCCAGTTCCCGACTCATGCGAGACCAAAGGTCGATGTCATATCCCGGCGCAGTTGTTACCGCCTGGCGAACCTTGGCCAGCGGTGACAGTTCGGTAACGAACTGCTGTATAGTCTGGCGGAAATCGTCCTGTTCTGGACTGAGCATGAAATCCATGACATGGCACCTCATCTTCTCTTCAAACAGTTGTTGTCGCGAAAAGAAATAGGGACGGCCTTACCGTCGCCTGGATCGACCAATCCACACACCGAAGCGCTCATCAATTCCGCGTAAGCACTGTCTCACCGGCCTTGGCATCTTCCGCCGTCCCCATCCGCTCGCTTTACGGTTCTTCTGTGGCTATGCGCCGGACACTGCTCGGAATGGCCGCCGTCGCGCTGTTAAGCCGATATTCAAGGAGCATTCATTTGTTTTCGGCCCCTTGATCGAACAGGTGATCTCGGAAGCGCTGTCGGAGTTCGTTTTTCATGACCTTGGCCATGGCGTTCTTCGGTAGCTCGTCCACTACGACCATGTGGCGCGGGCATTTGTAGTCGGCGAGGTGCTGGCGGCAGAACTGGTTGATCCGCTCCGCGGTGAGTTCGCCTTCGCCGCCGCTGAACCCGGGCTTGGGCGCGATCACCGCTAGGAGATCCTCACCGAGGTCCGAATGCGGCACCGCGATGACTGCGGCCTCGAGCACCTCGGGCATCTCGAGCAGCACGCGCTCGACCTCGATGGCGAAGATGTTGTAGCCGCCGCGCAGGATCATGTCTTTTTTGCGCTCGGTCAGATAGACGTAGCCATCGTCAGCGACATAACCCACGTCGCCGGTGTGCAACAGTCCACCGCTCCAAAGTTCCGCGGTGGGCTGCTCCCCCTTGTAGTAGCTGCGCCGAGCTATCTTCGACTTAAAGCAGATCTCGCCGACCTTGCCTGGGGGGAGTGGGTTATCGTAGTCATCAACGACGACAACCTCGCATCCTACGGGCCTGCCAACCGAGCCCGGCCGGGCAAGGATGTCATCTGGGTCGGGACCGAGGATGCAGGCCGCGCCGGCACCGGCCTCGGTGAGGCTGTAAGCGTTCAGCATCTTCGCTCCGGGCCACACCTGCCGCATTTTGCGCACGGTGTCGGGCTGGATCGGCGCCGCCCCGAAAAACACGAGCTGCAGCGAGCTGTAGTCGTGATCACCCACCGTGGGGTGCTTCATGGCCAAATTCAGCATTGTCGGCACACCCATGATCGACGTGGCGCGGTAGCGCTCGATCGCCGCGAGCAACTGCTCGGGATCAAAACGCGGCAACACGATCTGCGTGACCCCGGCACGAATGCTTAGCAGCATCAGGCCATGGCAGCCCGTGAAACCGAACAAGGGCACCGCATGAAGCAGGCTCTCGCCGAACATCGCGCCGAGAAGCTGCCCGAGGCTCGCCTGGCCGGGCTCGTCGGCGAGGTTGCCCTCGGGCACCAGCACGCCCCTGGGCATCCCGGTGGTGCCGGACGTATAGAGCAGATCCGCCGGGTCGTCGGCGCTCAGGGAAGGCTCGAGGAGCGGCACGTCCGCAGAGCCCGCGCCCACCACGTCGCCCAGGGGGGTGAATCCATCCAGCGCCTCGCTGCCGGTCACGAAGAAGTGCTCAAGTTGGAAGCTACCGGGACGGCCGCCGATCTCGACAGATTCGCCTTCGGCAAGCGCAACCAGAACCTCCCGGTGGGCGAGACCGGTGATCACCGCCACGGCGTCGCTGTGCTCAAGCACGAACAGCTTTTCCGGCGCTGCCCACCGGGTATTGAGCGGCACCGGCACGGCACCAAGTTTGTGGATGCCGAAATACACTGCATTGAAATGCATCGCTTGGTCGTTGGCGAGCAGCATCGCCACCTTGTGACCGCGGCTCACCCCAGCGGCGTGCAATTGCTGGGCGACCCGGCTGCTGGCAGCGTCGAGCTCGCGGAAAGTGGCCGCGCCGTCCTCGGCGATGACGGCGGTCTTGTCCGGTCGGTCCTCTACCGCTTGGCGCAGCAGGTCGATCACGGCCATGGCATGGTCCTCCTCAACGTACGTACGTGTTCAGCCGAGCGCTTGAAGCACGAGGCCGATCTCGTCGTTGGCCTGCGTTGGAGTCTGGTATCCCTCTCGGTCGCAGATCGCCTCAAGGTTGTCCTGGACCGCTTCGATATCGAGCGTCGGCGATGAGAAGCCCTTCGTCACACTGATGAAGATCTCGGCCACTCGCCCGCCCCCAACGGAGAAGATCCTCGACGTGAGATCGCAGGATTCATGGCAGAGATACGCGACGACCGGGGCGACCAGTGCCGGGTCCAGCTTCTTGGCGATCGGCCCGAGGAGTTCCTCGGTCATCCGGGTCCGCGCCATCGGCGCGATCGCGTTCACCTTGATGTTGTACTTCGCGCCTTCCTGGGCGAGCACCCGTGTGAAGCCGATGACCCCCATCTTCGCGGCCCCGTAGTTGGTCTGACCGAAGTTGCCGAAAATCCCGGCGGCGGAGGAGGTGTTGACGATCCGGCCGTAGCCCTGCTCGCGCATCCTGAGGAACGCCGGCTGGGTCACCCAGATGGTGCCGTAGAGATGGACATCGATCACCGGATCGAGTAGCTCCGGCGTGAGATTGTGGAAGGACTTGTCGCGCAGGATGCCCGCGTTGTTGACGACGATGTCGACCCGCCCGAAGGCGTCGAGAGCCGCCTGCACGATGGCCGCCCCACCTTCTCGGGTCGCCACGCTGTGACCATCGGCGACCGCGATACCGCCGGCGGCTTCGATCTCCTGAGCGACGGCCTCCGCCGCGGTCAGGTCCGCGCCGACGCCGGCGACGCTGCCGCCGAGATCGTTCACCAACACGCGCGCGCCGCGTGATGCAAGCAGCATCGCATGCTCCTTGCCGAGACCGTTTCCCGCCCCGGTCACGATGGCGACCCTCCCGTCGAAGCTAAGCTCAGCCACGCGATTTCCCTTCCATGCTGTCGCCCCGCAGGGCGATTTCTCTCTTATCGGATGTGTTGAATGACGTCACCGCCCGGCCTGCAGGATGTGGATGACACAGACCGAGCCCGCGCCCATCATGTGAGCAAGCCCGGTTCGAGCGCCTTCGACCTGCAGCGGGCCCGCCTCGCCCCGCAGCTGCCGTGTCACATCCCAGATCTGGGCCAGGCCGGTCGGCCCACCGGGATGACCGCGCCCGATCAGCCCGCCGTCGGTCGAGAACGGGATACGACCACCCAGGCTGGTCGCGCCCTCGGAGACGAGCTTGTCCCCCTCCCCAGCCGCGCACACCCCGAGCAGCTCGTAATACATCAGTTCCTCGATGGGGAATGCGTCGTGCACGTGGGCGAGGTCGAGGTCGGCCGGCCCGACACCGGCCTCGTCGTAGGCGGCCTTTGCCGTGGCCGCGGTGAGCTCGCCCGGACCGACGACCGCACCCATGAAAATGTGGCCGTCAACGAACTGCTCGGACTGCTGCTGGCTGGCGACCACCTTCACCAGCGGGCGTGAACCGGCCACGCGCTCTGCCGCCTCGCGGCTCGCGACGATCGCGGCCGCAGCCCCAGAGCCAGCGGCGCAGGCCATCTTCGAAGTGTGCGGGTAGGAAATCATGCGCGAGGCGAGGATCTCTTCGACGGTGACCTCATGGTCGGCCCGACGTTGCGCGTAGGGATTCAGCCGCGCATGGTTCCAATTCTTTGCCGCGATGGCGGCGAAGGTCTCGACCGTCGTGCCCACTTCGTGCATGCGACGTGTCGCCCACATGGCGAAAAACGCCGCCGGGAGGATCACCTGGCCAATGCCGGGCTTGCTGCCCCCGATAGCTCGAGTGGCGCGATTGAGGTCGTCAAACCCTAGCGCCATCGCGATATCGACGCTCCCCCCCGCCACCACCTGGACCGCCTCATGGAAGGCGCACGATCCGGTGGCCGACGCGTTCTCGACGTGGGTGATCGGGATGCCGGTAAGCCCGAGATCCTTCGCAAGGGTGACACCCGTGAGCAGACCGGCGCCGATGTAGCCGTTGTAGAGGTAGCCGACTTCATCGAAGCCGATGCCGGCGTCACCGAGCGCGTTGACACCGGCCCCGAAGCCCAAGTCGGCCGCGTTGGCGTCCGGCTGGCCGAACGGGGCCATCCCCACGCCGATCACATAGACGTCGCGGGCCATCACCGAGATGCCCCCCGTCGAGTAGGGCAAAAGCGGAACGAGCACAGCTCAGTGCCATCGGCATCGGTCATGAGGGGGTAGACCTCAAGCTGCATGGGCATGCCGATCTCCCAGTCGCCCATCTCGCCACGCAGGATGGATTGCACGCGCACGCCCTCCGGTAGGTCAACTTGGCCGACACCGTGCCCGTCGCCTGTGGAGCCGAACCGGGACTTGCCCATCCACGCCGACTCGACGTAGGTCCAGGCGTACAGTTCGCCGGTTGGTGACAGCAGGACATCCTCGACCGGGCCGCCCGTCAACGGACAGCGGCGGCGGCGGGGGAAGAAGTACTTGTCGGCAGCAGGGCTATAGGAACCGATCAACCGCGGCTGCTCATCGCCGTTGGGCATCGTGAAGTAGCCGTCCTCAAGTGGTCGACGCATCGTGTGTCGTCTCCTCCGGGTCGTGCGGTCAATGACTGGCCTCGCCGCCGCTTGGAGCGTTGCGCCATCGCGGATCTTTGAAGCGTGCCGAGATAGTGGCACCGGCGACGGCAACTAAGCTGGAGCAGTGTTGGTACTCGCAGTGCCGAATCGACTCCAGCGCAAAAATTCCGCGTTTTTACGCACTGGCGCCGATCTCGTCGAAGTCAGGCCGAACCGGCCAGCACCCTCGCGTCCTCGTCCGCGAAGGTGTCCTCCAGCTGCAGTGGCGAGTAGTCGAGGTCGATTTCCTCGGGCGGTCGCCCGCGGGCGCTGCTGATCGTGCTGAACCGGCGCATCCCCTTGTCGGTGGCATAGGTCCTCATCTCGTCGATTGACAGATTGAAGGGTATGTCGTCGCCATACAGTGCAGAACCCTCGTCGATCAGGCGCTGCCCCAGCGGAATGAGTTCGTTCATGCGCGTTTCGAACACCGTCCAATTGGTGTCGTCGGCAGCGACGTGGCGCCGGCAGGTGAAAGTGCCCCATGCCATGTGGCGTCGCTCGTCGTCGCCGATGTGCCGAATCAGCTGCTGCATGCCGGGAAGAATGCCGTGCTCCACGCAGATCTTGTGCCAGGCGTAGTAGCCGGTCAGCGCCAACATGCCCTCGATGATGTGGTTGTACGTCACCGAAGCGCGAACCTGGGCAGCCGGCGAGGGATCCACATAGAGCGTGTTGAGCGATTCGTGAAGTTCCTCGTCGAACAACTGCCGGTATGCCGGAGTTTGATCGAGGAAACTATGTAAGTCGTCGCGCACCCCGACGGCATCGAGCCACAAGCGGAACGCCTGGGTGTGTTTGGCTTCCTCGAACGCAAACTGCGTCAAGTACATCTCGTCGCCGAGCCGGCCTTCGGCCCGCATTGCGGCCATGAACGGCTGGATGTCCTGGGTGACTGCTTCCTCTCCGGCAATGAAGCCCGCGCACAATCGGGTGACGTACACGCGTTCGCGGTCGGAAAGCGCCTCCCAATCGGCGCTGTCGCGGGAGAAGTCGATATTGGCGGGGTCCCAGAGTTTGGCGATGCCGCCAGCGAACAGCCTGAGTGGCACGCTTTCCCAGTTCAGCCCGCCGGCACCCAGCGAATGGTAACGTGTGGTTGCCATGTAACCTCCTTAATTATTCGGCTGCATTGCCGGGTCTAGCGAACCTTGGTCGCTAGACGAATTCCACGATGTTGTAGTCACCGGCGGTGTAACATGCCCGAAGCACTTTCTTGTCGTATTTACCGACGCTGGTTCGCGGGATTTCGGGGACGAAGGCCCAGCGCTCCGGGATCCACCACGTAGCGACTTTGCCGTCTAAGAAGGCACGTAGCTCATCTGGCGTGATATCGGCGCCGGGTTTGACCACCACTAGAGCGAGTGGACGCTCCTGCCACTTCTCGTCGGGCACACCGATGACCGCGGCTTCATGTACCCCGGAATGGGCGATCAGCAAATTCTCCAATTCGACCGACGAAATCCACTCCCCGCCGGACTTGATGACGTCTTTGGCACGGTCGGTCAGCGTCAAGAAGCCATGCTCGTCGACGTGGCCGACATCGCCAGTGCGCAGCCACCCCTGGTCGAACTTGTCGGCGTCGTCGTCGCGAAAATAAGAGCCAGTTACCCACGGCCCGCGGGCTTGGATCTCGCCGACCGCTTCTCCGTTGCACGGCAGGGTGCGATCCTGGTCGTTGCGCAGCCGGATTTCCACGCCGCATATCGGGCGGCCCTGGGTGGCACGCAGCGCCCACTGTTGGTCTTCGTCGAGCCCAGTCGGCGGTTTGGCCACCGTGGCCAGCGGCGAGGTTTCGGTCATTCCCCACGCCTGCACGATCGGTACGCCGTGGTCGCGTTCGAAGCCGCGCATCAGTGACACCGGTACCGCCGATCCGCCGCACGCGACCAGACGCAGCGACGAGATGTCATGACCGGGCTCGCAGCCCAGGAAGTGCCGGACGTCATTCCAGATTGTGGGCACCGCACCGGCCACGGTCGGGCGGGTGTCCTCGATGATGGCCACCAGCGCTCCAGGTTGTAGCCATCGGTGCGGGAGTACCAGTTCGGCCCCCGCCATCAGCGCGGCATAGATAAGGCCCCACGCATTGGCTTGAAACATCGGCACGATAGCCAAGATGCGGTCGGCTTCAGCGATGCCCAACCCGTTGCCAGTGCAGACGGCCAGTGAATGCAGGTAGGTGGATCGGTGGCTGTAGACCACGCCCTTGGGGTTTCCGGTGGTGCCGCTGGTGTAGCACATCGCCGAGGCCGACGTCTCATCGAGTTCAGGCCAGTCGAACTCGGTGGGATGTGTCGAGATCAGGTCTTCGTACGAAACGACGGCCTTGCCGGCCGCCCGTAGCGGCTCGGGATCGCCCTCACCGACCGCAATCACCGTGTGCACCGACGATATGGCCGGCAAAGAACGCGCAAGTAGCGGCGCTAACGACATGTCGACGATGACGATGTTGTCGTCGGCGTGGTTGGCGATGTAGCCAAGCTGCTCGGCGGTAAGACGAATATTGAGCGTGTGCAACACCGCGCCCATCGACGGCACCGCACAATAGGCCTCCAAGTGTTCCTGGTTGCTCCACTGGAAGGTAGCCACACGCTGATCGCCGGTGACGCCAAGGTCATGCAGCGCATTAGCTAACTGACCGACCCGCCGGCCGACCTCGCCGTAGGTCGCGGCCCGGTAGCCCGACTCGGTCGGTGTGACGACGCGGCGGTCGGCGTGAATGGAGTTGGCATGCTTGACGATCGATGTCACAGAAAGCGGAACGTCTTGCATAGTGCTTTGCATAGCGTGGATCCCTTGCCCGTCATTCCCGGATACTGACGGCCGTCGACCGGGCAACTGGCTGCTCCCGAATACCCCGGACAGACGGTATTACCAATCTTTTACAAAGATCGACCAATTGTCAATAGTCCGGCGTGCCTCACTGAGTTTGAGCGCGTGGCCGGCGGTGGTGCCTCACCTATTTTGAGCGCGTGGCCCGGAAGGCCTGCCCGATGTGGAAGGCAAGATCGACATGGCTGCGAGGCGGCAGGTAGCGAACAAACTGCGAGGTCAGTACCGCAAGGCGTTGAAGGCGGACAAGAGCAAGATTTTGGATCGGGTGGTGTCCACCACGGGGATGGGCCGCTCGACGGCTCGGCGGATGCTGACCGGCCCGAGGCTGCCGGACCCGGCCGAGCAGGTTGACAGGCGTACGTTGCGGCCGCGGGGCTTCAGCGACGACGCCAGGGCACTGCTGGAGTATGTGTGGGCCTTGATGGGCATGCCGTGCGGCAAGTACCTGGTGGTCATGGTGGGTCTGTGGCTGCCGCTGCTGGCTGAATCCGGTGATCTTGACAGGCCGTTCGCCACCGAGGCGGCATCAGCGGAGCTGAAGGCGATGAGCGCGGCCACCCTGGACCGCTACCTGAAACCGGCCCTGGGACAGGATGCGCATCAAGGGCATCTCGACGACCAAACCGTCGCCGCTGCTGCGTAACTCGATCGCCATCCGTACCTGCGCCGATGAGGCACCTGAGGCCCCGAGGGTGATCGAGGCCGATACCGTGGCGCACTGCGGCCCGACATTGATCGGCGAGTTCGCCCGCACGCTGACGATGACCGACCTGGTGATCGGCTGGACCGAGAACTTCTCGATCCGCAACAACGCCTCGAAGTGGATCACGGCCGGCATCGACGAGCTGCAACAGCGGTTCCCGTTCGATCTGGTGATTTTCGCTTTGGACTGCGGCGGTGAGTTCATCAATCACGAGGTCGCCGCCTGGCTGCAGACCCGCGACATCGCCCAGACCCACTCGCGGCCGTACCAGAAGAACGACCAAGCGCACGTGGAGTCAAAAAACAACCACGTGGTGCGCAAACACGCGTTCTACTGGCGCTACGACACCTCCGAGGAGCTGGAGCTGCTCAACCGGCTGTGGAAGCTGGTGTCGCTGCGGTGCAACTTCTTCACCCCGACGAAAAAGCCCATCGGCTACAGCACCACCGCGGCCAGTCGCCGCACGCGCATCTACGACACGCCGGCCACGCCGTGGCAACGTCTGCAGGAATCGGGAATACTTGATGCGCAACAGCTTTCGCATGTGTCCGCCCGAATCGAGGGCATCAACCCGGCCGATTTGACCCGGCAGATCAACACCATCCAAATGCAGCTACTGGACCTGGCCAAGACCAAGACCGACGCCCTTGCCGCCGCCCGCCACATCGACCTGGAAGCATTGCAACCGTCAATCGACCGATTGGCCAAGGCGAAGTAGTGCAAGCCCCCACGCGCTCACCATGCGTGAGGCACCAGCCCACGCTTCGCGCTCACTTTTTGGTGAGGCACCTCGATCGCCACCACCATGCCCTTCCCGATCCTGGGCTTTCGATAACGGCAGCGAGTTCATCAACCACCACCTGCTGGCTTGGTGCGAGCGGCGCCAGATCACCTTCACCCGCTCGCGGCCCGGAAACAAAAACGACGGCTGCCACGTCGAGCAGAAGAACTGGGCGATCGTGCGCACCGTGGTCGGCTACCACCGTTACGACACAAAGGCACTGTTGCTCAACAAGATCTGGTCCCTGCAATCGAAACTGAGGATGGGGACTGTCTGAACAGCGGTGGATCTGACCTTGGTCTGACACGCCGAGCGTGAGCTTGGCGGGAAGGACTGATGATGTCCGAAACACTCGAGCCCATGGCTACCGAGGTGGATCAAAAGCAGCTCGCTGAACAACTATTGGCCCAGGCCAAGGAGCAGGGCGTGGAGCTGGTCGGCCCGAACGGGCTACTCAACCAGATCACCAAGAATGTATTGGAGACCGCGCTGGACGCAGAGATGGCCGAGCACCTCGGCTATGACAAGCACGACCCGGTCGGACGTGGCAGCGGCAACGCCCGCAACGGCACCCGGGCCAAGACGGTGTTCACCGAGATCGGACCGGTCGAGATCGAGGTGCCGCGCGATACCAACAGCTCGTTCGATCCGCAGATCGTCAAGAAGCGCCAACGTCGGCTGACCGGCATCGACGAGATCGTGTTGTCGTTGACCGCTAAAGGATTAACGACCGGCGAAGTGGCCGCGCACTTCGCCGACGGGTCCATCCGGAATTCGGTGTAAGTGGCGTTTCCCTATCCTCGGTTGAGGTCGGGCATTCTGTTGGCGAATGTTACTGCGAACGCGTTCAAAGCGGGCTTCCAGCGGACCGCCCAGCGTTGCTGGCCGGTGCCCTTGGGATCGAGGGAGCGAGTCACCATATACAGGCACTTCAGCGCCGCGGCCTCCGAGGGGAAATGGCCGCGAGCCTTGATCGCCCGTCGGTAGCGGGCGTTGAGTGACTCGATTGTTATCTGGAGTTCTGGCCGCGGTAGCTGTTGTGACCTGCAGGTTTGTGTCGTGGAGGGTGTCCATGACGCGGTTGGAGATGGATATCGCTTGGCGGTTAGCACGGCCCGATTGTTACCGAATCGCGATGCGTCGGTTCATGATGTCGGCCGGTGTCGTCGCGGAGTTGGCCAAGGGCGCACGCCAGTTGGCGGCGTAGCCGCCGGTTCTCGTCGGCGAGTTCGCGGTTGCGGCGGTTGGCGATTTCGAGGCGCTGCCGCGGGGAGTCGTCGCTGGCGCGTTGTCGGGCGGGTAACGGTGTGCTTGGCTCGGGTCGGTGTTGGGTGCGGAGCCGGCGGATCTCGTCTTTGAGGTCGGTTTGGGTGTAGATCCACGAGCGGGAGACACCGGCGTGGCGGGCGACGGATTCGAAGGTGAGCAGGGCGCCGGTCCGGTCGAGTTCGTGCATCGCAGCGATGGCCTTGGCGCGGGTGTGTTCGTGCCGCTGCTGGGCGGCGTGGATGAGGTGGATGCTGTTGTCAGCCGGCATGTTTGGCCTTCCCTGGTTGTGGATCGTTGAGGGCGGTGATGATGTTGTCCAGGTTGTGCAGGATTTGGTGGTTCATCTCGGCCAGACGTTGTTGTCCGCGGGCTTGGGCGGCGGTGATCAGCTGCAGGCTCTGTTGCCGCTGCTGGTGGTGCTGGGGCAGGAACTCGGCGGTGGTGAGGAACATCGGACAGGTCAGACAGGCGTTGGCGTGCGGGCAGCTCTGCTGCACCGGCAGTCCGCAGTAGCCGTTGGGTAGGGCCTGGGTGGCTCGGCCGAGGCGCTGTTTGGCCCAGGCGGCCGCGGCGATCGGACCGGACGGGTCGAAAATGATTGTGGTGCGGTGGATGTCGACCTTGCGGGCCGCCTCCCACTGGCGGCGCACGGTGGTGTCGTGCAGGCGGGCGTAATGCCCGGTCATCTGCGCGGAGTCGTGGTCCAGGATGCGTCGCACGACCTCTTGTGGGACGTCGCGGTTGATCAGCCGGGTGCCCAGGGTGTGGCGCCACTGGTGCGGGGTTAGGTGCACCGGCTGGCCGTGCTCGTCACGGATGTCGCAGACGGACAGCCAGCGCAACAGCGCCATCCGGTAGGTGGGGCTGGCGATCGGGTGGGTGCCGTCAATGTTCTTCGTCGGCCGTGGGAACAACACCGGCGTGCCTGCCGGCCAACGCTGGGCGGTGCGGTTGCGATGTTCGGCGGTGAGCTCGCGCAACTGCACGTCGATGGGCACCAACGCGTCGCGTTTCATCTTGTGGTTGAGGTAGCGCAGATACGGAGCACCTTCGGCGTCGGCGACCACACAATCGCGGCGCAGCCGTAGCGCATCGGTGATCCGTAGCCCGCAACGCATCAAGATGATCGTGATCAACCGGTGGGCAGGATCGGTGAATCGGGCGAGGTTGTCGGGATCCTCGAGCTGAGCCATGACCTGTTCGGCCAGTGCCCGAGGCAACCGTTCGTCGCGTTTCGGGTAGTCCTCGGCGAAGAACATCGCGTCTGCGGGAAGGTCTGTGTCCCAACGGTGTTGGCGAACGGCGGCGAAGAACCGGTTGAGCAGCCCGATATGGGTCCCGCGACGTTGGGCACCGATGGAGTCGCCGCGCAGGTTGGCCAGATAGCGCTCCAGCACCGGCCGGTCGATCCGGTCGATGCTCTCGACGCCGATGTCGGCGAGGAACCCGGCGAAGCGGGTGAGCACAACGACCGGCCTGCCGCCGCCGGCTTCCAGGCCCAATCCGGTCGACAGCCGCCACCGGGCCCACCGCTTGGCCAGATCCCGCAGCCACGGCTGCGGAATACCGCCGAACCGCAGCGTGCGGTCTCCGTCGTAGCCGAGCCGGCGCATGCGCCAGACATCGCGCGGGTATTCGGCGTCCCAGCCGCCGGCTTCGGCCAGGTCGGCGATCACCCGGGATGCGTAGCTGAGGAACCCACGGGAGCGAGTGTCATTGATCGTCGACCGAGCCCAGTCGTGCCAGATGTCCTCGTCGTGGTTGAGCAGGGAGCCCACGCCTATTGCGGCCAGTGCCTTCACGACGCGCATGACCACGTCCGGGGTCAGCTTGCCCTGCCGATCGTCGTGACGGCGTTGCAGCACGTACTGCAGTTCCAGCTTCAGCTGACCGGTCAGCCGGTCGAGCCGGATCTGCTCGCTGGCCAGCGGGGTTTCGGCGGCGAAGCGGTCGGCGAACTCGTCAATGTCGGGTCTGCCGTTGACCCTTCCAGGTATTGGTGTGGGTTTGGCAGAACGCAGACGTGCCCTGCGGCCAGAGCTCGCAATGCGGGATGCGGCAGGTCGCGCCCGGCGCTGGCTGCTTGAACGGCTGTGGTTCGGCCAGCCATCCCGCCAGGCTGGGGCGCCCGGCTCGTTCCCATCGTTGCGCGTGCAGCCCGCACATGCCGCCACGGGCAGAGCCGTAACCGCAACCGGGCACCCGGCAGCGCTGGTTGGGTTGTCGCCGCCGCCACCGCGGATCGGTCGACACGGCGAACCGCTCCAGCGACGGACGCCCCTCTTCATGCCACCGTTGCCGATGTCCTTCACACAGGCCGCGTCCACGGGCGGTTCGCTCGCACCCCTCAACCCGGCACTCGGCTCCACCAAACACCGGATCCTCGGGCCCGAATTCCAGTACATTGCTGCGGAATTCGTTGCGGACCTCGGCCATCAGCTTGCCCAGCAGCCCCGACGGGCCGGCAGGCTTGAGCGACGGCGCCCTCACAGCCGCACCTGCCCATCGGTGAACCAACCGGCCTGTTCCATGACCCGCCGAGCGTCCTCCACGGTGAGGTGCCCATACGTCGTGGTCGTCGTCGCCACGTGCGCATGTCCGAGCAGATGCGCGACCACCTCGATGCTGACTCCGTCGCGCAGCAGCCGGGTTGCGGCCGTGTGTCGCAGCCAGTGCGGGTCGAAGTCGATCCCGGTCCGCCGGCGCAGCCGCCGCACCAGGTCATAGACCGCGGCGTAGGTCAGCGGATGCCCCTGCGGACGGCCCCACAGGTTGACGAACACATAGTCGCTGTCCAGATCGCCGTACTCAGTGTGAAGGTAGTCGGCGAACAATCGGATCAACGCGCTGCTGACCGGGATCGTGCGGACGGTCTGTGACTTGGCGCGCGCGCCATTGGCGTTGTCGCGTCGCCGCACCGTTACTTCATGCTCAGCGGAGGCGATGTCGTTGTGCCGCAAACCAAGTACCTCGCCGATCCGCATCCCTTCTCCGGGGTTTCCTGACCTGTTGCGGGACGTTGCTCGATCTACATGATCGGGCGGGTTGCTCGGCGTTTCTCCGGGGGTGTGGTGCTCGTGGCTGGTAGTTGTTTGTGACTGTCGGCCCGAAAGTGAGAGCCCATGCGAGTATTCCCGGTGAGTTTGCCGTCCGGGCAACGGTATTGGACGGTGCTGGATGAGGACCTGCAGGTGGTTGATGTCGCCGATGCGTATCTGCGGCATCTGCGGTTCGGCCACGACGCGGCCGAGTCCACGACGAAGGCGTATGCGCATTCGATCGCGTTGTTCCTGCGCTGGTGTGCCCGGTCGGGCCGGTCCTGGCAGGCCGGTGTGGAGGGTTTCGCGTTGTTCATGACGTGGCTGGCTCACGCCCGGTCATCGGTCGATGACGCCGCGAGCGTGGTGGTGGCCGGACCTGGCGCTGCTGCGGTGCGGGGCCCGTCGCGGATCAACGGGGTGCTGACCGCGGTGCGGGGCATGGTGGTGCACGCGGTGGCGACCGGCCACGGCGCGGCGGGGCTGGTGTCGATGCTGTATGAGGTCGCCGATGACCGGGACCTGCCGGCGGAGGCCCGCGGCGAGGACGGGCGGATGGCGTGGCGGATGCGGGCCCGGCATCGGCTGCGGGAACCGGAGACGACGATCGATCGGGCCAGCGACGAGCAGATCGTCGCGCTGCTGCGGGCGTGCCGGTCGGCGCGGGACCGATTGATCGTGTTGTTGATGGCGCGGGGCGGGTTGCGCCGCGGGGAGGTGTGCGGGCTGCGGCGCAGCGATGTGCACCTGCTGGTGGACTCGCGGCGGCTGGGCTGCGATGTCGAGCGCGCGCATCTGCATGTGGTGCGCCGAGACGACAACCCGAACCAGGCCTGGGCCAAGTCGCGGCGGGAGCGGGTGGTGCCGCTGGATTTCCTTGTGGTGCAACTGTTCGACGTCTACGAGTTCGAACGCATGCGTGTCACCGGCGCCGCCGACAGTGACTTCGTGTTCGTTAACCTGTTCCGCGGCAGGATCGGTGCGCCGATGCGGCCGGATGCGATCGGCGAGTTGATGGCCGCGGCGTCCCGGCGGGCCGGACTCGACGTCGCGGTGCGGCCCCACCAGTTGCGACATGCCTTCGGCAGCAACGTTGTTGATGCCGGGGCCGGGATCGATGTGGTCGCCGACCTGATGGGCCACGCCGCGGTGTCCTCGTCGCAGGTTTACCTGCATCCGGACTCCTCCCGGCTGCGGGCCGCCGTGGATGCGGTGCCCAGTCCCCGCGAGCAGGCCCAGGTGACCCGGTGACCGCCGTGGGGCTGGCTGAAAGAATCGCGGTCGAGCAGGACTGCGGCGAGTCCCCGCACGTGTTGGACGGGGTCGTGGTGATCGGCACGGCCGCGCGGCTGGCGAGGATGCTCGACCGCAGGTTCTTGGACGAGGCGGGGTGGGATCCGCGGACCAGGGTGTTGTCGTTGCTCGCGGAGCATCGATTGTTGGGCCGGACGGTGTGCCGGGCCGAGGGATGCCAGAACACCGTGCAATCCGGTCTCACGGTGTGTCATCGGTGCTGCACGCGCCTGACTCGGCGGGGAATGAACACGGCCGAGATCGCCGCTGCCGCATGCCTGCCCGCCGAACCCGCGTCCGCGACGCGGTGCGCGGTGCCGGGATGCCGGTGTGTGCCGACGGTGCGGCACGCGGTGTTGTGCGAGCCGCACGCCAAGAAGTTCCGCCTGCGGCGACCGCCGGTGTCGATGCAGCAGTTCCTGGCCGACCCGCGAGTGCGGCCGTTGCCGCCGATGCCCGCGTGCGCGGTGGCCGCGTGCACCCGGCCCGCCGACAGCGCGCGCGGCTACTGCAACACCCACTACCAGCGCTGGCGTAGCGCGCTCGGTACCAACCCTGAGTTCGATTCGCATCGGTGGCAAGCCCAGGAATCGGGTGTGGCCGAGTGCGGGCGGGTGAACCTGCGCGCGCTGCCGGTGCTGGTGGTGGTCGAGGTGCTGTTCGGCGTTCAGCAGCGCGTCCGGGGCGGGGCGAAGATCACCGAGGTAGAGCTGCGGGTGCTCTGCGACGGGCTGCGCCGGCGACAGGCCGCCTCGATCACCACCGACCGGGCCGAGATCACCCGCAACAAGTCCGTGCGGTCGCTGCGGAGCGCCCTGACCCAGCACGTCCGGCGGGCTCTGGCCGATCCCGGCAGCGAACAGGCAAAGGACACATGGGATCTCGCGGTCTTCGGCCATCGCGGGTCTTTGTCGTTCACCGGGATCGGCCAGGCCTGGCTGGCCCAGTCCGTCAAGCGGTGGGCAGCAGAACAACTCCCGCGCCACCGAGGTCGCGGCGCCGCGAGAGTGCGCGGCAAGATCAACGCGCTGCGGCTGCTGTCGGAGTTCCTCGGCCGCAGACCCGATGGTGGACTCGTCGCTTCGGCGTTGGGCCGCAGCGACATCGAGGATTTCCTCAACCGACTCGCTTATCTGGAGTCCGTCGGCGAGATCAGCCGATACCGGCGCAACGGCATCTGCCGTGACATGCGCGAGGTGCTGGCCGGGATCCGCGCCCTCGGCCTGACCCGGCCGGGGCAGACAGCCGCCGGACTGGCCGGCGATTTCGCCATCGAGCGCGGCGATATCCCCGCCGAACCCGAACGCGGCGAACCCGGCCGCGACCTGCCACCGGAGGTCCTGGCCATCCTGTGCGCCCACCTCGATGCCCTCGAACCCGTCGAGGTGCGGGTCGCCACCCAGATCGGCATCGACACCGGGCGCCGGCCCGAGGACATTCTCGCCTTGCCGTTGAACTGCCTGCACCGCGACAAGGACGGATCGGCGGTGCTGGTTTACGACAACGCCAAGGCCAACCGTCTCGGACGGCGTGTGCCGATCGGCGAAGCTACCGCGAAAGTCATTGCCGCTCAGCAGGACCGGGTGCGGGCGATGTTTCCTCACACCCCGCCCGCAGAACTGACACTGCTGCCCACACCACGCCGCAACCCCGAGGGGCGAAAGCCGATCAGCATCGATACGCTCGACAACCGGCACCGCGAGTGGATCTCGACCCTGCCCGTGTTGCGCACCCGCGACGGGGTCGAGGTCGACAAGACCAAGGTCACGCCCTATGCCTATCGGCATTGTTATGCCCAACGTCACGCGGATGCCGGGGTGCCGATCGACGTTCTGGCCGAATTGCTCGATCACCGTAGCTATTCCATGACCCGGCGCTACTACCGCATCGGCGAGGACCGTCGCCGCGACGCCGTCGACACCGTCACCGCGCTCAGTTTCGACCGGCACGGCAACCGGATCTGGCGTGACGCGCGCATGCTGCTGGAATCCGAACGCGCCCGCCACGCCGTCGGCGAGGTCGCCGTCCCCTACGGCACCTGCACCGAACCCACCAACGTCAAGGCCGGCGGCGGGGCCTGCCCGGTCCGGTTCCGCTGCGTGGGCTGCGATCACTTCCGCACCAACATCGCGTTCCTGCCCGACCTGCAGGCCTACCTCGATGATCTGCTACGCACCCGGGAACGGCTGGCCGCCACCATCGACGGGGTCGATGACTGGGCCCGCGCCGATGCCACCCCCACCGACGAGGAGATCACCCGCATCCGGCGGCTGATCAACCGCATCAAAGCAGACGTCGCCGACCTCAACGAGACCGAGCAAGCCCGCATCGACGACGCGATCGCTATCGTGCGCCGTCACCGCGCGGCCCACACCGTCCCGCTGGGCATGCCCAGCCTCACCCCACCCGCACCGACAACCATCGCCTCGGAGGCCACCGCATGACCACCACCGCTACCACGTCGAATCACACACCCGCACAATCCGTCTCGTCGACAACACGCACCCGATCGATGCTTGACGGCCGGCGCGACGACTCGATGCGCCGACGCCGGCGCGTGCTGGCCGCGATCGACCAAGCCGCCGCCGCCGGCGACCGGCTCAGCGCCACCGCGATCGCCCGCGCCGCCGCCGTTGACCGCACATTCCTCTACCGACACCCCGACCTGCTCGAGAAAATCCATGCGCTGCAAGCAGATCCAGTCCCGAGTGAGCACACCGGCCCTGGGGTCACCCGAGCCTCACTGCAGGCCGATCTGCTCGCTGCCCACGAACGCGCCGCCCGGCTCGGCGCGCGCATCCAGCAGCTGGAGAAGCGGCTGTCCGAAGCGCTCGGTGAACAGACGTGGCGCGAGTCCGGGCTCGGCGCCCGCACCGATATCGACGCCCTCCACCAGCGCATCAGCCAGCTCGAGCAGCACAACCTCGACCTTAAGCAACAACTCGACGAACGCGAGGAAGACCTCGCCGCAGCCCGGGCGGCCAACCGCGAACTCATGGCCCGACTCAACACACCAACCCGGCTGCGATGACACGCGCGAGTCTGCTTGCACCACACCTGTTGCGGTGGATAGCATCTCCGACATCAGCTTCTGAGCTGCACAAACTCAGAGAATCACGCTGGCGCACGGGGGCCGAGCCCTGGAGAACATCCCGGTGTCGTAGAGCACGGCGAAGAGCAATCGGTCCCGCAACCGGCCGCAGCCGTCCAGGATCGCCTGCACCTCGTCCGGCGACAGCACCCGCGGCAGCTTCTTCGGCGTCTTCAACGCGATCACCCGCCTCGACCTCGGCGTGCCCTTGCTGATGTGGTGCAGGAACGGCTTCCAACCGCCGCGCGCGCCGCCGACCTGCCACGAGGTCAGCAGCTCACCGACATCCACCCCATCTCGTGCAGCGTGGGTGTAAAACGCCCCGACGGCCGAAAGTTTGCGGTTTACAGTCGATTCCGTGCAATGATGCGGCACCGACGGCAACACCGCGACCTGCCCATGCCGGGCCTGCAGCGGAAGCCGCAGCCAGGCCACGAACTCACCGAGATCGTCGAGCCGAACGCCCCGCCAGTCCAGACCACGCTCGGCGAGAAAACCGAACCAGTCCTTGAGATCGTGCGCGTATGCCTTGACCGTGTTCGGTGATCGCTCGATGTCGGTCAGATACGCCAGATACCGGTCGACCGGCGCTACCGGAGCATCGTCGTCGCCGAGAACGGTCCACGACTCACGCAACGAGACCGGCGAGATAACTCGTGCAATCTGAGTTGCGTCCAGCAGAGTGGTGTACGAGCCGGTGATGACCGGCGTGTCGTAGCCGGATGAATGAAGGTCATCGCGTG
>NZ_LQPH01000111.1 GCF_002102255.1 Mycobacterium nebraskense
GCCACCGCATAGGATCATCAACGCAAGCGAGCGGAACCTATGTCAGACCACTTTTACACCGCTCCTGGGACGCCACCCGGCGGCCATGAATCCGCGCCTGGTGAGCCGCGTTTCCTCGAAGGGGGCGCCGCGTGTGGGTTGCACAGGCATTGATCGCTCCTCGCGGTTTGCTCGACTCGTCTTCATGTCTTATATCGCGTTCATGCGGTCTGCGGAGCGCAACTGATGGCACCAAAAGTTGGTTAGGAAGTCAATGGTGCGTGGTCGGGGGTCGCCCTCGACCAACGCCGTAAGTGCATGACTAGTGGGCGGGCTGGTAGATCCGCTGGGCCGATGCCGAAGCGATGCCGAGTTCAGCCGCGACCGTGTCGAGCGCGCGCTGGGCGATGTCGCGGTCCACCTGGCCGTCGGCGGTGAAGTGGGGACCGATGTAGTGCTCGTAGTGGCGCTGCAGTTCGGCGCGCGTCAGCCGGTTCAAGAACGACGCCATGTGTCCGATAGCCAAATCGGGGCGGTCCGCCATCGTCTTCAGGGCACGCTGGTTGGCCCGCACCACGGCTTGCACCGCCGGGGCGTCGATCGGAAGGTAGGTCGGATCCACGGCGACCCCGACGGTGGGAATTTGGAGATGATCTCCCACCCAGGCCAGCGCGTGGAACCCTTCCTCCTCGGCGACCTGGTCGGGGTCAAGGGTGCTTCCGACGTACGCCGCATCGATCGATTTATCCCGCAGCTTTCGTAAATCCATCTGGTAGTCGCCGGGCGCGCGCGCACCACACACTCGAGGTCGTGGTCGGGGTCAAGGCCGTGCCGGCGTAGCACGATCCGTGCGAAGCAGCCGGGGGCGGTGTGCGGCGCATGAACCGCGAGCCGGCGTCCCCGAAGGTCCGCCATGGATGTCACCCCGGCGCCGCCGAGGAACCAGAACAACGGACGGTGGGTATTGACGCTCAGCACCGTCCATTCGATGCCATCAGTCAAGCGCGATAGCAGGGCCCGGCCGAGCCCGATAGTGGCACACGAGCGCAGACGCTCTGTGTCCCAGCAGATTCCGTCTCTGACGGCGACGTGGACACCTTCGGCTTCGAAGTAGCCCTCCTGGTCGGCGACATAGGCGACCAGTTCTTCGTGAATACCACGCTCGACATACGCCAGGTCGATCGTGTGCATGGTCCGCTTTAATCCATCGCGAGGCCGCCATTGACCGGCAGATAGTGTCCGGTGGTGAAACCGGAGTTATCACTCGCCAAGAACGCGATCGTGTGAGCCACCTCTTCCGGCGTTACCAGTCGTCCCATCGGTGCGGCCTCCGAGCTGACGCATCCGCTCCGACGTGAGTTGCTCGGTCACCGTTGTTCCGCTCACGGTGGCTGGTGCGACGAGGTTAGCGGTGATCCCGTGCGGTGCGAGCTCGAGTGCAACATATCGGACGAACTGGTCCAGGGCCGCCTTCGCTGTGCCCAACGCGATCATGCCGTCGCGGGTACGCCGGGACAGTCCAGTAGTGAGAAAAATAAGGCGGCCGTAACCCCGGGAAATCATCTCCGGCACAACGGCCTTCGTCAGCGAGTACGCAGCACGCAGCTCTGCGTCCAGCTTGCCGCCGAGCTGTTCCCAGGCGAGGTCGGCGAACGAGGTGACGGCGAACGGTATCAACGCGTTGTGCACCAGCACGTCGACCCCGCCCCAGCGTTGGGTGATTTCGTCGGCCATAGCAGAGACGTCACCGGGCACGGTGACATCGGCCCGGATGGCGACGGCTACGCCGCCGGCCGCGGTGATGCCGGCAACCACCTCCTCCGCCTGCGGGCCGCTGGCGCGATGGTTGACCACCACCCGGAATCCGTCCTCAGCGAGGACCCGCGCGGTCGCCGCACCGATTCCCCGGCTGGCTCCGGTGATCAACGCAACTCGTGGCATCAGTGCCGACCCCCTCGGCTCCTTCCGGACGCCTAATGTGCACTGCTGGAAGTCTGAGCGGCCTTCCAGTCGCTGAATTTGGTGGGGTAGATCGTCGGGTCTTCGCCGTAGGTGGGAACGATGTTGTGGTCGTCGAGCACCGCGCCGTAGTAGGGGGCTGTAGGGTCGGTCACGACCTGGCGTGCATCGCCGTCTGCCTGAAGGCTGGCGCGGGCGAAGTCGTCCATGCCCAGCTTTTCGGGGCCGGCGATGTTGGTGACGCCGTTGGTCGGATTGCCGGTCGTCGCGCGGGTGACGGCCGTCGCGACATCCTCTGTGGCGATGGGCTGGAACGCCGCATGCGGCAGGCGAACCGTGTCGCCGTCGGTTGCGGAATCGGCTATCCCGCTGACGAATTCGAATAATTGAGTCGCCCGCACGATGGAATATGGCTGTCCCGATTCCTCGATCAGCTTCTCCTGGGCAACCTTGGCCCGCATGTAGCCGCTCTCCTGGGTACGGTCGGCACCCACGATCGAAAGCGCGACGTGGTGCCGCACCCCGGCGGCGCGCTCCGCGGCGAGAAGGTTTTTGGTCGATGTGGTGAAGAAGTTCAGGACATCGTCGTCGGCCCAGGACGGCGAGTTGGAGACGTCCACAACCGTGTCGACACCCGCCACGGCTTCGGCGAGACCTTGGCCGGTCACAGAGTCGACGCCCGAGCGAGGTGAGGCTGAGACCGCCTCATGGCCCAGCTCCGTCAGATTGGCGATGACCTGCGAGCCGATGAGTCCGCTCCCCCCGATAACCAATACCTTCATTGTTAACCCTCCCGAGTACAGAACTGGCGGATTCAGCATCCCACTACTGCTCGAACGATTGAAGGCAGGGGAAATGAATGGGTATACCGCCGAGTCGTCCCCGGCTGCCTTAAATCAACTGCTTGACTTAATGCGCGCGACCCCGATTAACTCGTCGGGTGGTCAACGAATTGGATGGCAAGGTTGCCATCGTCACCGGCGGTGCGTCCGGCATCGGTCGCGGAATAGTGGAACGATTTCTGGCCGAGGGGGCGCGGGTCGTCATCGCCGACATCGAGGCGGGCCGGGGCGAGGAGTTGGCCGCCACATTGGGTGCCGACGCCCTGTTCCGGCAGACGGACGTCTCCGATCCCGAACAGGTCGGGGCGCTGGTCGCCACCACCGTCGAGAAGTTCGGTGGTCTGCACGTCATGGTGAACAACGCCGGAATTTCGAGCCCCCTGCGCCGACTGCTGGACGACGACCTCGCCGATTTCCACCGGGTGATGGGGGTCAACGTGCTCGGCGTGATGGCCGGCACCCGAGATGCCGCCCGTCACATGGCCGAAAGCGGTGGCGGTTCGATCATCAACCTGACGTCGATCGGCGGCATCCAGGCGGGCGGCGGGGTGATGATCTACCGGGCATCGAAAGCCGCGGTCATCCAGTTCACCAAGTCCGCGGCAATTGAGCTGGCGCGCTACGAGGTTCGGGTCAACGCCATCGCGCCGGGCAGCATCCCCACGCCCATCCTGGCGTCGTCGGCGGTCGACGTGGACCCTGATGAGCTGGCGCGTTTCGAGGCTCGGATTCGCGAGGGGATGCGTGACGACCGGCCGCTGAAGCGGGAGGGCACGCCCGACGACGTTGCCGAGGCGGCGCTGTACTTCGCCACCGATCGGTCCCGCTATGTCACCGGAACCGTGCTACCGGTAGACGGGGGGACCTCCGCCGGTAAGGTGATCCGCCCCCGCAAAGAGTCGCGTAAGAGCGACTGAGGGGTGGGCGTCAGAGCCCTTCGGCGGGATGTCCGGCATGGGTTTCCAGCCGTAGCTTGGCCAGCGCCTCGGCGCGCTCAAGGTCTTGCACGCCAGCGCTTTCCATGATCACGCTGTGGGAATGCGTCAGCACGCTGAGCACCGCCTCGTTGGGGAGGTCGGGGAACTGGCGCCCCAGCGCCTCGGCCGCCCTTCTCAACTCGAAGAGTTTGGGGTACGCGCGCTCCGCGGGCGTCGGCGGCACGACGCGGGTGACATCCTGGGCGTGCTGCAGCACGGCGATCGTCTTCTTGCCGTCTTTGATCGGGGAATTCATCGGCGTCCACACCTTGTAGATGAACTCGCCCGGATTTTGCCAGTCGGGAATGTCGTAACGCTGCACCCCCAGCCAATGCCGGACGCCTCGGCGAAAAACCAACTCCAGTGACGCGGAGACGTTGGCCACGCCGTCCGCTTCCGGATCGGCGGGGTTGTCCGGGAAGACGTCGAACAGCTGGCGCCCGAGCATGCCTTCCCGCGGGTGCCCTGACACGCGTTCGCATGCGGCGTTCACCGCTCGGATCCGCCAGTCAGCATCGGCCAACAGGTACGGCGCCCATTTCGACTGAAACCACGCGGATCCTTCGATGGCCGATACCCGGTTGGCTGACAACACGCCTACCCCCACCGATGTTCACCGTCCTGACACCGTCACGTCGCCGCCGAGCAACAAGCCATCCTGACCCACCGGGGATGAGGCTGGCGAGGGACCTTTGTCACCCGCTGTCTGCCATGTGACACCGAAGCGACGGCTCACTGGCCGATGCGGTCCTGAATTAAATCAATCGCTTGACTTAATCGTTGGGGCGCGGTTGACTGACCGGGTGACCACCATCGGCCGGACCGTTCGCACGGAGCGGGCCAGTTCCACCCAGGAAGCGATCCTGGTTGCGGCCGAGCGGTTGTACGCCGAGCACGGAATGTTCGCGGTCTCGAACCGGCAGGTGAGCGAGGCCGCCGGCCAGGGCAACAACGCCGCGGTGGGCTACCACTTCGGCACCAAGGCCGACCTGGTGCGGGCGATCGAACACAAGCACCGCGGGCCGGTCGAGCAGCTGCGTGAGCAGATGGTGGCCGAGCTGGTCGACTCGGGCGGCTCCCCCGGGATGAGGGATTGGGTGGCCTGCCTGGTGCGGCCGCTCACCGATCATCTGGAGGAGCTCGGCAATCCCACCTGGTACGCGCGTTTTGCGGCCCAGGCGATGACCGATCCCGCGTACTACAACATCATCGTCAAGGGCGCTCTCAGCTCGCCGTCCCTGGTTCAGGTTGTCGAGGGCATCAACCGCTGCCTGCCCGACCTGCCGGCCGAAGTTCATTTCGAGCGAAACATCATGGCCCGCAACCTGTTGATGCACACCTGCGCCGATCGGGAACGTGCGCTTGCCGCGGGCGCCTCGCCACCCCAGCGTTCCTGGCGGGCCGCCGCATCAGGTCTCATCGATGCGATCGTGGGCATGTGGCTGGCGCCCGTCACGCCGTACGAGTGAAAGATCTGCAGATGAAAGTGACTGTCGACCAGGACGTTTGCGCCTCGTCGGGTAACTGCGTGCTGAATGCGCCCGAGGTGTTCGACCAGCGCGACGAGGACGGTGTCGTGGTTCTGCTCAACCCCAATCCGTCGGCCGAACAGGCCGAGGGCGCACGGCGAGCGGCCGCGGCGTGCCCCGCACTGGCCATTCACATCGAGGAATGAGAAAGATGTCAGAAGCGCTGACGAACACTTCCGCGGCCGAGGCGGCTGCAGAGATACCGGACTATCCGATGCCGAGGGAAGCGCGCTGCCCCTTCGCCCCGCCGCCGGGTGTCATGGCGCTGGCCGAAGAGCGACCGCTGTCGCGAGTCCGGATTTGGGACGGCAGCACACCGTGGCTCATCACCGGCTATGAGCAAGTGCGGGAGCTGTTCTCGGATTCGCGAGTCAGCGTTGACGACCGGGTGCCCGGGTTTCCGCACTGGAATGCGGGCATGTTGTCCACGGTGCAAAAGCGTCCGCGGTCGGTCTTCACCGCCGACGGGGAAGAGCACACCCGATTCCGGCGCATGTTGTCGAAACCTTTCACGTTCAAGCGCGTTGAGGGCCTGCGCCCGACCATCCAGCAGGTCACCGACGACCACATCGACGCCATGCTGGCCGGACCTCAACCCGCCGACGTGGTCACCGCGTTGGCGTTGCCGGTCCCGTCACTGGTGATCAGCCAGCTGCTCGGGGTTCCGTACGAAGACGCCGACATGTTCCAGCACCACGCGAACGTCGGTCTCGCGCGTTACGCGACGGGCGAAGACACCGTCAAAGGCGCCATGACCCTGAATAAGTACCTGGCCCAGCTGGTCGAGGCCAAGATGGAAAACCCCGCTGAGGACGCGGTTTCCGACCTCGCCGAGCGGGTGAAGGCGGGCGAACTGAGCGTGAAGGAGGCGGCTCAGCTGGGCACCGGGCTCTTGATCGCCGGACACGAGACCACCTCGAACATGATCGGCCTCGGGGTGCTCGCCCTGCTGGTGAACCCGGACCAGTTGGCCGTCATTCGCGAGGCGGAGGACCCCAAGGTTGTCGCCAGCGCGGTCGAAGAACTGTTGCGCTACCTGAGCATCATTCAAAACGGGCAGCGCCGCGTCGCGCTCGAAGACATCCATATCGCCGGGGAAACGATCCGCGCCGGCGAAGGTATCATCATCGACTTGGCCCCGGCCAACTGGGATCCGCACGCATTCCCCGAACCGGACCGGCTGTACCTGCATCGCTCGGGGGCCGACCGCAACGTCGCCTTCGGATACGGCCGGCATCAGTGCGTGGGGCAGCAGCTCGCCCGCGCCGAGCTGCAAATCGTCTACCGCACCCTGTTTCGCCGTGTCCCGACGCTCGAACTGGCCATCCCCCTCGAGGACGTGCCCTTCAAAGACGACCGACTCGCCTACGGCGTCTACGAACTTCCGGTGACCTGGTAGCCCCCAGGTCGCTACTCTCAAAATGCCGATCCGAATGGAGGGTCAATGATGACGACTCAAACAAGCCCGGTTTCGCTTTACCCGCCTGGAGGCTTCGGTGCCCCGAAGGATCGCCGCGGTCACGCCTCGGGCGCGGACATCGGCCTGCCGGCGGGCACCGTCGTGTTCTCCGCGGACAACCACATCTCGCTGGCGGACGACATTTTCTACCAACGCTTTCCGGACGACCTCAAGGACAAGGCGCCGCGGATCTGGTACGAGGACGGCGCCTATCAGGTCGGCCGCAAGGGGCAGTCGTTCCTGCCGGGTGACTTCAGTGCGGTGCTCATGCAATACGACGACCTGCCCGGGGCGGCGAGCACCAACATCGAGGCCCGCATCCAGGAACTGCATGACGACGGCGTCGACAAAGAATTGGCCTTCCCCAACGCGGTTTTGGCGCTCTTTCACTACCCGGACAAGAACCTCCGCGAACTCGCATTCCGGATCTACAACGAGTACATCGCCGAGCTGCAGGAGCGCTCCAACGGCCACTTCTACGGCGCCGGGCTGATCAACTGGTGGGACCCGCAGGGCACGCGCAAGACCCTGGAAGAGCTGAAGTCCTTGGGTCTCAAGACTTTCCTGATGCCCCTGAATCCTGGCAAGGGCGACGACGGCAATCCGATCGACTACTCCAGCACGTCCATGAGGCCGGTTTGGGACGAGATCGAGGCCGCCGGTCTTCCCGTCACGCACCATATCGGGGAAACGCCGCCAAAAAGCCCGACCGAGTTCAACAGCGTCGTCGTCGGGATGATGATCAACATCGACGGTTTCCGGGAGACGTTCTCCAAGTATATCTTTGGCGGAATCCTCGATGACCACCCGGGTCTGCGGATCGGTTGGTTCGAGGGTGGCATCGCCTGGGTCCCGTGGGCGCTGCAGGACGCCGAACACCTGGTCGCGTCCTACCAGCACATGTTCAACCGCCCGTTGCAGCACGACGTGCGGTACTACTGGGACAACCACATGAGCGCGTCGTTCATGGTTGACCCGCTCGGCCTGCAGTTGATCGACAAGATCGGTGTAGACAAGGTCATGTGGTCCAGCGATTACCCGCACAACGAAAGCACCTACGGCTATTCCGAAAAGTCGCTGGCCGCCGTCGTCGACGCCGTCGGGCCCGCGGACGCCGCGAAGATCGTGAGCGGCAACGTCACGAAGTTCCTGGGCCTGTAGGGATGGTCCGATGACAACGTTCGCGCAAGCGGGCGCGGGTACCAGCAGCCTGGTGATCCCCGAGACGCCCGACCTGGGCCGCATGCGCCGTGAGACCGGGACGCGGCTGCGCTCGGCAATGGCCGACCGCGGCGTCGACGCACTGATTCTGCTGGGCAACAGCGCCGTGGTCTACGCCACCGGAACCAGTTGGCCGCTCGGCGATGCGGGTTTGTCCTATGTGGAGCGCCCAGTCGCAGTGGTGCTCGCCGGGGACGAGTGGCCGCATTTGTTCCTGCCGTTCCGCGAGGGCGCCTCGCTCGAGTCGGACCTGCCCGCCGACCACGTGCATGGGCCGGTATATCTCGAATTCGACGAGGGTGTCCAAGACTTCGCGCGCCTGTTGGCCGATTTGATTCCCGCCCAAGCGGTGATCGCGGTCGACGAGTGCACCGGCGCCATGTCGCGTGCCACGAAGTTGTTGTTCCCCGGGGGCGCGCCCGTCGATGCCGGCGCGATCGTCAGTGCCGCCAAGGCGGTGAAGACGCCGGATGAACTGTCGTGCATGCGCACCGCCATCCGGATCACCGATGAGGCGATGGTCGAGGTCCACAAGCGGTTGGCGCCGGGAATTCGCCAAATCGACCTGTCGGCAAGCTTTTTGCGACGGGCCTTCGAGTTGGGCGCCACGGCCAGCATGCTCGAACCGATCTGGCAGGTGATGCCGCCCAGCAAGGCCGACGGCGTGTGGACCACACACGGTGACCTGGCGCTGCCGCTGCTGAGCACCGAGCGCGAACTGGCCGAAGGCGACGTGTTGTGGACCGACGTCAGCATCACCTACCACGGTTACTGCTCGGACTTCGGACGCACGTGGATCGTCGGCAAGGACCCGTCGCCGCGTCAGCAGGCGCAGTTCGACAGATGGTTCGAGATCATGTCCGCCGTCCTGGGTGTCGCCAAGGCCGGCGCCACGGCGGCAGATCTGGGACGGGCGGCCATCAAGGCCAATGGTGGTAGCAAGCCGTGGCTGCCGCACTTCTACCTGGGTCACGGAATCGGCGTGAACGCGGCCGAAATGCCAATGATAGGAACGGATCTCGGTCAGGAGTTCGATGAGAACTTCGTCCTGCAGTCCGGCATGGTGCTGGTCTTGGAGCCCGTGGTGTGGGAGGACGGCACCGGCGGTTACCGCAGTGAAGAGGTCCTGGTGATCACCGAGGAAGGCTGGATCCGATTGACCGACTACCCCTATGACCCCTATGGCAACTGAAGTCCTGCCCGACGACCGCGCGCTGCGTTCGGGTCGCCGCCGGCGTGTGCTGGATCAGATGGCCGCGCACGACCTCGACGTCCTGGTCCTCGGTCGCCAAGCCAACGTCCGCTACGTCACGGGCGCACCGCAATTGTGGGTCGCCGGCACCCGGCCGTTCGGCCCGACGTGTGTGCTGGTGCGCGCGACCGGGGCGATCCATCTGCTCAGCACGTGGGACGAAGGCGTTCCGGATGACATTCCACACGAGAACCTCTACGGCATTTCGTGGAACCCGATGAACACCATGTCGGCGCTGCAGCGCATCGATGGCGCCGCGACCGCCCGGCGCGTCGGAACCGACGCGATATCACCGGTGTTCACGCAGCTGCTGCCGACGGCGTTTCCCAACGCGGAGCTCGTGGACGGCGAACTGGCGATGCGCGCCGCCCGGCGCGTCAAAACGGCCGAAGAAGTGGTGTCGTTGCGGAAAGCGATCTCGGTCGCCGAGTCGGGTTTGGCCGCCGCCGTGTCCGAACTGCGGCCCGGCGTAACCGAACAGGCGCTGGCCGGCGTTCTGCTGGAGGCCGTCGCGGCCGGCGGGGTGAGTACCCCGTCGAATCAGGATGTCGCATGGGTGACGTCACCCGATCACCCGTGGCGGCGGGCGAACAGCGACGGAAGGGTCAAAAACGGCGACCTGGTGGCGTTCTCGGCCGGTGTGCTGGCCGGTGGCTACATCGGCGAGGTGGGGCGCACCTGGCCGGTGGGTGCGGCCCGCGGCGCGGCCGCGCTGTATCGACGCTGGGAAAGCCTGTGGGACAGGCTGTTAGCCGCATGCCAATCCGGGGCGGCGGCAAGCCAATTGCTGGACGCCTACCGGGCGGCGGGGGAGGCGGCACCGCCGATGCCGGTGGCCCGAGGACTGGGCATGGGTTTTGACCCGCCCGTGATCTCCAGCCACCTGCCCGCAACGGCCGCAGAGGAACGGTTGGAGCCGGGGATGGTGCTGGCCGTGACTGGCTACGTCTGGGAACAGGGAATCGGCGCGGTCTTCGGACGGGAAGCGGTATTGATCACCCCCGAGGGTCCCGAGGTGCTGACTTCCAGCCCGTCGTGGCACGAATAGCCATGTCCGGCCAGTCCGGTCCGTCGGCCGAAGAGATCATCAGGTACCACAAGGACGCCGAAACCCGCATCGCCACCATCACGTTCGATCGGCCGGGCCAACTCAATGCGCCCACAATCGCCGCCCGGCTGCGCTACGCCGACCTGTTGCACCGCGCCTCCGTCGACGACGAGGTCAAGGTGTTGGTGGTCCGCGGGGCCGGCGAGGATCTGGGCTCGGGTGCGGATCTTATCGAGGAACTGGCGGCACAGAACTCGGCGGACCAGAACCAGCGGCTAGCCGAGTACCGGATCGGCGAGGACGAAGTCACCTTTCCCCCCGAGGGTTCGTTTCGCCGGGGCGCCACCCTGGGCCAGTGGTACGCCAACCCGAACTCGGGGATACGCGGCCTGCAGGACTTCAAGAAGATCAGCATCCTCGAGGCCAAGGGCTACTGCTACGGCTGGCATTTCTACCAGGCGGCCGACGCGGATCTGGTGATCTCCAGCGACGATGCGCTTTTTGGGCATCCCTCCTTCCGGTACTACGGCTGGGGGCCGCGAATGTGGTGGTGGGCGCAGACGATGGGAATCCGGAAATTCCAGGAAATGGTCTTCACCGGAAGGGCTTTCACCGCGGCGGAGATGTACGACTGCAACTTTCTGAACAGCGTGGTTCCCAGAGGCGAGCTCGAAGCGGAGGTGGAGAGGTACGCGCTGGCCTGCGCACGCAATCGCCCCACCGACACGGTGTTCATGCAGAAGGTCTTCTTCGAGATCATGAAACAGTTTCAGGGCGAGTACATGGGCAGCATGCTCAGCGGATTCTTCGAGTCGATGGGCGGCCGCGTCCGGCCGGACGGTGCCGACGACTTCACACTCGGCGATGCCATCGACCGGGGCCTGGGCGGAGCGGTGAAAGACAACGACGACAAGTTCCCCCCGGAATGGCGCCTGAGCAAGAAGGGCCGCAAGAGCAGGGGCGCCAAGAAGGAGCCCGATCGAAAGCGGAAGCGGTAGTGGCGGAGCCCACTGTCGAACCACCGCTGGCCGGCTATACCGTGGTCGATCTATCCACCGGAATAGCGGGCGCCTACTGCACCAAGCTGCTTGCCGACGGGGGAGCAGACGTCGTCAAAGTCGAACCGCCGGACGGTGACCCACTGCGTTTATGGTCCGCCTCCGGCGCCGTCATAGCTCCCGGCAGCGACGGGGCGTTGTTCAGCTTTCTGGCCGGATCAAAACACAGCGTCATTGCGGATCCAGGCATCGACGACGACGTCGAGCTGGTCGACCGGCTGCTCTCGGCCGCGGATGCGGTGGTGTGGTCCGGTGGCTCGAAAGTCGCGGAGCACGCGGACTTTGAGCCAGCGGTGATCCACCGCCGCCATCCGCACCTCACCGTCATGTCGATCACACCCTTCGGGCTGGAGGGGCCCTGGCACGATCGGGCGGCCACAGAATTCACGCTGCAGGCATGGTCGGGCGGCATCGTCGGCCTCGGGCGCGGCGAGCCGGACCGCGCGCCGGTGTTCGTGGGCGGACAAGTCGGCGAGTACTTGGCCGGGGCGTACGCGAGCGCGGCGATGCTGGCGTCGCGGTACGGCCGAATCGGCGGTGGACCGGGCGAACTTCTGGACCTGTCGATGCTGGAAACACAAATCTTGTCTCTGACCTATTACCCCGTCACCTATTTCGAGATGCTCGGACGGCCATGGCGGGACGCGCGGCGACTCACCGTCCCGGGCGTGGCGCGCGCCAAAGACGGACTGGTGGACGTCGGCTGCGGGACCGCGCAGCAGTGGTTCGACTTGTGCGCGATGATCGGCCACCCGGAATGGATCGACGAGGACTTGGACCTGACCATCACCGAGCGGGCCAACCTCAATGCCGACGAGATCTACGCGTGGTTCGAAAGCAACACGGTCGACGAGATACGGGAACTCGCAACCGCTTTTCGGATCCCCAACGCTCCGGTTGCCAACGGCGCCAACATCGCCTCGCTCGACCAGTTCCGTGAACGCGATTCGTTCGTCAAAGACCCGTGCGGCCGGTTCGAGCAGCCTAGCCATCCCTACCGAATGCGTCCCCCGCTGCTGCGCCGGCCGCAACCGGCGCCGCGCCTGGGGGAGCACACGGCGCAGTACCGGACCGCAGATCTGAACCCCAGCCCCGTCCCCGCGGGGTCCGCGAATCGACTGCCCCTGAGTGGGATTCGCGTGCTGGATATGACAACATTCTGGGCAGGCCCGTGCTCCACCCATTTGTTGGCGATGCTGGGCGCCGAGGTCATCCACGTGGAGTCCGCCCGCCGTCCCGACGGCACACGACTGATCGCCGGCGTGCCCGTCACCGAGGACCAGTGGTGGGAAAAATCGCCGATCTTCGCGGCGCTGAACACCAACAAGAAAGACTTGACGCTGGACCTGCAGAGCGCGCGCGGCCGGGAGCTGGTGCGTCGGCTGATCGAGACCTGCGACGTGGTCGTGGAAAACTTCACACCCCGGGTACTGGATCAGATGGGTCTGGATTATGCCGCGGTACAAGCCATTAAGCCCGACGTGGTGATGGTGCGGATGCCGGGTTTCGGCCTGGAGGGCCCATGGCGCGACAACCCGGCATTCGCGTATGTCATCGAGGCCGCGTCCGGATTGACGTGGCTGACCGGGTACGCCGACCGCACACCCTACGACCCATATTCGATCGGTGACCCCAATGCGGGCGTGCATGCGGTGAACGCGCTGCTGCTGGCGCTCGAGCACCGGCGGCGGACCGGTCAAGGCGTCTTCGTCGAAGCGGCGATGGTCGACGCCGCGCTCAGCATCGCCGCCGAACAGGTCATCGAATACTCCGCTTACGGGGCGCTGCTGGAACGCGCGGGCAACCGAGGACCTACGGCGGCGCCGCAAAACCTCTACCGCTGCGCCGATATCGACGAGTTCGGCCTGCCCGACAGCTGGGTCGCGATAGCCGTGAGCACCGACGAGCAGTGGGAGGGGTTGTGCGCGGCGATCGGATCGCCCTCGTGGGCAACGGATCGCGGGCTGGCCACCGCCCAGGGTCGGAGAGAGCATGAGGACGCTATCGACGATAGATTGGCCACGTGGTGCGAGCGGCGCAGCGGCGACGAGATCGTCGCAACTCTGTGGGACGCCGGCGTTCCGGTGGCCAAGGTGATGCAACCGCACCGGCAGACAGAACTGGATCAGCTGGCGTTTCGCGGCTTCTTCGAGGAAGTCGACCACCCGGTGAACGGCCCGGCTAGGCTCAGCACCGTGCCGATGAGGTTGTCCGCCGGGCCGTCGAAGTTCCACACCCAGCACGCGCCGCTGCTGGGACAACACAACCATGAATTGCTCGCCGAGCTGGGGTTGAGCGACTCGGAAATCGCCGAACTGCAAGCCGACGGCGTTATCGGCCGCGCACCGGCGATGTGATGAGAAGATGGCAATCGATCCCTCGGACATCATGCTCACCGGCCGCGTGGCGGTGGTCACCGGCGGGGGAGCGGGCATCGGTCGCGGTATCGCGGCGGGGCTCGCCGCCTTCGGCGCGTCAGTGGCGATTTGGGAACGCGATCCGCAGACCTGTGCGCGGACAGCGGAATCCATTGGCGCCCTGGGCATCGTGACCGATGTGCGTGACAGCAGCCAGGTCGACGACGCGCTGCAGCGCACGAACACCGAACTCGGCACACCGACGATCCTGGTCAACAACGCCGGAGGGGTGTTTTCGTCACCGCTGTTGGAAACCAGTGAGAACGGTTGGGATGCGCTCTACCGGGCCAACCTGCGCCACGTGTTGCTATGCACTCAGCGCATCGCGAGGCAGATGGTGTCGGCGGGCATCGGCGGCAGCATCGTCTCGGTGACATCGATCGAAGGCGTGCGCGCCGCACCGGGCTATGCGGCGTACGCGGCGGCCAAGGCGGGCGTGATCAACTACACCCAGACCGCGGCGCTGGAGCTGGCGCCCCACGGCATCCGGGTCAACGCGATCGCACCCGATATCACGCTCACCGAAGGGCTGGCGCAGCTCGGCGGCGAGGCAGCGCTGACCGGGATCGGCCACGTCGTGCCGCTGGGGCGACCCGGCCATGTCGACGAAATCGCCAGCGTCGCAGTGTTTCTAGCGTCCGGCATGTCGGCCTACCTGACCGGGCAGACCCTGCACGTCGACGGCGGCACCCACGCGGCGAGCGGTTGGTATCACGACCCGAATACGGGCGCCTACCGGCTCGGCCCGTCCGGCTAGTGGCTCCACCCCTCGGCGGCCTGGTCCGAGAAGGTGCCGTCGATGCGTTCGAACCTGCGGCGGATCGACGCGCGTGCGGCCTCGTGCGGCAGCACGTACAGGCGGTTGGCCAGGATCGCATCCGCCGTCAACCGGGCGACATTTTCCACGCCGACGCCCTCGTCCTGAGTCGGTAGCGTCCCGTCCGCCGCCTTCGGCGAAGACGACAGCCCGTAGTCCGCACCGCGGATCCGTTCCGAGTTCGAGACCAGCTTGGTCTCAACGACCATCGGGCACAGCACCGAAACGCCGATGCCGTTGTCCTTTACCTCGCGGGCGAGCGTCTCGGCCAGGCCGACCACACCGTATTTGGCGACGCCGTACGCCCCAAGGCCGGTGTTGGGAACGAGGCCGGCGAAGGACGCGGTGAACGCGAGGTGTCCGCCCGTGCCCTGTTCGAGCAGCCTCGGCAGGAACGCCTCGACGGCGTGGATGTTGCCCCACAGGTCGATATCGATGACCCAGCGCCAGTCGTCGTGGGTCATCTGCGCGATCGGACCCGCGACCACGATGCCGGCATTGCTGAAGACGACGTCGACCCGGCCGAGGAGGCGGAAAGATTCTTTCGCGAGGTGAACCATTTCGTGGAGATGCCGGACGTCGCATACCACGCCGTGCGCGTCGAATCCCTGGGCGCGCAGGTGGTTTACCGCCTGCTCCAGGCCGGGCTGATCGACGTCGGAGAGCACCACGCGGGCGCCTCGGCGGGCGAATTCGGTGGCCGTCGCCAGACCGATACCACTCGCACCGCCCGTGACGACCGTTCCGCGACCTTCAAATCCGTCCATGGGACGGAACTCTATTTCAAGCAGCTACCCGCGTCGATGGGCAGGGTCACGCCGGTGATGTAGCGGGATTCGTCGGAGGCGAAGAACAGGACGGCATTGCTGATGTCGATCGGCTCCACCCACGGGATCGGCAGGATGTGGAACAGCTGGCAGATCGGCGCCATGTCGTCGGGACCAGGGTTCTCTAGGTCCGGGCGGAACATCTTGAAGGTTCCCTCGTTGTGCAGCATCGGCGTCTTGACATGGGTCGGGTGCACCGAGTTGACGCGAATCATGTGCTGCCCCAACTCAACTCCGAAGGCGCGCATCAATCCGACGACACCGTGTTTGGCAGCGACGTAGTGACCGGTGTGGGGGTAGGCCTTCAGCCCGCCGACGGAGCTGGTCAGGATGATGGAACCGCCCCGGCCACCCGACAGGAGGTGCGGCACACCGGCTTTCACGGTTTTCCACACTCCGGCCAGGTTGATGTCGATCATCTCCGTCCAGTCTTCTTCGCTGGTTTTGTCCAGGGTGTCGCCGCCGTTGCCGATTCCGGCATTGGCCACGATGATGTCGAGCCGGCCGAGTTGCTCGACGCCGCTGTCCACCGCGGCCTTCAGCGCCTCGTAGTCGCGCACATCGACTTCGGCGGTGACGATCCTGCGGTTGTGTCCCTTGACCAGGTCGGCCGTTTCGGCAAGGTCCTCGGGCGTCGACGCCGGGATGGCGGTGTCCGTGACGCCCTCCCGGATGGGCTTGCAGATGTCGATGGCGATGATGTCGGCACCCTCTTGGGCCAACCGCACCGCGTGGCTGCGGCCCTGACCGCGCGCCGCTCCGGTGACGAAAGCGACTTTGCCCTCAACACGTCCGGTCATGGCTACCTCAACTCCTGACTATTGATCGCACGCCTCAGCGCAGAACAGCCGGAACCGCGTCCCCCGGGGTCGCGGATCTCGCCGCCTTTGCACTCTGTCACCACCCCGTCATGGGTGTCAACGACGAATCCGTTTTGGCTATTCGCGATTCTAAATATTAGAGAATCTGATTCTCAGCAGCAAATGACGTGCGGTATTTGATCAGTTCCAGCACGGGGGTGGTGGCGCTGCGCTGCGCGCTAGCCGACGAATCCGCGCGAGCAGAAATCCCACACCTCTTCGCTGGTGATGGGATGAACGGTGGCGTCATCGGAGCCGCCGCTGGATTGCGCGATGAACATGACCGTCTGCATGGTCATCGCGGCCATTCGCTTCGCGTTGACACCCGCGCGCAATTTACCGGCGTCGTAGGCCGCTTCCATGAGTTCGGTCAGCAAAGCCAACAGGGGGGCGTGCGCGACTTTGACCTCGGCGGGGTGTGTGACCAGCAACCGCGGCGCGAAGTCGGTGAACAGCGGCCGCTGGGCGGTCGGGTCCGGACGGGAAGCCTCGTACAGGAGCTGGACGGCGACCTTCAGGCGCTCTAGAGGGTCGGCCTGGCTTTCCGTAGCGGCGCGGATTTGGTCGGCTGACCGGCTCAGGGCGTCTTCGAACAGCGCCAGCAGCAGCTCGTGCTTGCCGTCGAATTGCAGGTAGAAGCTGCGCAATGACTGGCGGGACCGGTCGACGACCTCCTGCACGGTAAAGTCCGTCGAGCCCTTCTCGATGATGATGGCCTGCGCCGCGTCGAGGAAGCGCTGAACGCGCTGCGCGGCCCGCAGTTTCGCGGTCTTGATGGACCTCTCGACGGCGCGCTGCTTCCAGGCCGGCTCTTCGCTTGGGCTGGTCACGGCCGGCTCAGCTGATTGCCGCGAGGGGAGAACATGATTGGACTGTACCGGAGAACGCCGTGACATCGCTGCGCTCGACCCCCTCACGGATCATGTGTCGGAGATTGTAACTTTCTCGCCACGAGAATACTATTCTCTTAGACGTGTGTATGGAAGCACAATCCTAAGAGCGAACCGCGCCGTCGGCGGAAATCGTGATCTACCGACGCCGGGGACTGCTCACGACCGTTGCCGGGAGTCGCGTGCAGCTCACCTTTGACGCCGACGTGGAGGCATTCCGCTCCGAATTCATCGCCTTCCTCGACGCGCATCTGCCCTCCGAGGCCGAGGCGTTCGAACGGCCCCGCTCCAGCTCGCACGTGCCGGAATGGGCCCGGCGCTGGCAACGGCTGCTGTTCGACAGCGGGTGGCTGCTCCCGGGCAATCCGCCCGAGTTCGGCGGACGCAACGCCACGCTCTTGCAGCAATACGTGTACCTGGAGGAGCTGGGGCGGCGGCGTATCTATCAAAGTTTCAATCCGCAGGGCGTGGGCATCATTGCGGCCTCGTTGTTGACCTTCGGCACGCCCGAACAAACGCACAAGTGGGCGGTGCCGATTCTGCGGGCCGAAATCACCGCGGCGCTGGGCATGAGTGAACCCGGTGCGGGCTCGGACCTCGCCTCGCTGAAAACGCGGGCGGTGCTCGACGGTGACCACTTCGTCGTCAACGGGCAGAAGGTGTGGACATCGGGCGCCCACGATGCCGACGTGCTGCTGACCTTCGTGCGTACCGATCCAAAGGCACCGAAGCACAAGGGTATTAGCGTGTTGCTGATCCCGACCGATACGCCCGGTGTGGTGCGCCGCCCCTTCGCGTCGATGTGTGACAGCGATGAGGTCGACTTCAATGAGGTGTTCTTCACCGACGCGCGTGTGCCGGCCGTGAATCTGGTGGGTGAGCTCAACGAGGGATGGCGGGTGGCCACCGGTTCTCTGGGGCACGAACGCGTCATGTTGTGGATGGGATACGTCGACCTGTTGCACGAACTGAGCATCGATTTCCGTCCATCGGGGCCGCTGGAGCGGGATCGTTACGCCACCCTGGTGATGGACGCGTACGCGCTGCGGCTACTGGGGTCCGGGGCGTTATCGCGGGCGGCACGCGGGGAAGAGGACGTACCCGCCCAGTCGGTACTCAAGCTGCTGGGTTCCGAGGCCCTGCAACGTGCATCCGAGGACGCGCTGGAGGCCGCGGACACGAACGGGTTGGTGTACCGCACAGTGACGGCCCCGTTCGCCCCGCTGAACCTCGACAGTCATTACCGCAGCTGGTTCGACCGATACGCGCGCAGCTTCGCCGCGACGATCGCCGGCGGTACGTCGGAAATTCAACGGAACATCATCGCCGAGCGCGTGCTGGGACTACCGCGGAATTAGCGGGCGTCCAGCCAGGCGTAGTACCCGATCGCGACCAGCCCGGCGGCGATTGACACCGCCCCTAACACCATGCCTGCCAACGCTATTCGGGGATTGTTCGCTTCACCTCGCTGCACCCTTCTGCGCGCGATGTCACCCGTGATCACCGCCGCTATGCCGAAGGGCACACCGATCAGCATCCAACACGTGAGGAGCGCGACCAGGCCCACGAGCACCGAAGCGACGCCCATCTCGTTTCGGGGTTGCTCGGGCTGACTCATCGCGTCCCCATCCTCCTGGTGGCCAGACGAAGTCTACGCGCACGCCCCAGATCCCATCCGTCACTGAAATTTCGGGCCGTGCCGTCTTGCCCGCCTCCCAGCGACACCTCAGTAGTCGTTTCAATGCCGGGGCGGATTGTCGCTGGGAGGCGGGCAAAGCCGGCCGCCGGGTTCCCTGGTGACGCGTGTGACGGACGGGGCGTGGGCCGGCTACAGCTGTGCAAGCCGCGGCGCAAACCGCTTGTCCACCAGAGTTTTTCCAGCTTCCCGAGTCAGTTCGCGTGCGTTGCCCAGCAGCCCGTCCAGGATCAGCGACCGTTTGACGTGGTGGTGCAGCGGGTGCTCGGCGGTGAAGCCGATCCCGCCGAGCACTTGCTGGCAGTGGCGGGCGGCGGTCAGCGCGCCCTGGCCGGCGGCGGCCTTCGCCAGCAGCGAGGCCAAGCCGTCGTAATCTTCGGACTGCGCGGCGACGTGCAGCGTCGCCTCGGCGCCCTCGATCGCGACAAGAGTCTCGGCCAGCCGGTGCCGGATGGCCTGGAACGAGCTGATGTGCCGGCCGAATTGAACGCGGTCGAGCGCATGTTGGCGCGCCAGCGAGAGCATGGCCCGGCCGGCGCCGACCAACCACCAGCCCAGTGCCCGCCGCCCCGCATTCAGCGCGGCCGGTGGCAATGAATCCCCTTGCGGCGCGCGGCGTATCGGCAGCGACTCGTCGATAGCCGATTCGACGCCCTCGCCGCGCTCCCATAGGACCCAGGAGCCGCCCGCGAATGGTAGCGGTACGGTGTCTCCCGGCGCCGCCCCGGTCTCGCGCAACACCACGTCGTTGAGCACCGGGGCGTGCGCACCCGTCTCGCCGAGCAGCCGGAACACCAAAGGGACGGCGACGTCCGGCATTTCGTCCAGCATGTCGCGCCACCCCAGGTCGGTCAGCGCGGCGTCGAGCTTGACCCCTGATGCGGCCGTCATGGCCGTCCGCAGCGAGCCTTCGAGCAGGCGCAGCGACTCGGGATCCGTCGCGGTGTCCACGGTTCACTCCTTCCCGAGGTCGAGCAGCCGGCGGGCGATGATATTGCGTTGGATCTCAGCGGTACCGCCATAGATGGTCGCCGCGCGCGAGTACAGGTATTCCGGGCGCCACGGCGTGTCGTCAAGCTCGAGCGTTCCGGGCAGCAGGTCGCGGACCGTGTCGTAGAGCCGTTGCTCGGCGGCGGCGAGCAACACCTTGTCGATGGACGTGTCCGGTCCCAGGCGTGCTCCGTCGCGCAGCCGGTGCTGGGTGTCACGGGATCGGCAGCGCAGCGTGTGCAGCGCCAGATATGCTGCGCCAAGCGCGGATTCGTTCGGCTCGCCGACGTCGGACGCCTGCGCGATGAGTTCGTCGAAGCGGGAGTACAGGTAGGCGATTCGCTGCCAGAAGCAGGTGGACCGCTCGTAGGGGAGCAGGTCCATGGCGAGTCGCCAGCCGTCTCCCGGCTGGCCGAGCATCCGGGTGCCCGGGATCACCACGTCGTCGTAGTAGACCTCGCAGAATTCGTCGACGCCATGCATCGTCCGGAGCGGCCGGATGGTGATGCCCGGGGTGTCGAGATCGACAAAGAAGGCGGTGATTCCGTCGTGTCCGGGCGCGGTGCGGGTGAGCAGGACGCAGCGCGTCGAGAACTGCGCGAAGCTGGTCCAGACCTTCTGCCCGTTGACGATCCAGTTATCGCCCTGCTGCGTCGCGCGGGTGGTCAGCGAGGCCAGGTCGCTGCCGGACCCCGGCTCGGAAAAGCCCTGACACCATTGCTCTTCACCGCTCAGCAGCCGCGGCACCATTTCGGCGGCAAGCTCTGGCGGGGCGTAATCGATCATCGTGGGTGCGAGCACCTCGAGCATCGAGTAGGGGCCGGGTTCGGCGAGACGGCGGCCGACCACCTCTTCGCCGACGATCGCGCGCAGCACGGCGGGACCACCCAATCCGCCGACTTCGTGGGGCCAGCCGTAGCGCATCCAATCGGCGTCGTAGAGCGCGCGGCTGACCCGGGCGAACTGCCGCATATGGCCCTGCAGCGAGTGGTCGGGCCCGGGGGTCAGGTCATTGTCGTCGAGCCACGCGCGCAAACCCGCGCGGAACTCCTCGACATTCACGGTGTGGGACGGCCGACGGCGTGCGGGCGCCCGGAGTCGTGCACGCCGCTGCGGCGAATGAAGGTCATGGCACGGGTTTTCAGCCGCCACCCGTCGGGGGTTCGGGAGTAGGTGTCGCGGTAGTAGCCGATCCGCATGTCATGGGTCGCGTGGTCGATGAAGCACAGCGGCTGGGTTCCGCTCGCGGAATCGCCGTCGATATTTTCGATCAGAGCAGTTCCGGTGAGGAACAAGCCCTTTGGAGCCGCGGCCACCAATTCTGGGAACCGGTCGAGGTGGTAAGTCGATCCGAAGGCGCTGTAGGTTCCGTCCGGTGTGAAGACGCCGATGAGTCCGTCGATGTCTTCCTGGGTGATGGTGACCGCGTAGCGGGCGAGCAGCTGCTGGATCTCGACCAGGTCGTCAGTTCGGGTTGGCTGATTTGTCGACATAGACCTTGCCGCCTTTCATGACAAAGCTCACGTTCTGGGTAACGGTGATGTCTTCCAAAGGGTTTCCCGGCACCGCGATGATGTCGGCGAGCTGGCCCGCGGCCAGCCGGCCGCGGTCGGTCGAGTTGATCAGCTCGGCTGCGGTGACCGTCGCCGCCCGCAACACGGCCAGCGGCGGCAGTCCCCAATGGACCAGGGTGACAAGCTCGTCGGCGTTGCGTCCGTGCGGGATCGCGGGCGCGTCGGTGCCGACCGCGATCTTCACGCCGGCTTTATAGGCGGCCAGTATGGAGGTCCGCGCCTTGGGAAACATCTCGGCCGCCTTGGCCTGCAGCTCTGGCGGAGCGTGCGAGACGTCCATCGCATCGCCGTCGGCCAGGCGCCGGGTGCTCACCAGGAAGGTGCCATGCTCGACCAGCGACGCGATCGCTTCGTCGTCGATCAAAAAGCCATGCTCGATGCAGTCGATGCCGGCCTGGACGGCATGCTTGACCGCGTCGGCGCCGTGCGTGTGCGCGGCGACGCGCAGCCCACGCCGGTGCGCCTCGTCAACGATCGCGCACAGCTCCTCATCCGAATAGTGTTGTGCGCCCGGCGGACCGGTCAGTGACATCACCCCGCCCGAACAGCAGACCTTGATCAGCTGGGCGCCGTGCTTGATCTGGTAGCGCACCGCCTTGCGGATCTCGTCGATGCCGTTGGCGATGCCCTCTTCGACCGTCAGCTCCAGCACGTGGGGGGCGAACGCCGCGAACATCGTCGGATCCAGGTGGCCGCCGGTGGGCGTGATGGCATGCCCGGCCGGCACCACGCGCGGACCGTCGATCCACCCCGCGTCAATGGCTTTGCCCAGCGCGACATCCAGCAGGTAGCCGCCGGTCTTGACGAACAGGCCGAGGTTGCGCACGGTGGTGAATCCGGCGCGCAGCGTGCGCCGCGCATTGCCGACCGCGCGCAACACCCGCGTCGGCGGGTCATCCTGAACCTGAGACAGTCCGGGCTTCTCGCCGCGGCCACCCATCAACAGGTTGACCTCCATGTCCATCAGGCCGGGCAGCAGGATCTGATTGCCGAGATCCATGATCTCGCCCTCGGGTTCGCCTCCGACGCCGACGATCCGGTCATCCTCGATCTGCACAACACCGGGGGACACGATCTCGCCGGCGTCGACGTCGAGCAGTCCCGCGGCCTTGAGTGTCAACACCGGTTAGATCACCGGTTCCCGGATGCACTCCACCCAGGCCGCACCGCTGTCGGGCACCCGCGGCTGTTTCCAAGCCTCGATCGGAAAAGACACCATGACGAGCGACTGCATCATGTGCATGAGCGTCTTCGCGTCGTCGGGCAGGTCGTCCAACGGGTACTTGTCGCAGTACTCGATGACATCGTTGAGACGCGGGAAAGCGACGTCGTAGAACTCCTGCATCTCGGGCATCGTCGAGGCCAGCCGCTTCGCGTAGCGCTCGGGCTCGGTGGCCAGGTCCCAATCCAAATACGGCTCCAGAGCCGCGAATTCAGACGGTAACGCCATTGTTCTGGTACTCCTTCACGTAGTCACCGGTCGTCTTGTGCAAGTGGCGGATCAACACTTCCTGATCGCACAGCAGGAAGTCTTTGACGGCCCGGGTGCCGATCATGGTCTGGGTCGCTTCCAGGGTGTTGGCGTCTTGTAGCGCGTACTCCTTGAAAGTTACGGCGGCCAACTCCTGGGCCAGGCGTTCCCGCGCATTGCGCGGCGGGACGAAATACAGTGTGCACTCGAAGATGTGCTTGTCCACGGCGGTCGGCCAGTAGTGGTACGTCAGGAACCAGCCCGGCTCCCAGATCAATAGCATGAAGTTCGGGTAGAAGAGCCACGAGTCGATGCCCCACTGCGGCACCCGCTTCACGTTGACACCCGGTGGCAGCTCCAGCTTCTCGATGATTTCCGGCTTGTCCCACGGACCGAACAAACCGCTGCGCAGAACCTGGTCCATCGGCTTGACCATGGACATGTCCGGGGGCGGCGCCTGACCACCCCAGGTCGACTGCAGGCTGTGCGGGCCGGCCACCTCGTAGTGCAGCGCCTCGTAGCCGAACTTTTGGATCTTGGCGGCTTCTTCCTTGGTGTACTGCCCCTGGTGCAGGATCGGCGCGTGGTAGAACTCGACGAACGCGTCGATGAACAGCTTCCAGTTGCTGCCGACCTCGGCCCGGTAGGAGTAGGTCTCCGTCATCTCGCCGAAGGGGTAGCCCTCGATGCTCTTGGCCAGCGGTCCGAGGTAGTCGACAAGCGGCGCCGCGTTGTTGTCGAAGTTGATGAAGATGAAGCCTTCCCACACCTCGCAACGGACCGGCGCCAGGCCGAAGTTGCCCTTGTCGAGGTTGAAGAACTCTTCTTCCTGTTGGACGAAGGTCAGGTCACCATCGAGGCTGTAGCGCCAGGCGTGGTACTTGCAGGTGAACTGCCGGCAGGTGCCGGAGGTCTCCTCGTTGGGAAAGTCGTTCCACACCAACTTGTTTCCGCGGTGGCGGCAAACGTTGTGGAACGCCTTGACGGTCCCGTCCTTGGTCTTGACGATGATCACCGACGTGCCCTTGCCGGCCGACGGCAGTTCCCTGGTGAAGTAGCTGCCGGTGCGGGGGAGCCGCTCGACCCGGCCGACGTTGAGCCAGGTCTTTCTGAAGATCGCTTCGCGCTCGGCTTCGAAGAACGCCGGATCGATCGAGTCCGTGTAATCGACCGGCGCGGTCCCGAGTTCGGGGTAGTTTTCTGTCCAGCTGCCGGCGGCTGGCTTGGGGAAGTGGGGCAACTTTCTTACCCTTTCTTATTCGACGTTGTTACCGGCTGTGCCGGCGTTCTCGAGCTGTACGCCAAAAGTGTTGAAGGCCATGGCCAGCAGGGCGTAACAGCCGACCGTGAAGACGAAATCCATCCGCTGCTGGTCGTTGAGGCGCTCGCCGAGCGCTGCCCAGGTCTCGTCGGACAGCTGAGACTTGTCGTCGAGCTCGTCGACGGCGGTGATCACCGTTTGGTCGAACGTGTCGGCGGCCTCGCCACGCCGCACCGCGGCGATCTGGTCGTCGGTTATTCCCTGGGCCTTGGCCATGGAGACGTGGTGGGTCCACTCGTAGGCGCAGTCGCGGCGATGCGCGACGCGCAGGATGGCCAGTTCGCGGATGCGCGCCGGCAGCGTGGACGACGTCAAGAGGTGAACGTTGAACCGGAGAAATGCCTTGGCCAGCGCCGGGTGGTGGGCGAGGGTGCTGAGCGCATTATTGGTGTCCGCGTCACGCATTGCCGAGAGTGCCTTCTGGGTAACCTCGTCCCACTGATCAGCCGGCAGCGGCGGCAACCGCATCCGCGCTCTCCTCTCGCCATCCTCCCGACCACCTCTCGGTCAAGGAGAATCGTATTCTCATTTCCAACCAATAGAGTTGCACGAATCGCGCGGCCGGTCAATGCCGACGGCCGGCGGCGGACCCGGGCCGCGCGCCGAGGCCTCGCCCGGCCGTCGAGACGCCCGCATTCCAGCGCAAACGTCGGCAGTGGCGCCGGGCTGCTGCGCGACGCAGGCATTTACCTCAGCGCATCGTCGCTCGGGGACGGGCAATTTGCGGGCCGGTTCCGCCCCTGGTCAGGCGGTGAAGACCGGCCGCAGCGTCCACTGGATGTTGATTCTCGCTTGGCGAGAAGATAGTTTTCATTTTAGTGATCTTGGCACGGGACAGCGATTCGCCGAGGCTGCGTGGGAGCGGAATCGAATAGACGGACCCGACGGAAGGGCAACTGCCATGAACAAAGAAGACATGATCCTGATCAGCGTCGACGACCACACCGTCGAGCCGCCGGACATGTTCAAGAACCACCTGTCGAAGAAGTACCAGGACGACGCGCCGCGGCTGGTGCACAACTCCGATGGTTCGGACATGTGGAAGTTCCGCGACACCGTCATCCCCAACGTGGCACTCAACGCGGTCGCCGGACGGCCCAAGGAGGAGTACGGCCTCGAGCCACAGGGCCTCGACGAGATCCGGCCCGGTTGCTACAACGTCGACGAACGCGTCAAGGACATGAACGCCGGGGGCATCCTGGCCTCGATCTGCTTCCCCTCCTTCCCAGGTTTTGCCGCTCGGCTGTTCGCCACCGAGGATCACGATTTCTCGATAGCGCTCGTGCAGGCCTACAACGACTGGCACATCGACGAGTGGTGCGGCGCCTACCCGGCGCGGTTCATCCCCATGGCGATACCCGTGATTTGGGACGCCGAGGCGTGCGCCGCCGAGGTGCGACGGGTCGCGAAGAAGGGCGTACACGCGCTGACGTTCACCGAAAACCCGGCCGCGATGGGATACCCCAGCTTCCACAACGAGTACTGGAACCCGTTGTGGAAAGCGTTGTGCGACACCAATACTGTCATGAACGTGCACATCGGATCATCGGGCAGGCTGGCCATCACCGCGCCCGATGCGCCGATGGACGTGATGATCACACTGCAGCCGATGAACATCGTGCAGGCCGCTGCCGATCTACTGTGGTCGCGGCCCATCAAGGAATACCCGGACCTGAAGGTCGCCCTGTCCGAGGGTGGAACCGGCTGGATCCCTTACTTCCTGGAGCGAGCCGACCGTACCTACGAGATGCACTCGACATGGACGCACCAGAACTTCGGTGACAAGCTGCCGTCCGATGTGTTCCGCGATCACTTCCTGACCTGCTTCATCAGTGACAAGGTCGGTGTGGCGCTGCGCAACATGATCGGTGTCGACAACATCTGCTGGGAAGCCGACTACCCGCACAGCGACTCGATGTGGCCGGGTGCGCCCGAGGAACTGTGGGACGTCCTGTCGCTGAACAACGTTCCCGACGACGAGATCAAGAAGATGACATACGAGAATGCGATGCGTTGGTACTCGTTCGACCCGTTCACCCACATCACACCGGAGCAGGCGACAGTCGGTGCGCTGCGCAAGGCCGCCGAGGGGCACGACGTGTCCATTCGGGCACTCAGTCATCACAAGGACACCAGGTCGGGTTCGTCGTTCGCGGACTTTGCGGCCAACGCGAAAGAGCTCACCGGCAACAAGGACTAAAAACACCACGCCCCACGGTCTTGCGCCCGGGTGAGCTGCGCCGAAATTGCACTCAGGGTCGCCCTTTTCGGCAAATCACGACCACCACGGCAATCTCGCCGCCAGCGATGAAGAGGAGATCCAGTAGTGCCCGGCGCCGGAATGAACTTTGAGCTGACTGACGACCAGGAACTGATCCGCCGGTCGGTCGCCGAGTTGGCGCGGAAGTTCGACGATCAGTACTGGATGGAAAAAGACCAGGCGCACGAATTCCCGACCGAGTTCTATGACGCCATCGCTCAGGGCGGCTGGCTGGGGATGACAATTCCCACCGAGTATGGCGGGCACGGCCTCGGCATCACCGAAGCCACCATCCTGCTCGAAGAGGTCGCAAAATCCGGCGGTGCTATGAACGCCGCCAGCTCAATTCATCTGTCCATCTTCGGCATGCAACCGGTGGTGGTGCACGGCTCCGATGAACTCAAGGCGCGCACGCTGCCCAAGGTGGCGACCGGCGAAGTGCACGTCTGCTTCGGCGTGACCGAACCCGGTGCCGGACTGGACACGTCGCGCATCACCACCTTCGCCAAACGCGACGGCGATCGCTATATCGTCAACGGCCGCAAGGTGTGGATCTCCAAAGCCATGGAGTCCGACAAGATCCTGCTACTCACCCGGACGCAGAGCTATGAGGAAGTCACCAAGAAAACCGATGGGATGACCCTGTTCATCACCGATCTGGACCGCAGCCGCATCGACGTCCGTCCCATCCGCAAGATGGGCCGCAACGCCGTCAGCTCCAACGAATTGTTCATCGACAATCTGGAGGTGCCGGTCGAGGACCGAATCGGCGAGGAGGGCAAGGGCTTTCAGTACATCCTGGACGGTCTTAACCCGGAGCGGATGCTGATCGCCGCCGAGGCGCTCGGCATCGGGCGGGTGGCGCTCGACAAGGCGGTGAAATACGGCAACGAGCGTGAGGTCTTCGGCCGGCCCATCGGCATGAACCAGGGTCTGCAATTCCCGCTTGCCGACTCGCTGGCGCGCCTGGACGCCGCCGAGCTGATGTTGCGCAAGGCCACCTGGTTGTACGACAACGGCAAACCCTGTGGCCGCGAGGCGAATACCGCAAAGTACCTGTGCGCCGACGCGGGCTTCACCGCCGCGGACCGGGCGTTGCAAACCCATGGCGGCATGGGATACGCGGAGGAGTACCACATCACGCGCTACTTCCGCGAGGCCCGACTGATGAAGATCGCGCCGGTCAGCCAGGAGATGATTCTGAATTTCCTGGGATCCAACGTCCTGAAACTGCCGAGGAGCTACTGATGCCCAGCACGCTGTTCGGCAGCGGCATGGTGATGTGACCACCACCGATGGACCCGTGCTGCTGTCGGAAGACCGCAACGGAGTACGCACGCTAGCACTCAACCGTCCGCGCCGTAAGAACGCGATCAATCCCGAACTGTGGATCGCGCTGCGCGACGCGCTGCACGCCGCCGGTCGCGAACGCAGCGTACGCGCGCTCGTGCTCACCGGCTCGGGCGGCAGCTTCTGCTCCGGCGCCGACATCTCGGTCCCCGACGACATCCATCCCAACTACAAGCTTCAGCGGCTGACCGACGTGGCGCTGGCCCTGCACGAGCTTGCGATACCGACGATCGCCAAGGTGACCGGAGTGGCCGTCGGGGCCGGATGGAACCTCGCACTGGGATGCGACTTCGTCGTCGCCACACCGGAATCGAGGTTCTGCCAGATCTTCTCCAAGCGTGGTCTGTCCATCGACCTCGGGGGATCCTGGCTACTGCCCAAACTTGTTGGCCTGCAACAGGCGAAGCGGCTCGCGCTGCTCGCCGAGACGATTGACGCCGAGGAAGCGTACGTCCTGAACCTGGTGACGTGGGTGGTCTCGGGCACGGAGATCGACTCCTTCGTCGACGATCTCGCCGACCGCCTGGCGGCCGGCCCGCCGATTGCCCTCGCCCACACCAAGGCCCTGCTGAACGAGGGCGCCGACAGCACCTTGCGCGATGCGCTGGCCAACGAGGCCCGTGCCCAGGTGGGCAATTTCGCGACGGCAGACGCGGCCGCCGCGTATGCCGCCTTCGCGGAGCGGCGGGAGCCGTCGTTTACTGGCCGGTGGGCGTTATCGAAATCTGAGGAAGCGGAGTAGGGATATGCGGGAAACAGTCATCGTCGAAGCCGTGCGCACCGCGGTGGGAAAGCGCAATGGCGGCCTGTCCGGGATGCACGCCGCCGACCTGTCCGCCGTCGTCCTCAACGAACTGCTGGAACGGACCGGAGTCGGCCCGGAGATCGTCGACGATGTGATCTGGGGATGTGTGTCTCAGGTCGGTGACCAGTCGAGCAACATCGGCCGCTACGCGGTGCTCGCCGCCGGCTGGCCGGAGACCATCCCCGGGACCACCGTCAACCGCGCGTGCGGGTCCAGTCAGCAGGCGCTCGACTTCGCCGTGCAGGGGGTGATGTCCGGCCAGCAAGACGTCGTCGTCGCCGGTGGTGTCGAGGTGATGAGCCGCGTTCCGCTCGGTTCGGCCAGGGCAACCGGGATGCCGTACGGCCCGAAGGTCCTCGCCCGCTATGACGACTTCTCCTTCAACCAGGGCCTGTCGGCGGAGATGATCGCCAAGAAGTGGGGATTCTCCCGAACTCGGCTCGATGAATACTCCGCCCAGTCGCACGAACGGGCGGCCGCGGCCCAGGATGCCGGCGCGTTCGCCGACCAGATCGTGCCGGTGTTCACCGATGATGAAACGGTCGTCGCCGCCGACGAGGGTATCCGGCGGGGGACCACGGTCGAAAAACTCGGCGGACTCAAGCCGGCCTTCACCGAAGACGGTGTGATCCACGCCGGCAATTCCTCGCAAATCTCCGACGGCGCGGCCGCGCTGCTGGTGACGACGGCGGCGATGGCGGTCGAGTTGGGGCTCACCCCGCTGGTGCGCTACCTGGCGGGCGCGGTGACCGGGGCGGACCCGGTGCTCATGCTCACCGGGCCCATCCCGGCGACCGAAAAGGTGTTGAAGAAGGCCGGCGTGCCGCTGTCAGAAGTCGGCGCATTCGAAGTGAACGAGGCCTTCGCACCGGTGCCGCTGGCCTGGCTGGCCGAGACCGGGGCGGACCCGGAGCAGACGAATCCGCTGGGCGGCGCCATCGCGCTGGGTCATCCGCTGGGCGCGTCCGGCGCGGTGTTGATGACGCGGATGGCGTACCACATGCGGGACAACGGAATTCGCTACGGGCTGCAGACGATGTGCGAGGGCGGCGGCACCGCCAACGCAACCCTGGTCGAGCTCGTGCGCTGATGCTGACTTAAACCCCGGGCCGAAAAGCGAGACCCCGCGTGACCCTTGTCACAACGGCCAAACTAACCTACTGTGTGTTCACTAGGTTGGTTCAGCCCCACCAATCGGTCAAAGGAGTCCGGTGCCCGACGCACGGCGATACGACACGTTGCTCGCCAAAGGCGAGGACCGCAAGCAGCGGATCCTCGACGTCGCGCAACGACTGCTCACGCGCAACGGTTGGCGCAGCACCACCCTGGCCCAGATCGCCGGCGAGGCCGGGGTCACCCCCGCGGGACTGCTGCATCACTTCGAATCCAAAGAGCAGCTGCTGCACGCCGTCCTCGACGCGCGCGACCTCGACGACGACCTCCACGCCGATCGGACCGGCGATCTCTTCGCCCAGATCGCGCAGGTCGCCGACCGGTTCAACCGGGCACCCGAACTGGTCGGGACGTTCACAGTGCTGCTGGTGGAAAACATCCTTCCCGACGCACCGCTGCACGACCGGATGCTGGCCCGGCACCGCGCCGCGACCGACATCGTCGCCGATCTCATCCGCCGCGGTCAGGCGGATGGCCGATACCGCACGGACATAGATCCCGCCGTCAAGGCAGTAGAGATTCTGGCCTTCGTCCACGGAATGGAAACGACATGGTTGCTCGATCCATCGATACCGCTAACCGAGGCGTTCAAGCAGTACGCCGAGACACTGGCGCGGGACTTCGCCCCATAGAAGAGTCGCGCGAGGACATGAGATACCGGCTCGACGTGGTCGCCGCCACCGTTGTCGACGTGGTGCGGTTCGCCGGCGGCTGGCTCTTCGACCGGGCGATGGCGGGATGGGACGTCACCGTGCTTGTTGTGGACCACCCCGACGATCGGCCGCTGCAGATCCTCGGCGCCCAGGTGGTCGATCTCGAAGACGCCCTGGCGTCGGTGCCATCACGTCCTCGTCCCCAGGCCCTGGCGGCCGCGGCGGACCTGTTCGGCTGCGACTCGCGGGTGCGGCAAGGCGTGTTGCAGGCCCTCGATCACGGCGTCACCGAGGTCACGCTGTGGGGGGAGAACTGGCCAGCCGAGCTCGACGACAGCGTCGGCCTGGTGCAGCACCGGCTGAGCATGGCCGCCCACACGTTCAAAGCCCAGGCGCTGGCCGCCGCCGCTCTTCCGCACGGCTCGATCGGTCCCGTCGAGACCTTCCGCAGCGGGCTGCTGGCCTGGCCATCGGTTGCCGCCGATCTGGTTCCCGCCAGCTAACGCCACATATCGACACCCGCGTACGCGGCGGCACCCACCCCGCGTTGACGACCACCACGCCTTATGGAAATGTAATACTCATCTGCGAGAGGCGCGTTCTCACCAGCCGAGATTCAAGGAGCAGGAGATGTCGAACGAATTCTCCGAGTTGGACTTCTTCCGCGGCACCGAGCTCATCGAAGACCCGTATCCCTACTACGAGGCGCTGCGCCAGCAGTGCCCCGTGACGCGGGAGGGCCATCACAACGTCACCATGATCACCGGTTGGGACGAGGCGTGCGCGGTGCTCAACGACGCCGAGACGTGGTCCTCGTGCATCTCGGTGACCGGCCCGTTTCCCGGCTTTCCGGTCCCGATCGAGGGTGACGACATCACCGAATTGATTGAGCAACATCGCGACGAATTGCCGTTCAGCGACCAGCTGCCCACGCTCGATCCGCCGACCCACACCAATCACCGCTCGCTGCTGATGCGGCTGATCACCCCGAAGCGCCTCAAGGAGAACGAGGACGCCATGTGGGCGCTCGCCGACCAGGCGCTCGACACCTTCCTGGCCCCCGGCCACGGCGACTTCATCAAGGGCTTCGCCGGCCCGTTCACGCTGCTGGTCATCGCCGACCTGCTTGGCGTGCCCCTGGAAGATCGCGACAAGTTCATCAAGGGCATCCGCCAGCACTCCGGCGGTGGCATCGGGGGCACCGGCAAGGAATCACTGGCGCACAGCCCGCTGGAATTCCTCTACGGTCTTTTCTCCGACTACATCCGGAACCGCCGGCGCGAACCCCGCGACGACGTGCTGACCGGCCTGGCCACCGCCACATACCCGGACGGCTCTATCCCCGAGGTTGAAGACGTGGCCCGGGTGGCCAGCAACGTGTTCTCGGCGGGCCAGGAGACCACCGTGCGGCTGCTGGGTGCGGCCTTGCAGACGCTCGGGGAGCGGCCCGACATCCAGGCGCAGTTGCGCAAGGACCGCAGCCTGATCCCCAACTTCATCGAGGAGTCGTTGCGGCACGAGAGCCCGGTCAAGGGCGACTTCCGATTGAATCGGGTGCCCGTGAATGTCGGTGGCGTCGACCTGCCGGCGGGAACCACCGTGATGGTTGTGCAAGCGGCCGCCAACCGTGATCCCCGCCGGTTCGAAGACCCCACCACCTTCGACCCGGCCCGCAAGAACGCCCGCCAGCACATCTCGTTCGGGCGCGGTATCCACAGCTGCCCGGGCGCCCCGCTGGCGCGCGCCGAAACCCGGGTGGCGATCGAGCGCCTGCTCGACCGGACGTCGGACATCAGGATCAACGAGAGCATGCACGGCCCGGCGAATGACCGTCGCTACCAATACGTTCCGACGTACATCCTGCGCGGCCTGACGGAGCTGCATCTGGAGTTCACGCTGGCATGAAAGTCACAGTCGACGATCAGCGCTGCCGCGGTCATGGCGTCTGCACGACGCTGTGTCCAGAGGTGTTCAGTCTCACCGACGACGGTTACGCGGAGGCGATACCGTCCGATGTTCCAACGGAATTCGAAGCGGCCACTCAAGAGGCGATCGAATGCTGTCCTGAGCAGGCCATCAGCAAAATCTAATCCAGTTAAGGAGATTCAGTGGCGAAAGGGTATGTCATCCTCACCGAGGCCATCAAGGATCCGGAGGGTATGAAAACCTATGCCCAGGCCGCCGGTTCGGCGATGGCCGGAGCCACCATTCTCGCGGTGGACACCGCTCCGAAAGTGATCGAAGGCACCTGGCACGGCGACCAGACCGTCGTGCTGGAATTCGACTCGGTGGACGCGGCCCGCGCATGGTACGAGTCCGAGGGCTACCAAAAGGCGGCGAAACTGCGGCAGGCGGCAGCCGACTGCAACGCCGTCATCCTCGCCGGTTTCTGACCGCCGCTATTCCACGATTGAGATGGCCTGCCGAGGGCACTGACGCACCGCCTCGCGCACGTCCGCCTCGTTCTCCGGGGTGACCTCTTCCTGCAACACGGTCAGCATGTCGTCGTCACCGAGGAGAAAGATCTCGGGGTTGATGCCCATGCAGACGCCGTTGCTCTCGCAGAGTCCCCAATCGACTTCGATTTTCTTGGTCACCATGACCCCCCTTACCGAAGCACCTTGACGGGCACGTTCTTCCAGCCCGCGACGTTTTGCATGGTCACCCGTTTGCACCCCGCCCAGTCCACTTCGTAGCGCGGCATGAAGTCGACGAGCTTCTCCAACGCGATCCTGCTCTCCAAGCGGGCTAGGGCGGCGCCAAGGCAGCTGTGAATTCCGTACCCGAGACCGAGGTGCTGCGCCTCGGTCTGGTCCCGCTCGATGTCGAATGTGTCGGCGTCGGTGAAGGCCTCCGGATCGCGGTTGGCCGCGGCGCCGCACAGGAACACGGGTTTGCCTGGGGGGATCACGCCACCGCTGACGTGTGCCTCTTTGAGGGTGTAGCGGACGTTGTACTGCACCGGTCCCTCGTAGCGCAGCAGCTCTTCCACCGCCCCGGGGATCTTGCTGCGGTCTTCCTGCAGCTTCTGCCACTGGTCGGGGTGACGGGCGAAGATTACCGCCGCGTTGCCGAGGAGCTTGGTGACGGTCTCGGCCCCCGCCCCGCCCAAAAGGGTCGCGAAGCCGGTGATTTCGATATCGTCGAGCTTGCGGGGCTGACCATCCTCGCCGGGGATCTCGGCTGCGATCAGCCTGCTGATCATGTCGTCCTGCGGGTCGCCGCGCCGCTCCTGTATGAGGCCGAAGTAGTACATCGCCGTTTCGATGTTGGCCTGCATGCCGGCTTCACTGACCTCGATCTGGCCCGGTTCGTGATGCAGGCTGGTGTCGATCCAGTGGCGGACCTGCTGGCGGTATTCCTCCGGCACTCCGGCCATCCGGGTAATGACTTCCACCGGGAACGGCCCGGAGAAGTCCTGGACGACGTCGAAGTTTTCCGGATCGCAAGCGCCCAGATACTTGTCGATCACCTCGTGGATCGTCTCCACCTGCGATTGAATCGCCCGCGGGGTGAACGCCTTGTTGAGCAGGCTGCGCATGTGGCGGTGCTCGGGCGGATCCATGAAGATGATCGACTTTTGCTCGGGAGATATACCTCTGCGCACCATCGCCAGGTCGCAGCCGCGTGCCGAGGAATACGTCTCGAAGTCTTTGAATGCCGCCGCCACGTCTTCGTGGCGGGTCAGCGCGTAGAAGTCCTCTTTCTCGTCGTAATACAGCGGCGCGTCCTCGCGCATCCGTCGATAGATGTCGAACGGATTGTTGTAGTAGTCCTCGGAGTACGGATCGAAGACGACCTTCGGTTTTGTCACTGAATCCTCCTCAGCGGCGAGGGCGGGCTGCAACCGTTACAGCCGAGTCGTTGACTGTAACGCTAACGGTAGCGGTTTCATGACGGAGCGGAAAGACCGCACTCCGCTACGTCCGGCAAGTTTTCGAAAATCGCGTGAAGATGCCGGCGTTTGCGGGGCCGGTCGGGCCCCGGGGCGGGTCTTAGGGCTCCGCCCGCATGGACGACCAGCTCCGAACCGCCACGGGCCCGCGGGCAATGACAAATAGCCGGCCTTGGTACCGCCGTAGCGTTGCCATTCAATCCGGGCGAGAATGCCTCGGAATCGACACATGATCGTTGTCAGGAAATTCTGCAGGCATGACGTCAAAGCGACATGGTGCACACCTCCGGTTGTGCCGCAATGCGCACCCACCGATAAAGCCGACTGAGACAGCTATTTATAGTTCTATTACCGCTCGCAGCATGCTAGCCGCGGGGGCCGAGAAACCGTCTGCGCGTCGGTAACAACCAAAGTTTCGGTACGAGAAGGGAAAACAACATGGACATCAGCGGTGCATCTGCGATCGTCGTCGGGGGTGCCGGAGGCCTCGGGGAGGCTACCGTGCGCAGGTTGCACGGCGCGGGGGCGAAGGTTGTCATTGCCGATCTGGCCGACGAGAAGGGCAAGGCGCTCGAATCGGAGTTGGGAGTGCGGTATGTGCGTACGGATGCCACCGACGAAGAATCCGTTTCGGCGGCGATCGCCGAAGCCGATTCGCTCGGACCCTTGCGCGTGTCCGTCGACACCCATGGCGGCCCAGCCAGCGGCGGCCGGCTGATCGGTAAAGACGGAAAGCCTCTTGACCTCGCCGGATTCAGGACGACGATCGAGTTCTATCTCACCGCCGTCTTCAACGTGATGCGACTGTCCGCCGCGGCCATCGCCCGGCACGAACCGGTCGACGAAACCCGCGGCGTCATCATCAATACGGCGTCCATTGCGGCTTACGAGGGCCAGATCGGGCAGCTGCCGTACGCCGCCGCCAAAGGTGGGGTGGTGAGCATGACCCTGGTCGCCGCCCGCGATCTGGCTCCGCTGGGAATCAGGGTCGTCACTATTGCTCCTGGCACGTTTCTCACTCCGGCGTACGGCAAGGCCGGCGACGAGCTGGAGAAGTACTGGGGCCCACAGGTCCCGCATCCGAAGCGGATGGGCCGTGCGGCCGAATACGCCACGTTGGCTGCTTCAATCATCGAGAACGACTACCTCAACGGGGAGGTGATTCGGCTCGACGGGGCATTGCGGTTTCCACCCAAGTAGTTGCTGGGATCTTATTTGGAGAACGCCACGAATTCGATCGGGAATCCCTCGCCTTCGGCTGAAAAGGTGATGCGTTCATCGGTGCGTCTTCACTGTTTAGTATTTAATTACTCGATGCCTTAAGAGAACACTTTTGCGGTTGAAAAGATGTCTTTGTAAGGATCGCTTTCGGCGTCGCTGGATTGCACTCTCCCACGCCTGCCGGATTGATGTTCACGCAGCTCACCGGCCACCTTTTGCGGTCGCTATGCAGCTCTTACCGGTGTTCGCCGGCCTGCGAGAGCTCTTGGCCATCCAGTTGGCCGGCGCCTTGACCAAGTCGGCCGATTTCCCCCTGTCCGCCTTGGGACGGGCATGGGAATTTTGGCGTGGGAGATTTCCGATGGAAGTGGTAAATCATTCCGCTTCTATTTCGCGAGAGTAAGTCTTACACTACGCCGGTGACTGATCTATGGGACGATCTTCTTTCTTGCCTACATCTATCGCCGGTCGACGATGTCGACCAATCCGCGAACGGCGACATACGGGTGTTTGAGGGCGGTAACCAGCAGTTGGAATATCACCGGATATTCGGTGGCCAGATTCTCGCTCAGTTCTTGCGTGCGGCCAGGCTGACGTGCCCCGACAAGGCCGTCAAGTCGCTGCACACTGTGTTCGCCCGGGAAGGGCAAGCCGACGCACGGGTGCGTTACGAGGTGACGCTCCATCACGCCGGGAGATCGTTTGCCACCTTGACGATCATCGCTCGCCAGGATCTTAAAGTCGTGGCCACGGCGGCGATCTGCATGCATGTTCCGGAGGACGGCCCGGACCGCCAGACCATCGACGAGGTCCCTGCCCTGCTCGGTGCGGACCACCGGATCGACCTCGGTCTCATTCCCTGGGAGACACGGTCAGCCGACGATCTGGACGCCACGACTGCCGGGCCGCCCCAGTTCGAGTTGTGGATGCGCACCCCTTCTGTCGACCCCGTTCTGGCGCCGGCACTGGCCGCCTACGCCACCGACCTCACTCTCATAGGTACCGCTCTGCGGCCTCTGGAGGGCTTCAGTCAGAGAGGCAATGGCACGGCATTCACCTCTGCCGTCACCTCCCACACCTTGTGGTTCCACCGGCCTTTCCGGACCGACCAATGGCTACTGCTGCGCCAGCGCAGTCCGCTGATGGCGCACGGCAGATCGTTTGGTTTGGGTGACTTGATCACCGAGGACGGAGCACTGGTCGCTTCCTATGCGCAAGAGGCGCTGCTGCGGTTGCCGCACTGACTTGCGTTGGCGCTCTGCAGAGTTCGATCGTGGTTTGGTAGCACGACAGCTCCATACCTGACTTAGGACAATTTAGTGTGCACGGCCTGGGGTGATCGCTGCGATGGCGTCGCGGAGGTCGTCGGGTAGTGGA
>NZ_LQPH01000112.1 GCF_002102255.1 Mycobacterium nebraskense
GCTATCAACGGCTGAAACAACGATGGAACATTCAAAATTATCCCGACTGAACGGTAAATACTAACGATGGGTCCGGAGTGAGCGGATGCTCGGGCAGATCAGCGTCATAAGCTGAGCCATTCCGGATGGGCTGGGAGTACCAGCACCCCTGACGCTACACCCTCACCGGCCGAAAGGCGTGGTCGTGCGTGCGCTGAGGTCGAAGAAGCGTTTGTCGGGCGGCCTTCAACAAGCGGATCGCGGGCGCAGTGAGACGACGCTTCGCAAACGAGCGATGCAAGCAGCTGAGCGATAAACTAGCGATCCGGCGGTGCACTTTGCGGTCACCGCAAAGGATTTGCACGATGGCAAGACCCTTGCGTTCGGTGTTCTCACGTTCGGTGTTCTCAAACGTGTGTGGATGCCGCCGCCGGCGGGTTGGCGCTGTCGGAGAAAGTCTTCGTCATACCAGCAGCCTTAGCGCGGCGCTCTGTTGGTCCGACGTTTGGCACGAAGCTGAGCCCCACATGGCGAACGCGCACTCCAGCGCCAGCCCTATATCAGTCGGTGCGGATCAGGTCCCGTCACACCTTGCATGGCCACGGCAGCAGATTTCACGCCGAATCTTGACGGGAGTCTTGACCTGAGGTTCGGGTAGACCGCTTTCGATCCCTGAACCGCTGTCTCCAGTGGAGCTAAGGGGATTCGAACCCCTGACCTACTCGATGCGAACGAGTCGACTTGCGCGTTTGTTGCGATTGGCGGCGTTGGTTGTGGCAGTAAGTCGCTGCTCAGCGCGTTGGTGATGTTGGCGGGGTGACGACGGTTGGCGGGACTACTGCGGACGCCCTGCGGACGCCGCCACTATCTGACAGATTTTCGCGGAGAGGTGGCGGGCGCTGAGCCGTACAAGGCGGCGGTCGAGCATGACATGAGAGGGGATGTCCCCCACCCCTTCGTTGCTGTGAGCTTACTGCGCGGCGCCACGGCCACAACAAGAGCAGCAGCGATGGGATGTGACGGCACATCAGCGCCTTGGCGACGATGATTAATTGGGAGGTTGAGCAGCCGAGGTCCATACCCCGCCATCGAAGTCACGGATCGAATTCGGATCATCTGATCTGGTTACCACCCCTGCGCTAGCCCGACGATCTCGACAGGCTGTTGCACGACAGGTTCGCTAGGTGGCGGCGGCGCGGCCCTCGGCATCAATACCGCCCGCACAACCACCACGATCACCGCAATAGGCTCACCGCCGGAAAAAGAGCAACTGACAACGACGTTGCCAGCTGCAGGACTCACCTTCTCGACGGCCGTGTTGCGTTTTCAAGTCGCTCACCAAGAATGTTGCCGCCGATCCAGGTGTATGCTGCGTTTTGTTTTCAATGCATTCAGACCCACCCCATTTTGAAGGAGTGCGGGCGGTGGGGTTGTCAGCTACTCCAGCCGTACAAGGACGCGGTCAAATGTCTCACCCAGGATCTGCAAGATACGCAGTTGGTGGCTTCCCGGCGATGAGCCTGCCTAACTGGATGTCCACATGGGTAGGCGCGGCGCTGCTCACCGCGGGGTTGGTCGAAGGGCTCGTTCCCTTCTCTACTCGCAACCATATCGTCGAGCATGTCGTGGCAGTCTGCCTCGCCATCGTGGGTGGGGTGCTGCTGATCGTTGTGTTGTCCCGGCGGAATCCCGCCCTGCGGGGACAGGTTCTGCTTTCGGTCGTCTTGCTCAGCGCGGCTGCATCTCTGAGTTTGTACCCGGTGTTGTACGACTACGAGGTGTTCTTCAAAGTAGATGTCTATATATGTGCGGTGTTCTCTGTGCTGGGACTCGTGTTCGTGCTGCTGCCGTTTCGGGACCGCCGCCGGGCGACTGAGACCATCGCGAAAGGATTCGTGGCGGTTGGGGCAGTGGTTGTCGTGGCGGCCGTCGTGGAGTCCGTGATACCCCTGGCCATAATGTATGGCCCTGGCTGCCCGCACTTGCTGATCTCGGCGTTGTTCACGCATGCTTGCTCGGATTGGTTCGCGATGCCACCTCTTCACTACCTGTTTCTTGACCTCGTGATTCCCGTCGTAGTCGGTGTGGTGCTCGTGTTGGTTGGTGTGCGGACGTTGCGATCTGCGGATGGCAAAGTCACACAGCGAGCTGCCAACGCTGCCGAATGACGGCGGCACGAGGCTGTGAATTCGCTGCCGCTACTCATGAAATTGATGCACGAGACTGCGGCGCGGGCTGAGCTTTCGATCAGGTCGGGCACTTAATTCCATCGGCCGTCCAACGTCTGGGCCTAACCAGCATCGACCAGATCGTGTTGTCGTTGAGTGCCAAAGGTTTAACCACCGGCGAGATCGCCGCGAACTTCGCCGATATCTACGGTGCCACGATCAGCTAGGACACTGTCAGCCGCATCACCGACAAGGTGATCGCCGTAATGACCGATGGTGCCACCGGTCGCTGGAGCCGTGTTTCCGGCGGCTTCATCGACGTGATTCATGTCAAGATCTGCGACGGCCTGGTCGCCAACCGTCTCACTTATGTGGAGATGGGAGTCACGGTCGGTGGCGAGGCTCTCCGAGGCGGTCAACGCGGTGTGCGGCCGCGAGTTCACCGACAAATAGCGGCGCCTAGCTTTCGGCGACCATCCGGCTGTAGGAGAACACCAGGCGCAAATTCGTGCCGAGTGTGAACTAACAGTTGGCTCTGTGAATACACCCGCTGGGCGGGTCTCCATGAGAGGCTGCAGATAGGGACACAGGCATCACGCTCGACGAAGGGGCTGTCGTCGTTGCAGTCGTGCCGGTTGGCAACTTACTGCCGCCACCGCCGTATCCGACCGCTACGAAAAGTATCGCCGCACCTCCGAACAGCGCGATCGCCGTCTTAGCTTCTGATTTCATTCTCATGTCGAGTCCTTTTCGTGCCGTACCCGCAGTGTTGCACGCCAATACCTATGCTGGGTCGGGCCTTAAGCCCTCACATGCAGGGCAATAGGTCGGCGCTGCTGCTCTGTCGGTTGTGGCAACCGTGCCCGTCGGGACCCAGCCCGCCGGTATCAGTTACTCCCCCCGCCCGCCAGCATCGACTGGTGCCGAGACGACGCAATTGAATATCCCAACGCCAACCCCGAGCGGGTAGTCTCCTCGACAGTCGGCCGCCTGACGTCCTCAAGATGGACCACACCCACCAACGGCGAAACACCGTTGCCTTCGGCGTCGGACCGCGCTGCTGCCCGTCACTTCTCGGCAAGGACGCGGTACACCGTGGCACGACTCACGGCGATCCAGATTGCTGCGGACGGCTTCCGAAGGCTAATCCAAGGCGCATGCCCTGACCTGCTCAAACCTTGTGGAGCTAAGGGGATTCGAACCCCTGACCTACTCGATGCGAACGAGTCGCGCTACCAACTGCGCCATAGCCCCTGATCGCTAGCAGGCTACCAGCCGCAGGCCGAACCGCCGAACGGCCAGCCCTACTCGCCGACGGCCCGCGGCAACTCCCTCGGCCAGCCGTAGTTCCGCATCGGCATCGCGTAGTCCAGGTGCTCGAAGATCGGGTCCTCGTCGTCGATCTCCAAGACCACCGCGCCCGGGCGCCGCAGCCGCGAGGGGACCAAGTCGTAATCGCGGTCATAGGCGTTCTCCACGCCCATTCGCGCCCGCGCCATCCGCTGCATCCGGCGGCGACGCACCTTCTCCTCGATGCGGGTCTGGCGCCGCAGATAAGCCAGGTACAGCAGCGTCACGGCGGTGGCGGAGCCGCACGCCCACCAGGCGCTCGGCGAAATCTTGAACGCGGCAGTGGCCGAGCCGACGAGGACGACGGCCATCACCATCAGCACGCGCTTGCGGAATTTGTACTTTCGGGCGCTGACCGCGGCGGCGGTCTTCGCGTCGAATCGGCGGCGCCGCGAGGCGTTCCGTGGCGCCGGCGCCGGCATTTCCTCGTCGTCGTCGTCGGTTTCGGCTTCCGGCTCCAGACCCGAAGAGTCCTCGACGTATTCGTAGTCGTCGTCTTCGCCCCCGCCGTGGGCGACCACGTCGGTGTCGGAATCCTCGTCGTCCTCGTCAGCTTCGTCCTCGACTGCCTCGGCGACGCCTGCCGGGAGCGCCTGCGAGTCCTCGACGACGTCGACATCGAGGTAGTCGGGCTCGATGCGCTCCGGCGCCGCGACCTTCATGACTACCGGACGCAGCTGGCGCAGCTCGTCGGTGTCGTGGTCGTCGCCGGCTTCTTCGCCCTCATCCTCGGCAAGGTCCCGCTCCTCGTCGAGCTCGCTGTCGGCCGACTCTTCCGGCGGCTTCCAGTCGGGATCGCTGCGGTGACCGGCGGCCGGACCGCTGCGCTTGATCAGGCGGGAATTCGCGCCACCGTTGAGGACCCGGGTCGCCAGGGCCACGTCGCTGGTGCGCCGCACTGCGTCGCGTTTGCTGACGAGCATCGGCACCAAGACGAACAGCCATAGCACTACGAGCGAGATCCACAACAGTGACTGCGGAATGCTTGGCATGACGACCTGCTCTCTTCGGTTCCGATCCCCGCGAGGCCCACCGGTGGCCAGCGCGGCCGGGTCTTAGTGACCAGGACAATTACACACCTGTAATTTCCCTCCCACAAGCACCACGAGTCACTCGTGTCGCGGTAGCCACACAGCGGCCAAGCTGCTAGGGCCCAGGAAGCTAGATGCGCGGCGCGGTCAGGCCCAGCTGGCGTGCCCGCCCCGGACCAGGGTCGATGCCACCGATCCGGACACCTCTTCGGCGGTGATCGCCATCAACAGGTGGTCCCGCCACGCCTTGTCCACCTCGAGGTAGCGCTGCAACAACCCCTCTTGGCGGAAGCCCACTTTTGCCAATACGGCCCGGCTGGCGGCGTTCTCGGGCCGCACGGTGGCCTCCACGCGGTGCAGCATCACCGGGCCGAAGCAGTGGTCCAGGCCCAGCGCCAACGCCGCCGTGGCCACCCCGCCGCCGGTCGCCTCCTGCGGCACCCAATAGCCGATCCACGCCGACCGCAACGCCCCGTGGGTGACGTTGCCGATGGTCAGCTGGCCGCAGAACTGCCCGTCGAGCTCGATGACGTAGGGCAGCATGCGGCCGGCGCGGGCCTCCGCGCGCAGGCCGGAGCACAGCGCCGGCCACGCGGCGACCGTGTGCCGGCTCGTCCAATCGCCCTCCGCGCTGGGCTCCCACGGCTCGAGGTGCGCACGGTCGGCCAATCGGATGCGGCTCCACTGGGCACCGTCGCGCATCCGCACCGCCCGCAACCGGACAACTCCCGCCGGAACCCGCAGCGGCCCGACGTCCAGCGGCCATCCCGGATGACGGGCATTGGTGCGCAGGCGGTTGACGAGCGCGTTTAGTTGTCGCACTATCCGCGCTGAGCCAAGAAGGCGACGTCGACGATCTCGCCGGTGCGTATTTGTTCGGCGCCGCTGGGCACCACCACGAGGCAGTTCGCTTCGGCAAGCGTGGCCAGCAGGTGCGAGGACGCGCCGGGGGCTCCGCCCAGCGCCTGCACCAGATATTCACCGGTCTCCTGGTCGCGCATCAGCTGGCCGCGTAGGTAACCCTTGCGCCCGGCGACCGACGTGATCGGCGACAGCGTGCGCGCTTGCACGATCCGGCGCATCGGCTGCCGCTTGCCCAGCGAGAGGCGGATCAGCGGCCGCACCATCACCTCGAAGACCACCAGGGCGCTGACCGGGTTCGCGGGCAGCAGGAACGTCGGGACGCCGTCGCGGCCCAGCTGCCCGAATCCCTGGACGGACCCGGGATGCATCCCGACGCGGACGACCTCCATCTCCCCCAGATCGGAAAGGACCGACCGCACCGCCTCGGCCGCGGCGCCCCCGACGCCGCCGGCGATCACCACCACCTCGGCCCGGTTGATCTGGCCCTCGACGGTTTCGCGGAATTCTCTCGGGTTGCTGCTGACGATGCCGATGCGGTTGACCTCCGCGCCGGCATCCCGGGCCGCCGCGGCCAACGCGTAGGAGTTGACGTCATACACCTGGCCGTTGCCCGGGGTGCGTGAGATGTCGACCAGCTCGCCCCCGACGGCCATCACCGTCACCCGGGGCCGCGGATGCACCAGCACCCGTTCGCGGCCGACCGCCGCCAGTAGGCCGACCTGCGCCGCGCCGATGACCGTGCCGGCCCGCACCGCGACGTCACCGGGCTGCACATCGTCCCCGGTGCGGCGCACATACGCGCCCGACGGCGCTCCCCGCAAGATCCGCACCCGGGTGCTCCCGCCATCGGTCCAGCGCAGCGGGATGACGGCGTCGGCCAGCGTGGGTAGCGGGGCTCCCGTGTGCACGCGGGCAGCCTGCCGGGGTTGCAGGCGGCTGGGCGTGCGCGCACCGGCCTCGACGGTCCCCATCACGGGCAGGACCAGGCCCTCGCGCCGGTCTTCGTCAAGCTCCGCGTCGCCGGGTGGCTCACCCAGGCTGTCGACGCCCACCTCGCCGACGCCCAGCACGTCGACGCTACGCACCGCGTAACCGTCGATCGCGGCCTGATCGAAACCGGGCATGGGCCGCTCGGTGACTACTTCCTCGGCACACATCAATCCCTGCGCCTCGGCAATGGCCACCCGGATGGGCCGCGGAGCCACCGCGGCTGCCGTTATCCGGGCCTGCTGCTCCTCAACAGAACGCACAGCGCGCCTCTCTGCCCTCTAATGCCATGACGGGCTCTGCCCTCCATGCCCTGACGGGCGCCGTCTTGGGCCGGGCGTTATCGGCCGGCTACTTCTCGGCCAGGCCTAACCGCGCCACCAACCATCGCCGCAAATCCGGGCCGTAGTCGTCACGATCCAATGCAAAGTCAACCGCAGCCTTGAGGTAGCCGCCGGGATTTCCCAAGTCGTGTCGAGATCCGCGATGCACGACGACATGCACGGGGTGGCCCTCGGAAATGAGCAACGCGATCGCGTCGGTGAGCTGCAGTTCGCCACCCACCCCGCGGTCGACGCGGCGCAACGCGTCGAAGACGGCGCGGTCGAGCACGTAGCGGCCTGCCGCGGCAAACAGCGAAGGGGCGTCTTCGCGCTTGGGCTTCTCGACCATGCCGTTGACCTTCAGCACGTCAGGGTTGTCGTCCCCGGGTGCCGGCTCGACATCGAAAACCCCGTAGGCGCTGATCTCTTCGGGCGCAACCTCGATGGCGCACAACACCGTGCCGCCGTACTGCGCCCGCACCTTCGCCATCGTCTCCAGGACGCCGGTCGGCAACACCAGGTCGTCGGGCAACAGCACCATCACGGCGTCATCGTCGGGCGTCAGCGTGGGCTCCACGCAACTGATGGCGTGTCCCAGTCCGAGCGGCTCGGCCTGCACGACGGACTCGACCTTGATCAGTTGCGGCGCGCGCCGCACCTTGTCGAGCATCGCCTTCTTGCCGCGGGCCTCCAGCGTGCCCTCGAGGACCAGGTCCTCGACGAAATGCGCGACGACGCCGTCCTTGCCCTCGGAGGTGATGATCACCAGGCGGTCGGCTCCGGCCTCAGCGGCCTCGGCGGCTACCAGCTCGATGCCGGGGGTATCGACGACCGGCAGTAGCTCCTTGGGCACCGTTTTCGTCGCGGGCAGGAAGCGGGTACCAAGACCGGCAGCGGGCACGATCGCCGTGTGTGGGACCACCACTTTTGGGCTTGACATTGTTCACACGATAACCCGAACGCGGTTTGCCGAGTCGATGTGGCGCGGGCAAAGACCTGGCTGTCATGGTTGAGGCATGCCGACCACCAGCAAGGCCGCGTTGCGGGCGCAGCTGCAGGCGGCCCGGCGCCGCGTTGCCGACGCCGTTCGGGCCGACGAGGCGCGAATGTTGAGCGAGCACCTGGAAGCCGCAAAAAACATCGTGAGCAGCGACAACACGGTGTGCGCGTATGTGCCGGTGGGCGCCGAGCCCGGCTCGATTGAGATGCTGGAGGTGTTGCTGCGGCGGGCCGGACGGGTGCTGCTGCCGGTTGCGCGCACCACCGCCGACAACGCAACCGTGCCGTTGCGCTGGGGCGAATACCGACCCGGCACACTGACATCCGGGCGTTGGGGATTGCTGGAGCCGCCGGAACCGTGGCTACCGGCATCGGCGATCGCGGAGGCGAGCCTGATTTTGGTGCCGTCGTTGGCCGTCGACCGCTCCGGGGTGCGGTTGGGCCGGGGTCGCGGTTTCTACGATCGCTCGCTGGGCGACCGTGACCCACACGCGCGGCTGCTCGCGGTGGTGCGCGACGCGGAGTTGGTGGATGAATTGCCCGCCGAGCCGCACGACATACCGATGACGGACGCGCTCACGCCGCGGATGGGACTAACCGCTCTCAAACCGCGGTGACATATCGGGAATGAGCGACGTCACGTGGCGGTTCTAGCACTTGAGACGTTAGAGTGCTAACAGACTTTGTGATCATCCGGAGGTTTTCGTGCCGACTTACAGCTATCAGTGCACCGAGTGCGAGGATCGCTTCGACATCGTGCAGGCCTTCACCGACGATGCGCTGACCACGTGCAATCGCTGCTCCGGGCGGCTGCGCAAGCTCTTCAACTCCGTCGGCGTGGTGTTCAAGGGCAGCGGCTTCTACCGCACCGACAGCCGCGAGTCCGGAAAGAAGTCGACGAGTTCTACCAATGGGTCCTCGTCGAGCGACTCGGGATCGAGCTCGGCATCCAGCGAGAAGTCCGGATCGAGCGAGAAGTCCGGATCCAGCGAGAAGTCGAGCAGCAGCTCCACGGCGTCCACCGCGGCCGCCTCGAGCTAACGGGCTATCCACAGTCGCATTTGCGCCCGCATCCGCCGCTGACCGCGGTGCGCTTACCGTTGCGGCGTGGGCGAATCATCGCTGAATCCCAGCCTGTTCAGCCGCCTTTTAATGCTGCGTCCGGATTGGACCCGGACCGTGCTGGCGCGGCGAGTCGCCGCGGGCGGGCTTGTCGTGTTGGCCGGCCTGGCTGCGCTGCGCTCCAACCCGGCCGGTGACTACGCCGAGGTGGTGGTCGCCGATCATGACCTGCGGCCCGGAGCCGCATTGACCCCGGCCGATGTTCGTCTCGAAAAGCGTTTGGCCGCAACCGTTCCCGATGGGTCACTGGCCGACGTGAGCGCCGTGGCCGGTTCGACGCTGGCCGGACCGACGCGGCGCGGCGAGGTGCTCACCGACGTGCGGTTGCTGGGCAGCCGGCTGGCCGAGGCCGCAATCGCGTCGAAGGCGGGGCCCGGGGCCCGGATCGTGCCGCTGCGCCTGGCCGACAGCGCCCTGGTCGACCTCGTCCGCGTCGGCGACGTCGTCGACGTGCTGGCCGCACCGGCAACCGGGTCGGCGGAGACGCCCCAGGCCGTCCCCAAGGTGGTGGCCACCGACGCCGTCGTGGTGCTCGTGTCGGCCAAGCCAAAGGTCCAGGCCGGGGACGGCGACCGCGTAGTGTTGGTTGCGCTGCCGGCTCGCGTGGCGAACTCGGTGGCGGGCTTGGCGCTGGGTCAGGTGGTGACGCTCACCCTGCACTGAGTGCCTCGCCACTGCTGGCCACCCAGCCGACAGCAAACTCTGTCCAATCCCAGGAAGGACATCTGAATGTTCAAAGGGTTCAAGGAGTTTCTCTCGCGGGGCAACATCGTCGACCTAGCTGTCGCGGTGGTCATCGGTACTGCCTTCACCGCGCTGGTCACCAAGTTCACCGACAGCATCATCACGCCGCTGATCAACCGGATCGGCGTCAAGCAGCAATCCAATGTCGGCGCCTTGAAGATCAGCATCGGCGGCGGTCAGACCATCGACTTGAACGTTCTGCTGTCGGCCGCGATCAACTTCGTGCTCATCGCCGCGGTCGTTTACTTCTTCGTCGTGCTGCCCTACAACACGCTGCGCAAGCGTGGTGAGGTCGAACAGGCGGACGACGCCCAGATCGTTCTGCTCACCGATATCCGCGACCTTCTCGCCCAGACCAACGGAGACTCGTCCGGCAAGCACGGTGGAGTAAGCACGACGCCCCCGCCCGAGCACGGCCCGCGCGCCGACGCCGAGTCACAGTGACGCGCGCCTAGATCTCCAGGCTCGACAGCTGCCCGATGATCTGAGCGGCCAGCGGGTTCAGCGTCGCCATTCCGTCGCGCACCGCATAACGGGAACCGGCCAGGTTCACCACCAACGTGCTTCCGGACACCCCGGCCAGGCCGCGTGACAATCCGGCGTCGATGATGCCCGCGGACAGCCCCGAGCCCCGAATGGCCTCGGCGATGCCGAGGATTTCGCGGTCCAGAATCTCGCGGGTGGCCTCGGGGGTGACGTCGCGCGGCGTGACACCCGTCCCGCCGACGGAGACCACCAGGTCCACCCCGCCGATCACCGCGGTATTGAGCGCGTTGCGGATCTCGACCTCGTCCGCCGCGACCGCAACCACACCGTCGACGACGAATCCCGCCTCGGTCAGCAGCTCGGTAACCAACGGCCCACTGTGGTCCTCGTCCCCATGAGCGGTGCGATCGTCCACCACCACGACCAGGGCCCGGCCAACTACCAACTCCGCACCCGTTTCCATGGGTGCCACCGTATAACCGAGCTCCGACAATCCCGCCGACGAGGGTTCTTCGACTCGCATTACTGATCCGCCTTCCCCAGGGTCACCGGCACGGTACGGCTGCCACCACCAGCGGGATCCTGGAAGGTCAGCGAAATCTTGTCGCCTGGCGCCCTGGACCGCACGGCCGCAACCAGGGCGTCGGCGCTGCTGATAGGGCGGTCGTCGACCTTGGTGACGACCACATTCTTGGGCACTCCGGCTGTCGAGGCCGCACCACCCGGCACGACGTCGACGACCTTGGCGCCCGGGGAACCCTTGTCGTTCGTCACCTGCACACCGAGCGAGGCGTGGGAGGCCTTGCCGCTGCTGATCAGTTCGTCGGCGATGCGCTTGGCCTGATCGACCGGGATCGCGAACCCGAGCCCGATCGAACCGCTCTGGGCGTCCGGCGAGTCGGCACCCAGGGTGGCAATGGCCGAGTTCACACCCACCAGCTGGCCGTTCATATTCACCAGCGCGCCGCCGGAGTTACCGGGGTTGATGGCGGCATCTGTCTGGATCGCGTCGAGGACGGTGTTCTGGTTGCCCGACTCACCGGTGGTGGACACCGGCCGATTCAGTGCACTGACGATCCCGGTGGTCACCGTGCCCGACAGACCGAGCGGCGACCCGATGGCCACCACCGGTTGGCCGACGCGCAGATCCGACGAGGACCCCAGGGAAATCGGGGTGAGGCCCGAGACGCCCTGCACGCGGATCACGGCGATGTCACTGGTCGGGTCGGCACCGAGGACCGTGAACGGTGCGGTGCGGCCGTCGGCGAAGGTCACCGTGGTCTTCGGAGCCGGACCACCCGGACCGCCAGGGGGAGCGCCGGGCGGGCCGCCGGGGGGAGCACCACCGGGAGCCCCGGGGGCCTTCGGCGGCCCCGCGGCCGCCGCGACCACGTGGTTGTTGGTGAGGATGAGCCCATCGGTGGACAGGATGATGCCGGAGCCCTCTTCAGACTGGCGGCCCAGATCCGTCTCCAGCATGACGACGCTGGGCACCACCTTGGAGGCAACCTGTTCAACGCTGCCCGGCGGCATGTTCGCCGCCGGGACGCTGGGCGCGGCTCCGCCGATGACGCTGTGCCCTTTGCCGTTGGTGGTGTGCGTGCCCAGCTCGACGGCCGTCGCCGCGGCTCCGCCTATGCCGGCAGACACCACCGCGATGGCCAGTGCGCCGACGGCCAACAGCCCTGAGCGGGGCCGTTTTTGGGGGCCGGGCGGCGGCATCGGCGGCAGCATGCCGGGAATCGGTCCCGTCCCGGAGCCTCCGGGCATTGGACCTACCCCGGTTCCGCCCGGTATCCGGCCGGGACCGGTGCCGCTGTATGGGTCGTAAGGCTGCCGGAATTGGGTTGTCTGCGATTGATGCCGCCAGTCGAATGGCTGGCTATACGGTTGCTGAGGCCCCTGGCCGTAAGCAGAGGTCCCCGGATGGCTCGGGGCGGATGCAGGCTGATTCGGCGCGGGACGGTATCCCGGCTGCTGCGGCGGTGGCGAATACCTCGGGTCATTCGTCATGGCGCTGGGTCGCACTTCCTCTATCTCAGTATTCGGCTGGATTGGGCTCTTCAACAGTAGCTGCAGACTTACCTTGCCCGCGCGGACTGAGAGTCCGCTGAGATAACGTTCGCCGGTTCCCGAGAGTTCGACTGGTCGCCGGCCACGGGGACCGTGGGGTCGGTGCCGGTCTCTTCCTCGGCTTCCTCGGCGTTCCCGGCGGCGGGTGTCGGATACGTCGAGGGCGGCATCGGCCGGCCGGGCAGCAGAACGTAAAACGAGCTCCCCGGCGGCTGTCCGCCAGGCACGGTGTCCTCGACACGAAGCAATCCACCGTGATTCAGCACGACCTTCTTGACGATCGCCAGCCCAAGTCCGGAACCCGGCATGGCACGTGCGGTCGTCGAACGGTAGAACCGCTCGAACACCAGGCGGCGTTCGTGCGGCGGAATGCCGGGGCCGTGGTCGGACACCACCAACTCTGCGTGCGACGGGTCCAGTTGCCGCATGGTGATGCCGACATGGCCGCCCGGCGGGCTCCACTTGGCCGCGTTGTCCAACAGGTTCAGCACCGCGCGCGACAGCCCGGCGGCGTCGCCGTACATCTGCCAAGGCGTCATTTCGACGTCGAAGTGAATGTCGTTGCGGCGCCGCCTGACTCGCTCCAGGCTGCGATCGACCACCTCGGACATGTCGACCGGTTCGTGCACCACCTGGCCGGCGTCGTCCCGGGTGAGGTCCACCAGATCGCCTACCAGCGTGGACAGTTCCTCGATCTGCGCCAGCACGTCGGCGCGGAGCTCGACCATCTCCTGCTCCGGCAGCCGCGGCGCCCCCGGTTCCATCGAAGCCATCAGCAACTCGACGTTGGTGCGCAGCGACGTCAGCGGGGTACGCAATTCGTGCCCGGCGTCGGTGACCAGCCGCGCCTGCCGCTCGCGGGACTCGGCCAGCGCGCGCAGCATCAAGTTGAATGCCTCGGTGAGCCTGGCCAATTCGTCGCTGCCGAACACCGGAATGGGCCGCAGGTCGTCGGTGCGCGCCACCCGTTCGGCCGCTTCGGTCAGGCGAGCCACCGGACGTAGCCCCGCCCTGGTGACCATGCCGCCCGCCACCGCGGCGACCGCGACGCCGATGCCACCGACGATCAGCAGCACCCAGCGCAGCTTGGTCATCACCGCCTCGGTCGGTTTGAGGCTCTTGGAGATCAACAGCGAACAGCCGTTGGGCAGGTGGATGGCCAAGACTCGTTGATCCATGGCGGTGCGCCGGGACATGAACAAATCACCGCGGATCACCGCCTTTTCGGGCGCGCCGACCGGCAGCGTCTGACCCGGCTGCTGCGCGGTGTAGATCGCGTGACCCGGGTTCACCAGCATCGCGTTGACGTCCGAATAGGCGGTGCCTTCGATGGCCTTCCCGGGGTCGGCGGCCAGTGAACCGCTGGCGATCAGCAGCTGCGCCCGGCTTTGCAGCTGGTTGTCGATATCGCTATACAGCGCAGCCGAAATCACCGCATACACGGCGAACGCCATCAACACGACGACCATCGCCACCATCGACATCGCCAGCAGCATGACGCGCCACCGCAGGGACAACGAGCTGGTGGCGCGCAGCGGCACGCGTTGGGGCCGTTGGTACCGGATCATCGTCGATTGTGACTCGTCACGGCGGTGTCTCCCGAAGGACGTAGCCCACGCCGCGCACCGTGTGGATCAGTCGTGGCTCACCGTCGGCCTCGGTCTTGCGGCGCAGATAGCCGACGTAGACCTCCAGCGCGTTACCCGAGGTGGGGAAGTCGAATCCCCACACCTCCTCCAAAATCCGGCTGCGGGTGAGCACGCGGCGCGGATTGGCGATCAACATTTCCAGCAACGCGAATTCGGTGCGCGTCAGGCTGATTTGGCGTTGCCCGCGAGTGACTTCACGGGTCACCGGGTCCAAGGTCAGGTCGGAGAACGTCATGGCCACCGATTCGGCGTCATCATCCGGCTTGGTGCGGCGCAGCAGCGCCCGCATCCGGGCCAGCAGTTCTTCCAGGGCGAACGGCTTCGGCAGGTAGTCATCCGCGCCGGCGTCCAGCCCGGCGACCCGCTCGGACACCGAATCGCGGGCGGTGAGCACCAGGATCGGCAGGTCGTCGCCGGTACTGCGGAGCTGACGGCAGACCTCGAGGCCGTCCAGTCGCGGCATCATCACATCGAGGACGAGCGCGTCGGGCCGGTCGCTGGCGATCATGTCGAGCGCCTCCAGCCCGTCATGGGCCAACTCGACCGAGTAGCCATTGAAGGAAAGCGACCGGCGCAGCGACTCACGCACTGCCCGATCGTCGTCGACGACCAGTATCCGCACGGGCTTAGTGTCGTCCCGACGCCTGAGAGCGGGCTGAGAGGCGCGCCGGGTGTTTGCCGAGATTCGCCCGGCGACGATGCGGGGCGAAAGCCCTGAGGAGGAGTCGGGCAATTGCTAACGCGGGAAACTAACGCCGGTCGAGATCGATCAGACCGAGGCGGGCGGCCTTGAGCAGCCGGCGGGGCACCTTGTGCTTCTGGCCTGCGACCGTCACCCCGACGAGCTCCGTCTTGGTGGCCTTCCACTGCGCGCGACGGCTACGGGTGTTCGCGCGCGACATCCTGCGCTTGGGTACGGCCATGGTCGGGCCTAACTCCTCGTGTCGGGGCCTAGCTGGAGGCTAGTCGGGCATGTCGCGGGGGGTGGCCCGTGGGGCCGAACGTGCGACGATTGCTATCAGGATAGTCGGTGGCCCGCTGCTCACCAAAACGACGCCCGTCGGCGCCGAGATTGCCGTCACGGCTGAGATTGGGCGACGTCAACGACCACGGCGGCAGCCTCGGGGCGGGAGGCGAGCGGGCGTCCTTGACGTGACACCGGCGCGACCCGCTAACCTACCGGTTGGTTGGTTGGTTTGCGCTCACCGGTGCATCGCAGATTGGAGGACAGCATGGCCTCTGCTCCTGGTCGCGACGCTGTCCGGATCGCGAACTGCTCCGGTTTCTACGGCGACCGGCTATCGGCGATGCGCGAGATGCTCACCGGCGGAGACCTGGACTACCTCACCGGCGACTACCTGGCCGAACTGACCATGCTGATCCTCGGCCGCGACCGCATGAAGCATCCCGAGCGGGGCTACGCGAAGACCTTCCTGACCCAACTCGAGGACTGCCTGGGCGAGGCCCGGGACCGCGGCGTTCGCATCGTCGCCAACGCCGGCGGCCTTAACCCTGCCGGGCTGGCCGACGCGATACGCGCCCTGGCCGAGCGCCTCGGCATCCCGGCCCGGGTCGCCCACGTCGAAGGGGACGACCTGCTGGCGCGCGCCGCCGAACTGGGGCTGGGCGCGCCCCTGACGGCGAACGCCTACCTGGGCGCGTGGGGCATCGTCGATTGCCTGGGCGCCGGCGCCGACGTAGTCGTCACCGGCCGGGTCACCGACGCCTCGGTGATCGTCGGGGCGGCCGCAGCGCACTTCGGCTGGGGGCGCGCCGACTACAACCAGCTCGCCGGCGCGGTGGTCGCCGGCCATGTCATCGAGTGCGGCGTGCAGGCCACCGGCGGCAACTACTCCTTCTTTACGGAGATTTTGGAGTCCTCCGGCCTCCTCCACGCCGGTTTCCCGCTGGCCGAGGTCCACGCCGACGGCTCATCGGTGATCACCAAGCACCAGGGCACCGGCGGCCTGGTCAGCGTCGACACCGTCACCGCGCAGCTGCTCTACGAGATCACCGGCGCCCGCTATGCCAACCCCGACGTCACCGCGCGGATGGACACCGTCAAGCTGTCCGCCGAGGGTCCCGACCGGGTGCGCATCAGCGGCGTGCTCGGCGAACCGCCGCCGCCCACGTACAAGGTGTCGCTGAACAGCATCGGCGGATTCCGCAATTCCATGACTTTCGTGCTGACCGGTCTGGACATCGAGGCCAAGGCCGACTTGATGCGCCGGCAGCTCGAGGCCGCGCTGACCGTCAAGCCCGCGGAGCTGCAGTGGTCACTGGCCCGCACCGACCACACCGACGCCGACACCGAGGAAGCCGCCAGCGCGCTGCTGCACTGCGTGGTCCGCGACCCCGACCCTGCGAACGTCGGGCGCCAGTTCTCTTCGGCCGCCGTGGAATTGGCGCTCGCCAGTTATCCGGGCTTTCACGTGACCGCCCCCCCGGGCGACGGTCAGGTCTACGGCGTGTTCACCCCGGGCTACGTCGACGCCAAGGAGGTGCCGCATGTGGCGGTGCACGCCGACGGCGCCCGCACCGACATCCCTTGCGCTACTGAGACTTTGGAGTTAGCACCGGCCGATCCCCCGCCATTGCCGGAGCCGCTTCCCGCCGGCCCGGTACGCAGGGTGCCGCTGGGCCGCATCGCCGGGGCCCGCAGCGGCGACAAGGGCGGCTCGGCCAACGTCGGGGTCTGGGTCCGCACCGACGAACAATGGCGCTGGCTGGCCAACACGCTGACCGTCGAGCTGCTCAAGGAGCTGCTGCCCGAAGCGGCGGAGTTCGACGTCACCCGCCACGTGTTACCGAACCTGCGCGCGGTCAACTTCGTCATCGACGGCATCCTGGGCCAGGGCGTCGCCTATCAGGCACGTTTCGATCCGCAGGCCAAGGGTCTGGGTGAATGGCTGCGCGGCCGGTACGTCGACATCCCCGAAAGGCTCTTATGAATCTGTGGACGACGCCGGAGCGCGAACAGCTGCGAAAGACGGTGCGCTCCTTCACCGAACGCGAGATCCTGCCCCACGCCGACGAGTGGGAGCGCATCGGCGAGTTGCCGCGCGACTTGCACCGGCGCGCCGGGTCGGCCGGCCTGCTGGGCGCGGGCTTTCCCGAGGCGGTCGGCGGGGGAGGCGGTGACGGCGCGGATGCGGTGATCATCTGCGAAGAGGTGCACCAGGCCGGCGCTCCGGGAGGGGTCTTCGCGTCGCTGTTCACCTGCGGCATCGCGGTGCCGCACATGATCGCGTCCGGCGACCAGCGGCTGATCGAAGAGTTCGTGAGGCCGACGTTGGCCGGCGACAAGATTGGCGCGCTCGCCATCACCGAGCCGGGCGGCGGCTCGGACGTCGGGCACCTACGAACGTCGGCGGTGCTGGACGGGGACCACTACGTGGTCAACGGCGCCAAGACCTACATCACCTCGGGGGTCCGCGCCGACTACGTCGTCACGGCGGTGCGCACCGGCGGTCCCGGGGCGGCGGGCGTTTCGTTACTCGTGATCGAGAAGGGCACACCGGGTTTCGAGGTGAGCCGTAAGCTGGCCAAAATGGGCTGGAGGTCCTCGGACACCGCCGAGCTGTCCTTCGACGACGCGCGGGTGCCGGCGGACAATCTGGTCGGCGCCGAGAACAGTGGATTCCTGCAGATCGCGCAGGCCTTCGTCTCAGAGCGCATCGGACTTGCCGCGCAGGCCTATGCGAGCGCACAGCGGTGTCTCGACCTGACGGTGCAGTGGTGTCGCGACCGGGAAACGTTCGGCCGGCCGCTGATCTCGCGGCAGTCGGTACAGAACACGCTGGCCGAGATGGCCCGTCGCATCGACGTCGCCCGGGTCTACTCCCGCAATGTGGTGGAGCGTCAGCTGGCCGGCGAGACCAACCTGATCGCCGAGGTGTGTTTCGCCAAGAACACCGCCGTCGAGGCCGGCGAATGGGTGGCCAACGAAGCCGTCCAGCTGTTCGGCGGCATGGGCTACATGGCTGAATCCGAAGTCGAACGCCAGTACCGCGACATGCGGATCCTGGGCATCGGCGGCGGAACGACGGAAATCCTGACCTCACTGGCCGCGAAAACCCTTGGATTCCAATCATGACCGTGCTGCAGTCCACCCTTGACGCGACGTCCCCCACCTACACCGACGCGGCGTCGACGGCAACCACCAGGCTCGAGGAGATCGACGCCGAACTCGCCAAAGCGCTTGCGGGCGGCGGCCCCAAGTATGTCGAGCGCCATCACGGCCGCGGCAAGCTGACCGCCCGGGAACGCATCGAGCTGCTCGTCGACCCCGACTCTCCGTTCCTGGAGCTCAGCCCGCTCGCGGCGTGGGGCAGCGCCTTCACGGTCGGCGCCAGCACAGTCACCGGGATAGGCGTGGTGTCGGGCGTGGAATGCCTGATCGTCGCCAACGACCCGACGGTCAAGGGCGGCACCAGCAACCCGTGGACGCTGCGGAAGATATTGCGGGCCAACCAGATCGCCTTCGAGAACAGGCTGCCCGTCATTTCGCTGGTGGAATCCGGCGGGGCGGACCTGCCCACCCAGAAAGAAATCTTCATCCCCGGCGGGCAGATGTTCCGCGACCTGACCCGCCTGTCGGCGGCCGGCATTCCCACCATTGCCCTGGTTTTCGGTAACTCCACCGCCGGTGGCGCCTACATCCCCGGCATGTCCGACCACGTCGTGATGATCAAAGAACGTTCGAAGGTGTTCCTGGCCGGTCCCCCGCTGGTGAAGATGGCCACCGGCGAAGAATCCGACGACGAATCACTGGGCGGCGCCGAAATGCACGCCCGGACATCGGGTTTGGCCGACTACTTCGCCGCCGACGAGCTCGACGCCATCCGCATCGGGCGCCGCATCGTGGCCCGGCTGAACTGGCGCAAAGAGGGCCCCGCGCCCGGGCCGGTCACCGACCCACTGTTCGACGCCGAGGAGCTCATCGGCATCGTGCCGGCGGACCTGCGCATCCCGTTCGACCCGCGCGAGGTGATCGCCCGCATTGTCGACGGCTCCGAATTCGACGAATTCAAGACCATGTACGGCTCCTCGCTGGTCACCGGCTGGGCCCGCCTGCACGGCTACCCCCTGGGCATCCTGGCCAACGCGCGCGGCGTGCTGTTCAGCGAGGAGTCGCAAAAGGCCACCCAGTTCATTCAGCTGGCCAACCGCTCCAACACGCCACTGTTGTTCCTGCACAACACCACCGGCTACATGGTGGGTAAGGACTACGAAGAGGGCGGGATGATCAAGCACGGCTCGATGATGATCAACGCCGTCTCCAATTCGACCGTCCCGCACATCTCGCTGTTGATCGGCGCCTCTTACGGCGCCGGCCACTACGGCATGTGCGGCCGAGCCTACGACCCGAGGTTCCTGTTCGCCTGGCCCAGCGCCAAATCCGCGGTGATGGGCGGTGCCCAGCTTGCGGGTGTCTTGTCGATCGTCGCCCGGGCCGCCGCCGAGGCCCGCGGCCAGCAGGTCGACGAGGAGGCCGACGCCGCGATGCGGGCGGCCGTCGAGGGGCAGATCGAAGCCGAGTCGTTGCCGCTGGTGCTGTCCGGGATGCTTTACGACGACGGGGTGATCGACCCGCGCGACACCCGAACCGTGTTGGGAATGTGTTTGTCCGCCATCGCCAATGGCCCGATCAAGGGGACGTCGAACTTCGGCGTCTTCCGGATGTGAGCCCCATGGTCACTCGAGTGTTGGTCGCCAACCGGGGCGAGATCGCCCGACGAGTCTTCGCCACCTGCCGACGGCTGGGCCTGGGCACCGTGGCCGTCTACACCGACCCGGACGGCGCCGCGCCGCACGTCGCCGAGGCCGACGCCCGGGTGCGGCTGCCCAAGACCAACGACTATCTCAACGCCGAGGCGATCATCGCGGCCGCCCGCGCGGCGGGTGCCGACGCGGTCCACCCCGGCTACGGGTTTCTCTCGGAGAACGCCGAATTCGCGGCCGCCGTGCAGGGCGCGGGCCTGACGTGGATCGGGCCGCCGGTGGACGCGGTGCGGGCGATGGGCTCCAAGATCGAATCCAAGAAGCTGATGGCCGCCGCGGGTGTTCCCGTGCTCGATGAACTCGACCCCGACACGGTCACCCAGGCGCAGCTGCCCGTGCTCGTCAAGGCGTCCGCCGGCGGCGGCGGCCGCGGGATGCGGGTGGTGCGCGAATTGTCCGCTCTCGCCGACGAAGTGGAGGCGGCCCGGCGCGAGGCGCAGTCCGCGTTCGGCGACCCGACCGTGTTCTGCGAGCGCTACCTGCCGACCGGGCATCACATCGAGGTGCAGGTCATGGCCGACACCCACGGCACCGTCTGGGCCGTCGGTGAACGGGAATGCTCCATCCAGCGCCGGCACCAGAAGATCATCGAGGAAGCCCCGTCCCCCTTGGTCGAGCGCACACCGGGCATGCGGGACAAGCTGTTCGACGCGGCCCGGCTGGCCGCCGGAGCGATCGGCTACACGGGCGCCGGGACGGTCGAGTTCCTCGCCGACGATGACGGCGAGTTCTACTTCCTGGAGATGAACACCCGGCTGCAGGTCGAGCACCCGGTGACCGAGGAGACCACTGGGGTCGACCTCGTTGAACTACAACTCGCCGTCGCGGACGGCCATCGGCTCGACACCGAACCCCCCGCCGCTCAAGGGCATTCGATCGAGGCCCGGCTCTACGCGGAGGACCCCGCCCAGGGCTGGCAGCCGCAGGCCGGCCGCGTGCACAGGGTCGAAGTGCCGGGCGTCCAGTCGCAGTTCCGCACGCTGGGACACCGGACCGGCATTCGAGTCGATTCGGGCATCGTCGCTGGTTCCACGGTGTCCATTCACTACGATCCGATGCTGGCCAAGGTCATCTCGTATGGGCCGATGCGCCGGCATGCGGCGCTGGTGCTCGCCGACGCGCTCGCCCGCACCCGGCTGCACGGCGTGCGCACCAACCGTGAGCTACTGGTCAACGTGCTGCGCCACCCCGCGTTCCTCGAGGGCGCCACCGACACCGCGTTTTTCGACACGCACGGGTTGGAGAACCTGTCGGCCCCCCTGGCCGACACCGCCACCGTCCGGTTGTCCGCGATCGCCGCCGCGCTCGCCGACGCCGCACATAACCGCGCGGCCGCCCCCGTCCTGGGCTCGTTGCCCAGCGGCTGGCGCAACCTGGCGTCCGGCTACCAGGTGAAGAGCTACCGCGACGCCGATGGTAGCGAGCATCGAGTCGAATACCGCTTTACCAGAGCGGGATTGCTGCTTACCGGCCCCAACGTTACTGAGCCGGTCCAGCTGGTCTCGGCCGCGCCGGACGAGGTCGTGCTGGCCGACGACTCCGGGGTGGCGTGCGCCTTTGCGGTCGCGCGATACGGTGACGACGTCTACGTCGACTCGGCGCGCGGGCCCGTCCACCTGGTCGCTCTGCCGCGTTTCCCGGAGCCGGGTTCGGCCCTCGAACAGGGTTCGCTGGTAGCGCCCATGCCGGGCAACGTGATCCGGATCGGCGCCGCGGTCGGCGAGACCGTCGACGCCGGCCAGGCGTTGATCTGGCTCGAGGCGATGAAGATGGAGCACACCATCACCGCGCCGACCGAGGGCGTGCTCGTCGAACTCAACGTCCAGACCGGCCAGCAAGTCGAAGTGGGCACCGTCCTAGCGCGCGTCGAAGCGCCCCAAGCAGAAGGAGATTCTTAAATGACCGACACCAGCTTTATCGAGAGCGAGGAGCGGCAGGCCCTGCGCAAGTCCGTGGCCGCGTGGGCCGCCAACTACGGCAGCGAGTACTACCTGCGGAAGGCCCGCGCGCACGAGCACACCGACGAATTGTGGTCGGAGGCGGGCAAGCTCGGCTTCCTGGGGGTCAACCTGCCCGAGGAGTACGGCGGTGGTGGCGCCGGTATGTACGAACTGTCGCTAGTGATGGAGGAGATGGCGGCGGCGGGCAGCGCGCTGCTGCTGATGGTGGTGTCGCCGGCGATCAACGGCACCATAATCAGCAAGTTCGGCACCCAAGAACAGAAGAAGCGCTGGATTCCCGGCATCGCCGACGGAACCCTGACGATGGCCTTCGCCATCACCGAACCGGACGCCGGCTCCAACTCGCACAAGATCACCACAACCGCGCGCCGCGACGGCAGCGACTGGATCCTCAAGGGCCAGAAGGTCTACATCTCCGGTATCGACCAAGCGCAGGCCGTCCTGGTGGTGGGCCGCACCGAGGAGGCCAAGACCGGAAAACTGCGCCCGGCACTGTTTGTGGTGCCCACCGACGCCCCCGGATTCACCTATACGCCAATCGAAATGGAGCTGATCAGCCCCGAACGGCAGTTCCAGGTCTTCCTCGATGACGTTCGGCTGCCGGCCGATGCGCTCGTCGGTTCCGAGGACGCCGCGATCGCGCAGCTCTTCGCCGGGCTGAACCCCGAGCGAATCATGGGCGCCGCCAGCTCGGTCGGCATGGGGCGGTTCGCTCTCGAGAAGGCCGCCGACTACGTCAAGACCCGCCAGGTGTGGGGCACGCCGATCGGCGCGCACCAAGGACTGTCGCATCCCTTGGCGCAGTGCCACATCGAGGTGCAACTGGCCAAGCTGATGATGCAGAAGGCCGCCACGCTCTACGACAGCGGCGACGATGCGGGCGCGGCGGAGGCTGCCAACATGGCCAAATACGCTGCGGCCGAAGCGGCTACCCGTTCGGTCGACCAGGCCGTGCAGTCGATGGGCGGCAACGGGCTGACCAAGGAGTACGGCGTCGCCGCCATGCTCACCTCGGCCAGGCTCGGGCGGATCGCCCCGGTCAGCCGCGAGATGGTGCTCAACTTCGTGGCGCAGACATCACTGGGCCTGCCCAGAAGCTACTGAGGCCCTGCTGATGGAGACGCTGGTCGAATACGCCGGTCCGGCCGATACCGGCGGCCCGTTCGCGCGGGTGACGCTGAACTCGCCCCACAACCGCAACGCGCTCTCAACCGCGCTCGTCGAGCAGCTGCATCAGGGGCTGCGCGACGCCGCGGCGGACCCGGGCGTGCGCGCGGTGGTGCTGGGGCATACCGGCAACACCTTCTGCGCCGGCGCCGACCTGAGTGAGGCCGGCGGGGGCGACCCGTTCGACCTGGCCGTGGCCCGCGCCCGGGAAATGACCACGGTATTACGCGCCATCGTCTCCTCGCCGCTGCCGGTGATCGGCGCCATCGACGGGCATGTCCGCGCCGGCGGGTTCGGACTTGTCGGTGCCTGCGACATCGCCGTCGCCGGTCCGCGCAGCACGTTCGCCCTGACCGAGGCCCGCATCGGCGTCGCCCCCGCGATCATCTCGCTGACGCTCCTGCCGAAACTGTCGCCGCGGGCCGCGGCGCGCTACTACCTGACCGGCGAGACGTTTGACGCCGCCGCAGCCGCGGACATCGGACTGATCACGATGGCAGCCGAGGACGTCGACGCCGCGGTGGCAGGACTGCTCGCCGACGTGGGCCGCGGTTCGCCCCAGGGGCTTGCGGCCTCCAAGGCGCTGACCACCGCGGCGGTGCTGGAAGGGTTCGACCGCGACGCCGAACGGCTTGCCGAAGAATCGGCCCGGCTCTTCGTCTCCGACGAAGCCCGCGAAGGCATGCTGGCGTTTCTGCAGAAGCGCGCACCCAGCTGGGCGAGTTAGCCAGGTGTCAAACAAGACCCACGGGCCGAACCTGCCGGCACGGCGCGAGGTTGCAGTTTGACCAATCCTCTTGCAGCAATAGCTGGACGTCGTAGGCTCGTGGGTGATGAGCAACTCTGCGCAACGCGATGCGAAGGACACGCGCGCTGAATCGGCGCGCGCGGCCGACACCGATCGCATACAGCTCGCGCAATTGCTGGCCTACGCGGCCGAACAGGGCCGGCTGCAGATGAAGGACTACGAAGACCGGCTGACCAGGGCATACGCGGCGACCACGTACGAGGAACTGGACCAGCTCCGGGCCGATCTGCCGGGTTCACCGATCAACCCGCGCCGCGGCGGCAAGCCCAACCCGGCGCCGTCCACCCTCCTGCTGGCCCTGATGAGCGGCTTCGAGCGGCGGGGCCGGTGGAACGTGCCCAAGAAGCTGACCACGTTCACGTTGTGGGGCAGCGGGGTGGTGGATCTGCGCTACGCCGACTTCACCTCGACCGAGGTCGACATCCACGCGATGTCGATCATGGGGGTGCAGAACATTTTGCTGCCGCCCGAAGTCAACGTCGAAATTCACGGCCGCGGCGTCATGGGCAACTTCGACCGAAGCGTGCTCGGACAGGGCACGCCCGGCGCACCGACGGTGAAGATCCGCGGCTTTTCGCTATGGGGCGGTGTCGGCATCCTTCGCAAGGCCCGCCGGCCGCGCGGATAGCAGTCAGCCGGGCACGTAGTCGAACGTATCGGGATTGGGTCCGTTTCTTCCCGATTCACCCTTGTCCAGCGCTGAGATCGCCTCCATGTCGGAGTCATCCAACTCAAAGTCGAAAAGCTCGAAGTTGGCTTTGACCCGTTCGGGGGTGACCGACTTGGGGAAGACGATGTCGCCGCGCTGAATGTGCCAGCGCAACACCACCTGTGCCGCGGATTTGCCCCGTGCGTCGGCGACGCGGTTGATCACCGGATCGTCGAGTACCTTGCCCTGTGCGATGGGCGCCCATGCCTCGGTGGCGATGCCGTGGTCGCGTCCGTACGCCCGGACCTGTTCGTTACCGAAGTAAGGATGAACCTCGACCTGGTTGACCGACGGGACGGTGTCGGTTTCGTCGGCGAGCCGATCCAGATGTGCGACTTGAAAATTGGAGACGCCGATGCTGCGGGCGCGCCCATCGCGCGCGAACTCTTCGAAGACTTTCCAGGTTGAGACGAAGTCGCCGTCGTAGAGCGTGGGCAGCGGCCAGTGGATGAGAAACAGGTCGACGTAGTCGGACTCCAGAGCCTTCAGCGTTCGGTCGAACGCCCGGCGCGCATCGTCGGGCTTGTGAAAGCCGTTGTTGAGCTTGCTGGTGACGAACACGTCGGCGCGGTCGAGCCCGGCGTCGCGAATGCCTTGCGCGACTTCCTTTTCGTTGCCGTACATCTCGGCGGTGTCGATGTGCCGGTAGCCGATCTCGAGCGCGGTCTTGACCGCCGCCGCGGTCTCGTCGGGCTTGATCTGGAACACGCCGAAGCCCAGCTGCGGGATGCTGACACCATCGTTGAGTTCGATCGTTGGAACCTTGCTCATGCATCTCCTCCTTCTCGCTCCGTGTACCCGGTCGAGTGAGCACCTATCCCATTTGGGTCGACGACGGGCTAGCGGCGGCGGGACCGGAGGTAGTCGCCCACCACGGCCGCGCCGAGGCCGTCGACGTCGGGCACCACCACACGTCCCTCGACGCGCCGGGCGACCTGGTCGATGAACCGGGCCAGGCCGGGGTCGCTGCCCAGCCGGAAGATGGTGATCTGCGCACCGAGGCGGGCCATGTCGTCGAACCCGCGCACGGTGTGGGCGATGGTCCGCGGATGCGGGGGGTAGTCGAAGAATACGGTCGTGCCGTCGCCGTCGAAGTCTTCCAGGTGAGCGGTGGGCTCGCCATCGGTCACCACCAGCACGACGGGCTGCGCGTTGGGATGCCGCCGTAGGTGACGACCGGCCAGCGCCAGGGCGTGGTGCAGATTGGTGCCCTGTTCGTAGACGCCTTCGAGGCCGGTGAGCTCGGCGGCGGTCACCGTCCGGGCATAACGCCCAAATGCGATGATCTGCAAGGCGTCCGAACGAAATCGCGTGCCCACCAGGTGGTTGAGCGCCAGTGCCGTCTGCTTCATCGGCAGCCAACGATTCTCCATCACCATGGAGAACGAGGTGTCGACGAGCAGCGCCACCGCGGCCTGGGTGCGCGTCTCGGTCTCGGAGACCTCGACGTCGTCGACGGTGATCTTCAGCGATCCGACGGTGCCGTCCGGGGTGGCGGTTCCCGCCTGCCGCAGCACCGCGTTGGTCAGCGTGCGGGAGATGTTCCACGGCTCGGTGTCACCGAACTGCCAGGGCCGGGTGGCACCGGTGAGTTCGCCGGCCGCTCCCGCGCGCCGATGATCCCGCTCACCGCGCCGGCCGGAAAGCTGTTGCGCCACATCGCGTAGCGCCGTCTCGCCCAGCCTGCGCATGGCCTTGGGCGATAGCCGCCACTGGCCGTCGGAACCCCGGTCCAGAAATCCCTGATTGACCAGTGCGCGTTCCAATTCGGCGAGCGTACGGGCGTCGACGGCAGCCTGGTCGCCGAGTTGGCGCGCCAGCGCGTCGAGATCGACGTCGTCCATGGTGGCGCCCGGATAGCTCTGCGAGAGCTGCTCCGCGAGCTGCTCGAGCTCGGCGACGTCGGCCAGCGCCTGGGTGCCCTCGCCCATCCCGAACGGGTTGTCGCCGGAGAACTGTTCGGACCCGGTCCAGTCCTCACCCGGCCGGGCGGCCTGCAGATGCGCGTCGAGCCGGTTCAGCGCTTGCATCAGCGACGGCGACCCGAATGCCTGCTGCGCCAAGGCATCCAGCTCGGCACGCTGGTCTGGGCTCAGGCTGTTCCGGAAGCGTTGCGCTGCCGCGGCGCGCTTGGCCAGCGAGTCCAACAGCTCGTCGACATTGCGTGGGTTCTCCGGAAAGAACTCGCCGTGCTTATTCATGAAGTCTTGAAAGTCCTGCTGGGTGTCCTCACCGCGCGCATGCTTGTCCAGCAGCTCGTTGAGGTCGTTCAACATGTCGTTGACGCGCTGGCGGTCCTCGTCGGTGGCGCCTTGGAGGGCCTCCTTCATGCCGGCAAAGCGCTGATCCAGCATCTCGCGGCCAAGCAGATCCTTGATCTGGTCGTACTTCTCGCGGGCCTCGTTGCTGCGCCAGTTGTAGTCGGAGAGTTCCTGAACGGCCTTGGCCGGCGACGCCGGCAAGGCGTCGAGCTGCAGTTCGCCGAAGCGGGCGTCGTCGTCGAGTGCGCGGGCCAGTTCCTTGCGTTCGGCCAGCACGGCCTCGTCGAGCAGCTTCTTGATCTCCTGCAGGGTGCCGTCTAAGTTGTTGCGGCGCAATAACTCCCGTCGGCGCCGGTTGGCCTCGGCGGCCAGCCGGTCGGCGCCCGGCATGTTCTTGGTGCCGCGCCGCAGTAGCTCGGACAGCGCACGGCGCGGCGACGTGCCGGTCATGACGTCCTGCCCGATCTGCTCGAGAGCCTCGCGCAGATCCACCGGCGGGGCCAGCGGGTCGGGGCCGCCGGTGTACGCCGAGTAGCGTAGACGGTGCCCCTTAAAAGGTTTAGCCATAGACGGTTTGGCCCTCTCCGGACACCTTGTCGATCCGCTTCGCCAGATACAAAGCCTCCAGCGCCAGTTCCAGCGCCGCGGCGCGCTCACCCTCCGACTGGGCGTTGACCTTGGCCGCGATCTTGTCCACCACCGGCAACGTGGGAACGGCGGCCAGGACGTCCTTGGCCGACACCCGCTCGCCCGTCGTGACCGCCGAACCGCCCTCGACCGCGGACACCAACGACCCGACGTCGATGCCGCCGAGCACCCGCGACGCGGTGTCGGCCGTGGCGCGGCGCAACAGGTGCTCGAGCACGGCCTGCTCGCGGCCTTCCTCACCGGACTCGAATTCCAGCTTGCCGCGCAGCACGTCGATCACCGTGCCGAGGTCGACCACGCGGGCCACGGGATCGGTCTCCCCCAGTACCGCGCCGCGGTGGCGGGCGGCGGCCGCCACGGTTTCGGCCGCGGCGATTGCGAACCGCGCCGACACCCCGGAGCGTTGATCGACGGAATTGGACTCCCGCAGATACCGGGCGAACCGGGCGATCACCTGCATCAGGTAGTCGGGCACCTGCGCGGATAAATGCGCCTCCTGGACGATGACGCCCACCTCCGCCTCGAGCTCCAGCGGGTAGTGGGTGCGGATCTCCGCACCGAACCGGTCTTTGAGCGGGGTGATGATGCGGCCCCGGTTGGTGTAGTCCTCGGGGTTGGCACTGGCGACTACCAGCACGTCCAGCGGCAGGCGCAGCGTGTACCCGCGGACCTGGATGTCGCGCTCCTCCATCACATTGAGCATCGACACCTGGATGCGCTCGGCGAGGTCGGGAAGCTCGTTGACCGCGACGATGCCCCGGTGCGCGCGCGGAATCAAACCGTAGGCGATGGTTTCCGGGTCACCGAGGCTGCGACCCTCGGCCACCTTGATCGGGTCGATGTCGCCGACGAGGTCCGCGACGCTGGTGTCGGGGGTTGCCAGCTTCTCGGTGTAGCGCTCGCTGCGGTGCCTCCACTCCACCGGCAGGTCGTCGCCCAGGGTGGCGGCCTTGCGGATCGACTCCGGCGTGATCGGCGAGTAGGGATGCTCGCCCAATTCCGCCCCGGCGATCACCGGCGTCCACTCGTCGAGCAGCCCGACCAGGGCACGCAGGAGTCGCGTCTTGCCCTGACCACGTTCGCCGAGCAGGACGACGTCGTGTCCGGCGATCAGCGCCCGCTCCAGCTGAGGCAGGACGGTGTCCTCGAAACCCAGGATCCCGGGCCAGACCGCTTCCCCATCCGCGCCGTCGGCGAGGCGCGTCAGCAGGTTTTCGCGGATTTCCTGTTTGACTCCCCGTTCACGATGGCCGGCGGCGCGCAGCTCGCCGACGGTGCGGGGCAGATTGCTGGGTGATGGCACCACTCCAAAGTACGCGTTGGGGAATGGCCCCACGCGCTGAGCGTTCAGTGAGCGAAGTGGCGGGCCCCGGTGAGATACAACGTGACGCCGGCGTTGGCTGCCGCCGCGGTCACCTCGTCGTCACGGACCGACCCTCCGGGGTGCACGATCGCTTTCACCCCGGCGGCGGTCAGCGTCTCGAGTCCGTCGGGGAACGGAAAGAACGCGTCCGAGGCCGCGACCGCACCGCGGACTCGGTCGCCGCCCCGTTCGACGGCCAGCCGAGCGGCGTCCACCCGGTTCACCTGTCCCATGCCGACGCCGATGGTGGCGCCGCCGCCGGCGATCACGATGGCGTTCGACTTGACCGCGCGACACGCCCGCCACGCGAAGACCAGGTCGGTCAGCGTCGCCGGATCGGCCGGCGACCCCGTCGCCAGGGTCCAGTTCGCCGGGTTGTCGCCGTGCGCGTCGAGCTCGTCGCGTTGCTGCACCAGCAGCCCACCGCTGATCGGCCGCAGCTCGGTGCCACCGGTCAGCGGCTCGGAGGCCACCAGCACCCGGACGTTCTTCTTGCGCGTCAGGGCTTCCAGAGCCTCCGGCGCGTACGCGGGCGCGACGATGACTTCGGTGAAGATCGTGCTCACATACTCGGCCATCTCGAGGCTGACCTCGGTGTTGGCCGCGATGACGCCACCGAAGGCGCTCAGCGGATCGCATTCGTGGGCCTTGCGATGCGCGTCGGCCACCGATTCCGACGAAATGGCAATCCCACAGGGGTTCGCGTGCTTGATGATTGCGACGCAGGTCTGTTCGTGGTCGAAGGCGGCCCGCCAGGCCGCATCCGCGTCGGTGAAGTTGTTGTACGACATCTCTTTTCCGTGCAGCTGCTCGGCTTGCGCCAGTCCCGGCCAGGCACCGGGGTCGCTGTAGAGCGCCGCCTGCTGGTGCGGGTTCTCGCCATAGCGCAGCATCGTCGAGCGGATCCAGCTGCGCCCCAACCACTTGGGGAACGCCGTCGGCGGATGCTCGGGCGCCAGCGTCGACTCCATCCAGCCCGCCACCGCGATGTCGTATTCCGCGGTGTGCTGAAACGCCAGCGCCGCGAGCTTTTTGCGCTCGCCGAGGGTGAAGCCGCCGTGACGCACCGCGACAAGCACCCCGTCATAGCCGCGGGGGTCGGTGATCACCGCCACGCTGGGGTGGTTCTTCGCGGACGCGCGGACCATCGACGGCCCGCCGATGTCGATCTGCTCGACGCACTCGTCGATGCTCGCGCCGGAATCGACGGTCTCGCTGAACGGATACAGGTTGACGACGACGAGTTCGAACGCCGCGATCCCGAGTTCGTCTAGCGCCGCGACGTGCTCGGGTTTGCGAAGATCGGCCAGCAGGCCGGCATGCACCCGGGGGTGCAGCGTCTTGACGCGGCCGTCGAGCACCTCGGGAAAGCCGGTCAGCTCCTCCACCCGCGTGACCGGAATCCCTTTTTCGGCAATGGTCTTCGCCGTCGATCCGGTCGAGACGATCTCGACGCCCGCCTCCGCCAGTCCCCGCGCGAGTTCGACGAGCCCGGTCTTGTCGTAGACGCTGATCAACGCGCGGCGGATCGGCCTTTTCGCCGTCTCCGGCCAGTCGTCGGTGCTCATTGCTGGGTCGCCTTTCGTCCGATCGTCGCTGTTCTTCCGACCAGGGTCAGGCCGCCGGTCGCGATCTCGGCCACCACGTCCACCAGGAGCTTCCGTTCGGTGACCTTGATGCGTTCATGCAGGGTCTCTTCGCTGTCGCCGTCGAGCACCGGCACGGATTGCTGCGCCAAGATCGGCCCGGTGTCCGTCCCGGCATCCACCAGGTGCACCGTACAACCTGTGACCTTGACGCCGTAGGCCAACGCGTCGGCCACGCCGTGCGCACCCGGGAAGGCCGGCAACAATGCCGGATGCGTATTGATGATCCGTCCGTAGAAACGCGAAAGGAACTGGGGCCCAAGTATTTTCATAAAGCCCGCCGACACCACCAGATCGGGCGAGTGCGCGGCGGTGGCTTGGGTGATGGCCGCATCCCAGGCGGCGCGGTCACGGTGATCGGCGAGCCGGGCGGTGAAAGTCGGCAGTGCCGCCCCCGCGGCGATCTCGGTGGCCAGGCAGTCGCGATCGGCACCGACCGCGACCACGCGGGCCGGGTAGTCGCCGACGGCGGCGTCGAGCAGGGAGCTCAGCAGCGACCCGGTGCCCGACGCCAGCACCACCACCCGCGCCGGCGCACTCGGGGGCACATGGAGCGGTTCGGCCACAAGGAGAGAGCCTAGTGGGAGCTACTCGCCGCGCTCGCGGTCGGTCGCGGTCGGCTCCGCTTCGTCGGGAGGCGGCGCGACGTCGTCGTCGCTCACCGATGCGTCGTCGTCGCTGACCAGCGCGTCGTGCGCGGCGAAGTCGTCGTGATCGGCAAAATCCGCCGGCGGCTCGTCGTCCGGCTCGTCGTCCGGCTCGTCCAAGACCCCGGCAAAGTCGGCCGGTTCTTCGGCCGCGGCCGGCACGGGCTTGGGTCGGCGGGGCCGGGCCGTGACGCCACCGGTCATCACCAGCGTGATCCCGCCCACGACCGAGAACCAGAAGAACACCCCGATCAACAATGCGCCCTGGTCGACGCCGACATCGCCGAAGTTTCCCAGCCGCCCGCTGCCGCCGTATGCGAGCAAGGACATCGCCAGCGCGCCGACAACCGAAGCGACCAGAAGCTTGGCCATTGCCGGAATCAGCGGCAACGCACGCCGAGCGCATTGCTGTCCGACCGCCACCCCGGACGCCGCGCCGACGATGAGCAGCGCGACCCACACCGGGCCCAGCGGCGGCCTGGGGGCGGCGGCCAGGATCGGCAGCGCCGGAATGTCGCCGCCGAAGACGGTGAACGAACTGAACGTCGCGAAGCCGAGGTGAGCGCTGGACCCCACCGCCATCGCCGAGGCGCCGACAATGACGTTGGGCGCGTACAACATCGACAGCACCGTGAGGCTGAACTGCCCGAATATCGAATCGGTGATCCCGTAGAGGTCTTGCATCGTCGCCCAATGCACCACCAGCGAAGCCGCCGTGACCAAGCCGGAGAGCCCGAGCAGCGCCAGCACACCGGCGGACGCGGCGCGCAGCGCGTCGCCCAGCCAAAACGGGAGTGACGACACCGCCAACACCCGTCGGCCCACCCGGGACCACACGCCGATCGCGGCACCGACGGCATGCACGACGAGCACACTGGCGAACGCGCGCAGGGCGCTGGGCGTCTGCAGCTCGGTGATCACCGACGAGGCGTCATGGATGACGGCCATGGCGATCGCCGCGATCAAAAGGGGGCCGCCCAGCGCCGACGCGACGACCCAGCGGACCACCAGCCACGAGGAATACGGAGAGGTGGCCCGAGCCGTGCTGCGCGCCGTTGCCCAGATCATCAACAGCACCGGCAGCAGCGGCATCACGCCCAGTTCGCGGCCGCCGATCGAAATCGGCACCTGGTGCACGCCCAGCCACATGCTGGCGATCGCGCCCAGCGCCCCGGTCATGTCGCTGTTGGCGATCAACAGCTGCAACAGCGTGACCGCGGCGATGATGACCAAGGCCACCACGGCCGGGCCGAACGCGACCCGGACCAGGTCACGCGCCTGGCGAGCGCCCGCTGGCCGGTTGTCCTCCACCCGTGTCACTCTTGGCGCACGTCCCCGACTAGGCGCGAAGGCGCATGGTTAGGACGGCGCTGGACCAGACGGCGACGAGGGCGACTGCTCCTGGCCCTGGCCGTAGGGCTGCTGGCCCCCGGCCTGGTTGGAGTAATTGGGTGCCGAACCCTCGGAGCCCGCACCGGCCGCGGGCGGCGGGCTGAAGCTGGGGAAGCCGGTGGGCGGCGTGGACGGTCCTTGCTGCGCGGCCGGCTGCGGCCCGGACTGCGCGGGCTGGGCACCGAAACCGCCGGTCGCAACGGCGGTTTGGGTGGGGGCCTGGCTGGCGGGATAACCGCCGTACTGCGACCCGTAGCCGGGGTGCTGCGGCTGCTGTTGGCCGCCCTGCTGACCGTAGTAGGGCTGCTGGCCGTATTGCCCGTATTGCCCGTACTGCCCGTACTGGGCGTAGGGGTCGTACTTCGGCCGCGGCGTCGGCGCCGTGATCACGCCCGCGTCCAACAGAACGACGACGACAGCGGCGATCGCCTGAAGCACGCTGCACGCCACCAGGGGCCACATCGCCCAGCCGACCGCAAACCCGGCGGGCAGGTTGATCGTCTCGGTGACGGCGAGCAACGCACCCAGAACCGCGATGACCGCGACGATTCCGGCGTAGTTCTTGGCCTTGGGCAGCAGGCTAAGCCCCGCGAGCAGCGCGGCCAGCACCGCGATGATGACCGCGGTACCCGCATCGCCGGCACGTCCGCCGACGCCCGGGCCGAGGTCGGCGCCGATGGTGAACGTCGGCCCGAAATTCAGCAGATACACCGCCAGGCCGAGCACGACCACAGCGACGTTCAGGTAGAGCGGGAGCTTCGACGTGCCGTCGTCGTCCTTGGTGAACGACGGGGTGGCGCCTGCGTAGGAGCCGCCGGACGGCGCGGGTGGGTATCCGGGGCTACCGGGCGAGTAGGTCATGGCTCCTCCTGTTGCTTCCAGTGCCTTGAAGTGCCTTTGCGGGCGCCACAGTTGGGTCGCGACGCTGTGCTTGCGGGCGCGCCGTTCCATAAACGCCGTGCACGGCGGTTGCGTTGCGACGCGATCGATCAACCACGCTAGCGCACTTCGGGACAGCGGCCACGGCGGCAGCTTGCTCAGCGGAGGTAGAACACGTTCTAATTCTCTCCATGGATTACGGGCTTGTGCTTTTTACCAGCGACCGTGGCATCTCTCCGGCGTCGGCCGCGAAGCTTGCCGACGAACACGGCTTCACGACCTTTTACGTGCCTGAACACACCCACATCCCGGTCAAGCGGGAGGCCGCCCATCCGACGACGGGTGATGAATCGCTGCCGGACGACCGATACATGCGGACACTAGACCCATGGGTAAGTCTGGGCGCGGCCTGCGCCGTCACGTCGCGGGTGCGGCTGTCCACCGCGGTGGCGCTGCCCGTCGAACATGACCCGATCACGTTGGCGAAAAGCATTGCCACCCTCGACCATTTGTCCGGCGGGCGAGTCAGCCTCGGCGTCGGGTTCGGGTGGAACACCGACGAGCTCGCCGACCACGGCGTGCCGCCCGCGCGGCGCCGCACCATGCTGCGCGAATACATCGAAGCCATGCGGGAGCTGTGGACCAAAGAGGAAGCCGCCTACGACGGCGAGTTCGTCAAGTTCGGGCCCAGCTGGGCGTGGCCCAAGCCCGTGCAGCCACACATTCCCGTGCTGGTCGGCGCGGCCGGAAACGAGAAGAACTTCAAGTGGATCGCCCGCAGCGCCGACGGCTGGATCACCACTCCGCGCGACTTCGATATCGACGAACCGGTGAAGTTGCTGCAGGACACCTGGGCGGCCGCCGGCCGCGACGGCGCCCCACAGATCGTCGCGCTGGACTTCAAGCCGGTCCCCGAGAAGCTCGCCAAATGGGCCGAGCTCGGGGTGACCGAGGTGCTGTTCGGCCTGCCGGACCGCGCCGAGGACGAGGTCGTCGCCTATGTCGAGCGGCTGGCCGGCAAGCTGGCCGCCCTCGTCTGAGAACCCTTCGTATCCGCGAGACTTAAACCACGGCGACCCGCACCGGGCGTGTCGTGTGCGTGGTTTATGTGTCGCGGAAGGACCCGGCGTCAGGCCAACGTGCAGCGGTTGCCGTAGTCGAAGGAGCGGACCCGCACCGAGTGTCCCAGCGGGTCGCCGTCGATCAGCAGCGCGATCAATTCGTCGTCTTCGGTGGTGGAAAGGAACCGGCTACCGTCGTCCAGCCGGCCGATGATGATCCCGGTCGGGCGGCCGTCGTCGCGCCGCACCGTATAGGTCTCGACGGTGCCGACACCGTCCGCGTTCTCGGTCACCGCCTCAGTCGGCCAGTTGGCGACCTGCTGCTGCGCCTGCGCGCTGCGGTCGGGCTTCCATCCCGCCGGAGTGGTGGAGTACACGCCGACCGAGTACTTGCTCAGGATGCCGCCGTTGGCGCCGACGAGACCGAATTCACCCGGGGTCCTTCGCAATTGCGCGACGGTCTCGGCGACGGCATGCATCGAATAGTTGTTGCCGGCCCCGCCGAAAAACGGCAGACCGCCGGTCAGGGTCAGGCCGCGCGGATCGTCGGGCGCGATGCCCATGCCGTCGCAGATGTTGAACACCGGCACCGGAAAGCAGCTGTACAGATCGAAGGTGGCGACATCATCGATGCCGATGCCGGCCATCGCCAGCGCCTCGCGCACCGCCAGAACATGCGACGGCGCATGCCCGAGATCGGGGCGCTGCAGCAGGGCCTGCTCCTCGAGGTCGGCGTGGCCGTGCAGGTACACCCAGTTCTCCTCGGGCACCCCGAGGCGACGCGCCGCGTCGACCGACATCAGTAGCGCGGCCGCGCCCTGGTTCACCTGGTCGCGGGCGACCATCAGCCGCGGGTACGGCTCCGCGATCATCCGGTTGCGCTCGGTCACGGTGATCAGCTCGTCGACCGTGCGCTCCACCGGTGCGGCGGCGAACGGGTTGCTGGCGGCGATCTTGGTGAACGGCGCGAACAGCTCACCCATCTGCCGCCGGTACTCCGCCGGCCCCAGGCCGGTCCCGGCCCGCCGGGCATTCTCCAGCAGCGCGTACTGGATCGGCGCGCTGGTCAGACCGTGAATGACGGTGTAGCGCGAGACGAGCTTCTCGATGCCCTGGCCCCGGTCTTCCAAGTCACCGTCGACCGTCTCGGTGAAGTCGGGCCTGGCTTCGGCTTTCGCGAAGTAGCGCAGTGTCGACGTCGCATCCGAACCGAACACCATCGCCACCCGAGAGCGGCCCGCGGCGATCTCGCCGGCCAGCTCGCTGATCAGGTGCTGGGGTCCCTGGCCGCCGACGATCTCGAGAATTGCGCGGGCGGGCGAAGCGCCGACGCGGTTGGCCACGGATCGCGGGTAGTTGTTCGACCGCCCCAGCGGCGCATTGATCATGCCGGAGATCTCGAACTGCCTGACACCGGCCACGGTGTCGATCGCCGCCGCGACGTCCTCGGCACCACAGTCGTCGACGGCGCCATTGGCCGCCGCGGCGGCCAGCTCGACGGGCGACATTCCGCGGTAGTTCCGGTCGTCGATGCGCTCCGCGGCCTGCCCCACGCCGACGAGGACGGGGGTGTTCGGGTCGAGATTCATAGACCCACTATCTACCGCAGGTCCGTCCCCAGGCCTAATCGGGGGGCCGCCACGGTTCGATGGTGGCGACCCGCTTCGCCCGGCCACGCCGCGCTCGCGATCGCCACGGTTCGATGGTGGCGACCCGCTACAGGCTCTGCAGGATCTCCCGGGCCAGCGCCGCGGTCGCCGACGGGGTCTTGCCGACCTTGACGCCGGCCGCCTCCAAGGCTTCCTTCTTGGCGGCCGCGGTGCCCGACGAGCCGGACACGATGGCGCCGGCGTGGCCCATCGTCTTGCCCTCTGGCGCCGTGAATCCCGCGACGTACCCGACGACCGGCTTCGAGACGTGGGCCTTGATGTAGTCGGCGGCACGCTCCTCGGCGTCGCCGCCGATCTCACCGATCATCACGATGACCTTGGTGTCGGGGTCCTTCTCGAACGCCTCGATGGCGTCGATGTGGGTGGTCCCGATCACCGGGTCCCCGCCGATGCCGATCGACGTCGAGAACCCGAAATCGCGTAGCTCGTACATCATTTGGTAGGTCAGCGTGCCGGACTTGGACACCAGCCCGACGGGGCCCGAACCGGTGATGTTGGCCGGCGTGATGCCCACCAGCGCCTCGCCGGGCGTGATGATGCCGGGGCAGTTCGGGCCGATGATGCGGGTCTTGCTGCCCTTGTCCACATTGTAGGCCCACGCAAACGCGGTGTCCTGCACCGGAATTCCCTCGGTGATGACCACCAGCAGCGGGATCTCGGCGTCGATGGCCTCGATGATCGCGTCCTTGGCGAACTTCGGCGGCACAAAGATGATCGACACGTCGGCGCCGGTCTTCTCCATCGCCTCGGCGACGCCGCCGAACACCGGCAGCTTGATAATCCGGCCGCCCTTGTCCTCGTGCGTGACGGTGGTGCCCGCCTTGCGCGCGTTGACGCCGCCCACAATCTGGGTGCCCGCCTTCAGCATTCGGGCGGTGTGCACGGTGGCCTCGCTGCCCGTGATGCCCTGGACGATGACCTTGTTGTCTTTGTTCAAGAAGATCGACACGTTTCCAAGTCCTTTCTCAGGCGCTCGCCAGCTCGGCGGCCTTGTCGGCGGCCTCGTCCATCGTCGGCACCACTGTCACCAGCGGGTGGTTGGCCTCGGCCAGGATGCGGCGGCCCTCCTCGACGTTGTTGCCGTCGAGGCGCACCACCAGCGGCTTGTTGGCCTCGTCGCCGAGGATTTCCAGCGCCTTGACGATGCCGGTGGCCACCGCGTCGCAAGAGGTGATGCCGCCGAAGACGTTGACGAACACACTCTTGACCTGTTGGTCGCCCAGGACCACGTCCAACCCGGCGGCCATCACTTCCGCCGAGGCGCCACCGCCGATGTCGAGGAAGTTGGCCGGCTTGACGCCCCCGTGCTTCTCCCCGGCATAGGCGACGACGTCGAGGGTCGACATCACCAGGCCCGCGCCGTTGCCGATGATGCCGACCTGGCCGTCGAGCTTGACGTAGTTGAGGTGGTGTTCCTTGGCCTTGAGCTCCAGCGGGTCAGTGGCGTCGCGGTCCTCGAACTCGGCGTGGCCGGGCTGACGGAAGTCGGCGTTGGCGTCGAGCGTGATCTTGCCGTCCAGCGCCAGGATTCGATCTTGCGGGTCGCGCACCAACGGGTTGACCTCGACCAGGGTGGCGTCCTCGGCGACGAAGAGCTCCCACAGCTTGTTGATGGTCACCGCGGCCGCGTCGAGCACCTCGGCCGGCAAGTGGCCCTGCTCGGCGATGGAACGCGCGGTCGCAAGGTCGACACCCTTGACGGCGTTGACCGGAACCCTGGCCAGCCGCTCAGGCTTGGTGGCGGCGACCTCCTCGATTTCCATGCCGCCCTCCACCGAGCACATGGCCAGATAGGTGCGGTTGGCCCGGTCGAGCAGGAAGGAGATGTAGTACTCCTCGGCGATGTCGCTGGCCTCGGCGACCAACAGCTTCTTGACGACGTGACCCTTGATGTCGAGGCCGAGGATGTTCTTGGCGTGTTCGTAGGCGTCTTCGGGAGTCGCCGCGTACTTGACGCCCCCCGCCTTGCCGCGACCGCCGACCTTCACCTGCGCCTTGACCATCACCGGACGACCGATTTCGGTGGCGATGTCCCGGGCGCCCTCGGCGGTGTCGGTCACCCGTCCCGGAGTAGTCGGTACGTTGTGCTTGGCGAACAATTCTTTTGCTTGATACTCGAAAAGGTCCATGGACTCTCTGTCTTCGCTCGACTCAACTTCTAGGCCTCTTGATGGGCGGTGCCGCGCTCGGCAACTCGCACGGACGAACTGTATCCACTGGCCAACCGGCCCTTTCCGGCGCGTCCGGCGATGTGGCACAGCTCACGGCATCCCGGCGCACCCGGTTCGTGACCCAAATCACAATTTCCACCGGATTGCGCGACGAGGTTGCCAGTTCCGCGAGTTAGCGGATACCGTCCTAGGGTCCAGATAACGTTATGGTCACGATACGAGGACATTTCAGCTTGTCCCAGCACCGTTTGGCTCCTTCTACTGCTGAAACAGCAGGCGTGGTGAGGGTTAGTCGCGCGGCCGGCGGCCGGGGAATTGAGCCCGATCGCAACGAAGTCACCGAAATCCTCCCGCTCGACGGCTTCAACTTCGATGACTTCGATTGGCGCGACGAGGTCAGCGATCTCGGCGAGCTCGACTACAGCAACGACTCGCCCTTCGACAACGAAGCGCAAGTGTTGCTGGCTCCCGAGCTTGACGACCTGAACGAGGCCGACGATCCGGCCACGCTGTGGCTGGCCGCCCCGGTAACCGAGGTGTTGCCGCGCGTGGTCGTCGAACCCGCGGCCGCTCCGCGTCCGGGTCGCACGCACACCGTCGATGTTGTGGGTGTGGGACGACGCGGCGGGCAGCATCGCAAGGAACCGACCAGCGCGGCCAGGGGTCGCCTGCTGATCTCGGCGATGGCCGCCGGCGCGGCCGCAGCGGCCGCCCACACCGCAACCAGCCACGCCGATACGCCCAAGACCGACGCCGTGCTGACCGCGAACGCGTCGGCGCTCACCGGCGGGTCGGGCAACAACACCATCCGCGGCGCCCAGGTGGTCGCGCTCGAGCCGGTCGCGACCGCCGCGGTACACAACCAAGAGCTCGCCAAGGGCGTTGCTTTCGCCAACGATCGCGCTCAGCGTGAGGCGCGATTGCAGCAACCGCTGTATGTGATGCCGACGAAGGGCATCTTCACCTCTAACTTCGGTTACCGCTGGGGCGTCCTGCACGCCGGCGTCGACCTGGCCAACTCGATCGGAACACCGATTTTCGCCGTGTCCGACGGCGTCGTGATCGATGCGGGCCCCGCCGCCGGCTACGGCATGCTGGTCAAGCTGCGCCATGCCGACGGCACGGTGACGCTCTATGGCCACGTCAACACCACGCTGGTCAGCGCCGGCCAGCGCGTGATGGCCGGCGACCAGATCGCCACCATGGGCAACCGGGGTAACTCCACCGGCCCGCACCTGCATTTCGAGGTGCTCCAGGGCGGCACCGAACGAATCGACCCCGTGCCGTGGCTGGCTAAGCGGGGTCTTATGGTCGGTAACTACGCTGGTTGAGGTGACCGCGCCGAATCAACCGCTTCCCGGTCCCCAGCCGCCCGAGTCCACTTCCCCGTCGGACTCCAAGACGCGGATCATCCGCCGGGCACCCACCGGACCGGTCCCCGTAGCGGCGGAATCCCCGACCACCCACATTCCGTCACAGCCACCGCCGTACCAGGGCGCTTCTCGCGCGGGGCGCCGAGCAACTTTGGGTGCGCCGGCCGATGTGCCGAGCGACCGGACCGCCGTCGCCGCTTGCGCGGTCAGCATCATCAGTGGGTGGGCCACCTCGGTGGTGGCGACCGACCTGATCGCCGGCTGGTGGCGGACCGACCGCCTGTTCTGCATCGCCGTGGCGTTCCTCGCCCTGGTGTTCGCCATCACCACCGTTTCCGGCGTGATCATGTTGCTGCAGCACCGGCCTTTTGGGCGCTACCTCATCGTGGTTGGCGCCGTGGTCGCGGTGCTGACCTACATCGGTGTGTTCATCGCGGGTGCCCGTGTCGCGTGGATCGTGCACCTGCTGCCGTTGCTGCCGATCGCCAGCGTGGTGCTGGCCATGCACCCGCGAACCAAACGCTGGCTGGAGGTCTGACCCGGGTGCGAGCCCGGCCGACCTTTAGGCGACTTTCGAATCCGCTATCACCTGCGATATCGGATTCCCGAATCATCTAATGGTCCGCAGGCGCTATCCGTGTGAGTGATGGGCTACGCGCCCGTGGCGGCTAGAGCTTGCTGATCGGGGCGTGGTTGTGCATCAGCTTGACTCGTCCGGCGCTGCCGAAATCGATGAGCGACATGGCTGATTCGCCTACCCCGGACACTTCCTCGACGCGGCCCAGCCCGTACTTGTCGTGAGTCACCCGGTCGCCGGGCTCGAGCACCAGCAGCGGACGCTTGCCCGCGCCCGAGCGGGTCGGGGCCGCGCGCGGCGTACCGAACCGGCCGGCGCCGCTCACCGGCGCGCTGAACGACGGGGCCGGCGCGGTGCGCCGCCACTCGATGAGTTCCTGCGGAATCTCCCGCAAAAAGCGCGATTCCGGGTTCAGCATCGGCTGCCCCCAGGAGGAGCGGATGATGGCCCTGCTCAAATACAGCCGCTGGCGGGCGCGGGTGATGCCGACGTAGGCCAGCCGCCGCTCCTCGGACAGTTCGGTCGGATCGTCCAGCGCCCGCATATGCGGAAACATTCCGTCCTCCCAGCCGGTGACGAACACCACCGGGAACTCCAGCCCCTTGGCGGTGTGCAACGTCATCAGGGTGACCATGCCGGCGCCGTCGTCGGGGATCTCGTCGCTGTCGGAAACCAGCGATACCCGTTCCAGGAACTCCGCCAGCACACCGGTGTCCGGCACGTCCTCGTCGTCCGGGGCCTGTAACGACTCGCCCAACGCGACGGCGTTGGCCCGGTCGGTGCTGAATTCGTGTGCCACACTGACGAGTTCGTTGAGGTTGTCCAAGCGGGCCAGATCTTGCGGATCGGTGGAGGACTCCAGCTCCCGGCGGTATCCGGTACGTTCGAGCACGGACTCGACCAGATCGCCGAGATCCTCGTCGAGGCGGCCCCGGAGCTCGTCGAGCAGTTCGACGAAACCGGTGATCGCCTTCTCCGCGCGCGAATTGAGCATCGGCACTTTGCCTTCGGCCGCGGCCACCAGCGCGTCGGCGAAACTCGCGCCGGTGTTCTCGGCGTACACCGCCACGCAAGCCTCGGCACGATCACCGATGCCGCGGCGCGGGGTGTTGAGGATGCGCCGCATGCTGACCGCGTCACCGGGGTTGTCCAGCACCCGCAGATAGGCGACGATGTCGCGGATCTCTTTGCGCTCGTAAAACCGCACTCCCCCAACGACTTTGTAGGGAATGCCCGCGCGGATGAACACCTCTTCGAACGACCGCGACGAGTTGTTGGTGCGATAGAACACGGCCACGTCGTTGTAGCTGATCTCGCCCCGGTCGGCGAGCGCATCGATCTCCTCCGCCACGAACCGGGCCTCGTCGTGCTCGTTGTCCGCGACGTAGCCGACGATCAATTCGCCGGCGCCGGCGTCGGTCCACAGCCGTTTGTCCCGCCGTCCGGAGTTCCGCGCTATCACGGAATTGGCCGCCGACAGAATGTTTTGCGTCGAGCGGTAATTCTGTTCCAGCAGAATGGTTGTCGCTTCCGGATAGTCGCGCTCGAAGTCCTCGATGTTGCGGATGGTGGCACCGCGGAACGCATAAATCGACTGATCAGCGTCGCCGACCACGCACAATTCCGCCGGCGGCACATCGTCGGGCGATTCCGTGCCGTCGTGACCGACCAGTTCCCGCACCAGCACGTACTGCGCATGGTTGGTGTCCTGATACTCGTCGACCAGAACATGACGGAACCGGCGACGGTAGTGCTGGGCGATCTGCGGGAAGGCCCGCAGTACTGCGACGGTTTCGCCGATCAGGTCGTCGAAGTCCAGCGCGTTGGCCGCGCGCAGCCGCCGCTGGTATTCGCCGTAAACGGAGGCCACGGTGCGGACCAGGTCGTCGGAATCATCCGTTAGTTTGGCCACCGCCTCGGCGGGGTCGATCAGCTCGTTCTTCAGGTTGGAGATCGCGTTCGCCAGCAATCGGGGTGAGTAGCGCTTGATGTCGAGCCCCATGTCGCGCCCGATCATCTGCAGCAGACGGCGGGAATCGTCGGCGTCATAGATAGAGAAGTTGGAATTGAGGCCTTCGATCAGCGACGCCTGGTTGCGCAGGATGCGCACGCACGTCGAGTGGAAGGTGGACACCCACATGGCACGGGCCCGGTTGCCCACCAAGCGCACCACGCGTTCACGCATCTCGGCCGCGGCCTTGTTGGTGAAGGTGATGGCCAGGATCTGCCCCACCCCGACACCGCGCGCTGCGATCAGATAGGCGATGCGGCGCGTCAACACCGCGGTCTTGCCCGAGCCCGCCCCCGCCACGATCAACAGCGGCGAACCCTCGTGCACCACCGCCTGGCGCTGTTGCGGGTTGAGGCCCTCCAGCAGCTGATCTGCGTCGGAGGCCACATTGGCATCGGTTGCGTACACACTCATGTTGGTCCAAACTTACCGCCGCCCACCGACGCAACGCGCCCAGGCGTCAGACCAGGCTAGTGCTCCGACCACCCTTCGCCGGGCATATCCGGGCCTGCAAAAAGGGTGTTTTGCAATCCAATACGCGCCGGGCGTTTGAAACGGTGACCAATTAGACCCGAGTCTAAAAGCCACTCATAATCGCGCTCTAGTTTGCCTGGCCGTCAATCTCGCGCAATCCGCGATAAGCGCTCAATTTCGCCCGGTGTAAATGGAATCCATACCGGCGAGCCACCACGGCTGGGCGTCGGCACAATCGAACACCGGGAGTCGCCGTTCGGTCGCCGACCGCGCAATAGCCAGCTCACAAGCCCCTTTTTGCGCCGAAGCTGTTTTTAGTGGCACACTCGTTTAGTGCTCAACGCGCAGTGCCGCCGGCAGCGCCCCACCCCGAACTGCCGCCGATTTTGCTACGGGTACCGGTTAGCGGTCCCCGTGGTCTAGCTGCTTTCAGAGAGCCCCGTGGTCCACTTCCGGAGATCGGGGCTCGTCTCTTTTGTGAGGCCCGAAACCGGATGAGACCACAGCCCCCACATCCCGAGAATGCGGAGTTAGCAGAGATGAAGGTTGAGACGGTGGAAACCCCACAGACGGCGGCCGCCGAAGAGTTGAGCGTCGACGAGTTGCGCCACGAGATCGACCGCTTGGACGCGGAGATCCTCGCCGCGGTGAAGCGGCGCACCGAGGTGTCTCAGGCGATCGGCAAGGTACGGATGGCATCCGGCGGCACACGGCTCGTCCACAGCCGCGAAATGAAGGTGATCGAGCGCTACAGCGAGCTCGGTCCCGACGGTAAGGACCTCGCGATCCTGCTCCTGCGGTTGGGCAGGGGCCGGCTCGGCCACTGAGGCGGGCCATCACCTGGCTGGGTCGCGTCCGGCTGCTAGGTGTCGTGACCTGACACGTTGTTGTCAGGCAGCGAGTCGGCTGATTGGTGGTCGTCCGCCGAGGGCGGAGTGGCCTCG
>NZ_LQPH01000113.1 GCF_002102255.1 Mycobacterium nebraskense
CTGACCTACCTCGGCGGCGTCACCCTGGCCGCCATCATCACCTACCACCGCGTCCACAATTAACAGACACGGCCTAGACCCAGATGCATCGTTACTTCAGGAGTACACGCGTGTGTTACGTGAGGCTCAGCCGCGCACGTTCGTTTTAGAGAACGTTTATGCTCTGACTTATAACAACAAGGCAAGCCGCCCAGCCCTGGTGAGGCTTCTTCAAGAGATTGATGAGGCTGGGTACAGTTTTACGATCGGCGTGCTCCACGCTGCCAATTATGGTGTCCCTCAAGCCCGTCCGCGCCTATTCATTGTCGGAGCACCGAAAGGTACGTCGACACCCCAACTACCTGTCGCATCGCATGGAGGAAACTGGGAGCGACGCCAGACCGGCAACAACGCCAAACCGTTCGTATCCGCAGGAACCGCGCTCGAGGGTTTGGTCTGCGATCCGGAGCCGCAGGAGAAGGTACACGGACAATACGCGCCGCTTCTCGCCGAGATCCCGCCAGGAAGCAATTACCTTCACTATACGGCTGAGAGAGGGCACCCGAATCCGTTATTCCAGTGGCGGAGTCGGTATTGGTCCTTCCTTCTGAAGCTAGATCCCGACAAGCCGTCGCCGACCATTCAAGCTCAACCTGGCCCGAACGTCGGCCCCTTCCATTGGGAGAATCGCCGCCTACGCGTGGCGGAGATAAAGCGCTTATTCACCTTCCCTGATGAGTTCGAACTTGTAGGGAATCGCGCCAGCAAGCAAGCGCAACTGGGCAATTCGGTACCTCCGCTGCTCGCGCGCCAGGTTTGTGAGCAAGTTGGGAAGGTGCTATAGAGGCGCAATGGCGCGCTGCAACACCGTTAAGCAGTCATCCGCAAGTATCCGTGCTCATAGTTTCCAGACTTTGTCGTAGGCTTCCCCTGCGAGCATCGTCGTTCGTGCCTGAATAGATGTAGCAGTCCAATCGGAAGCATCCAAATGCCTCCGATGTCATAGTGAGCGCCCTCCCCCTGGAGGATCGCCTTCTTCGCTGAAAAGTCAGCATCATCGAGTTTAGAATTCAAGTCTTCGTTAACAAGAAGGAGATTGCCGATTGCTCCAACCACTTGTAAGCTTCCGCCCGACACAAGCTCCTTTTGTGGAAGAACATGTTCAATAGTTAGATTTTGGGTACTGGTGGACGGATGGGCGACACGCAAAAAACTTTCAAGTACATATCGAACCAGTTTGCTGTCGCGGGTGAATTCGTTAGTAAAGTAAAACCGCTCCTGAAAGGCAAGAATAAATTGATCACGATCAGGTCGGCGATCAATTAATTTCTTACGTATATCTTTCAGGACATCTGCCCGTTTTTGCTGATTGTCGCTTGCTGCACACAGTTCGCGCGCTGCTTTTGCATACATTTCTGAAACTCCGCCACTGCTACGAAGCTGACTCACGACCGTGTGTTGAAAGTGGAAGCGCTCGATCACTGTCAGCGTGCTCCTGAACTGTGCGGCATTAAGCTTGGTCGGAGCTTCTCGTGCGCGTATCAAAGAAAGCAGCAACGGCGCTGGCTGCACCACTCCAAAGATAGCAAGCGCGGCTAGGCTTCGACGGGCTTGTTCCTCTTCGATTGGCCAAATCCGGGAGGCTGGCTCTGTCGCTGCGCGATAGAGTGGCGCATCGCGCGCTAAAGACTCTAAACGGGTCTTGGCGGCCGACTTTGTGGCGACTTTCTTCTTGATAGCTGGGAAGAGCTTGCGCTCAGCAACGTACTCTTCTTGTGAAAGCCACCAGTGAAGCATGAATCTATTGGGATCAATTCGTTTTCGTGTGTCACTACCCTCCAATTCGTTCCGCATTTTATCCCAAGTAGTCCTGGCGGTGTCGGCAGCCGCGTTTCCTGTTCCACGGAGTCGATTCAGCAAGTGATTCTTTACGAGGTCAACCACTTCAAGATCTTTACCGCGGGTGTTTAGAGTCTCGAATATAACGTACGCATCGTCCTCATTGCTGTGTTCGATCCAGATGACACGAAGGCCTAAGAGGCGGTCACGCAGGTCGCGTAGCCATTCGGTTGGGGTGACGCGTTTGTTCACCTCTTCCTGCACTCGACGCGTGATCGCGTCAAGCGCCTTGGAAAGCGCCGCCTCCTCTTCTGAATTCGGCTTGACAGTTGCATCTGGCGGTGACTTGAAAATTGCTTGCGCTAAGAATGGTGACTCCACCTCGGTTCCAAGGGTGAAGCGAAGTTCGTTATTGCGATCTGCTTTCTCTAAGTAACGGTGTATTCCTTCCGCTAGGTTCCCCTCCCCCAAGCTCGAAAATTGATCGCGTAGGACTGCAAATATTATCGCAATCGTGGTGATTCTCTGCTGGCCATCCACGAGTCGCCGTATCGGGCTTCCCGGTTCACGCCAAGCCACCATAGGGCCGATGAAGTAGCCGATGTCATTGTCGTATACGACATCTCGCCAAAAGTCGTCGAGGTTCGCGGCGTCCCAACTGTAGGGCCGCTGAAAGCGTGGAATCACGTAGTAGTCAGCACCGACGAACAGGTCTTCCACCGTGCGTTTGTCGGGTTCAAAGTCGATGCCGGCCAACCGTCCCCACCTCCCACGATGTCCGTTTGGAGCGCTAGCTAGACGTACTGAATACCAGACTTACCAGCAGGCGCGGACCCGCGTCCCAGTATTGCGCCCCTCGGGCGGCCGCGTTTCACGCTTGCACAGATGCTGTATGCCCGTGTGCTGAGATCGCTTCTGCCGATGCGAGTGCCCAGGACCGAGGAAGAACGCGGCGACGGTTACGGCGTGCGCGGAGACGACGGGTCGGGTGCTTCGATAAGGTCGCAATGATTGACCCACCGCGCTTACCGCACCACCCAGTCCCCGGGGTAGCCCTCCGGCGGGGCACCGCTTGCTTGGGTTTGGCGGGTCGCGCCCGCACGCTGAGGCCAGGGCTGTGGGTTAGGTCTAACGGCGGGCACGTTCTCGGTACGTTGCGCCGTGGCTTGGTGCGGTCTCCTCGCCGGGCGCCACCACCCCCCGGCCCCGGGGAAAACTCGGAAGGGCCGGGATTGCCCAATTCCGGGTCACGGGCCTCCCGTGGCGTAGTCGTCACTATCTCGCAATTGTCGGACGATACACAGGGATTCGGGTGTCCACGGCGCTCATTTGCTTGTACCTGAACTTGGAGTGCCCTCCGTACCTGAACGAAATGCGGATCCTTTCACAGCTCGCGCCGAGACCTTTTCGACGATGCGGTCAATGACGCGTCCTGGATCTTTCCACTTCATCGCGAGCCGATCGTGGTCCATGCCATGTTCGGCCACGATATTCCGCAACTGTTCGAGTTCGAGTTCGCAAAGCTGGCGCCTCAGGCCGTCCTCCCCAACTTCACCATATACAGCGAAAGGGTCAATCGGTCCGGGATCTCGACGTCCAGTCCGTTTCGGTTTCAACGAAGTTGAGCCTGCAGAGTTCAGCGCGGCAGTTAGCGCATTGCTAAATCGGGGCGTGCGCGCCGCCTCGTCGGCAACAACTTTGACAAACTCCGCGAGCGTCGAGGCGAGCTCAGGCCGCAAGGAACCGAGTTTGATTAGAGCTTGCGCAGCTCGCTCGACCGTCGAGTCAAGCGCAGTCGAGTCTGTCACGCGATCTCCTCGACCGCGGCGATGAACTCTTTGGCCAACGCCCGAAATACCTCGTATCCGCCTTGGTATGCATACTTCTGGCGAAGCGTCGAGGTCGGAGAGAACTCGGCTGATGCAGCGATGGCGTTTCCTTCTGGTACCCAGGTGCCAAACACAGCTGGCAGGTTCTCATCGTCCTCGAGCCGCTTGATCGTTGTATTGTGCACCGTCGATGCAGCTCGGTACTTAGTGATGACGATACCTAGCTCATGGATCGTCTCTCCGAGGTTGTCGGCAAAGGCCTTAACCCGAGACTGGATCTGTGGAATGCCGTAAGTGCTCAGGACATCTGGGATGGTCGGGACGATATAGCCATCGCTGATTCGCAGCCCATTGAGGGTGACAATGCCGAGGTTCGGCGGACAATCCACGAGCACGTAGTCGTATTCATCGAGGATCGGTTTGACTGCCCGACGCAACAGATCTGTTGGATTGTTCGAATAAAAACGTCCCGACGACATCGACGCCAGACGGTCCTGAACGTCGATGAGGTCAAGCGATGACGGCAGCAGGTCGACAGAGCGTACTTCGGAGACGGGGCTCACGTTCCGCTGAAGTGTCGCCTCAAGATCGAATTTGGGTTCTTCGCCTTCGCTGCGGAGAGCATCGGTAAAGAGCGATACCAGCGTGCTGCCCGCGTCGTTCAGCGTACGCCAACGGTTCTCGCCGATGAGCACCGTTGTGGCGTTGGTGGTCGTGTCCCTGCCGCGGTGTAAAAGAATCCGGACGTAGGTTCCCTCGAAGACCGGCAAGTCTGATGGAAGGAGCA
>NZ_LQPH01000114.1 GCF_002102255.1 Mycobacterium nebraskense
CGATCGAAATTCTCATCCAATCTGGGGCAATGCAGGTCAGACTAGTAAATGTGCCCCAGATTCAATGAGAACGGACACCGGCGGCGCACCGGGCGGCCGGACGGGTAAACCACCGCCGTGTCGCACTCTTGCACGACAATGCGGATATGTACACCGATCGTGATTTTCAGGCCGTCGTCGACGATTTGCGCGCACAAGAGTCAAAGTCACACAGCCGTGGACTCCAAGCGCTGTTTGAGCTGGTCGGCCCCGAAGGGGCCACAACGTCTGTGCTTCGGGCCGCAACAGACCTGTGCTGTGCGGTAGTCCGAGGCGATGGGGCTTACCGAGTTTCAGACCATGTCCGCAGCGGTGCCGCGCAGGTGTTGGCATTGTTGTTGCGCAGACTAACCGATTACACGCGCGCGGATCTGCGGGGTGCTGACTTCAGCCAAGCCCAGCCGGTGGACTTCGACGGGTGTCACCTAGCCGGCGCGGACCTGACCGGAGCCAGGCTTGGCACGGCGAGTTTCGAGAAGGCAAAGCTGGTAGGAGCACGGCTAATAGGTGCTTCCGCATCCTTGGGGGCAGTCCTCGCGGGGGCGGACCTCACCGGAGCAGAACTCGATGGTTTCGACGCCCTGGGGGCAAACTTGGCGCACGTGACCGCGCCCGCCGCGCGAGCCTGCGGAATGCGCCTTTCCGAAGCCGAGGCCGGTAACTCGGTATGGCTCGGCGCAGTTCTCGTAGGAGCGGATTTCTACAAAACCGCGCTCGGTGGCGCTGATTTTCGGGGGGCGAATTTAACGAACGCGAAGCTGCGACAATGCCAGTTAAACGGGTCCCAAACGACCGACTTCCGCGGTGCGAACCTCACCGGAGCCGACATGGATGGCGCAACCCTTTACAACGTCGATTTTCGTGGTGCCAACCTGACGGGTGCCCGCCTTACTGACATTCTGATTGAGAAAACCCGTTGGGATGGTGCGGTTTTGACTGGATCGCACATCTCCATTCAGGGCGGTAGCTACCAACTCTGAGCCGCCAGGCAGGTGGTTTGTACGGAAAGCCCGGGCGACGATAGGGGCATCCCAAAACGCAGTTACCACTGTCCTTCGACCACCCGTGCCGCCCGGCAACTTTGAGGTCTCATTATCTGCTTGACTGCCTCCGCCTTCTCTCATAGCGGGCAGTGGTGATGACTGCAAGCGGTAAGCAGTTGGGAGAGAACCTAAGCGCGAGAGGGCCTCCCGCGCCGCCGCTCGGGATGGGCTCGATTGTCTTCAATTTGCCGCTGCAGCGATGGATTTCGTAGATAAGCGTGTTCGGCTGCACTCAAGATGACCGCTGGTTCCAACACGATCGTTCCATCGGCCTGCTCGGTCGCCAGATACTTGTCGTGGTGGCCTAGTTTGCCCAGACTGATTCGGCGCCGACTATCCACTTCAATCACCACGGGTTCCACATAGTCAATGATAACCCGCCTTGCCCCAGATGTTCAATTGGGGCTTAGGGGCAACGGGGTATTGGGGTAGGATCTGAATGTGCTGGAGATGGACCCGGAGCCTCACGACGAATTGGTGCGGCTCTACGACGCCCACCCCGCCTTAGCGGCGCGGATTGACGAATGGCTCGACCGCATCGAAGCCGATTCTGCTGCCGCGGCGGTCCGCCGGCGCCTCATCCGGCCCGGCCGGCTATGGGCGATCACCATCCCCGACCCCGACCGTGATTACCTGATCCTGTGGGACCTTGACGGCGCAACCCCGGTCATTCGCTATCTCGGCCCCGATGTGCTGACCTGACCTTCCACTTGAAACACCGCCCCGTGATGCTTCACCCGATCTCCGACTCGTCGATTATGCCGTCAAGCCGGTTCAGCGCATGGCAGATGACTGCGATGTAGTCCTCGATTTCATCGAAAATCTCTGCTCGATCTTCCCGAACATCGAAGTTCAGCGGGCCGACCGAGGGATGCCTGCTAGCGCTCGGAACGCAAACTATAGGAACCCCCGCACCAGACTTGGCCAGCGAGCTGGGTTGGCGTAGCAGGAATCTTTCAGCTCGAGGAGTAATCACGTAGGAGCGGCTAGCGCGGTGCACCGGCTCGTTGGTGTAGTCGAAAAGCTCTGCATCACGCGGCGGTTCCAGTAGCCAGCCATCAGTCTCCACTCCGCTGATTGTTTCTGCTTCCAGGTCGGTCTCGCACATGCCCCCGTCCAGCAGCTCCTGGCCGAGGTGTACGAAAGCTGTCGGGTGGGCGCGATTTCACGAGCGCGCATCTGAGAGATGAACTCGACGGTCATGATTCCAGCTCTATCGTCGATGTTCTCTGCGCACAGGGCGCGGTCGATGATGTCCCGGGCAGCTTCTTGGATGCAGTTGTGTAGAAACAGGGTCCACTCCGCGAGGCCCGGATTTTTGCTCACACTTGGCAGTGCAAGTTCAGGTTCCCGCGCGACGGCGGTCTGCGCGAGTTCCCTTGGCTGCGACAGGGGGTACATCGTTGCGGTTCGGGTTATGACGTATCCCGGCGCCGGCCCAAATGTGGTGGGGACATACCAGCCCTCGGCGGTGACGTCGTGCATCGGTTGAAGCCAGTCGCCACCATCAGTCGGGAAGGTACCGAAGATGTGTGGTTGCTCGGCGATGCCGGCCGAATCCATCGCGCTGATGAACTCGCTGATCAGCTCGTCGGTCCGGATATCGAGCGGATGGTCAAACGGTGCGCTCACGATGGGTGTCCTTTGCTCTGGAGTCGATGCCTGTTCCTGACGATAGGCGGTCCACCTCTTCTCAGCGTCCGCAGAAAACCGCCGGCCGCCCGTATAACCGCTGTCCAGATGCATAAACAGCCAGCGCCGTGCCGCGTCGGCAGGCGTTATGGGCAAATCGTCGCGGCTGCCCCGGTCGGGTAGGGCCGCCATCGTGGAATTCGCTACAGCCGAAAATCCGGTGGAATTTCGGTGAAAACGCGGTGTACTAGGCGCGCCCGTTTGCGACCCGCGCTTCTACCCAGGTACCGGGCGCGGGCAACTGACCTTCGATTTCGCGGCCCGTGAGCTCTGGGTCTGCGGTGAAAACGGGACTTAGGGGGTCAAGTCCCCCCGCCTCTGGCCGGTTAGCTACCTCAACGCTACAGCTCAGCGGCAATTTCAGTTCGTGACCCTTGAGCCCGGCCGCACGAAACTGCCGGTGCGTTTCAGGGTCTTCGCAGCTCAGCCGGCGAAGCCGGCAAAGGTAGGCACCCAGGACATTCCGCGCATTCCCAGGCTGGTACTCGCACTGGTTTGCCTACGTTCAGCAAACGGGGGTGCCCATATCGCGGTGGCTCCGATCAATTGACGGTTATCAGCAAAAGACTGCTTAGCTGGTTCGGCGTGTCGCGTATGACCGGCGATGCCGGCGCAGGTCTTCCCACCCTACCAACGCGCGCAGCTCCCGAGGTCGCCTGGACAAGACCAAGACACTTGGCGTATGGGCCTGGTCTCTCATCGACGGTCGTCAAGCGACTGCAACAGGCATGAATCACCCAGGGGCGGAGTGTAAATCGTGTGCTCGCAGCGCCGACAAGAGTGGGAACGGTGCATCCGTCCGCAGCGGCAGTGCGCTACTCCGACAAGCACCTGGTTGGGGCCGAGCTCCGCGGCGCATTCGGGGCATCGTGATGGGCGGGGTTCCTCCCATCCACGCCGGGTCTGCCGAAGTCCCATTTCCGCGATCGTAGCGTCGAAGTGAAGTTGAAGCGCCTGCGGCGCTACTGAACAGCTTGGACCGTCCCGGCCCAAGCCGATATTCGTCTGCCTTTCTGGCTTTTTCGATTGTTGCCCGGCGGTTCGCTGCGCGCCAAGGCCACGGCCTCCGCTTCGCTCCGGGCGCAAGGCTCGCGCAGTTACCCGACACGCGCGCTTCGCTCGCGGCGGCCAACTGCGCGCCCGGACCTTGCACTCCGCGCCCCTATACCGGGCCAAATCTCAATTGCCAGAAGGCAAAAAGAGCAGGCGGCCATGTGAACGCCTGCCGCACACAGAAAGGTTCAACCATGACCGACACAACCAACACCGACAGCAACGCCGCCGCCGTCGACCAGACCATCGGGACGCTGGAACACCTCGACCCGACGCTGCTCGACATCGGTGACAACGTCCGCGACGACGCAGGATTGAGCAAGGCGTTCATCGCTAACATCGCCGAAAACGGAGTCCTGGTGCCGATCACGGCTGTGCGTGACCCCGAGCGGACCGAGGTCATCCGGGTCCGCAACGGGCAGCGGCGCACCCTTGCCGCCCGCGAGGTCGGCTTGACCAGCGTTCCGGTCTACGTGCTGCCGTCCACCGCCTCCGATGCCAGCCAGGAGACCATCGACCGCATCGTGCACCAGATCGTGACGAACGATCAGAAGCGCGATCTCACCGACGCCCAGCGGGCACGCGGCATCCAGCAGATGATCGATGCAGGGCTGTCGGTGGCCAAAGTGGCCAAGCGGTTATCTGTCGGCAAGGACGCCGTAAAGGCTGCTCACACAGCAGCACGGTCGGCCACCGCCATGGACGCCCTGGCCAGCGGTCAACTCAGCCTGACCGAAGCCGCTGCGATCACCGAGTTCGAGGACATACCCGGCGCGGTGGACCGGCTAATGAGGTCGGCGGGGGGGACCTGGTTCGAGCACACGGTCGCCCAGCTCCGGCAAGAACGCGACACCGCCCAGGCCCGAGCCCACGCCGCCCAGCCTTTCGCCGATAAGGGGTTCACCATCCTCGAGCAGCGCCCGGAGTCGTGGGACCCGGCCTGTATACCGCTGCACCACCTGGTGACCGCCGAAGGTGACGAAGCCGACGACACCGCTGTCACCAACCCCGCCCACTGGGCCGTGTTTCTCGTCGACGACACCGCCCTGTGCGACGTGGAAACCGGCGAGGTCGTGGACGAACAGAGCGTGGACTGGGACACCGAGGATCAGCCAGACGCCACACCCGCCGAGGGGCTGCGCCACGCCAACACGGTCACCGACAAGGAGGTGTTCACCCCCGATTACTACTGCCTCGACTACCGTTCCGCAGCACTGACCCCGCAGAGCTGGTTCGCGCGGCAGGCCGGACTGGTGGACACCGACACCGGCGACGCGATCGACTTGGACGACGAGGCTCGCCAGGCCGCACGTCAGCAAGCCGCGCTTGACAAGGCCGAGACCGAGAAGCGGGAGCGCCGGAAAGTGTTAGCGCTCAACAAACTCGGGGATGCCGCTCTCGGTGTGCGGCGAGAGTTCGTCAAAAAGTTGTTGGCGCGTAAGACCCCACCTAAGGGTGCGGCCATGTTCGTCGCTGACTGCTTGGCTCGTGACAACGCGTTGCTCACCAACAACAACGCGCTGGACACCACCGCCGAACTGCTCGGTGTGGACAGCGGCCAAGCCGTGGCCAAGCTCGTGGCCGATCTGCCCGCCAATGGCGACGGGCGCGCCCAGGTGCTCACGCTGGCCCTGGTGCTCGGCGCTCTGGAATCGCGGACCCCCAAAGACGCCTGGCGCAATAACACAGGCTGGTGGGGCCACCACGTGGGCAGCAGCGAGTATCTGCGCTGGCTCGCCGACAACGATTACCCGCTGGCCCCCGTCGAGGAAGTTGTGACCAAGGCCAAGAGCGCCGATGACGTGTACGAGCAGTACTTGGCCGATGCGGTGAAGGAGTAACGCGTCTCTCGGGTGGGGTCAGGACGTCGGTTCTGGCCCCACCTTTCGCGGCTGTAGGTTCTCAAGCTGCGTGGCGGACGGCGATGCCCTGACATGCAGGTCTCTAGAATTCTCATGGAAATGGCGGACATATTGTTCTCATCTTCGTGGCGGATCCTAAAACCAGAGGGTTGTGTTGAATTTCAATGCGCGACCTGGCTTGGTTTCGTATCGCAACGGCCGCCGGGACAACGATTTCGCTAAATCGTGCCCGCCGAAGGATTCCAATTGTTAAGATGACACGTTGGGTGACACGAAAGTGTCGCTGTGACAGCGCTTTAGGACATTACGCGTCGTGTCGGTGTCAGCCGGGGCCTAACACACTGCGTATCAACGAGTTTGGCCCGAGGGGGGTAAATGACCCGGGCGCTTATCTCCGAGGCCGAGTCAGACTATCGGTAGTTTGCGCTGACTCCGACGCCCCTCGCTCCCAAATTCGTCCGCTCGGAAAATCATGACGGTCGATGTAGAGTGCCTCGCCCCCTGGGCCCACTACATAGCGAAGCCGATCTGGCGCAGCGACTCCTGCACCCACTGGCTCGCGACTCGCGCCGCGGCCTGACGGAGCCTCGCTCGGGAGCCCAGCGCGACTAATGAGATTCTCATATTGGTGGCGGATCCGCAGGAAAACGATTGGTGCAGCATCACCGTGGGCTCAGATGGGATCGAACTCAGCGATCAGCCACCGACCGTCGACTTTGTCGAGCGTGACTCGGACGCTGGAGGCGCTGTTGGTCGGCGAATCTTGGCCGATGGTGACGGTCTGGTTTACGAACAGCAAAACGACGGCATGGCTGCCGGTCGCCTCTATCGGCGCTGCGGCCGGCACCGTGGCCGACGCAGAGATGTGCTTCTGCTTGGCTCCCGGGATGACTACGTCGTGGGTCAGTGACGTGTAGGCGTTAAGGAACTTGCCGGTGAGTCTGCTCCGGGCGGCCTCGAGGTCCTTTTCCACGCTGTCGGCCCGATACGACAGCAGAGCGATGGTGCTTTCGGTGGCGGTACGCACGGATTCCGTGGCGGCCAACTGAGCGGTGCGCGCGGAGCCGCCCTGCCACTTCAGGAAGCCTGCGGCCACGGCCAGCGACAGCGCGAGGCCGGGCAGTAGTGCGTACACGATCGCCCGCGCCCAGCGGATGTGATGCTTCGCAGGTGTCGAACTTTGACGGTCGCCTGACTCGTCGACCTCGGTAGTCGCAACATCGGTGTCCGGCTTGTCCCCGGCGATCGCCGTCGGGCCCGGCGTGGCAGGCGCTTCCTCCGATGAGGCGACATTGGTGTGATCGTCCGCGCGGCGGAGCAACTTCGGAAACTTCATGGCACGAACTCGACGTTGGAGACTTTGACCTGACCGTCGGTCTTCTGCACGAAGATCCGCATTCGCCATGCTCGTGGCGCCTGATCAGACGCAGCGGCGTCTGACGTTTGCACAGTCATGGCCACCAGCACCTGGGCGGTGTCGGCCGTCTCCGACTCCAGCCCTGCCGAGCTGATGGTACCGACCGTGATGGCTTTGGCTTGCTTGACGACCTCGATAAACGGCTTCGACCGTTTGGCGAAATCGTCGTGTAACTGTCCTGTCGCCCCATCCAGGATGCGCTGTACATCGGTGTCAGCATGCCGCCAGTCGATCGTAGTTAGGTTCAGCGCGCCCTGCCTGGCCACTTGCAGAAATTGGTTTCGCTGGATCTGCGCCTGATGCGTCTGGTAGCTGCGAAATCCCAACCATCCAACCAACACAGACAAGGCAACGACGATAGTCAGACAGACGCGAATTGTCGGCCGCAGGTGGAACACCGATTCTGCGGAGCGTGGTGTAGATGCGTTCTCCGTGGGGTCTATATCAGACTCGATGGTGTCCCCATCCGCGTCGACGACGTCGCCGCCCGGGGACGCGTGGAAGTCAACCGCCTCACGCATACCGTGCTCCGTCCGTCGTCGTGGTTCTGCGCGTCATATTCGTCAGCTGCCCGGCGGCATCAGCATTGTTTGCCATGTCTTATCCTTGGGCGCGGTTTGGGCTAGATCGGATTGCGTGTATTGATGCCCGTCGGGCCCGATGTAGGTGCCGGTGGCCGGGTCGTACTGGGCGGCGGCGATCGGCGGCGGCGCCGAGGCGGGCGGGCCCGCAACCGCTGGCGGTGAGCCGGGTGGCAGCTGCGGGATGCCTTGGCCCGATAGGGTGGCGTTCGGGTCACCTTTCCAGTTGAAGCCGTCGTTAAGCGGCACATAATGTTCGTTGCTTTCACACATCTTGACCGTGGGTGCGCGTTTACCCGGAACCGTCTCGCAGGGCACATTGCGCACGCCGCGCACGGCCAAGGGCGAGTCCTGGGGGGCCCGGCAATACAGGTCACCTGCCGGGCGATCCGGGTAATCTACTTCGGGCACTCGGTGCTGCTGAGCCGGCAGGAAGCCGGTGGTACATAGTGGGGGCAGGTTCAGGTTCAGATTGAAGTCGAGATAATAGCCCCGGTAAGCCTGTTTGGTGCCCATATTGGGTACGTCGCCGCCGGCCTGAACCGCGGTCGCCTGGGGCAGCAGTACTAACAACTGCTCGATGTCGTTCCGGTAGGTGACGGCCACCTGACCGATGCTGACCAAGTTGGCGAGCATGATCGGTAGGGTGGGCCGCAGCCGGTCGAAAAGTTGACGTACTTCGTTGGCGGCCGGGCCGCCCTTTTCGAGTACACCGGCGACGGCTGCGTCATGGCCTTGCAGCTGGTCGGTGATGGTGGCGAGATGCTTTGACCATGCCAGGATCGAGGGCGAGGTGCCGGCCTGTGAGTCGAGCACCGGCTGTGATTGGTCGATCAAGGCGGTGAGAGAGTCCACGTTTTTCCTCGCGTCCGTGGCCAGGGCGGTGGATCCTTTGACGATGCGGGAAAGTTCCGGGCCGAGTCCACCGACGGCGGTGTAGCTCTCGTCGATCACCGTTTTCAGGTTGTCGCGCGGGATCGCCTCCAAGGCTCGGTTGGTCGCATTGAGCAGTGTGTTGATGTCCGGGGGCACCGACGTGTGGTTCTCCGGTATCACGTCACCGTCACGCAGTGGCCGGGAATTGCCGTTGCGCGGCAGCAGTGAAACGTATTGTTCGCCGACGGACGATTGGCTGTGGACTTGCGCGTCGAGATCGGAGGGGATGTCGAGCCCTGATTTGAGGAGGAGCACGGCGTCGACGCCGGTGGGGGTTATCCGTACGTCCTTGACCCGGCCGACGTAGGTGCCGCGGTAGGTGACGTTCGCCCTCTTATATAGACCCCCAGCTTGTGAGAGTTGGACGGTCACCTTGTACTGCCCAAGACCGGGTATCAAGTTCTCGACCTTGATGTAGCCGAAGACTGTCACCGCGGCGGCGATGCCCGACACCGCAGCAAAAATGCTCAGCTTTATCCAGATTTGAAGGCCCAAACGCATGTTACGGTCCTTGATCCAGGTGATAGGGAATGATGAGTGGGTTGCCCTTGGTGTACGGACTGGGCTGCTGTCCAATGGTGCGACCCCACTGCAATTCCAGTTCGGTCAAGTTCCCCTCAAATCGGGTGCCGGTAAATAGCGCCGAATCAATCCGGCTCAGCGTCAGGTCAACAATGAGTGTGAGGTTGGCATAGTCACCCCGGAGCCAGTTGGTGAGCGGCTCTTTAACCCATGGAAACACCGTAAAAAAGCTCAGCGAGCGGGTGAGGGAGGGACCCGCGTTAGCCAGCGATTCGAGTACCGGGCCGAGGTCCTTCAACTCCTGGACGAGCGCATCTTTGGTCTGATTGACGGAGTCGGCGGCCAGCGCGCTGAACTTGCCCAGCTGGTCGGCCGCGTCGGCCAGTTTTGCCCGCTCGTCTTTGAGCACCGCCAGCGCGTCGGGAAGGGTGCTTAGCAATCGGTCAACGACGGGTTTCTGTTCGGCGAACTGTCCCGCGAGGTTATTTACGCTGTCGGTGGCTTTGATGATGTCGTCGGTTTGCTCGTTGAGATGACCGATGAACTGGTCCAGTTGTTGGATCAGGTTCTTCAGATCCTTCTCACGTCCCGCAAACGCCGTGCTTAACGTCTTGGTGATGTCTTGAACCTGGCCCAGGCCCCCACCGTTGAGGACTAGCGACAATGCAGCCAGCGTCTGCTCGGTCGTCGGGTATTCGCCCGCGGCCGAGAGCGGAATTAGGGACCCGTTTCGCAGCCTGCCTTCGGCCGGGACATTGGTGGGCGCTGCGAGTTCGACCTCCAGCGAGCCGAGGAGGCTGGTCTGACCGATCTTGGCGGTGGCGTTGGCGGGGAGTTTGACGTTGCCGTCGAGCCGCATGGTGAGCAGTGCATGCCAGCCCTCACGTTCAACGTTAGTGACAGTGCCGACCGTCACGTCGCCTACCTGGACGCGGGAGTTCGGCTGGACATTGACGACGTCCGGCATTTGCGCCTTCACCTCGTAGGAGCCAGGGCCGCCGCCTGCAGTGCCGGGTAATAGGATGGAGTTCAGGCCTCGCCAGCCGCAGCCCGATAATAGGCTGCCGGCGAGCGCCACCAGCAGGCCTGCGGTGACGCCCACCCAGCGGGACCGTCTCATGATCCCCCTTCTGGGGGGACCATCATGCCGGAAAGCCCCTGGGCGGGGTTGGTGGTTGCCACCACCTCGGCGGGCGAGGGCGGGGCGGTGTGGGCCGGCGCTGGTTGCCCGGCCGGAGCCGCCGTGGTTTCCGGGGCATCCGGACTTGGCGGCACGTAGTCCGGACGCAAGCGGTCCTCGCTGTACGTAACCTCGTTCGGACGAGCGCTTTCGCCGACGAACAGGTTCTCCCCCAGCGGGGGAAAATTGTACTGACGGTTCTTCACGATCGGGGCCAAGTACTGCACGCATAGCTTCGCGGCCTGCTGACTATTCAGCCGCGACGCCGCCTGTACGGCTCCGCACAGAAAGGAGATTGGATCGGCGAAGTTGTTGACCGCCAGCGCACCGGTTATCGCCCCTTGCGTGGGCTGCCAAATGTTGGTGTAGTTCGCCAGTGCTGTCGGCAGGACGTGCAGGGTCTGCTTGATGTCGTCGAGGCTGTCGGTGACCGTCCCGGAAAGAGATGCCAGTTTGTCTGACGTAACGCCGATGGCCGCGCGGTTTTCTGCCACGAAACGCTGGACGTCGCCGGCGGCGGTATCGAGGTCCCTGATCGCCGCGGCTACTTCATCGGGATCATTAGCAAGCAATCCGGTCACAAATGCCAGGTTCCGATTCAGCTGGCTCATCGAATCCGAACTGCTTTGAAGGGCCGAGACGATTGTCGCCAAGCTCTTTACGGTGCCGAAAATGTCGCTGCTGTGGTCCCCGAGTACCGAGAAGGCTTGCGATAATTTGATCACCGTGTCGCGGATGTCGGTGCCCTGGCCGCGCAGGTTGTCCGCGGCTGTATTGATTAACGATCCCAGCGGAGCGACGCCGCCTGGTTGAGTCGGCTGCAGCGTCTGCGTGAGCTTGTCGAGCTGTGTGCGCAAGTCGTCCCATTCAACGGGGACGGCGGTGCGTTCCTCCGGAATCACCGCGTTGTTGCGCAGGGCCGGCCCCGCCGCGTAGGCAGGCGTGAGCTGAATAGCCCGCGAAGTAACCAGCGCCGGGGACACGATCACGGCCTTGACGTTCGCGGGCACCTTGTATTTGCGGTCGTACCAGAAAGTTATCTTCACCCGTTGGGGTTGCGGTTCGATTTTCGCTATTTTCCCTACCGGTACACCCAGGATCAGCACCTCGTCGCCGGCAAACACACCGTTGCTGTTAGCGAAGTACCCGATGATGTTCGTCCGGTCGATCTGATCAGACGCGCGCTGAACGGTCATAAGGCCGCCGATGAGCAACAGACTCAGGACGACGGCCAGGCCCGTCTTAGCCTTGCGCGGTGCCCTCACCGTCCTGCCTCCCCGGGCGGCCCGACGGGCACGGGCGATGGTCCGCCTGTTGGCCCTCCGCTGGACGGTCGCGGGACCGGCGCAGAAGGACGATCGGGCGCGGGCTCATAACCAGCCGGCGGGCCGGGCGGCGGCCCCCCAGGGGGAGGCTGGGGCAACGGCGGCCGGTAGGGGTAGCGAGGGTCGCCAGGTTTGCCCGTGATCGCATCGGGCAGCGTCAGTTTGGGATCCCCGCCCTGGCCGGTGCGCGGATACGGAACCGGCAGAGGAGGCGTCCCCGGCTGGCCCAGCGGCGGCTCGGTGCGCTGCGAAGGCAGCAAGACGCTGGGGTCCAGACCAAGATCGGAGAATGCGGCGTCGATGAATGGTTGCACGAACTGTCCCGGAAGCAGGTTGACCACATAGCCTTTGAAGAATGGGCCCGAGGCGACCGCCTCACCCAACGACATCACGTAGGCGTTAAGCATTCGAATCGACTTCTGCACCCGATCTTTGCGATTGTCGACAATCGTCAGCACGCCGTTGAGCTTGTCCAGCGCCGGGCGCAACTGGGCGTGGTTCTCCGCGATGAACTCAGACAGCTGCTTTGACAGTGCTGAGACGTTGTAGGAGATCGAATCCAGTGCGCTGCTCTGGTTCTTTAGCTCGATCAGCAAGGCGTTGGTGTTGGCGATCAAACTGGCTATCTGGGCGGCGCGGTCGGCCAGCACGCCCGTGACTTTGTTGGTGTTGGCCAGTAAGTTGCGCAGCTGCCCGTCCCGCATGTCGAGGGTTTGTGAGAGCCGGGCGACGCCCTGAACTGCTGCCTTGAGATCCGGCGGGGTGTCGGAGAATGTCTGCGCCAGCGTTGCCATCGAACCGGATAACTGATTGGTGTTCAAGCCGCTGATCGTGTCTGCCAAATCACCAAGCGCGTCAGGTAATTGATAGGCCGGCGTTGTCCGATTGAGGGGAATCGGTTCAGACAGCCGGCCGTCCCCGCGGGGGGTGACCTCAAAGACCTTGGTGCCCAGGACGCTTTTGGTCTTGACCGCTGCCTCGGTGCGGTCTCCAAGCCGGATGTTTTTCGCAACGGTGAATTTCACCAGCACCCGGGGTCCGTCAAGGTCGATGCGCGACACCTGACCCACCCGGGCACCGAAGACTTGTACGGCGGCCCCTGTCTTGAGGCCGCCGGCCTCGGCAAGGTAGGCCGCATACTGGCCGCCGCCGGAGAAGAACGGCAGCTTGTCGTACTCGGTTGCCGCCAGCACCGCCGCAGCCGTCACGGCGCAGCCGACGATACCAACGACGAAGGAGTTACGTTCGGCGAAGGATTTCATTTCGGCGTGCACCTTCCCGAAGACTGGCCAGCCAGCTTGATGTAGACGGGTTGGCCGCCTTTCCCGTTGACCTTGAGCAGCAGATCGCACAGATAGAAGGAGAAGTAGTCGCCATAGAGCCCCTGCCTGTCCAACGCCTGATAGGCGTCGGGGAGTGTGTTGAGGAGGTCGTCGAAATAATCGTGATCAGCGAGGACGATCCCGCTGACTCGGTCAGCCTGATGGATGGTGTTCTGCAGGGCCGGGCGAGCCTGTCGAAGCAGGTCGGCGATCGAACCAGATGCTGCGTTGATGTGGGCCACGCCGTTACTGATGTCTGATTTGCGGGCCGCGAGCCCCTTCATGAGCTCTTGCAACGAATCGACCGCCTTAGCGAACTGGTCGTGCTGATCGCCGAGGGAGGCCAGCACGGTGTTGAGATTGGCGATCACGTGCCCGATCAGCTCGTCGCGGTCGGCAAGGGTGCTCGTCAGCGTGGCAGTCTGCGCCAGAAATGAGCTGACAGTCGCGCCCTGACCCTGGAAAGTCGAGATCAACTGGCCGGTAAGCGCATTGACTTGTGCGGGGTCTAGCGCCTCGAACAACGGGTGGAAGCCCCCAATCAGCGCGTCGAGATCCAGCGCCGGGGCGGTCCTCGCCAGCGGGATAGTCTGCCCCGGTTTGAGTGGTTTGACGTCGCCGGCACCCTCCTCGAGAGCCAGGAACCGGTCGCCGACTAGATTGCTCCAACGGATCACCGCTTTGGTGCCCTGGGTCAGCACGACCGACTCGTCGGCGGAGAACTCGACCACTGCGAACGCGTTTTGCTCGATTGAAATGTTTTTGACCTTGCCGACCTCGACGCCGGCGATGCGCACGAAGTCGCCGCTTTTCAAGCCGGCCACGTTGGTGAACTCGGCATGATAGGTCTTGTCCTTCTGGAATCGCAGCTGCGCGAACACCGCGAAGAGCGCAAAGAGGCTTAGCAGACAGACCGTTGCGAAGATGGCGAGCCGCCAGACGGCGCTTCCCAGGTTGTCTCTCATGGATGTGTTCCCGACGTGTCGGACGGACTGTGTTGCGGCCCGGGTGGCGGTGGGTTGAGCGGTGTCCCGTCCGGTCCGTATTGCGCTGCACCGTACGGTGGAGCGCCGGAGTACGGGATCGGCCCCGGTGCCGGACCCGGGATGCACTCGCGAATGCTGGGCGGCTGCGGCACGGCGCGCGTCACCGGCAGGTAGTCCGCATAGCAGGGATGGCCGATGCCGGGGTTCGGCCGGATGTCGAGTCCGGTACCCCAACCAGTGTCTGTAATTAGTTGACGGACCGGATAGTTTTTGCTGGGGTCGGGCAGTGACCCGCAACTCGGCTTGCCGCCGGGTCCGCCTTTTGCGGCCACAATTGGCAGGTTTTGCGGGTACTTGTATGGGTCGTCGCCGAGCAGCAAGGCGGCATCCACAATCATCGAGTAACCATTGGAACCACCCAGCGCGTCCCGGCCACCGTTGTCTACATACCAGGTGGCGCCGAGAAGCATGCAGGTGTACTCGGGGTTGTATTTCATCAGTAGGTTTGTCGTTGGTTCAAGCAGGTTGATTCCACGGACGAAGTTGCTCTGGTTGGGCGCGATTAGATCGGTACCGGACTGCGACAGACCAATCGCATTCAGCAGCAAGGCGTCGAGTGCCGATGTATGGCTTGTGACGGTCGCGCTCGTGGTACTCACGGCCGCGAGCGTCCTCAGGATGTCTTGTCCGGCGGCGCTGTAGGCGTCGCTGAAACCGCTCAGCGATCGGAGGTCTTGCTGCACAGTGCCCATGCGCGGATTCAGCGCCAGCAGCACCTGATTGGCGTCGGTGATGGCCTGCCCGATGGTCTGGCCCTCACCGCGCAGACCGATTGCCCACGCGGTCAGAGTCGCGTTGAGCTTGGCGGGGTCGATTTGTTTGAGCACTAAGGCGAGGTTCTGGAAAACGGTGTTGACCTCGGTGCTGACATTGCGGGATCGCAGGAGCGCGCCTGCGGCTATGTGCTTGGTGCTGGGATTCTCGGGGTAGACCAGATCGACGTACTTGGAGCCAAACAACGTTGAGGCTTTGATCTGGGCTTCGATATTTGCCGGAATATTTCTGACCTGATCGGGGTCGATCTCTAACTGCAGACTGACTGGTTCGGTCCCGCCGGTTACCGAGGCGACGCGGCCTACTTGTACGCCACGTAGCATCACCTTGCCGCCGGGCTCCATGACAAGGCCGGAGCGATCAGAGGTCAATGTCAGCGGAACGAAGGAACGGAATGTCCCATTGAACAATGCGGTCGCTAAGGTGATCAGCGCAACGATGACTCCGCAAGAGATGGTCGCCCAGCGCCCCAGGTGAGCATCGTCTGCTGAAGACGAAGGTTTCATTGCGCTATCCCTTAACGATGTTGGGCATAATCAGGGCTATCCACCCGAGAAGTGGAAATTGCCGGTCTTGCCGTAAATGGCAAGCGAGGAGAATAAAATTACTAATACCGCGGAGACCATTGAGCTACGCACCGCTCTACCCACGGCTTCGCCCACCCCGGCGGGCCCACCGGAAGCGGTATAGCCGTAGTAGGTATGCACCAGCATCACCACGAGGCCCATCAGGACTGCCTGCAGAAGCGACCAGATGATGTCGGTGGGCTGTAGAAATGTCGAAAAATAGTGGTCGTAGACGCCCGTCGGTTGCCCGTACACGGAGGTTGTGGCGAACCGGGCAGCATAGAAGGACATCCAGAGCCCTATGCAATACAACGGGATCACTACTACCACGCCCGCAATTACCCGGGTGGAAACCAAATAAGCAATCGAGCGGATGCCCATCACCTCGAGGGCGTCGATTTCCTCGTTAATCCGCATTGCACCCAGTTGCGCGGTGGTGCCGGCCCCGATGGTGGCGGACAGGCCGATTACCGCGGTTAGCGGCGTGACGATACGGCCGTTAACGTAGGCGGAAACGAAACCAGTCAACGCCTCCACACCAATACCGCTCAATGAGCTGTAGCCCTGAATCGTGACGAGGGAGCCCCCCGATAGTGTCAGAAAGCCAACGATTCCCACGGTGCCGCCAATGACCGCCAGCGCGCCGGCGCCTAAGCCCATCTCGGCGATCATGCGCAAAGTCTCGTGCTTATAGGAGGACAAGGCGTCCCGGATCGCGCCCAGAGTTCTCGCGTAAAAACGCGCTTGCGCGCCGATGCGCCGCCAGCCCGCAACCCAGCCATCCAGTGTGTAGCTCAATCGCGGAAATAGCTGGCTGGCAATCGTGCGGCTACTCATGATGTCGCCTTCACGCCCACCGCGGTCACGACGACGTCGATGAAGAATAACGACATAAAGGAAAAGACCACCGTTTCGTTCACCGCATTACCGACGGCGGCCGCCCCCCTGCCCACCGAGATGCCCTTGTAGCACGCGATGAGACTGGCGGTCAGACCGAACAGCCCAGCCTTGACTAGCGCGATGACCAACTCCCGCGCGCCGGTGAGCAACGTCAATCCTGCGGCGAAGGACCCGGGCGTAACGTGCTGGACAAAGACGGAGAACTCGAACCCACCAACGAGGCCGGTTACGATTACCACGCCGGATAACAGCAACGAGACGAAGGTGGCCGCGAGCACGCGGGGCACTACCAACGATCCGATCGGGTTAATGCCGAGCACGCGCAGCGCGTCGAGTTCCTCACGAATAGTGCGTGCACCCAGGTCGGCGCACATCGCTGTTGCGCCGGCACCGGCAACCACCAGCACCGTGACAAGCGGGCCAATCTGCGTGACCGTGGCCAGTGCCGCGCCGCTGCCAGAAAAGTCTCCAGCACCGAACTCGATCAACAGAATATTTATTGTGAACACCGTGAGCACGGTGAAAGGAATTGACAACATCATCGTCGGCGCTATTGATACCCTGGCAACGAACCAGCTTTGCAAAAGGAATTCGCGCCCAGCAAACGGGCGCCGCGGTATCTGCAACAATGTGTCAAGCGCCAGGGCAAAAAAGTCTCCCACGGAGCGAACCGGTTTGGCGAAGGTATTCGGCGAGATCAACACCGGCCTCCGTTCACATCACACGCCATGGTGATACCTGTACCGATGGGCGGCCACAGCGGATCTCGTCCGTCCCCTCGCATTCCAATGACATCCACAAGGTTCAACTTGCCGTACTTGTCGTAGGCAGCCGGTGCTTGAAGATGACCGCAGGGCCCCCAAGGTGACTGTTCGGCAGCCGACTCATCCCCACCCGCAAACCGCCTACCAACCTGATTCCCACCGCCACGCTCAGAACATGGCGGTCTACCAAAGCCGAGAAGCTGAAATGTTTGGGGCCGACGGCACCGTCTTCATGCCGCCGATCGGCAGCCTCTGCAGTGAGCTTGGGACCACGAGAACCCTCCCCGATTCGTAGAGTCTGGTAGCAGAACTTTATTTTCATAACAAAACTTTGTCAAGCATCCATCAGGGGGTGGAGTGGTCCTAGATCAGTCTGGCGGTTCTGCGCCAGACTGGGGTTTTCGAGCAGGCCGTCACCGACCGGTTGTCTGCGTGAGGGGGCGACGGATTGGGGAGACGCTCGGATTTCGCCGACCCGATTCTGGAACTGCCTCCCAATCCGCGCGGTGGGGATTGTGCGGTGCTGGACGCCCAGGTAGATGTGCCGCACCGGCCCAATTCCAGTGGCGCGTTGGCGAAATCGCGGTTTCCCCGCACCGTACCGGCAACCCAAGCGGTGCTATCGAGGTACGCGGACTACCAGATCGAACGTATGGACATCCTCGGTGACGCCGACTGCGACATGGTGTTCGTCGCCCTCTACCACGAGAACCGCTGGGTGCGCCGATCACATATCGTGCACATAGCGGTGCTTTGCGCGGCTGGCCACCGACTGCGGCTTTGCGGTACGGGCGCATATGTCCCGCCATCATACGGCGGCCAGGAACTGGGTGCTCCGCGGTGAATCTCGGTGTGTACAACAGGTTTTGGCCAAGGCGCGTTGGACTCGACCGTAATTGACTGCATGCGCGGGGCCGAGGACAAGCGGCGAGCCATAGAGGCTGTAACTACCGGGGACGCCGCCGGGGCGAGCACTGTGCCGGTTCCCCGGTCGTCCGCGAGAGGCCGCGGATTGCGGCCCACCAGCCCCGCTTGGTGGCCTGCCCGAGCTGGTGGGCTTTGAGCTGCGCTTAGCACTGCAACGCCGCGATGAGGTTCGAACTCCGCTGGATCAGTTGCCGGTTCGGGCTCCTCCTCAGTCACCTCGACGGGGACCGCGCGGGCCGCCGAGCCGACCCTGAACGGTGTGTGAAACCATTGGCGCGCAAGATAACCTTGCTATCGCGCGCTTGTTCCGTCACTACACCGTTATCTGGAACGAGACTGGACCCATTCCACCGGCAGCAACGCTTATGCCGGCGACGTCGTGTGGCGGGTGCAGGTGCTGGTCCGCAGTCCAACGGCTAGCGCCGCCGGCCGGCCTTCGGCCTGATCGAGCTGCGCTGGCTGCGCGAGGTGCTCACGGCCTGGCCCGTGACACCCGCTTCAAATAATCGAGCTGCGATATAATCGTTTAAATGTTGGTCGGCAGCGGCAGCTGCTTCATTCCTGAAAGGCTTTTTCCTTGGCGTCCAGGGCAGGTACCGAGGCCCGTATCTTCGACGGTGCCCTGAAGGCGATTGCTCGGCAAGGCCCCAAGAAGCTAGCAATGAGCGATATCGCGCACGAAGCCGGCGTATCTACCGGGACGCTATACCGGTATTTCAAGAATAAGGACGAACTCCTTCGGTCGTTGGGCGACCATTTCGTCACGCGACTGCAGGCGGTCCTCGACGCCGCGATCGAGGCGAACCCGCGGCCAGCTGACCGCTTGCTGATCGTCATTGACGTCATGCTGCGATTTTGGTTGGAGAACCCTGCCACAATGCAGATCGGAGAACTTGAACCGGGATTCGTTGTGGACTATATCAAGCGGGTTGCGCCTCAGCTCTCCGGTGTTCTGAGCGATGCGTTGGAGCCTGCACTGGTCGACAGCCCTGCCGTACTCAATGGATCGGCCGAACTGAATGAGATTGCGGACTTAATCGTGCGGATGGCGTTTTCGCACTACTTCATGCCTTCGCGCGACTATCGGAGGTTCCGCGACATTCTCGTCGTGCTCGGTGAGTCAGGTGGACTCAAACCCAGAAAGTCGCGCTTCCGTTCACAGCGACGAGCCGTGGGCTGAGATCTCAACCTAATCTGGCGCCAACGACGTTGCGCAGTACGCCGACTCCTTCGACTTCCGCCTCAACCACGTCGCCCTCACCAAGGAATCGGCCGTCCTCGAACCCCACCCCGTCGGTCGTGCCAGTAAACACGATATCACCGGCGGTGAGCGGCATCCTTTCGATGATGTACTCAAGGCATTCGTCGATGCTGAAGATCATCTTGCCGGTGCGGTCATGCTGGCGCAGTTCACCATTGACGCGTAACGATATGGCGACATCAATCTGGCCTGACCCGCCGAACTCGTCCCTGGTGGTGATCCACGGCCCCACCGGCGTCGCCCCTCCGAGTGCCTTGATGGAAAACAGGTCCAGCCCACCACTCAGAGGCGTGGCCGCGTCACGGGCACTGACATCGTTGCCGACTGTGTAGCCGAGCACCGCGCTGGTTGGCTGCTCGCCGAGGTGACTCATCGACTTCGCCATCACCGCAACAAGTTCGACCTCGAAGTCCAGTTGCTCCGTGATCGAAGGATTCGCCAGGACGTCTCCGTGGCCGATGATCGCCACTTGGGGTTTGAGGAACCCCAAGGTGGTCTTCGGACGCTCGGTGACACCCAGCTTCTCCAGGTGCGACCAGTAGTTCATACCGACCCCGATGATCGTAGACGTAGGGGTGATTGGTGGTCGCCAGCGAACGTCGGTCATCGCTAACGGAGGACCGACCTTCTCGAAATGCGCCGCACCATCGGCAGCCGCCGAACCCCACTCCTCGATACCACCCCGAATCGGCTGCACGGTACCGGCATCGACGTCCACCAGACCCCAGACGTCGGCGCCCCCTCGATGAATCCTTGCGATTTTCAGCGTCCTATCCCTTCGGTCGCGGCGGCTGACGCCGCCTCGAGCCGTACCTTAACGCCCACACTCGACGAGATCGCGCGATCGAGGAAGCGCGGCCGGGCCTGATATATCAACCCGAAGTCGCGGCGGGTGAACTCGCCCGCCGCGGTGATGACCGGCTGGTGCGAACCACCAGAGGTGGAGCGCTGCAGCCGGATCCGCATCGGTACTTCCCGCGTGACACCCAGCAATTCCAGATCTCCATGTAGCAGGAATTCACCGGGAGGTTCGGCGAGATCCAGCCGCTGGGACCGGTAGGTCGCCGTGGGCCGGCTGGATACGTCGAGTAGGTGCGCCGACCGGATCGCCTCGTCCCGGCCCTTGCTTCCGGTGTTGACCGAGCCGAGGTCGATCGTCGCGTCAACCGCCGAATCGAGCGGATCTTCGGCCATGACGATCCGGCCTGACACGCTGAGCGTCCCACGCACGGTGTGCACCCCGAGGTGGCCGACCGAGAAGGTGAGACCGGACCGCGCTGGATCGATTGCCCAAATGCCAGGCAAATAACCGGGCATCTCGTCTGTTGCAGAAGACAATTCACACCTTTGACGTCAGAGTGCCGGCCATGCAGGTAGACACTCAGCCAACATCTCGATAGGTAGTCAGCTTTACTGAGGACCGGATACGGGTAACGGACTACAAATAGACGGCCAGGTTCTGCACCCCCAGCGTGGCCTGCTCGAAATAGACCGTCCGCGCTGCGAGCTTCCACTCGTCACCCGTCCGGATGGTGTCGACCCGGCGGGCCGGCAGGAACTCCAGTGCCGGCTCGTCATAGCGCGACCGGATGAGCACGATGGAGCTGAAGACCTCGTATTCGCCTGCCTTTTCGGTCTCGTATGACCGCACCTTGTGCACGATCCGCTGCGTCCGGGACAGCGGATTCTCCGACCAGGCGCTGTCGGTCTGGGTCAATCGCATCAGCTTCAACATCAGGGTCATGATGTTCTCGTTGAAGTGGTACATCTCCGCCTCGAACACCCCCTTGGTCCGGTGATCGCGGGTGGTCCGCACCGGTGCCCGGTAGATGATGTCGGGCGCGAGCAGCGCCAGCCAGCCGGTCAGGTCGTCCTCGTCGAGAAGGGTCGACTCGTCTTCCAGCCACGCGACGATCTCAAGGTGCCGCGGGTCGGTGACCTTGATCCGCTTGCCCTTAGGCGTCGGGTAGTCGACGGTCCCCATTGTTGCCCGTGCGGCGGGCACCACCCGTTCTCGAGTTGCTTCCGTGGTCACCACGCTCTCCCTTCCATGAACTCGCTGTAGCGCAGCCAGAAATTCCACTGCGTGTCATCCTTCGGGAACCCGGCATAGACCTGCGCCGGACCCGGCCAATCACTGGGCTTGTTTTCGCCGGTGATCGCCTGGTAACGCAGCTTCTGCTGGGCTCCAAGCGCACCCTTGGAGGCATAAGTCTGCATGGGCCACGTGTCGGTGTCGTCGGCCTCGACGAAACCGCTGATACCAAAGGTGGCCGCCGTCATCAGGTTCACGGTGTCGCGGAGCTCCTCAGGCGCGTCGCGTTCGACCAAACTCCAATGGAACAGCTCGAAGTGTTCCGGTCCCCTGGGTACCCAGACCCGCCAGCTGAGGAAGGCCGACGGGGTGCCGTCGGGGAATTGGAACGGCATGCAAAGCGCAGCCGTATTCGGCCACAGCTGACCGACCTGCGGGGTGTACCCCGCAAGGATCTTCAGTTGCCCATCGTCGAATCGATCTGGCAGCCCCTTTACCATCTCCGGTGACATCCCCGGCGGGGGAACCAGGTGCAGCCGCTCCAGCGGCGACATGTCCGCAAGATTTTTGCCCTTGAGGGCATTGACGTAGTGCTCGTTGGTCAGATCGAAGCACCGCACGAAATGGCCTTTGTGGCTGGCGCTGACGCCGGCCATTGCCGGCTCCTGTGACTCGCCCTCGGTGGAGAGCAGTTGCAGTTCCTGCATCGAACGGTGCAGCGACAGCGTGTGGAAGATGTCTCCGGCGAACTGCTCGGCGGCGCTCTTCCAGTTCGCCTTGATGATGAACCGCTGCGGGTGGCCGAGCACCGTCATACCACCGGGCGTGCGGTCGAACATCAGGTCCCAGTACCAGGTCATCGGGCCGAGGTACTCGCGCAGGGTCGGGGCGTTCTCGTCGAAGGTGACGAAGATCATGCCGCAGTAGGTCTCTGCCCGACCCTTGGTCAGACCAAGCTCAGACTTGGGCCGCAACAGCCCGTGCATGTCCTCCCGAGCGATGGGTGCGCCGACGAAGCTGCCGTCGGACTTGTAAACCCAACCGTGGTAGGCACATTGGAATGTCTTGGCGTTGCCGGCCTCGAACCGGCACACCTTGGCAGCCCGGTGTGCGCACACGTTGAGCGCCACCGTGAAGGTGTTATCCGCCGCCCGGCTGACGATCACCTGATCTTCGCCGACATACCGAAGTACGTAGTCGTCGACATTTGGGACTTCGTCCTCGTGCGCCACGACCGTCCACGCCTTGGCAAACAGCTGTTTCAGCTCCAGTTGGTAAAGCTCGGGGTCGGTCAGAACCCGAAGCGATACCTCCCGGAAGTCTTTGTCGATCAGCTCCGACAGCGGGGTCCCGTCCGAAAGAACAGGTCCGGTCGGAGCGTGTTTCACCTCATCTATAGTCATTTTTGCTCCTATTCCTTAGTTATTGCCCACTGGCCGGCGCAGAGTCGAACACCGAGGGATCCGGTGGTTTGGTGTTCACCCGAGGCACGTGCAGGCCGCCGTCAACCGGGATCGTGGCCCCGGTGATGAAGCGGGCTTCGTCGCTGGCCAGGAAAGCCACCACCGGGGCGATGTCCTCTTCCGGATCACCCATGCGTCCCATCGGAATCATCGTTGGAATCGCCGCACCCAGTTCTGGGTTGTCGGCCACCATCTTTTCGAATGCGGCCGATGCGGCTATCGGAGCGATGGCGTTGACACAGATGTTGTGCCGGGCCCATTGGAACCCGGCGGTCCGTGTCAGCGCCTGCACGCCACCCTTCGCGGTGTTGTAATCAGCGTGCACCCAGTGGCCGTCGTCCGCGTCGATCGAATAGAAGTTGATGATGCGGCCTCCGCCGCGGTCCTTCAACAGTGGGAACGCGGTCTGCATGCCCCACCAGACGCTCCAGAGCCCGACTTTCATCGTCTGCTCGAGCATTTCGTCCGTCTTGTACTCCAAAGGGACGTCCGGCGTCAGAGCGATGGCGTTGTTCACCAGAATGTCCAAGCCGCCGAAGGACTCCTGGGCGGCAGCGATGGCGCCCTCGATATCGGTCTTTCGGGACACATCGGTCTGCACGAACAACCCTTGGCCACCGAGCTCAACGAGGTCCCCGACCACCTGCTTGCCCGCATCCGAATCCAGTTCGGCGACCACGACTTTGGCGCCTTCGCGGGCGAACCGGCGAGCGATACCGCAGCCGATTCCCTTGCCGGCGCCCGTGACGACGGCGACCTTACCGTCCAACCGGCCCATTATGCGGTGCTCTCGGGTGCGGCTTTGGCTTCGATGACCTGACGGACCCGTCCGCGGAAGTCGGGATCGTGGGTGTGGCTGAAGTTCACGTTTCCCGTCTCGCCGTCGAACTCGTGCAGACCGGTGAGATCCCGGTCCCGATCGGCGAAGTCTGCAGCGTAGCCATTCTCGCGGACCGCCACGATCTCCCACCAGTTGCCATCGGGATCGGTGAAGTAAAAGGACGTGTCGCCGTGCATGTGACGGGGCTCGGTGATCTGCTTGATTCCCCACTGGTCTTTGATCTCGAGCAGCTTTTCGTGCGCGGCGTAGACCTCTTCCACGCTGCCGACGTCGAGCCCGTTGTGTGCCAGCATGGTCATCGTGCTCGCCTTGCCGGTCTCCACCACGGCGTAGGCGTGGTTGGTTCCCAGCCGGATCATCATCGACCTGCTGCTCGGCTGAATCACCTCCAAGCCCAGCACTTCCTCATAGAAGCGACGCGCCCTGGCCAGATCCATGGTCTCGAGGGTGCCGTGACCCAGGCGCTGGAGCTTCAGGACAGGTTCACCGGTGAACTTGTCTGTGATTGCGGGCATCGGGAGCGTCCTTCTCGTGGTTGGGATATAGGTCCGGTCACACCGGGGTCTGCGGGCTGGCTTGTAATGCTTGCATTGCGGCCGCCATTTGGGCCGAATCCATGTATTCGTCGATCCGCCGAATTTGACCGTGCACCACGGAGATTCGCTGGATGGCGGGGATGGAGGCCTGCTGGCCTCCGGGCAGCGTGAGGTGGACCGCGTGGCGTTGAACGCAGGCGTCGCCGACCAAGTCGCGACCTGCAATCTCATACCGGGGCGCAAGTGCCGCCAGCCCGGCCAATGCGGCAAGCGCCTGCCTGGCCGGCTGTTCGACCTGGTCGTAGTTGTGCCAAATCACCGCGTCGTCCGTGAACAGCGCGTCGAGATTGGCGGCATCGCCAGTCGTCAGCGCGGCGACGAACCGTTCGACGGTGGCCAACACATCATGCTGGTTCTCAGCCATGGGACTCGCTTCCGTTGTCCTGCCGGTCACGGCCATACCTCGGGAGTGAAGATCGGGCGCGCGATCCGTGACGAGATGCGCCAGCCCTCCGGGGTTTTGGCGTACGTGTCGTGAAACTCGATGACTCGTCCGTTGTCAGTGGCGTAGACCACCGGTTCGCCGTCATTCGCGAGCGGACCGTGATAAACCATGGCGCAGACCACCGCCTCCGCGGAGTCGTCGTCGGCCTTGGTCAAATAAAAGTTCGTCAACAAGTGACGAGTGGTCACCTTCGGCCGATCACGCATCCCCTGACGCATCTCCTCATGGCCGTGATGGACGATTCCGGCCCGGTCAAACACCGCGTCAGAGGTGAAAAGCCGGATCATTGAATCGAATTCACCATTGTCCATAAAGTAGACGAAAGCGTTGTTCAGGCGGCTGAGCTCCCAGTGGAGCGTCACGTCCTGCGGCGTCATCGCGTCTGTTGTCATCGTGTCGGATGTCCCACCGCTAGGCCAAGGCGGCCGGCGGGACGTCCTCTCCCGCGAGCAGCGCCCCGACGATCGTGTAGATCTCTCCACTGGCGGCGGCGTGTTGCGCCGCCGTCCGCACGTCGCGAAGGCGTCGCTGCAAAATCGACTTGTTGTACATGGCGGTGCTGCCTGCAAGTCCGAACGCCTCGTTGACGATCTCGACACACTCGGTGTGGGCCCGTGCCACCATTGCGCGCTGGCGGGTGGCCTGCAGCGGCGAGATGGGTTCGCCTGCCGACGCTGCGTCCCACATCAGCCGGACCTCTTTCTCGGCCAGCGCACGAACCGAACCCAACCGGACGTCGAGTTGCCCTAGCCGGTACTGGAATACGGGGTCTTCAGCCAGTCGCATCGTGGGGTTGAACGCGGGTCGTTTCGTCTTGGCCAACTGACGAAGGTCGCTCAGAGCACCCTCGGCGATTCCCACGACCACCGCGACATGGGTCGGGCCGAGCGCCAAGCGGATAGGCAACCGGAACAGCGTGGTGTCGACGGTGGCCGGTCCGAAGAAGTTACCGACATGCTCATCGGGAACGAATACATCCTTGAGCACAAAGTCATTGCTGCTCGTCCCGCGCAATCCAACAGAATCCCATGTCTGAACGAAATCAGCCTGCTCTGCAGGCACCATCGCGAGCACCATCTCGGGCACACCCGCGTCGGTCATGACCGGCGCGCCCTGCTGCAGCACGATGCAGCTGCCCATCATCCACTGGTGCTCATAACTACCGCTGGCGAGGGGCCACTGACCGTTGACGAGATAGCCACCGTCGGTGCGGATCGCCACACCCTTGGGCGCGAACGCCCCGCGGGCCATGGTGTCGGGTCCTTCTGGATAAATTTCTCCGTCGAGGACGTTCTGGGGAAAACGGCCGAATACCGGCGCGAAGTCAGCACCAATCATCACGGTCCACCCGGCCGAGGCGTCGGCCTTCGCGACCTCTTCGATGACAGCCATGGCCTCGAGGAGGGTCATCTCTTCGCCGCCGTACTGGCGAGGCACAAACATCCTGAAAGCCCCTGCATCCGTGAGCCGTTGGATTAAATCGGCTGGGATCAGCTTGGCCGCCTCGATCTCATCCGCGCGCTGGGCGATCTCGGGAACGAGCGCCCGAACGGCGTCCAGCACGGTGGTGGTCTCGGCCTCGAGGGCTGTCATGTGGGGTCCTCCAATTGACCATGGTTAGGGCTTCGCCAGCCTGCTTGTTCTCGCGTCGGCCTACTTGAATGAAAAGTCCTATTTGAACATTACTTGTATTATGTGTTCATCGTCACCGTGTGGTCAAGGTCTTGGCTGAAGTTCCTTCGCACGGGAGCCGACGCGCACCGGTGATCTGATCGGACCGTCCGAGTGGGCCCGACGCGACCTTGGTGCTCACGGCCACCTCGAGCCGACGAAATTCGCTGCCGCGTAACACCTGTGGGGCAATGCCGGGCTTGAGGTGCAGCCGATGAATCTTCAACGCGGCGATGGTGTTGGTCGCCGCCCGCAACCTCATCGAACACCCTCCATTCCACCCACACCCCAGGCACCTGGCACGAACGCGACCCCATCGCCCGTAGGCTCCCGGTCGATGTCGCTGAAGCGGTCGCCCGTGCCCGATACCGAACGCAGGCATCCTCCGGAGAAGGACGCGCTCGGCAGGCAGACTGCCACCCCACGGCGGATCCAGCGACAGCGAGACGAACGAGGTCACCGCCATGCTGACTGGGTTGCCTTCTGCGCCGACGCCGCACACAGCGGTCACTCCACAGGGAAAGCACCCAGACCCGTACGTAGCGGTCCGGGGCGGATGACACTGAATTCAATTCCGTGGCAGGCTGTTTCGGGTCAGCTGGCCCGCGCTCCTATGGCGATCGCGCACTCGCACGTGAGAGACAATATGCGATTAAGACACCATCTGTATAGTATGTCTAATGCTGGAAATTGCCTCGGGTAGTTTTCACGTCCCAGCCCACCGGAGGAGCCGATCATCATGGCAGACAGCCAGCTACCCCTTCTGATCACTGTCGACCGGTCGAAGTGCTGCGGCTACACCCTGTGTGCCGCCGAAGGTCCCGACGTCTACTCGATCGATGACGCCGGATACGCGGTGGCACCTGAGAGCGTGCCGACTGAACTCGAGGCGCAGGCTTGCCGAGGTGCGGAGGCGTGTCCTGACAGCGCCATCACGGTGCGCCGCGCCGACGCGGGCGAGTGACGTGGCGACGCTTGGGGTCGCCTCAGGTTTCAAACCAGGTACTGGTCGGGAGTCCACCGGGCCAGATATGGCATTGCCAGGATCGCGCGCGGCAGGTCGGCCACATCGCGAGTCGGAAAGACGTACGCCGACATTACGATTCGAAGGATGAGTTCACAGAGTTGACCACTGGTCATACCCATGGACCGCACGCCAAGGGTCAAGCTCAGCGCCGGCGCCAGTAGCTCTTCCAGCACGCCGACGAATTCCGGGAAGATCTGCTGCAAGAAGTCCACTCCGAAGCCCGGTTCAAGGGCAATCACCTGCATGATTTCCGGATGCGCCCGGCCGACGTCGATCATTGCCTCTACGACCGCCCGGACACGAACGTCGAGTTCGGGCCGCTCTTCGACGGCGTTGACTACCGCCCCTTCGAACAGCTTCACGACTCGTACGCCGACCGCATACAGTAGGTCCTGCTTCCTACCGAAATAGTGATACAGCGTTCCGCGGGGGATCCCCGCTTCAGCGCTGACGTCGGTCATCGAAAGCGCTTTGGCGCCACTGCGTGCCAACGTCGTAGTGGTCGCATCGAAGATACGCGCAAGCATGTCGCCGTTCGCCGCCATCAGGGTCCTCCTCGTCTTCCCGCTTCGCAGAGTGTATTCCCGCCCTGCAGAGGAAGAGGTGGGATCCACAGCATTAGGCGTTTCTTTTTGAAACGGATCACGATCCCCCGGTCGACGGCCTGCCAGAAGCTACCGCCTGCATAAAAGGCGTAGTACGAGAAGTACTGTTTAGACACAAACCATACTAAGTGTCTTGTGGACGGCTGCGGCCGGTGCTAGCGTCAGCGCTGCGTCATCATCACCGGGAGTGGTCCCGCCGACCCGAGGCATCGACGCTCGAGGCCGCCGGGACCCTTCGGTTGACCAGCGGCGCGGTCGATCGCGACCTGTCTCTAACAGCCACGGTTTCTTCACGAGGACAAGGGATTATGACGACTACACAGGAGCCCGCTTCAGATCTGGCACAGTTCGACAGGAAGCTTGACGAACTGCACCTCCGTGGCCAGTGGCAGTACGATGCGCAGCTGGTCCAGCTCACCGACGGTCCCGTCCCGGCGGGTGTGCCGTTCCGGTGGTCATGGGAACTCGCGGATCGCGCCCTGACCGAGATGTGCACGGCGGTGTCCGGCGAAACTGCCCGCAGGAACTTCACTTTCATCAACCCGGCTCCTGACGTCAACGGCACGACGCAGACCTTGGCGATGGGTATGCAGATCACCCTGCCTGGCGAGATCGCCCCGGCGCACCGGCATTCCATCAACGCCTTGCGCTTCGTCGTGGACGGTAGCCCCGACCTGTTCACCGCGGTCGACGGAGAGAAACTTGCGATGGAGGACGGTGACCTGATCATCACGCCGGCCTATTCCTGGCACGATCACCACAACGAAAGCGACAAACGCGGCGTCTGGGTCGACATCCTCGACGTACCGCTCATGGGTTACCTGCGGCAGATGTTCTTCGAACCGTTCGGTGGGCGCACGCAGCCGTTGCACGAAGACGCTGCTGCCTTCACCAGCAGTCGCGCCTCCCACATACGCCCCGCGTGGGAAGCTCGACAGGGTGAACGGATTCCGTTCCGTTACGCGTGGAGCGAGGTTCGGGCCGCCTTGGACACGCATCGCCACAGTAGCGGAAGCCCGTTCGACGGCGTCATCCTGCACTACGCCCACCCGATCAGCGGGGGCCCGACACTGCCCACTATCGACTGCTTCGCACAGCTGCTCCGTCCGGGTCTGTGCACCGAACGCCACCGCCACACTTCCAGTGCGGTCTACTACGTCGTCGAAGGCGAAGGCACCACAGTTGTCGGTGACGAGGAAATTCAATGGTCTGCCGGCGACTCGTTTGTAGTGCCCAACTGGATGTGGCACGCCCACATGAACCGGTCCTCCGAGGTCGACGCCGTGCTCTTCTCCGCAACCGACGCTCCCATGCTCGAGGTGCTCGGAATGTACCGCGAGGAGCCGCGTCACTCGTTCGGTACCCAGCCGTATCCCGCGGTGCCAGGCGATCTGGCATCCCCGGCGAATAAGAGGGTATGACCATGACGATCACCCGTGCAGACATCAGAGGGATCGTGGGCATCGTTCCGACGCCTGCGACCAGCGACGCCGATGACTGGCGCTGCCTGAACAGCGTCAATGTCGCTGAGACCGAGAAAATGGTCGAGCAGGTCGTCGAGGCCGGGATCGAGCTCGTGATGTCCACCGGAACCTTCGGCGAGTGCGCATCGCTGACTCATCAAGAATGGCTTCAGTTCTCGTCCTGCGTCGCCGAGACGATCCGGGGTCGGGTGCCCTTCTTCGCCGGCGTGACGACGTTGAACACCCGCGACACCATCGCACGAGGTCGCGAAGCGATCGATGTGGGCGCCGACGGACTGTTCGTAGGTCGTCCGATGTGGCTGCCGCTCGACGACGCCGGCATCGTGCGCTTCTATCGCGATATCACCGAGGCGTTGCCCGGGGTACCGGTCGTCATCTATGACAACCCCGCCGCGTTCAAAGGAAAGATTAGCGTCGAGGCCTACCGGCAACTTGCCGATGCGCCCGAGGTCGTGGCGACCAAGCACGCAGGCGGACCGACACTGGAGGGCGACATCGAGGCCTTCGGCGACAAGGTTGCCGTGCTGCCCCTCGACAGCGACTGGGTCCGCGTTGCCAAGCGCTTTCCCGCTAGGGCCACGGCTTGCTGGTCGGGGAACGTGGCCTGTGCACCGTCCCCGTTGGCTGCGCTGTCGCGCGCCGTGCTGTCCGAGGACTGGGCACAGGCGGATCGCATTTCCGAGCAGGTGAACTGGGCGTTGGCCCCGCAGTTCGGCGGTGACATGTCGCGCTTCATGGATTACAGCATTCCGGTCGGGCGTGGCCGGTTCCGCGGAGCGGGCTTGATCGACTGCGGGCCCAGTCGGCCGCCTTACACCGATGCTCCGCCCGACATGGTCGCTGGCGGTGAGGAGACCGGCCGCCGGTGGGCGGAACTGGAGCAGAAGCACCGCGGTTTGCGCTGAGGTGACCTAGGACGGTTCCGTTCTAGTGACTGAGTTTCGTTGGGCGGGAGCAGGTTTGGCGCGGATGGGCGACGAGGATCACATGCAAGGCACTTAGACGGATACCAGCTGGGTCGATTTGATGAAGTGCTGCTGCTGGTCGGCGATCGGTTGTCTGCGGGCAGTATCCGTCTGCCGGCCGAGCACGGTGGGGCCATGACGGGGTGTTTCGGATCGTGCGGCGGGTGCCCGAGATCGGCTGATTTGCACCGTTCAACTTCAAGCCCCCCGTGTCATAAGTCGCGAGCACGGACCGCCAATTCCGGCACCGCTGCAGGTCACTACATCAGCGACGTCCTAGGCGGTGCCACCGTCACTGATCGCCATCACCACCGCCTTCGGCTCGGTGAAGAATTCGCGGCTGAATGTGCCACCCTCACGGCCGATTCCGGAATCACCCACCCCGCCGAACGGCGCCCGCAGGTCACGAATGAAAAAGCAATTCACCCACACGGTGCCCGCGTTCAGCGCGGCTGCCACGCGGTGGGCACGCGAGAGGTTCTCGGTGAACAACATCGCGTTTAGCCCGTAGGGTGTGTCGTTGGCTGCAGCAATGCCGTCTGCCTCGGTGTCGAACGGCGCGACGACCGCGACGGGGCCGAAGATCTCTTCACGGCAGAGGCGCGCGGTTGCAGGCAGGTCGGTTACGACCGTCGGGTGGATGAGCCACCCCTCGCCCTGACCACCCGTGCGCATGGTGCCCCCTTCGGCGGGGATCCCCTCGACGTAGGAGCGGACCTTCTTCCAGTGTTCTTGCGAGGCCAGCGGTCCAACCTGGGTGTCAACGGCTTTCGGATCTCCAGCAATCAGCGATTCGGAGGCTCTCACAAAACGTGCCAAGAACTCGTCGTAGACCTGCCGCTGGACGTACAGGCGGCTACCGGCGAGGCACACCTGCCCGGCATTGGAGAAGATGGCCCGGATCGACCAGCTCACCGCGCTGTCGAGGTCGGCGTCGGCGAAGACCAGGTTGGCACCCTTTCCGCCCAGTTCCAGGCTTACCGGGGTCAGGTGGGCCGCCGCCGCCGCCGCGATGGTTCTGCCGGTACCGGTTTCGCCGGTGAAGGTGATCCTGTCAACGCGGGGATCGCCGGTGAGCGCGGATCCCACAGAATCGGGACCATATCCGTGCACGACATTCAGGACGCCATCGGGCATCCCGGCCTGCAGGGCAAGTCTCGCCAGGATGGTCGCCGACGCGGGAGTGTCCTCGGCAGGTTTGAGGACGACCGTGTTTCCCCACGCGAGGGCCGGCGCGACCTTCCACGTCTCAAGCATCAGCGGGAAGTTCCACGGTGCGATCGCGGCGACGACACCCGCCGGCTCGAATCTGGTGTAGGCATGGTGACCGGTGTCCATCGGCAGTGCTTCACCGGCTGAGAGCCGCGCATGGTCTGCGAAGAAACGGAAGTTCTGCGCAGACCGCGGCACGTCGTTGCCTCGTGTGTCGGTGATCGGCTTTCCCATATCGGTGGTGTCCGCGAGGGCCAGCTCGTCGCGATGCTCGATGATTAGATCGGCCAGCCGGTGCAGAATCGCGCCCCGCTCAGCCAAACCCATTCGTGGCCAGGGGCCTTCGTCGAAGGCCCGGCGCGCCGCGGTTACGGCCCGGGCGGCCTCCTCAGCGCCGCCGAGCGCCACCCTGGCCCACGGCTGGCGGGTCCACGGATCGACGGTGTCGAAGCACGCCTGACTGGCCGACTCGGTCTCTTCACCATCGATGACGTGAGGTATGAGCTCGGTCATGATCATGAACTCTTGTTGCGCTCGGCGATGGTCACGTCACCGGCGGCCCAATGGGTATCGGGAACTTCACGCAGGACCACCCGGATGGCGGAACGTGAGACGCCCAGCGCCGTCTCGACGGCGTCGGTCAACTCGCTGATTAGCGTGCGTAACTGGTGTGGTGCCCGGCCCTGGACCAGGGTGACTTCGACTAACGGCATCGCGTTACTTCCCTTCGTGGACGACCAGTGAGCCTAGGTTCGAAAAATGCATTCTCACAACGCTTTTAGGACCGAGCGCAACCGCATCGGTCATCCCGCCGGTGAGCACAATCCAACCGCGTTCGATCGCCAACCCCCGGTCGGCGAGCACGTTCGCCGCCAGCGCCAGCGCCTCCGCAGGGTGACCTTGAACCGCGGCTCCGGTGGCGCTGTCGACGATGACGCCGTCGACTTCGACTAAGCACGCCTCCAGTGAGAGGTCCAGTTCTTCCGGCGGCAATCCGATTGGGCCCGTCAGATATCGACCCGATGAGGCGTTGTCGGCGACGACGTCAGGCAGCGTGAACCGAAAATCGCGATAGCGGGAGTCAATGATCTCCATGCCCGCGTAGACGTGCCCCACCGCTGACATCGCTTGTGCCGCTGTAACACCGGGACCGCTCAACCGCTCCTTCATGACGAAGACGAGTTCCGGCTCGACGCGCGGATGAATCAACACGCCCGCCGGCAACGGCGCCCCGGCGGGCAGCGTCATCGCATCGGTCAGCCACGCAACGAGCGGCGACGAAATACCCATTCGCTGCTGCTTGGCTCGAGACGTCAGGCCCAGCTTCACACCGACGACGCTTTCACCACGCTCGACTCGGCGGCACAACGCCTCGTCCTGAACCGCATAGGCGGTCCTCAGGTCGAGGTCGGCCCAATCATCGGTGATCGGGTTGCGGGCGGTTCGCGTGTCCTCTGCGTCAAGCAGCGCGGAGGCCGCCCGATCAACGGTCCATTTATTCACGACTCTCCTGCGGCGAAACGTGTGGTGACGAGCCCGAGTTGGGCAAACTGCGCGGTCCAGACATCGCCTGGTCGCACCGGTTGTGCCGCGGTCACCGAACCCGGCAGCACGACATCACCGGTTCTCAGGCAGTCGTTCTGCTGACCCAGGGTGTTGGCCAGCCATGCCAGCGATATCACCGGCGAGCCGAGCGCCGCTCCCCCGGCACCCGTCGCGACCACCTCGCCGTTGCAGTACAGGTTGCATCCGAGGAGCCGAAGGTCCGCATCTGTGGGTCGAACAGGACGCCCGCCGAGCACGACTCCCCCCGACGAGGCGTTGTCGGCAACCGTGTCGGCGACGCTGATACGCCAGTCGGCGATGCGGCTGTCGATGATTTCCAGTGCCGGCAGCACGAAGTCCACCGCGGCCAGGGCCTCGGCGACTGTCACGCCGGGACCGGCAAGGTCACGCTTGATTACTAGGGCGATCTCCGGTTCGACACGCGGCTGCAGGAAAGCAGTCACCGGGATGGGATCGGACTCTGGGTGGAACATCTGGTCGTGCAAGACACCGAAATCCGGTTGATTCACCCCCATTTGGCGTTGCATGGCCGCAGAGGTCAGGCCAACTTTGTGGCCTTTGATGATCCGGCCTTCGGCCATCCACCGGTCGACCTGTGCTCGCTGGATGTCGAAGCCCTCCGCCACGGTCAAGTCAGGGAATCGGTCGGTCAGCGGGGCGATCGGGCTGCGCGTCTGGTAGGCCGCCAGCAGCTCCTCGGCCATCTGATGGCACTCTTCGGTACGCATCACACGCTGAGCTCAGGCGCAACGACAGAAAGCGATGCTGTCGAGCGGCCTACGAGTTGACTCTGGGAGACGGTCCGCTGGGTTGGACCCAACCACATATCGATCGAGCCCGGCTCTCCGAGCTCGAACATGCGGGGGGTCCACGCCTCGTCTTCAATCAACTGAACCCCGAATGAGTACTCGTAGGTCAGGTTGTCGGGCCCGAGGAAGTAGACGAAGATGGCCGTCGACGTCGGGTGACGGCCTGGCCCATGCAGAATCTGCACATCGTTCTGTTGCAGGAATCGCCAATTGCGCATCACATCGTCGAGCGTCTCGACCTGGAAGTTGATGTGACAGAAGCCTGGTCCCGCGTCGCTCTGGAAGAACGCGAGCTTGTGATGGACGGGGTCTATTCGCATCAGGCAAGCGCCCTCACCGATCCAGTCGGACACCTTGGCGCTGAACACCGTAGACCAGAAGGCGTGCGCAGCCCGTACATCGGGGGCATCGAGGCACAGGTGGCCGAACTCCGTGATACCTGCGGCGGGTCGACCGAAGTTGATCGGACGCGCCAGGGTGCTCTGGCCCGTGACCAATTCGACGTGATTGCCGAAGGGGTCGTCGAAAGCGATGAAATTGCGAACATGTCGGTGTCGCGCTTCCTGTTCGGTGCCACGCGAAACCGTGCAGCCGTACTGCTGCAACTCGACTTCGGCTGACTCGAGCGCGGCATCGTCTCGCAACGAGAACGCCGATGCGAGGACGCCGGGCCGGTTGCTTTCGATCAGCGCTAGGCAGTGATGACGGCCGTCGGCCCGCAAATAGGTGACACCTTGGTCCTGCGCGACCGGATCCAGTCCCACGATGTCGACCGCGAAGCGGGTCGCACGCTGGAGATCGGTCACCCCCGATCGCACGTAAGCAATGTCCTGCAGTTCGATCATCTCCGACCTTCCTGAACCTGACGAGGCAACTCAGCCCGCACCGCGACATCCCAGATGCGCCACTCGGTTTTTACTTATGCTTGTGAACTATATTGCGTACTGCCCTTCGGGTCAAAGCCGTCCCTGCACACCTAGGGAGGTGGCGAGCGCAATGACCCCTGTCGGATCGAAGTCGCAAGATTCGCCCTGCGCAACAGGCCATTACGTGACCTGGTCGCGGCCACGTAGCGGTGTGCGGTAGCGTCCGAATTAGTTATAGTTATGAAATATTTGTGGATATAGGCTCAACGGCAGGTTTAACCGCTAGAGTCGGCTTACGCTGACGAGTGGTCCTCCAGAAAGTGGGCATAGCACGTGCAATCCTCTCTCGAAAGCAACAAGACGGACGTCGCTAGGCTGCTCGACCGTGACTGGCGGATGCTCATCGGGGGCGACCGCGTCAGCGCCGCTGACGGCGCGGCGATGGAGATCACCGCCCCGCATGACGGCTCCACCATCGCCCGCGTTCCTGCCGCGGGCCTCCCCGACGTTGACGCAGCTGTCGCGGCGGCGGTGGCGGCGTTCCCGCAATGGCGCGGCACCACATTGCTTGAGCGCTCGGAGATGATTAGGTCGTTCGCGCAGAGATTGCGTGCCCGCGCAACCGATTTCGGTCTGCTCGACGCTATCGACACCGGCAATCCCGTGACAGCCATGGTCGGCGACGTCATTATGGCTAGCCGGTGGCTCGACTACCACGCGGCGGTGGCCTTCAGCGTCACCGGCGACACCCTTCCGTCGATGACGCGCAGCTGGCTGATGACCCGCAAAGAACCGTACGGCGCGGTCGGGCGGATAATTCCCTATAACCACCCCATCCTGTTCGCCGCCGCCAAAGTAGGCGCTCCGCTGATCACCGGCAACACACTGATTCTCAAGGTGCCCGATCAGGCTCCGCTGTCCTCCCTGCTGATGGCCGAGGTGGTTCTCGAGTCGTTTCCGCCCGGCGTTGTCAACATCATCTCGGGAAGCGGTGCGGTGGCGGGAGACGCACTGGTCCGACACCGCGACGTCAAGCGCATCGCACTCATCGGCAGCGTCCCCACTGGCCAGAAAGTGATGGCCGCGGCAGCCGAGGCGGGCATCAAACACGTCACCCTGGAACTCGGCGGCAAGAACGCGATGATCGTCTGCCCAGACGCCGACCCGACCGCCGTCGTCGAGGGCGCGGCTTTCGGCATGAACTGTCATTGGAGCCAGGGACAGTCCTGCGGATCGACGACCCGGCTCTTTCTTCACGAGTCACTTCACGACCAGGTGGTTTCCGGCCTGGTCGAGCGATTGAAGTCGATCAGGATCGGTCATCCGCTGGATCCGGCCACCGAGATGGGATGCCTGGTATCCCAAGCGCAGTTCGACAAGGTGAATCACTACATCGACGTCGCGAAACGCGAAGGGGCTAGCTTGGTCACCGGCGGCGGACGGCCGCCGGGGAAGCAATTCGAGGCGGGCTTCTACGTCGAGCCGACGGTCTTCGCCGACGTCGACATGTCGATGACCGTTGCCCGTGAGGAGATTTTCGGCCCGGTCTTGTCGGTGCTGCGATTCACAGATCTTGACGCCGCCATCGCTCAGGCCAACGCACTACCGTTCGGTCTAACCGGCGCGATCTGGAGCAACGACATCACGACCGCAGTCTCGGTGGCAGACAGGCTTGACACCGGCTATGTGTGGATTAACGGCAGCGGCAGCCACTTTCTGGGTGCGCCGTTCGGTGGGCGCAAGGACAGCGGAACAGGTACCGAAGAGGGAGTCGAGGAATTGGAGAGTTACCTCCAGACCAAGACCGTCAACATTCCTCTCCCGTGAGTTGTAAACCATTCACCCGACACCGCGACAAATTTGTTGACGTCGGTACTGTACAGAACCGGAACTATCCACAATCGTGATCAAATCGGGAGGCGATCCCATGCCGCGACGACCCCGTAACCCACGCTCGATCGCCGAGGAGATCGCAAGGGCGGCCGACCGGGAGGATCCGGGATTCGACACCGCAGTCCTGGGACTGACGTTGGCGCTGTTCCGTACCGCGACCGCCTTTGAGCGGGCTCACGTCAGCGAACTACTGCCGCATGACCTGAACATCAGCCAGCTCAATATCCTCACGGTGCTCGACCGCGCCTCGGAGCCGCTGACGATGGGGGCTCTTGGTCAGGCGGTCTCCGTGCTGCCGGCTAACCTGACCGGTGTCGTGGACGGGTTGGCGCGGCGGGGTTACGTCGAACGCATAACGAATCCCGATGACCGTCGGTCCTTCCTGATCCGCATCGGTAAACCCGGCCGCGCCTTTCTACGCAAGTTTCTGCCCGGACATTGGGCATACCTACAGACCCTGATGAGCGATCTGACACCCCCGCAGAAGCGTCAGCTGCAGACGTTGCTCGGCAAGTTCTACGACTCGATCGAACAGAACTGCCAGACCGTCACCAATGGCGCCGATCTCAAGCGCCCACGCCCGAGGCTCCGTGGTCAGGTGTCTTCATGAGACTACCGGCGTCTTTTCAGGCGATATTGTGATCGATCTCCACACCCATGGCCTGCCCCGCTCCCTACCCAACTTCGGCCGACGCTTCGCGGGTTCCTGGCTGGAACTGGTGGAAACCGGTCCGTGTAGCGCCGATATCATGCTCGGCGACCGGCACTTTCGTTCGATCACGGACCAATGCTGGAACCTGGAGCGACGACTCGCCGACATGGAGACTGACGGCGTTGCAAGACAGGTTATTTCACCCATACCGATAACTTTCTCTTATGGTCTGAGCGCCGATGGCGTGGCCGAGATGGCGCGGGTGCAGAACGAATGGATCGCCGACGCGGTTCGCGCATATCCGGCGCGGTTCAGCGGGCTGGGCACAGTCCCGCTGCAGGACCCGGACCGGGCCGCGGAGATGGTCGTCGAAATTCGGCAGGTTCTCGGCCTCGCTGGTGTCGAGATCGGCTCGAACGTCCGCGGACTTAATCTCGACGACCGCGCGCTGGATCCCTTCTTCGCGGCCTGTGCCGATCACAGCGCTCTGGTCTTTGTACACCCGTGGCAGGTGCTGGGTTCGGATCGGCTCACGAAGCACGGTCTCGCCGATTCCATCGGAATGGGCGCTGAGACGGCGACGGCTGCAGCGTCATTGGTGATGGGCGGCGTTCTTGACCGCCATCCCAACCTCGACATTCTGCTCGCTCACGGCGGAGGTGCATTTCTGGCACTGCTTCCGAGAATCGAGCGATTCTGGGAGAACTCATCGGCAGTGACGTACTGCAGCGACCGTCCGTCGAGTTATGCCGGCCGCTTCTATTACGACTCGCTGCTCTTCGACGAGGACGCGGTTGCGGCTCTGGTCGGGCGGGTCGGGGCAGATCGGGTGGTGGTCGGCACCGATTATCCGTTCGCCATCGCCGAACGACCAGCAGGAGCGGCCCTGCTCGGCGCCGGTCTCCCCGACGCGGTCACTTCGGCGGTCAGCGTGCTGACCGCCGAGAGGATCCTTGGACTCGCCTGAGTCACAGCGGGTTTGTTGGGGCTACACGCGCGCTGCGCTGACGGTCGACGGTACGAACACATCCTCGAGTCGCAGCGGGCGTTCGCTGAACCCCTGCTCGTGCGCGTAGGCCAGCAGTGCCTGTAGGGCGGCGAGGTTCTCAGCGACGCCGCAGCGGAAGGGATCGCCGAGAATGTCTTTTTCTGCTTCCGCGTAGGAGGACTCCCATATCAGGCTGGTCGTGCAGACTGCGGTGTCGATAAGCTCCCGCTGTACGGGTTTGCGGGCCCGTTCGAACGCATCGACGAGGTTGTTGGCCACCCATGGATGAGCGGTCAACACCGAACGTTTGACGACCACCACATGCATGATCGGAACAATCTGAGTCGCCTCGAAATAGGCGCGCTCCACGGCACGGAAGTCTGGCCACAACCGTCGAATCCGCGGATCGCCTTGCAGGAACGCCCGTGGGGCACGCGCTGTGATCAGTCCGTCCAGTTCACCGCGGATCAGCTGTTCGCTGAGGGTGTCCTCGTCGTCGATGCGGGACACGTCGAAATAGGCAGGGGGTGTCACCGGCGCCTTCTCCTGACGACCCGGCTCCTCGAGACCACCTGTGCGCCAACGGATCGACGCGAGATCGACACCGTGGTGCTCGCCCAGTATGCCGCGCATCCACAACGAGGCGGTCATGCTCCATTCGGGGGTCCCGATGACGCCGGCGTTGAGGTCGGCCGCCTCGGACACATTCGCGTCGTCGCGCACGTAGACACTGGAGTGGCGGAAAAGCCGAGACGGGAAGACCGGGAGGGCGACGAAAGGCCGATCGGGATCGTCAACCGTGGACAGGTATGCGCCCATCGAATACTCGGCCACGTCGAACTCGCCGTACTTGCCCTGGCGCCAGAAGAGGTCTTCGATCGCGGTGTGCAGGTAGCGCATCCGTATACCCTCAGGTGCGACCTCGCCCGTGTAGAGGCGACGCGTTCTGTCATAAAGTTCGCCACCGTAGGTCAATTCGAGACGCTCTGCCCGGTTCATGGCAGCAGTCCATCGATCTCATCGGTAGCAGCAATCAGCTCACTGAGCACTGTTCTGCGCAAGCGCTTAGTCATTCGGCTGACGGGCACCGATGCGTTGAGGGCATACGATCCGCCGCGCAGCGCTACTGCGATGGAGATCACGCCCACCTCGCCCTCTTCATTACTGATGGCATACCCGCGCTTGCGCACCTCGGCGAGCTCCGCATCGAGCGCCACCCTCGATGCAATGGAATTCCGCGTCATCTGGATCAGATCGGCGTGGGGATAGAGCCGGTCGAGCTCCCCGGGCCCAAGAGCGGAAAGCAACGCCTTGCCGGTCGACGTGCAGTGTGCGGGCATCGCCACGCCCAGACGGTTAGACACCCGCAGCGCCTGCGGACTCTCGATGGAGGCGACGAAGTCGACCTCGGCGCCTTCCAGCCTTCCCAGATGCACGGTTTCCCTTAGACCGGCGTTCAGTTTTTCCAACACCGGCCGGGCACGGTCGCGGACATCCAGCTGGCGCAGCACGCTGAAGGCGAGCAGATCCAGACCCGGTCCTACACGGTAGGCCCTAGTTTTCGGATCCTGGCGGATCAGTCCGCGGTAGGACAGCATGGCGAGTAGCCGGTGCGCCGTTGAACTCGCCACGCCGAGGTAGGCGCTCACATCGGTAAGCCGGAGTTCATTCCGGGTCGCCAGGAGCATGACGATCTGCAAGGCGTTGTCGACCGATTCCACGGGGTACTGGGGTGTCGGCCCGTATGCCCGGGCAACGATCGGTTCTGCTTCCATAGTCATCCGGTGATCACCCTCCGGCCGATTGGCCTACGTTGAGCTGCGGTAAGCGTTCCACTTCCGCCAGGCAGTCGGCGACGGTCGTTCCCGCGCCAATCATTCTGCGGCACAGCATCAAGGCCTTCGGCCAGTTGACGGTGACAGCCGCAGTCAGCATCCCGTCCTGATCGCCGAATACTGCTGCACTCTGCGGCGGGTCGACGTCCAGGTCGCCAACGATCCGATCGAGCGTCGCTCGGTGCGGCCGCCCGGCGATTTGTATCTTCCAGTCGTACTGGTCACTCCACACGTATTCGGTCGGAGCGTAGGAACGCAGTTCGTCGGGGTGGGTGATGTTGTGGGCCACACAGGCGGCCTGCTCGGCGGCGTTGGTCCAGTGCTCGACGCGTACATCTTCCTTATGCCCAGGATGACGCCAGCGCACCACGTCACCGACCGCGAAGACGCCCGGATGCCCTACCGCGCGGCAGAATTCGTCGCACACCACGCCATCGTCGATCAGCAGTCCGGAGGAGGATAGCCAGGCGTCGTTGGGGATGGCGCCAATACCGACGACCACGATGGCCGCGCGCAGCGTCTCGTTGCTCGTTAGGGTGACGCGAAGATCGCCCTCGCGACCATCGACCGACTCGACACCGGCGCCGAATCGCGTCTGCACCCCGTGCCTCGCGTGCACGCTGGTGAGGATGGCGCCGAGTTCAGCCCCGACGATCCGGCCGATCGGCGCGGTGAGCGGATCGACGATGGTCACGTTCCGCCCCGCGGCGTGCGCAGTCGAGGCCACCTCGGCGCCGATGAACCCGCCGCCCACGACTACCACCGGTCCGGCGGCCGCCAGCGCGCGAGCCAGTCCACGGCTGTCGTCGAGCGTCCGCACGAGATAAACGCCGGAGGCCACCGGCCACGGGGCCGGTCGCGCATCAGCGCCGGTGGCGACGACCAGGATGTCGAATGGGACGCGCGCGCCGTCGGCGAGGACCACCGCTCGATCAGCAAGATCAAGTTGCTCAGCTGCGTTGCCGAGGCGCAGTTCGATACCGGCCTCGTCGGCTTGCTCCGCGGTGAGCATCGTCAGCCGGCTCTGATCCCACGAGCCTGCGAGGAACTGCTTAGAGAGGGGCGGCTTGTCGTAGGGCAGATTGCTCTCGCGGCCGATCAACACGATTCGGCCGCCGAAGCCCTGGGATCGTAGCGCCTTCGCGGTGCGCACTCCGCCGACGGACGACCCCACGATGACGACGGTCTGCCCGGACATCAGTCGGCCTCGATGCTCAGGGCGTTCACGGGGCAACTGCCAACCGCGTCCTCGATTCGTGAGCGCTCAGGCTCTGCGAAGGTGTCGCGCAACAGCACCACCACGCCGTCGTCGTCGACATCGAAGGTGTCGGCAGCGCCGGTTACGCAGTTGCCATAACCCTGGCACGACTGGTAGTCAGCGTGGAGTCTGGGCATAGTTGTCCCCTCTCTTCCGATCGTGCGGTGCGAGTGCTCAACTGCGCTTCCTCGGGGCCGCGGCAACGCTCATGCCTCCGTCGGGGTGGATCACGTCGCCGGTGATGCCACGGGCGCGATGCGATGCCAGGAAAACGTAACTCCACGCGTGGTCCTCAGCGGACAAGGCGACCTGCAGGGGAACGCGCGCCGACATCTCTTCGGCACGACCGGGCACTTTCGAGATGCTGCGGTCCGCCATGCCCAGAACGGCCAGGCCGCGAAGGTCGGTACCCAGGGTGGCGCCGGGGGCAACACCGTTGACCCTGATCTGCGGCGCCAGGTCATGAGATAGCGCGGTGACCAATCCGCGGACGGCGAATTTGGAAGCCACGTAGAGCACCCCACCTCGCCCCGCGTAGTACCCGGACGTGGACTCGGTCAGCACGATGGCGGGCCGCTCGGATTCACGCAGCGCGGGAAGCGCCGCCTTGACCGAATGCAGGTAGCTTCTGACGTTGACGCGAAAGATCTCGTCGAATGCCTCGTCGAGCACGTCCACGTCGATTTCTTCAATGCTGCGGTAAAAGTCGAACACCCCAACGCAGTTGACCAGCACGTCCAGACCGCCGAACGCCTCGACAGCGGCGTCGACGGCCGCGTCATTGGCGGCGCGCAAGCTCGCATCGCCACACACCACGGGGACGTCGGGATGCTGGGCGCTCAGCGCCGAGCACTTCTCCTCATCGCGTTCCAGAACAGCCACGCGCGCACCCTCATCCAGGAAGGCGTCGACCACCGCCCTGCCGATCCCCGAACCGGCGCCCACGACAAGAGCCCGCCGACCGGTGAGCCAGCCGGTCACCACGACTCCGGAGCGGACTGACCCGACCGCTCGTCGACCAGGGATCCGAAGGGGTGTCCGATCATTGCCGAGAATGTCGCGGTCGACTGCCACGTCAGGGCCTCGACTTCGAGAGGACACAGCGCCACCCACTGCCCGGACTTCTGCGATTCGATCAGCAGCCGCGAGCCGTTGCGGGTATCGACCCGGGTGAGGCGCACCTCACTGAACTCGTTACCGATTGTGATCGGTTCGCCGACAACATGTTTGAGCAGCTCACTGCGTGCCGCGCCCGGCGAGCCAGTCTGCTCACGCTCGGGGGGCGTCACAGAAACACCGCCAGATTCTGCATCCGGATGACGGATTCGTCGACCGAGATGATGCGACGGGCCAGCCGCCACTGCTCGCCCTCGAGCCGCAGCAGGTCCTCCCGGCCCGCGGATAGAAAGGCACCTTCCCGCACGTCGCCTCTACTCCGGAACAGGAGGGTGGCGGACTCGACGATCAGGTGGTCCGGGTCGTCGGTAGCGAAGGTCCGCACGTTCGACAGGTGGTGGCGCAGCCGGGACGGCGGATCCTCGGTCCAGGCGTGTTCGGTGAGGAAGCGGGCTACCCGGCGAGACAACGAGTACTTGTCTTCATCGAAATGTGCCATGCCAGGCGAAGTGTCGTAGCCGGCGGCCAGTGCCGTCGTGACCCTGACCGGCATCAGATAGTGGATGTCCTCAGAGAGAACCTCGAGCCACTGCGAATACGCTTGTGCGTCCAGCAGATAGGACTCGTCCACCAGCCACTGGTGGGCGACCAGGTGCCGCTCATCGTCGAATCGCAGTGTCTTGCCTGTCCGGGTGACGCGCGATGCCGACCCTCCGAGTCGGGACCGGCTGGAATGGGTGTCGGGGGCGGTGCTCATACTCGCGTCACTGTCCCGGGGCCGCCATTGACCGTCACACCGTCGGATGGTTCCGGGCGTGCCGTCTCAGCAGAACCTGCTTGTAGATCATTTGCCCAGCGCCGCAAGAGCTCTCGCTGATTGAACTCGCTGTAACCTTGACGGGCGATACCCGGTCCGCTGAATCGGTCGGCAGGCAGTGGAGGCGCTACCTCCGAGTCATCGGCGAGCAGACCCATCCGGCTGTTGAGCAGTAATCGCCGCGCCATCGAGCCGGCCGCGGTGTTGGTCAGCGACACCCAGTTCTCGACATCGTCCTGTTCGAACATGCCGGTACTACCGAAGCACATGAGATAGGCCTTGTAGGACAGCGCCTTGAACTCTTCCGGGGCGTCGGCGTCCACGGCGAACCATGACAGCACCTCGGTCTCGTCCTCGCTGATCGGCTGCCACTGCCGCAGCGTGATGAACGGAAGCACATCGTCGCTGTCGGCGACCTTCGGCCAGTTGTGCACGAATGACAGGTTGGGATACAGCGTTGCGGCACTGAACATGAAGCCGTCGGTACCGATAAGGGCGATCTGTTCCGGCGACCAACTCTGCTTCATCCGCTCGATCATCTGGTCGGGATAGCCGACGTACCGAAGCCGGTCCACCAACGATCCGTCAGGCAGTTTGTAGGTGGTTCCGCCGCCATTGCCGGCCCAGTACAGCGCGCCCTCTTTGCGCTTCTGCGCGTTGGGCTCACGAAAGAGCCCGATCTCGACCACCGAGGTGTGCGTTTGGGGCGTGTGGTACATATCGCCGGCGAAGTTCTCGGCGCCGATCTTCCAGTTGGCCTTGATCCGCCAGCGTTGTGGTCCGTGCAGCTCAATGCCACGCGAGCTCTGCCGCGTGTAGAAGTCGAGGTAGAACCGGAAGTCCCCCAGGTAATCTTCCAGTGGCGGCGCCTGGGCGTTCAGGCTGAGAAAGATCATGCCGTTGTAGACGGCAACGTTGGGAGCCGGCAGAAGCCGTTGTCCCTTGCGGGCAAATCCTTCCTCGCCGCCGTAAGCATCCTGATGGAAGGGTAATCCCACGATCCTGCCGTCATTGCGGTAGGACCATCCGTGATACGGACAACGGAAGTGCGAGGCGTTGCCCATCTCCGCCCGGCATACCTGCATGCCGCGGTGCAGACACATGTTGAAATGCGCACAGACATTGCCGTTTTCGTCGCGGGTGATGATGAACGAGTCCTCGAGAATCCGCCGCACGACATAGTCTCCTGGCTGTGCGATCTCCGATTCGTGGCCGACGAAAATCCACGCCCGGGCGAAGATGTGCTGCTTCTCCAACTCATAGATCTCCCGGTCGTTATAGATGTGGGCCGGGATCATGCCTCGGCGAACCTCATCGAGGACCACGGACTGGTCGGTCATGACACCTTCCTTCTGCAACGGGGCAACGCCCCCTTGGTGGCAGGACCGCTCTCTGCAGGAAGACATGAGCTGCAAATGAGTTGGGTCCTATGATCGGGGGCTACGTTGGACAACGCCTGTCCCACAACGACGGGATCGATACCCATGCCTGGTCGCAACTCTCCGTTCGTTGGCCCCGCGGGTACGAATAAGTCAGCTCAGATGACGAAACGTCTACTATGGATAGTACAGATTGCATAATATGTGTTCAATAGGTAACCCTTGCCCGCCGGTACGGTGCTGACAGCGAACCAGCCCCGACCGCCGACCCCTCAATCCTTCGGCGTCGACCGTCCCCAACCCGCGTTGCGCGTCATGTCCTTGAGCAGCGGCACGGCCCGAAAGGTCAGCGGAGTCGTCAGCGCCAACGTCGTCGTCGAGTGCACCACCCCCGGAATACCGACCACCTGCTCGATCAACTGTTGGAGTCCGGCCTGTGTCTCGGTAGCGACGCGGACCAGAAGATCTTCGCGCCCTGTGGTCGCGTGGATCTCCAGCACCTGAGGTATCCCGATGAGAGCTTCCACGATTGGGCCGAGGCGGCCCTGTTGCACCTCGAGTCCGATGAAGGCCTGCGTGGCGATTCCGATCCGTGCGAGGTCGAGTTCGGGGCGGTAGCCGGCGACCAGCCCGCCCTCTTCGAGTCGCTTCAGCCGGGATTGCACGGTGTTACGCGAAATGCCCAGCCTGGACGCCAGTTCCAGGACTCCGGCCCGCGCGTCGCGCGCGAGCATCTCGAGCAGATCGACGTCGAGCCGATCAATGCTGAACATTCGAGTCACCCCACTAAGTTGTTTTACCTGTACAACTGAACTATTTGCTCAGTTGAAACAAGATTAGTTGACCTGAAATCCATTCCAGACCAACCTGATAGGAACTTTCGAACCACATGCCACCCGCGACTCATTAACCCCTGAACGGCGCATCACCTTGACTGATCTTTGTACAGCCGGGCCCGACCCCGACCTCAACGCGCGGTACCGGCCATCCTCCGGGCCAGTCCTGCTGACTGGAGTGCAAGCAATCGCTCGATTGATGGTCGAACAGCACGAACGGGACGCCCGCAATGGCCACCACGTCGCCACCTTCGTCTCGGGGTATCAGGGCAGTCCGCTTGGCGGACTGGACCAGCTGTTAGCCAGCCTGCCCAACCTCGAATCCGAGCATCATGTCTACCTTGTGCCGGGAGTCAACGAAGAACTCGCCGCCACGTCGGTGTGGGGTAGCCAGAATGACCTGCCCCGTGGTAGCCGCAGCTACGACGGGGTGATCGGTGTCTGGTACGGCAAGGGCCCTGGGCTAGACCGCGCCAGCGACGCCCTGCGCCACGGAGCGATGTATGGGGCAAACCCCGCAGGCGGTGCGCTCGCCCTGGTCGGTGACGACCCCGGCGCGAAGTCCTCGAGCCTCCCGGTCGCCAGTGAGCGATCCCTGGCGGCCCTATCGATGCCGATCCTGTTCCCCCGCAATGCCGAAGAGGTCATCAGGTTCGGCATGTACGGCATCGCGTTGTCGCGCGCCTCGGGATGCTGGGCTGCCATGAAGATCGTCGCCGACGTCGCAGACGGACTCTGGACGCTGGACCGCGACTTCTCCGACTTCGACATCACCGTCCCCACCATTGAATGGGACGGCCGACCCTGGACCTACCGCCAACGCATCTGCGCCGCTCCGCCGGACAGCCTGCTCGCCGAGGCGGACCTATACGGCCCCCGCTGGGCGATGGTGCGAGCATTCAACGCCGCCAACGACCTCGACCGTATCGAGGTTGATCCCGCGCAGGCATGGCTGGGCATCGTCGCCGTCGGCACGGCCTACGACACGGTGCGCGAGGCACTCGTCGACCTAGGGTTGACCGACCCGGCCCTGACCCGATCAGGCATCCGCATCCTGCGCATCGGTATGCCCTATCCCCTTGACCCACAAATTGTCTCCCGCCTGGCCGACGGCGTCGAGCGGATATTGGTGGTCGAGGACAAATCGGCGTTCGTCGAGACGCAGGTCAAGGACATCCTCTACGGCCGCCGCGCGGCGCCCGAGATCCTGGGTAAGAAGGCGTCCAACGGGAGCACGCTGATACCCCCGGATGGCGAACTCACCACCGCACGCCTGCTCGTACCGCTTCGCGCGGTATTGAAGGAACGGGTGGCACTCGCGCCCGCCCCGCCGCCGGCGCTCGACCTGACGGTGCTGCCCTCCACCCGGACCGCCTACTTCTGCTCCGGTTGTCCACACAACCGCTCCACCGCGGTGCCGGACGGATCGCTGGCCGGCGGCGGAATCGGCTGTCACACGCTAGTCACAATGTCCTCGCGAACAGATTCTGCGGTCACTGCCCTCACCCAGATGGGAGGCGAGGGCGCGCAATGGATCGGCCAGGCGATGTTCACCGATGTCCGACACATTTTCCAAAACATCGGCGACGGAACCTATTTTCATTCTGGACAGCTTGCGGTGCAGGCATGTGTCGCCGCCGGTGTGAACATCACCTACAAGATCCTCTACAACAGCGCGGTCGCGATGACCGGAGCCCAGGACGTCGCGGCAGGACTGACGGTTCCCGAACTCACCCACAAACTCATCGCCGACGGTGTGTCAAAAGTGATCGTCTGCGCCGACGAGCCCGAGCGACACAAGGGTGCGGTGTTCGCGGACGGAGTGCTGCTGTGGCCCCGCGATCGCCTCGACGAGGCACAGCGTCTGTTGCGTGACACCCAAGGCGTCACGGCACTGATCTACGACCAGCAGTGCGCGGCAGAAGCCCGCCGCAAGCGTAAGCGCGGAATGCTGCCGCCCCGGCGCACTCGGGTGGTGATCAACGAGTCGGTCTGTGAAGGCTGCGGCGATTGCGGCGTCAAGAGCAACTGTCTGTCGGTTCAGCCGGTCGAAACTGAACTCGGCCGCAAGACCCGAATCGACCAGAGCACCTGCAACACCGACTACTCCTGCCTGGACGGCAACTGTCCGTCATTCGTGACCGTGGAAATGCCCGCGACAAAGGGCCCTTCCACTGAGATCGAGCGACCCATCCCGCCATACGCGCCCGACCCCGAGGTGGCACCGATCTCCGGTGTCTACAACGTCTTTCTGGCCGGCATCGGGGGAACGGGAATCGTGACCGTCAACCAGGTGCTGGCGATGGCCGCCCTGCGCACCGGCTTTTACGCCGAGGGCCTGGACCAGACGGGCCTCAGCCAGAAGGCTGGACCGGTCACCTCCCACCTACGGCTCAGTACCGAAGCCGTCCCCTCATCCAACCGAATCAGCGCCGGGGCGGCCGATTGCATACTGGCCTTCGACCTGCTCACGGCCGTCGATTCCCAGAACATCCGCTATAGCAACCCGGTTCGCACCGTCGCGGTCGCCTCGACCAGCAGGACGCCCACCGGCGACATGGTCTACGACGCCGCCGTCGAGCACCCGAGCGATGACTCGCTGCTGTCTCGGTTGAAGGTTCGGACTCGGTCGCTCGTGTCCTTTGACGCGCTGGCCGCCGCCGAACGCCTCTTCGGAAACACCACCACCGCGAACTTTCTCTTGGTCGGCGCCGCGTATCAACTCGGCGCGCTCCCGGTGACCGCCGCCGCGATCGAGGACGCGATTTCGATCAACGGGGTCGCCGTGCAGATGAATCAAGCGGCCTTCAGGTGGGGTCGGGTCGCCGTCGCCAACCCCGCGGAATTCCGGACCGCCACCGCAGACCCGGCCGACGACCCGACGCCTCAGGTGCCGAGCCATCTCTTCACGACGAGCACGGTCACGGGCGCCGTGCGTGAACTCTTGGAACGGCGGGCGGCGGACCTGGTCGCATACCAGGACGACCACACGGCTGCTCGGCTGATCAACCTGACACAACGTGCGTGGGATCAGGAGCGCGAAATCACCGAGCGCACCGACCTGTCTGAAGCCATAACCCGAAACTTCTTCAAGCTCATCGCATACAAGGACGAGTACGAGGTCGCCCGCATGCTCACCGACCCGGTGTTCCTCGCATCGGTGCGGTCACAGGTCCCCGGCGGGGAAAACCTGACCTTCAAGCTGCACCCACCGATATTGAAGGCACTCGGTCGCAAGAAGAAGATCAGCATGGGTCCGCGCACCCACGTAGCGCTTCGGCTCCTGGCGAAGGCTAAACGTCTCAGGGGAACGCCTCTGGACCCCTTCGGCTACACCGAGATGCGACGGCTCGAACGTCGGTTGATCACCCACTACGAAGCAACCATCAACGACCTCCTGCGGTCGCTCACACGCGACTCCTACGAATGGGCACTGGCCGTCGCCTCAGCCCCCGATCTCATTCGCGGCTACGAGGAAGTCAAGGTGCGTAACCTTGGCGCCTATCTGGCACGTCTCGACGAACTTGGGATCGCTACCGACGCGCTGCCGCTCACGTGACGGACGACGGGCGGCTTGTTGTTGGCGCAGCCGGGGCCGCGTGCTGGAACACGACCACAACGCATGATCCTGGCGCGCCGACCGCATCCCGGTCAGCTGCGCCGACTAACCCTGGTACCCGATCCGGAACTTGCTGTGCGCGCGCACATCCCCGAAGTCGGTGCAATGAAGCGCTAATCCGCAGCGGGCTCGGCGTGAACTGCAACGCTGGAGCCCAATCCTGCTCGGGTCACCGTGGTTCTCGTGCTGGGCGTCCACCTGTTGCCGCCATCGGAGACGTGGCCAGGGTCGACCTCAAACCACGACCAACGGCGGCCGGGTGAAGTTCGGGCTCAGTCGGAGATTCCAGTCGCGCTGGCTGAACCAATTCTTTTCAAACGCTGCACGCCATTATGAGGAGCACATATGCCGTCTAAGTCGTCCATCGCCATTGTCGGGTCGGGGAACATCAGCACTGACCTGCTTTACAAACTGCTGCGTTCGGACTGGCTGGAACCGCGCTGGATGGTCGGCATTGACCCGGAGAGCGAGGGTTTGGCCCGGGCCCGCAAGCTGGGTCTGGAGACCACCCACGAGGGTGTGGACTGGCTGTTGGCCCAGTCCGAGAAGCCCGACCTGGTGTTCGAGGCGACCAGCGCCTACGTGCACCGCGACGCGGCCCCCAAGTACGAGGCCGCCGGCATCCGGGCCATCGACCTGACCCCGGCCGCGGTGGGCCCCGCGGTGATCCCGCCGGCCAACCTGCGCGCGCACCTGGACGCGCCGAACGTCAACATGATCACCTGCGGCGGGCAGGCCACCATCCCGATCGTCTACGCGGTGTCGCGCGCCGTCGCCGACCTCGGCGGCGTGCCGTACGCCGAGATCGTCGCCTCGGTCGCCTCGCTGTCGGCCGGCCCCGGCACCCGCGCCAACATCGACGAGTTCACCAAGACCACCAGCCGGGGTGTGGAGACCATCGGCGGCGCCAAGCGTGGCAAGGCGATCATCATCTTGAATCCGGCGGACCCGCCGATGATCATGCGCGACACCATCTTCTGCGCCATCCCGGAGGACGCCGACCGGGACGCGATCGCCAAGTCGATTCACGACGTGGTGGCCGAGGTGGCGACCTACGTGCCGGGTTACCGGCTGCTCAACGAGCCCCAGTTCGATGACCCGTCGATCCACTCCGGGGGCCAGGCACTGGTCACCACGTTCGTCGAAGTGGAGGGTGCGGGCGACTATCTGCCGCCTTACGCTGGAAATCTCGACATCATGACCGCCGCGGCCACCAAAGTCGGCGAGGAGATCGCCAAGGAGTCCTTGAGCGCGACGGCCGGAGGAGCGCAATCATGAGCCGCGCCGTCGACGATGCAGAGCGAAGCGATGAGGAGGAGCGGCGCTATGACTTCTGACATCTTCTTCAACCCGATCTGGGACGTCCGGATGACCGACACGTCGTTGCGGGACGGCTCCCACCACAAACGTCACCAGTTCACCACCGACGAGGTCGGCGCCATCGTGGCCGCCCTGGATGCCGCGGGGGTGCCCGTCATCGAGGTCACCCACGGCGACGGCCTGGGCGGCTCGAGCTTCAACTACGGGTTCTCCAAGACACCCGAGCAGGAGCTGATCAAGCTGGCCGCCGACACGGCCAAAGAAGCCAAGATCGCCTTTCTGATGCTGCCCGGTGTGGGCACCAAGGAGGACATCAAAGAGGCCCAGAACAACGGCGGGGAGATCTGCCGGATCGCCACGCACTGCACCGAGGCCGACGTGTCGATCCAGCACTTCGGGCTGGCCCGCGAACTGGGCCTGGAGACCGTCGGGTTCCTGATGATGAGCCACACCATCACCCCCGAGAAGCTGGCCGCCCAGGCCCGCATCATGGCCGACGCGGGCTGCCAGTGCGTCTACGTGGTCGATTCGGCCGGGGCGCTGGTCCTCGAGGGCGTGCGTGACCGGGTCGCCGCGCTGGTCGCCGAGCTCGGCGACGACGCCCAGGTCGGCTTCCACGGCCACGAGAACCTCGGGCTCGGCGTCGCCAACAGCGTCGAGGCCGTCCGGGCGGGCGCCAAGCAGATCGACGGCTCCTGCCGCCGGTTCGGCGCCGGGGCCGGCAACGCGCCCGTCGAAGCCCTGATCGGGGTGTTCGACAAGATCGGCGTCAAGACCGGGATCGACTTCTTCGACATCGCCGACGCCGCCGAAGAGGTGGTCGCCCCCGCCATGCCCGCCGAGTGCCTGCTCGACCGCAACGCCCTGATCATGGGCTACTCCGGCGTGTATTCGAGCTTCCTCAAGCACGCCATCCGCCAGTCCGAGCGCTACGGTGTGCCGGCCCACCAGCTGCTGCACCGGGCGGGCCAGCGCAAACTCATCGGCGGCCAGGAAGACCAGCTCATCGACATCGCGCTGGAGATCAAACGCGAGCACCACACCGTCAAGGCCGTCACCGTTGACCAGACACCGCAGGGGGCCTAACCGAATTCTTTCGAGCATCAGGCGACTCGCGTGGCCGAAGGCGGTGAGCACACACAGTTAGGCAACTACGTGGCTCGCGCACCACCACAGCCACACCTGTCAGCATCTCGTCATCCGCGACGGCAAAGCAGTCGTTACCGACACCGCCGCGTGATCCGCATCTCAAACAGATACCGCATGACCCGGCTTCGCCGGGTGCCTTGGCCCTGCCTACTCACCATTCGACGAAGTGCCGGTACGGGACTGCCGTGCGGCCTCGCCGAGTCCTCCGATCAGGTAGAGGTCGCCGCTGCCGGCCTTGCCTCAGTGCTGTTTGGGCTCGCGGCGAACAGCGCCGTCACGACCGCGGGAACCTCATCCTGCTGGCTTCCGGGCAGGAGCAAAGTCGATATCACACTGCGCAGAAAGAGATCTGCAAGTTGGCGTTCCGTCAATGCTCCACTCATCACCAGCGGTGACTCGTGGGTGGCCGGACCAAGCGCTTCGACGACCAAGTCAATCAAGTTCGGGAATATGTCACGGATTAACGACAACGTGAACTCTGGTGCTACGTCAAACATCCGAGTCAGATCCGCTCCGGCGGCGTTATAGCCGGTCAGAGTATCCATAACGACTTTGACCCGCGATGAAGGATCGGGAGTAGCCGCGATAGCTTTTGCGAACGCCTCTGCGGCGCCCTCCTCGAAGTGGCGTCCCAGGTGCCTCAAAACGTCGTCTTTGCTGTCGAAATAACGATAGAAAGTGCCACGCGCTACCTGTGACGCCGCGCAAATGTCACTCACCGAGAGCTTCTGGGTGCCCTTTCGGTTAAGCGCCTTCATAGTGCCTGTCAGAATCTTCTGCACAGCACTATTGGATCGCTGGCGGTCAACAGCCATTTGCTCTCCTCTGTCATTTGCTAAAGCGATTGGACCACCGGCTCGCCGGGAGGATAAAGCCTCCTGGCTAACTTAGACTCAATGTCGGTCGCCGAGCCGTGGACGGCTGGGCGGTGTAGGCGGTTTGATACTGCCGCCGCGGATGTTTTCGATATTCATGAGCCTCGATACCGACGCGGTCGCCGACGGCGAGGCCGGCGGCTTCATCCATCCCATTTCTCCGAGTTTGCCGGTGATGGTGTCGCCGTCGTCTTGCTGGATGAGCCACGAGACGGCGTTGATAGCGCGGTATTCGCCGAAGATGTGTACGGGTTGTTCATCGAAGTCGGCGTTTCGACAGTGGCGGCGACGTGGGCGGCTGCAGTTGACGACACCATGACGCGGTGGATGGCGCGCGATGGTTGCTGCCAGTCGATTTCGATGTCGCAGCGGGCGCGGTCCAGCGTTTTGGACAGATCGCGTAGGGCTGAGGCAGTACGCGGCCCATCTCGGTGAGCTGTTGCACAAAGCCCAATGGTGCGGGCTGGGTCCGATGTCGTTGGCGGCGCTGAACACATCGATCGCCGTACCGGTTGCGGTGTCGAGCAACTGGCCTTCAGTTTCGAGAGTTCGGCGAACATGCCGACCTTTCCGCCGTCGTGGCCGGTTTCGGCGATCGGTGAGGTCGCGGGGGTGAGGGTCAAAATGATCGATCCGGCGCCGGGTGGGGACCTCAGCAGCAGGTCGGTGCGGCGGCGTATATCGGCGTCGAGTTGGTGTCCGAGCGCTTTATCGCCCTGTTGGGCTACCCCGACCGCGGTGGCCAGGCGTTGAAATCCGGCCATCACGCAGGCAACTTCGAACACCCGCCCGACACCCCGGTCACGCCGTCGCCCCTTATGCGGATGTCGTCACGCGAAGACACTGTTCGCCCGAGGGCGTCGTCAGCGACCAGGGCCGCGACGCTGATGCGGGACAAGTCATCATCACGAGTGCTCAAGGCTGACGTGTCGTGGTCCATCATGGCCGCCAGGATCGCCGCCTGCATCCGGTCGACGTCATCTCCACTGGTAGCCATTCACGATCACCTCCACATATCCGCAGCGCGGCAGCGCGTCCACGCGCCGGTGGCGAACCCATGGGCCCAGATGGCATTCGCTGCAGGTAATCATCCAACCGGCCTCTACGCTCCAGGTATAGGGGCAGGTAACGATCCTCGATCTCCGTCTCGGGTTGGCAGTGCCGAGGCGGCCACGACAGTATCGACCCGCACTCCAACAACCTGGCGCAGCGTAGCGCGCTGCGCGAAGGCCCGCAGGACTTTGGCGCTCGGCCGGGCGGCGATGGTGTCGTCGACGACGATCTGGCCTGGCCCGCCGCCGGCCCCGCTGGCAGTGGAGTCGCCGCTTCGGCTGCCACATTGGTGAGGGCGCCCAGTTGGTCATCCTCGCCAGTGTTGAAGGTGTCGATCCGCGCGCTCAGAGGGTGCCAATCAAGGCGCCGTGTTTGATCCGCATCCGGGCACTGGGTAGTCAGCGAGTCGTCGGGCGTCGCGCTCGCCAGCGATCAGACGCCGCGAGCATGTCGCGCACCGAGACGGTATCTAGTTTCGACTGGCCACCGCCCGACACCTTAATCAATGCGCCCTCGAGCAGCTTCTTCAGCCGCTTCCAGTAGCGCGGTCAAGGCGCTGGGCGGACGACGGGTGCCGGTCTGTCGGTTCCGGTCGAAAAGTGAGCAGGTGATTCCGGTCGAAAAGTGTGCACCCGCACCGACCGACGCTTCCTGCCGCGCCGGAACGTGAGATCTCCGAACCTGGAGTTGTCGTGCACGATGACGAGGTGGGCGCTGTTGACGACGGTCGAAAACTAGGCCAGGAGCGACGGTGAAAAAGTAGGCCACGTGGTCGTGGTTATTGTGCCGTGTTGTCGGCTCTGGCGGAGGGCAAGGTGTCGATTCCGGTGTCTTTGAGGCGGCAGCTGGAGCTTTTGAGGGTCAGGACGTCGGCGTGGTGGACGATGCGGTCGATCATGGCCGCGGCTACCACTTGATCTCCGAACACATCACCCCAGCGGGCGAAGGGCAGGTTGGAGGTCAAGATCAGCGAGGCGTGCTCGAAGCGGCGGGAGACCAGTTGGAAGAACAGGTTCGCGGCGTCCTGTTCGAAGGGGATGTAGCCGACCTCGTCGACGACGAGCAGCCCGATGCGGCGCAGCTTGGCCAGCTCGGCCGGTAGTCGCCCGGCGTTGTGGGCGGCCTTTGAGCCGGGCGACCCAGTCCACCGCGGTGGCGAACGCGATTCGGTGCCCGGCCTGTGCGGCCTTGATCGCCAACCCGATCGCGAGGTGGGTCTTGCCAGTGCCCGGCGGGCCGAGCAGCACCACGTTGCGGGCCTTGCCCAGGAACGCCCCTGTACCCAGATGAGCGACCATGTCCCGGTTGAGTGCGGGTTGATGATCGAAGTTGATGTCCCCCAACGATTTGCGGGTCGGGAATCCTGCTCGTACTTCGGCGGACCATGGCTGGCCACCGCGGCCGCCACGGTGTCACGCGCGATGCCAAGTTGTCGTGCGATAGCCCGCTGCGACAAACCCTCGCTGCGGTGAAGATGCCTGATCAAGGCCCAGTCTTCCAAGAGATCACCCCATCCAATCTGATCGGGTGGCCTACTTTTCAACCGTCGCAACTGGCCGGGTCTTCAACCGTCGTCAACAGGCGCAACCTGGTGCTCACCGGACCGCCACCGAAGTTCCACGGAGCTCGGGATATCTTCGAGTTGTTGCTGGGCCAGCCCTAGTCGGCTAAATCGGTGCTTGTGCGCCTTCAGAGAGGATGGTCGTGAACGACTACGAAGCGATCAGACGCGTTATCGCGTTGCACGCTCAGCTACTCGATGAGCGTCGATGGCCCGAACTTGCGGCGTTATTTTGCCCGGATGGTGTGCTGCCGTGGGGTGGAAACACGTTTCGGGGGCGCAAAGAGATCATCGAGGGACTGCCCGGGACGCAACCGAAGATCCCGCACAGGATCAAACATTTCGTGTACGCACCGGTAATCGAGATCTATGGAAACGATGCCAGAGCCTGGAGCGATGTGATCGTGTCGCTGGTACCTGAAGAGGGCCCCGCCGAGATGTCGTTTGTAGGGCGCTATCACGATCACCTTCGTCGTGAAAATGGGCGCTGGCTACTGTCCAAGCACATCACGGTGAAAACCGGCGACGCGCTGCCTGACGACGAACGATTGCCGTCAGGGCTTTACGCCGACGACCGGACCCGCCAGGAGTAACCGCCGATGCTCACTGAGCGCCACCGAAGTTCCACTGAACACGGGACATCCTCTCGCAGACAAGAGGATTCAATGACGATCTATCTAGAAGATAAGTGGTCAGGGTAACGCAGGCTCGCCGATAATGACCTAAGTGCTGGAAGGCGCTCGCGATCGACCCCGGTCTAATGTGACCCGCACACCAGCCAGTCTAGTGGACACACGCGATTCTTCAGTCGCAGACGCCAATATCCTTGGTGCAGAACACGGGTCTGCTGCACGGATAGGTGACATGTAGACCTGATCGTGCAGCAGACCCGGTGGCTGCCTGCGAGCCATCGCTTGTCGTAACATCGAGTGCGGGTAGTCAGGCCCTGAGTGAGTACAAAAAGGTTGCCTCAGTAATAGGTACCGGGCGCGGATGCTCCGCCCGGAGGTTGGTAGCCAGCGGCTGAGTTCCGCAGCTGCCATATCAGCTCAGGGCAAAGCAAGTTAACCGCATAGGAGACTAGGTAATTAGCCGCGAACTCATCGTTGGGGGTGACGTCACTCTTGACCTCACCCATGACTTGCCCGTAGCCCTCGCCCCGGCCGACTGGTGGCGTCCCAGGAGCGGTGTAAAAGTGGTCTGACATAGGTTCCGCTCGCTTGCGTTGATGATCCTATGCGGTGGC
>NZ_LQPH01000115.1 GCF_002102255.1 Mycobacterium nebraskense
CGACTCCATTCTGGAGAAAGTCCGGCGCGGACGCGTCGCCCTACAAACCATCAGCTAATGACGGGACACACCACTAGCTTGTCAATCTCCTCGATGATGGTGCTGATGAAATCGACCCTGGGTTTGAACCCGACCGCGATCAACTGCGTCGGCCCAATCGTGCTGACGTCTGTTCCGGCGTCCACCGCGTCCTCGTTTCCCTGCTGAGCGGTCGCGTTGGCATAACCATCGCTAAGCCGCAATCGTCCAACAGCGGTGGACCGAACGATAAGAGCTGTTGCCTCGCTACCCTTGTGGAACAGGGGACCGGTCGTGAGGTAGGTGCAAATTGGGGGCGGCGCGGCGCGCGTTCGCGACCTAGAGGTTCAGCGCAGCGGCTTAATCGGTGATCCGACGCGAGACGTCGGCGAGCACGGACGTCAAGAGGAGCTCGAACGCTCGATTGTCTTGTAACAGTGCGGCATCGGCGAACGCGCCGTCATCGGCGAATTCCACCTCGCGGGCTGCGCTGTGCTTGTGCGCCAACCGCTTGAGAAGTACCGAACCCCGGACGAGCTCCGAGACCGCCGCGTACGTTTCCTGAGCCGTCTGCTCATCGAGGCCGCCTTCGATCATGCTGGCGATCGCCTTCTCCGTCTCCTGTGCGCCGAGCCGTCGTGCCATCGGGCTCAGTGCACCTCGAATGAGTATCAGATCCGTCAACACCGGATCACCGAGGAACGTCTGCCGCACTCCGCGGGCATGCGCCATCAACGACTCGCGCCAATCGTCCGATTCCACGAAGGCCGGCATCCCGCTGCGACGCAACGCGCGATCGGTCATGGCGTCGAGAAGCTCTGACTTGTTGCGCACGTGCCAATAGACGCTGGTTACGCCCACTCCCAGCGATTTGGCGACCAATGGAATGCTGAGCTCATCGATCGATGAGTCTGCTGCTACCGCGAAGGCGGTTTCCACGATCGCGTCCGCGGTCAGCGAGCCTCGCGCTCGTCGGCGCGATTGTCGCCGCGGCGTTGGACCTTGCACCCTCACCTTCTTACTCCCGCCAAATGGCGCGAACGCCTCGGACCCAGTCAACGGTTTCCGGATTTGTCCTGTCAGCGGCGACGGGCTTGCCGGGTGACGATCGAGGGACCGGCCAGTGGCGCGGGCAGGAGTCCGGGTCGGGCGTCGATCACAGCCGGTATCGCGTTGATCGCCGCCATGGCCGTCGCAGCGACACCGGGATTGGTGGCGTCGTTGGGCGACGGATCGAGGTGCAGATCGAGGGTCATGTTGGGCGACCCCTCGATGCGGAACACCATTCCGCCCTTGCCGGGTTGCGTTGGGCGCGGCCAGGTGTCGGGCCACGGCGTGGAGGTCACTGTCGCGAAGTACTGCACCGACACGACCGGTCGCTCGTCGTGGATCGCGGCGAGTTGCCAGCGGTGAGCGCAGATCGTGTCCTTCGGGATCACGCCGAGTGCGGTGTCGAGGTCGTCAGGGGCGAGGATCGTCTCCCAATCCAGTGCCACTCTGTCGACCTCGACGGACAGCGTGTCTGCGATGTAGCGCACGACGGGTTCCCAGTCGTTGTTCACTTTGCCCACCGCAATGCGGATGGGAACGTGGCCGTGAGGCTTTCCGAAACCCATCGACTCGTGGAGGACTTCCCAGATCGGATAGGACAAATCGAGGTCGAGGGCGTACTCGTCCATGCGGTAGGAATCGATAACACCCGCACCGGTCAGCAAGGCGGTCGGCAGGTTCAGGCTCACGAAACCGGGTTCGCATCCGGTGGCATAAAAGGTTGCGTTGCCATTTTGAGCAGCCTTTTCGATCGGATCGCGCCATTTCGCCGGGGCCGCTTTCGGATAGACCATCGGGATCGCTGAGATGGTGACGACGTTGATGCCGGCTTCCAGGTAGCCGACGATGTCGGCGATCACCTCGTCTTCACGTCGGACGGCGGTCGCGCAGTAGGCGATGCAATCCGGCTTGGCGTCCAGGACTGCCGCCACATCGTCCGTCGCTGCGATGCCCACATCGGGGCGGCCGCACAACCGACCGGCATCGGTGCCCATCTTCGTTGGAGACGACACTTTGACCCCGATCAGGTCCAGCGCGGGGTCGTCGATGATCGCGCGGAGGGCCACGCTTCCCGTCGTGCCGGTGCCGACGTGAACCACGCGACGCTTCGCGGTCGTAGTGCCAGGAGATGAAGTCACAGGCGTTGCCTCTCAGGCGATAGCGGGTGTCGGGCGGGCTCGTCGCGAGCCGATTGGAGCGGTTGCCAATCCATCGGGCCCTGACTTACTGTAGGTACAACTAGTAAGGATTACCAGTTTGCTGGTTCAGTTCAGCGGGCGCCGATCGAGGGCTGCGACGCAGGTGCCGAAGCGGACCATCGTCATCACCGGCCCGAGTGACGGCATCGGAGCAGCAGCGGCACGCCGGTTGGCTGCCGCCGGTGACAACGTCGTCGTAGTAGGCCGCTCCGCGTCCAATACGACAGCGATCGCCGAGGAGCTCGCAGCCGACTATCTCTGTGCGGACGTGGGCAATGCGATCGTCGGCATCAAGTACCGGTGCCGAAATCGTCGCGAAATCCAAAGTGGACCCGCGTCTACCGCAAGCATCGTTCGATATCGAGCGGCGATGAGGCTGTCGCACCTAGCGACGACGCGCGGTCGCGGGGTAGTAGTAGCGCCTCACGCACCCGATCGTGATCGTGACCGACGCGGCCCAGGCCGTTTGGTGATCTTGCTAGGAGAGGACGGCCGGACTCCCTCGGCGAAGATTCGAGCCCCGAGTTCTATTTGAGCGCGAATCTCGGGCTCGGTGGTACCGAACCAGCGCGGACCGACGGTCGTGGTGAAGATCGTGAAATTAGCGAGCAACTCCGCCAGAGTAACGGGGTCAACGTTGGGAGTGATTTGGCCGAGATCTCGGTAATGGGCGACGCCCTTGGCGATCACCGACACACGGTGCTCGTGATTGGGACGCACGACTCGCATGGAGAACGAGGGGTCAGATAACGCGCGTCCCGCTATGTCCCAGCCCGGCACCGTGCCGTGGCCCTGGTGAAGTCGCGTCTCGAAAAGCTGCTCGACAAACTCGACGAATTGGTTAGGCAAAGCCTCCATGACTTTGTCTTCTGCTTCGGTAACTCCCTCAGCGATCTGACGCGATACGACCTGTTCGAAGATGCCCTGCTTATCGCCGAAATAGTGGAAGAGCATGGACTCCGAGCAGCCGGCGCGTCGAGCGATCTCCTTCGTCACCGCCGCCTCAAAGCCCTGTTCAGCGAATACCTCAGCCGCCGCCTCCACTAGAGCGCGCTGCTTCCCGTCCTTATCCCGGACACGCTTCGCGCCGTTGGTGGCCATTGGGACACAGTAACGCGACGGTGCACTCCGTGAACCGACTGCGAGTGGTGTTCGACCAGCCTGGATTGCTCTCCTTCAGATCGCTGGCTCGCACCCCGACCTACTATCAAGTAACGCTTGACAACACGATCGCAACGCCGTTAAATGCGTCGACAATGAAGATGAACGCGGCGGTTTTGTGGGACGTCCACCAGACATGGAGCGTCGAAGAGATTGAGCTTGACGGCCCCAAAGAAGGCGAGGTGCTTGTCTCTTTCGAGGCGACCGGCCTATGCCACTCCGATCACCATGTTCGCGAGGGTGACCTTCCCCTGACACTCCCGCTGGTGGGCGGGCACGAGGGTGCCGGCATCGTCCAAGAGGTTGGACCGGGTGTGCGGAACCTGAAGGTCGGCGATCACGTGGTGGGCTTGTTCCTGCCGGCGTGCGGGCGATGCCGTTGGTGTTCGAGCGGCCACCAGAATCTGTGTGATCTCGGCGCCCAGATGGCGACCGGCGAGCAACTGGACGGGGGCTTCCGCCGTCACGCCAAGGGCCGCGACATCGGCGCGCTGGCCTGGCTCGGCGCATTTGCGCAATACGGCACCGTGCCGGAGGCATCGGTGGTCAAGATCGACGAGGACCTCCCGCTGAGCCGGGCTTGTCTTGTCGGCTGCGGCGTGACCACTGGCTGGGGCTCGGCGGTTAACACCGCGGGAGTCATACCGGGCGACACTGTCGTGGTGATTGGGTGCGGCGGTATTGGCAGTGGCGCGATCCAGGGCGCGCGGCTGGCCGGGGCCGAGAAGATCATCGCCGTCGATATCGTAGAAGGCAAGCGGAACATGGTGTCTCAGTTCGGAGCCACCCACTTCGCGACGTCGATGGAGGAGGCGACGGCCTTGGTGGCGGATCTGACCCGCGGCGTGATGGCCGACTCCGCGATTGTGACGGTCGGACTGGTGGAAGCCCCGATGATCGTCGACGCACTCAACATCGTCAGCAAGAACGGCGCCGTCGTGGTCACCGCGCTGGGATCGATGCTCGACATGACGACGACCCTGCCGATGTCGATGGTCGCGATGGTCACGCTGTTTCAAAAGCGACTGCTGGGAAGCCTTTACGGGGAGGCTAACCCGCGCTCCGACATTCCGCGACTGCTCAGCCTCTATCGCGAGGGCAAGCTCCTACTGGATGAAACAGTCACCACCGAATACAAGCTGGCCGACATCAACGACGCATACGACGACATGCTCGCCGGCCGAAACATTCGCGGCGTGATCATTCACGAACACTGACCGTCGAACTGAACGCGTCAGCCCAGTGTCACTCGCGGTCCGGGTGTGAACACCACCGGAATCTTGCGGAACCCTCGGGTCACGGAGTTACCGTGAAAGACCGACTCAGCATCGGTCGCTACGGTGTAGTCGGGCATCCGGGCCAACACCTGCTCGACGCCGATGCGAAACTCCAGCCGCGCAAGGTTAGAGCCCAGGCAACGGTGAACACCGGCGCCAAATCCGAGATGGCGGTTGGTTTCTCGGTCGAGGAGGCATCGGTGCGCATCGGGAAACTCGCGGTCGTCGCGATTGGCGGATGCGTAGTTGACGATGACCGATTGCCCTGGGCATAGGTTCTGCCCACCGATCTGGACCTCCTTGGTAACCGTTCGCGGGATGCCGTGAATCGAGCCGGCGAAGCGGATCAGTTCCTCGACCGCAGTCGGCATGAGCTCGGGTTCATGGATCAGCCGATCCCGTTCATCGGGACGGGTGCCCAGGTAGTGGAAAGCGCACGACATCGCGCTAGCCGTCGTCTCCAAGCCCGCTTGCACCAATAGCATTGCGTTCGATACGACGTCATCGAATTTCAGTCTGACACCGTCGATCTCCGCCGATAGCAGGACGTCAATCATGTCGTCTTGAGGTTCGCCTTGCATCCGTGTTGTGACGGCATTGGTGATGTGCTGGTAGAGGCCGCCCCAAGCCGTTAGGCGGATCTCTTCGGTTTCCCCGTTCAGCGCTGTATCCGTGAGTTCGATGCACAGCGGAACGTCGCCGACCGGCATGCCGAGCAGATACTTGAAGAACACGATCCCAGGTTGCTGCCAGGCGACCACCGCCAAATCGCCGCGACCGTCCTCGATGAACTCATTGATCAATGCATCGGTTTCGGCGCGGATCTGCGGTTGCAGCTGCTTCATGCGGCCTGGGGAGAAGTAAGGATTGAGCACTTTGCGGAGCGCCTGCTGGCGTGGTGGGTCCAAGAGGATGACGACGTCACCCGATAGCTGCATAACGTCGCCGGGCGGGGGCGTGCTCGAAAAGGTCTCCCAGTCCCTGAGGATTTCGTAGCACTCGTCGTATGTCATCGCCAACCAGGCACCGTCTTCCCGCGTGCTCAGAAACGGGAAGTCGGTATGCGCGATCGCTGCCTTGTCGCGCATGTGCGAATACAGCTCGTACAAGAAGTCCGGATCCTTGAAATCCTCGTGGCGAAGATCGAAGTTCTCGGCATGGTCCTCGAGCGACTTGGGCACTGGGGCGTAATCCTTCTCTTGTTGCGACCACGACGTCGGTGTCGCGGCTTCGCTACGCGGTCCTCCTGCAGCGGTCGGCCTCGGGCCGACTCGTACGTCCGAAAGCCGTGTTTTCGCACGATAGATGCCCAAAAACCGGTCGTCAAGTGTCACTCGATAATCGCCGGCAGCACTTATCGAGTGTTACTTGACAAGTTCAATTCACGCTCATAGTGTCCGAAGAGGTTGGGAGTCGTCGGCGATCAAGCGCGCTCCGCCCGACCAGCCCGACGCGCATCCGGCGGACGACCACACAACGGCCTAGGGAGTATCGGTGGAACAAGATCTGCAGTGGCTCATCTCCGTTGACGATCACATCATCGAGCCGCCGAACGTGTGGGTCGACCGCGCATCCGCCGCTGACCGCGACCGCGTGCCGCACGTCGAACGCATCGACGGTGTGGACACGTGGGTCTACGAGAAGCACCGCGCCACTGTCATGGGCATCTTGGTGGCCGCCCATCAGCAGCCCGACGATTACTCCCCGCTTCCCGTCAACTACGACGAACTGCCGAAGGTTTACTACGACCCGACGGCCCGAATCCCAGACATGGACGAGGATCACGTCATCGCGGGGTTGAACTTCCCGTTCTTTCCACGCTTTTGCGGACAGGTATTTTCGCAAGTTCAGGACCGGGAACTCGGTCTGAAGTGCCTCACCGCATACAACGACTACATCATCGACGAGTGGTGTGGGGCGGCGCCGGGCCGCTACATTCCGATGATCATCGTTCCGCTGTGGGACACCGCACTGGCCGTCGCCGAAGTGCACCGGTGCGCGGACAAGGGCGCGAAGGCGATCGCGTTCTCGGAGAATGTGCACGCTCTCGGCTTTCCCTCGATCCACTCGGGGGAGTGGGATGGGTTCTTCGCGGCCGCGAACGAAACAAAGATGCCGCTCTGCACGCATATCGGGTCGTCGTCGGTCAGCCCGAACACGTCACCGGACGCGCCATTCGGTGTGCAGTCGGTCAACATTGGTCTCAACCTGGCCCACTCGACGACGGACTGGCTGTTCTCGGGCAAGCTGCAGAAGTTCCCCGACCTCAAGATCGTTCTCGCCGAGGGCGGCATCGGGTGGATCCCGTATCTGCTAGAGCGGGCTGAGCACGTCGCCGCCGAATATCGCTACCTACGAGCCAACAACTGGACGGTCGACCCGGCAACCATGCGAATGAGCGCGATCGCCACGGACCCCGCCATCTTCCCGGAGTCGCCTCGGCAGTTGTTCCGCGATCACATCTACGGCTGCTTCATCGAGGACGAATTCGGCGCTGCCAACCTCGATTACATCGGTGTCGAGAACGTGATGATCGAAACCGACTACCCGCACACCGACAGCCTGTGGCCGCGTTCGCTGGAGGCCGCGCTCAAGAGCCTCGAGGGCAGATCGGACGCGGATAAGTACAAGGTGCTGCAAGGCAATGCCCGGCGTGTCTTCAACTTCGAGCCTGCTCCGTACCCGGTGGCAAAGTAGCGATAGACGGGCTCGGCCCCGACACGAAGGGGACAGTGTGGCGATCCGCCAGTACGAAAACTTCATCGACGGTCGATGGACCAGCGACAACGCCGGCGGACTAATCGAGGTGGTCGACCCGGCCACCGAAGAAGTAGTCGGTCGCGTTCTCGACGGCAGTGCCAAACAAGCCGTCATGGCCATCGAAGCCGCGCGCCGGGCCTTCGACGAAGGTCCTTGGCCGTGGATGTCAGTGCGCGACCGCGCGAGAATACTGAAGCGCTTCAGCGAGATCATGGAGTCGCGGCGCGACGAACTTCGCGAACTCATCGTTTCCGAGATCGGCTCAGTGGGCTTCCTTACCGACTTTCTACAGGTGGGCGGAGCGATCGAAGCATCCCACTATTACAGCGATTTCGTCGAGCACGACGTCACCTGGGTGGAAACTCCGGGAGGACCGACGGTGTCACCGACCGGGCTCGGCGGGACTGTCGTCGTTCGTGAACCCGTCGGGGTGGTCGGCGTGATCACACCGTTCAACTTCCCCTTCTCGATCAACCTGCAAAAGTGCTTGCCAGCGCTGGCGGTCGGTTGCACCGTCGTGTTGAAACCACATCCGTGGACGCCGATGAATGCACTGGAACTCGCCCGCATAGGCGAGGAAGCCGGCATACCGGCGGGTGTCTTCAACGTCGTGGTGGGTGGCGGTGATGTGGGGGAGGAGTTGTCAACGAATCCCCTCGTGGACATGATCGCTTTCACCGGATCAACGGAAACTGGAAAGCGCATCCGGGAGGTTTCGGCACGGACGATGAAGCGGGCCCAGCTGGAATTGGGCGGGAAGAGTGCTCACATCGTTCTTGACGACGTCACCGAATCCGAGGCCGCCGGTATCGGTTTCGGACAAGTGCTCATGCATTCGGGGCAGGCGTGTGTTGCGGCGTCGCGCCTGTTGCTACCGGAGCACTTGCTCGATTCCTACATCGACGGCGTGAAGGCCATGGCGCCGAACCTCACTATCGGTGATCCCCGCGACCCGGCCACGGTGGTGGGTCCGCTGATCCGTGAACAGCAGCGGCAGCGAGTCGAGAGCTACGTGCAATCGGCGCTCGACGAAGGAGCCACGCTGGTGGTTGGAGGCAAGCGGCCCGAACATCTGAGCAGAGGGTTCTTCTACGAGCCGACGGCGTTCGTCAACTGTCACAACGACATGCGGATCTGCCGGGAAGAAGTGTTCGGCCCAGTTCTGACAGTGCAGACTTACCAGAGTCAAGACGAGGCGGTACAGATCGCCAACGATTCCGACTACGGACTCGCAGGGCTCGTCATGACACACAACGCCGCACGCGGCTTTAACGTGGCGCGCCAAATCCGTACCGGCACGATCATCGTCCAGTGCTGCGGCGGTGGGCCGGCAGATCCCGGTCCTAATCCGGGCAACGGCGAGGGTCCAGGCTGGTCGGTGCCCGCGCGTGGAATGTTCAACGGCGGAGGCCCTTTCGGTGGTTTCAAGCACAGCGGTCTTGGGCGCGAGCAGGGCCGCTGGGGATTCGAGGAGTTCACCGAGATCAAGTCGATCTCGTGGATGTGAGGCTTCGGTTCACGCGGGCATCGGAATTCTGAAAGGTTAACTGCCGTGCTTAACGATGTTCGAGTGCTCGAGCTGTCCCTCTTCTCGCCTGACGCGCTCGGTGGACACCTCGCCGATCTGGGCGCCGAGGTGATAAAGATCGAACAGCCGGGGGGCGGCGGATTCCGCGGCGAACTCTTTCCGCCAGACAACGTGCAAAACCTCCAATGGAACCGCGGTAAGAAGAGCGTCACGCTCAATTTGAAATCGGAGAAGGGGATGGCGATTTTTCGTCGCCTCGCCGCGGAAGCCACAGTGGTGATCGACGGCTTGCGGGCGGGTGCCGCCGAGCGACTCGGCCTCGGCTATGACGACCTCGTCGAACTCAACCCGACAATTGTCTATTGCAGCCTCAACGGGATGGGTAGCTACGGCCCATACGCCAAGCTTCCAACACATGGGCTGTCCTTCGACTGCTTCGCCGGCCTGAACCCGCCGCTGATCGAGGCCGATGGCACACCGCGCCTGTCGGCCGGTGCCACCGGCACGACGGGTGTGTTGGCCGGTCCGCTCTACGCCGCGATGGCGGTTCTCGCTGCACTGCACAGCGCCCGCCGCGACGGGCGAGCGCAATACGTCGAGGTCTCCCAAGTCGACGCCGCGATCGCGTGGAACTTCCAAAGACTCACGGCGCACGCGAACGGTCTTTTCGGCTACTCAGACGGTGTGCACGCGTCGCTGCGGTATCAGTACTACGAAACCGGCGACGGTAACTATGTGGTGTTCAATGCGTTGGAAGACAAGTTCTGGCGCAGATTCTGCGAAGCCGTAGACCGAATGGATCTCTACGAGCTTGGCCGCGCGCGTCTGGGTGACGATCCGCACGCCGACGAACACCTGCGCAGTGAGCTCACCGCGATCTTCAAGAGCCGAAGTCGTCGTGAGTGGACTGACTTCTTCATAGCCACCGATATCGCTGGTGCTCCGGCCTTCGAGAGCAGCGACCTGCTTGACGATGAACACGTCGCGGCACGGCACATGGTGTATGAGCCGCCCGCCGCGAACCGGCCGCCTTTGCGGCTGATTGCATCGCCGATCAAGACCAAGCCCGACCATCCGTTCGCCGCGGCACTGCCGCCGACCGTCGGGGCGCACACCGACGAGGTGCTCACGACACTGGCCGGCTGCGACGAGACGGAACTCGCTGAGCTGCACCGCGACGGAGTGATCTGAATGAAGATCCTCCAGGGTGTGCGGATCGTCGAGATCGCCGACGAGATTGCCGGGCCGTACTGCGGCAAGCTGTTCGCAGACGTTGGCGCCGAAGTGATCAAGGTTGAGTCACCACGCGGCGATCGGCTTCGTCGCAGGGGGACGGGGCGGCGCGCGGACGACGACGGGGCTCTGTTCACATTTCTGAACGCCGGAAAGCGCTCGGCCGTGGGGGTTTACGGCGAACCGCACGTCGATGATTTGCTTGCCGGAGCCGACATCGTGATCGATGCCGGAGCCTGCGGCCGAATCGACCACGACGAATTACTGCGTCGATTGCCACATCTGGTGATCGCAGTGATGTCACCGTTCGGCCTGACCGGTCCGTATCGCGACAAGCCAGCAACAGAGTTCACGCTGCAGGCCGAAAGCGGAACCATGGGTCTGCGGGCCAGACCGGACCAGCCACCCCTGCAAGCTGGTGGCCGCGTCTTCGAATGGGTCCTCGGAAGCTATGCGGCGGTTGGTGCGCTGGCTGCATTCCTTCGTGCCCGTGACGGAGGCGGCGGCGAGATCATCGACTGTTCGTTGATGGAGGCATGCCACCTCAGCGCCAGCGGCTTCATCGACTTGTACTACGCGCTCGCCGGCAGTCCACCGATTTCGGCTCCACCGCGAATGACTGAACTGCCCTCAATCGAGCCGACGGCCGACGGCTGGGTTGGGTTCAATACCAACACCCGTCAGCAATTCGAATCCTTCTTGCTCATGATCGAGCGCGACGACCTCCTGGAGGAGGATGCGGCCTGGGCCCTTGCTCCGACTCGATACGAGCGAATGGAGGAATGGAACAAGATCGTGCGTGACTGGACCACCCGGCACACCACGGAAGAGATCGTCGAACTCGCCTCGGCACTTCGGATTCCGGTCGCACAGGTCAACAACGGCCGGACCGTTCTGGACCACCCACACTTCGCCGCGCGCGGCGTCTGGAGCGTCAGCGCTGACGGCTCATTCACCTATCCGCTTCCGCCCTACCGAATCGCCGGGATGAGGCCGGGCAGCAGGTCCAAGCCTGCGCCGCGACTCGGAGAGCTCGATGCTTCTGAACTTCCCGCGAAGCCGAGGAAAACGGAGGTAACTCAGTCAACTGTGAGCCTCCCTTTGGCGGGCATCAGGGTCATCGACGCGACCGCTTGGTGGGCTGGGCCCTCGTCCAGCCACATCCTCGCCGCGCTGGGCGCCGACGTGATTCACCTCGAGTCAATTCAGCATCCGGACGGCGCGCGGATGACAGCCGCAGCATTCATCGACCAGCCCAACTGGTGGGAGCGCTCGGCCATGTTTCTGGCCACCAACACCAACAAGAAGGGTTTGACCCTCGACCTTTCAAGTGAAAAGGGCCGAGAGTTGTTCTTCCGGCTTGTCGAGCAAGTCGATCTGGTGGTGGAGAATTTTTCACCGCGCGTCTTCGAGAATTTCGGTATCACCTGGGAAGCACTGAGTGCTGTCAACCCGCGGCTGATCATGACCCGTATGCCCGCCTTCGGTCTGGACGGACCGTGGCGGAACAACGTCGGTTTCGCGCAAACCATGGAACAGATGACCGGCATGGCTTGGGTGACCGGCCACGAATATGACCAACCCCGGATCCCGCGTGGCCCATGTGACCCGTTGGCAGGTATGCATTCCGCTTTTGCGATGCTTCTCGGCCTGCGCCAGCGCGAGCAGACCGGTCACGGCTCATTCATCGAAGTATCCATGGTGGAGGCGGCACTGAATGCTGCCGCTGAGCAAGCCATTGAGTACACCGCTTACGGCACCATACTGTCGCGGTTGGGCAACCGGAGTAGGGACGCGGCGCCGCAGGGCCTGTACCCGTGCCGCGGTCACGAACAGTGGTTGGCTGTCTCCGTCGCATCCGACGAGCAATGGGCGGCTTTGAAAATCGTGCTCGGTCGGCCAGGCTGGGCGGATGATCCCGCGCTCGATACGCACGAAGGGCGTTGGCGTGCACATGATTTGATCGATAAGCATCTGGAGCAGTGGGTATCTGGCCAAGACTGCACCGAGGTGGCGGCCACGCTGTCGGCTTCCGGAGTTCCTGCCTCACCGCTTTACGACGCGCGGCTCAGCCCTCAACACCCGCAGATGATCGCGCGCGGCTACTTCGAACACTTGGATCATTCGATCGTCGGTCAGCACCAGGTGCCGACCGTTCCATTCCGATTCCGAAGTGTCGATCGATGGTGTCGGTCCCCGGCGCCCACCGTCGGAGAGCACAACGAGACCATCTTGAAGGGACTGCTCGGACTGGAGGAAGCCGCGATCGCGGAGCTTACCGCTGAATCTGTGATCGGCACTCGACTCCAGGGCCTCGATTAGGCGCGCGGTCAAGATTCAATTGAACTTCGGCTCCAGGGGAGAGAAAACGATGCGCGTACGGATAGACCTCGATGCCTGCCAGGGTCACAGTCGCTGTGCCTTGACGTACCCCGAGATTTTCGACGTCGATGACGACGCCAAGGCATTCGTCCATGTCGAGAACATCCCGCCGGAATGGGAAGACAAAGCACTGATGGCGATTGCGAACTGCCCAGAGCGCGCCATCAGCATGGACGAATGACAACGCCCACCGTAGGGACGTCGAGTTCACAGAACAGTTGCTGCTTCGTGTCGGAGCGCAATTCCGCACTGTCAGTCGAGGCGCGCGTATTGGCGCATTTCCGCAGCCGAGGCCCTTTGGTTATTGAATCATGTTGGGGTACACCATGACTTGCTTCAAGGCGACGTGGCCGGGACGGTCGTAGAGCGTGCGACGGGCAACGATGATTGCTCACCCTGCCCGTGGCCGGAATGCATTGGCACTATCCACCCTGGATGACGGCGGTGGACGAGGGCGGTTTGCCGATAACAACCACTCGGCTCGAGCCTTGTCCCATGGGCGGCAAGATCTCATCAGCATTTGTTGGTTAGCCAACCGACAACGGCCGCCGTCAGGACTAGCGCGCCACGATCACAGGGATCTTGGCCCTGTTGACCACCGCCGCCCCTACCGAGCCCAACAACATGCCGGCAAACCCGCCGCGGCCGTGGCTTCCGACCACAATCAGTTGCGCCCGTTCGGACGCCTCGATCAGCCAACGCGCCGGATCACCAATTTCGATTCTGCGACGGGTCCCCACCTGGGGATAGCGTTCCTGCCAACCCGCCAGCCGTTCGGCAAGCGCTTCCTCCTCCTTAGATAGTCCAACGTCCCAATCAAAGTTCGGGAACACCTCTTTGAAGTCGGAAATCCGCAGATCAGTCCAGGCGTGCAGGGCTATTAAACCGACATCTCTTCGCGACGCTTCGTCGAATGCAATCGCAGTCGCTGCTTCCGATGCCGACGAGCCGTCGATGCCCACGAGCACCGGTGCCCGTGCGACATTGCCGATCAGGGGTTCCTCGTCGTGGATCACGGCGACTGGGCAATGCGCGTGGTAGACCAATCCCGAACTCACCGAGCCAAGGAAGCTGCGGACCAACACGCCGCCATGCCCCCGGTAACCGACCACGACCATCTCCACCTCTTTGGAAAGGCCGACGAGCGTCGGGACGGTGGCCGAATGAAACACCTTGCTATCGATTTGCACAGCACCGCGCTCACCACTGCTCTCTTCGGCGACCTTGATCGCCGAGTTGATGAATTCGCGTGCCCGCTCCTCCTGCCATCGCTTGAAGCCGGCCAGCGCGGTGGCCTGGAACCACCCCGGTGTGGGGGGGTCGACGACATGAACCAGAGTCAGCGGCACATTCCGCAGCGCTGCATCGCGGGCCGCCCACCGGACGGCCCCCAGCGCCGCTGCTGAGCCATCAACGCCTACCAAGAGCCCCCGACGCGGTGGTTGCAACATTTCAGCTCGTTTCTGAACGGCTATGTACCCACCGGCAGGATCACTCAGGTTGGCCCTCATTGTCAGGGCCGATCAGATGCAAGCCGAAGGACCAAGGGCACCGATTGAAGCGACTAACGCGCTCTGACCGGCGCGGCGGCGCTTGAGGCCACAGAGGGCTTGTAGTGAACGCCGCCGCGACGCAAACACCGCCGCCCGATGGGGGTACCGAATGGATTCGTGGCCTTATGCGTGCGGTTCGATTTCCGGTAGCTCTGCCGACAAACGCTTGAAAGAGCGCTGGTCAGTTGCCTGCCTCGATTGCCGCAACCCGTGCGGCCGCGTCGGATCCGCAGAAGCGCTGGAGGTCCACTCCGCCCGCGGCCAGCAGATCGTCGATGCGGCGTTTCAGGTCACCCGAGGAAAGGTGGGCATACAGGTTTCCACCAGGGCAAGACGTCTGGGCTAGGTCGCGATGGCCCGCCAATGTGGTGGTCGCTATACGAAAATTCTGGGCGGCCCATGCGAACGCGCGAGCTGCCCCCTGAAGCTGGGCCTCCGACACAGGCTCTTGATCGAAGTCTCCTTCGCAGAGGACTAGGAAATGGCCCGTTGTGTCGTAGTCCGTCGCGGTGTCGCCCGCGATTTCGGTACTCCGGAGTTCGTATACGTTGCCATTGCGGTCGACACCGACGTGATAGGCGATGTCGATCCACCCGTGCTGATCCTGGTGGTACCGCTGATCCTGTCGAAGGTGGCCTGGGGCATTGCGGTTGTCGCCAAGGACGACGGCCTCGTGGTGGAGGGTCATCCGGGTGATGGTGTGGCGCTTCCCTCCAGAGCGGGCCGGTCGCGCACCCCACGCGTCTCGGCATAGCAACAATGCCGAAGTGGTCGCGGTCAGGCTGACGCTGGTCGGCGACGTCGCGGCAGGAAGCGGAGCTGACGCTGGCGTGGCGCCGGCCTTCGTTGCCGAGACAGAATCCACTCGCGTCGTACTCGAGCAAGCGCCGATCATGGCTGCCATGCCCACGCTGCCGGCCACCCCTAACAGCTGGCGACGGCTGACAACGGCGGGCGATTCATGGGGCCGGCCGGGCGCAGGCTCGCACACCGCCCTCACGATACGGGCGTGCTCCGGGAGCGCGGGATGCGTTTCGTTGTCCTCTCTTGACGCCGTCAAGATCCGCAAACAAAATCGCAGGTAACGGGATGAGCTCCACAATGAATCGACCGGTCGCCGCAGGCTTCCACGGTGCGATGCGAACCGCCATTGCCGCCGGGACTGCCTTCCTTGCAATAGCCACGGCGTGCTCGCGGGGCGACGTCGGACGCCCAGCGTTGGGTGCAAGCACGCACGCTCCCAGGCCAGACGTCGCGACAGGCGTCAAACTGCCCGATTCGGTTCCCGCAATCGATTTCGCACCGGTCTCCAAGCTCATCAACGATGCGATTGCGGCAGACAAGCTGCCGGGCGCCGTGCTGGTAATCGGTCACGGCGGCAACGTCGCCTTCCACCAGGCCTACGGCTCACGCAAGCTTGCGGGCGAACCGGGGCTAGATGGGTCGCCCGCGCCCGCAGAGCCGATGACCGAGGACACGATCTTCGACTTGGCGTCCCTGACAAAGAGCCTCGCGACCGCGACGGCCGTCATGCAGCTTTACGAACAAGGCAAGGTGCAGTTCGACGATCCGGCGCAGCAGTACTTGTCGGACTTCAACCCGGCGAATGATCCACAGCGCGCGAAGGTGACCGTTCGCATGCTCCTTACGCACACTTCCGGCGAAACGGGGGACGTCAACCTGGGAGACCCGTGGGGACTGGACAAAGCCGACAAAGAAGAGGGCATTCATCGTGCGCTCACCACGCCGCTGGAGTCGGGTCCCGGTCGGGGTTTCCGCTACTCGGATATCAATTTCATTCTGCTCGGCGCGCTGATCGAGAAGGTCACCGGTGAGGCCCTGGACGTCTACGTTCAGCGACACGTGTTCGACCCGCTCGGCTTGCAAGACACCCACTACCTTCCGCCGGCCAAAGCGTGTGGTCCGCACACGACGATCGGGGCTGCGATCGCGTGGGCTCCCGCGCCCAACGGCCAGGGTCCGGAAGCCTGTCCTGCGGGCACATGGAGCACCGGTCTCTTATCGCGCATCGCACCAACGGCACGTGACGAAGAGGGTAGGGCCGATCCGACCAAGAATCCCGATCTTGACCACCTGCTCCGGGGTACCGTTCAGGACACGACGGCGCGACGCATGGGTGGAGTGGCCGGGCATGCCGGCTTGTTCTCGACCGCACATGATGTCGGTACCTTTGCGCAGGCCTTGCTTGACCGGCTCGCGGGCCGTCCGAGCGAATTCCCATTGTCGCAAACAACTCTCGAGTTGATGACGGCTCCGCAGCAACCGGGACATGCGCCTCAACAGCTTGAAGCGGCGAACGCCGCCGCCCGGGCGGCCGTCGCGAAGAGACCGAACACCAGAGACCCGCTGCTCGCTCCGCACTACCCGGCGATCGCGGGGCAGAACCTGCGCGGCTTCGGCTGGGATATCGATACGGGCCAGTCCACGGCGCGGGGGATGATCTTCCCCATCGGAAGCTTTGGCCACACCGGCTTCACCGGAACCTCGCTTTGGATGGATCCGGGCTCAGATACCTACGTAGTTCTGCTCTCGAACTCGATTCACACCCGAGGCAGTCCACCGATGTCGAATTTGCGAGGTGAGGTTGCAACGGCGACGGCACAGGCCCTGCGTCTTTAGGGCCACTCGAAGTGTTGATAGTCGAGGGGACCCGTCCACTCGCCACCCCACCGCCAGCCACGATCTGTAAAGACGTGCACCGCTGGGTCGCCATCGTGTAAGAGTCCAGGGTCGGTGCGGCTGCGGTCCAGATAGGCCGCCGCGTTCTGCGGTTCAAAATACCCACTGGCGTAGAGGCACGGGTTGACAAGCGGATTGAGATCGATAGCCCGACCGTAAGCATGCGGAGACCATTCGTTGGTTCCTGGGATGCGTCGGCAGTTGAACGCCGAAGTGTTGTTGTCCTCCATGGATAATTCATCATCGGCGCCCGGGTACTGGTCGACCGTGCGGATCTTCTCGACCGGGTAACTAAGCCGGTAAAGCCGCTCGAAGATCGCGATGACCTCCGGCACCAGGTCTTCATGCACGATCAGCCCACCGCGATTCATCTGGCCGTCGAAACCGATGTAGTCGACGTTGACCCGTCGCAGCCGCCCCGGCTCGACTGGGCAATCCGGCCGCCAGCTGGCGCCGAGTTGGGCGGCGGTGACCGTCTCCACGGTCCCACCGGCAGGTGCTGACGGCACACTGGTTGACGCGGCGGCCGATGGTGACGGTGTAGCAGACCGTGATGGTGTCGCCGCAGGAGGTGGGTGCGCGGCGGTGCACTGCACGAGCACGAGACACGCTGCGAGCATGCCGGCCACCGCGGCACCAGGCCGCTCGAAGCGCGTCAACTGGGGTGAGTCCTCACCGCTCGCTTCTTCCATCCCTACAAGACCGTCGCGATAAGCGGTTTCGCCAGACGGGCCCGGTGCCACGCTACCCTGCCATCGACCTGGTAGAACGTTTGGGCGTGGGATGACCTTACAACGTCGATCTTTGCCTAATGAGCTTGTGGGACAAGCAGATTGGTACGATCGAAAATCCGGCGACAACCCGACGATTCTCGCCGATTCCGGTCATTCGGGTGAAGTCTTCAGAACGGCATCGGCTGGTTGTAGATAGTCCCGGTTTGGTTTTGGACGGGATCAGTGCAGGTTATGGTGACGTTCCAGAGCGTGGCCGTCGGGAGCTCGGGCGCGAAGTTCAACTGTTGCTGGCCGCCCTGGTTCAGCTGAAATGTCTGGTTGAGCGGTGCCATTGGCGTGCCGACGCCCTGCAGCACGTCCATGGTCCCTATCGTCGGGGTGGCGTTGAAAATGCAGGAGCCGTATGTGCCAGGGCTTCCGTTGCCGCTGGTGTCTGTGACAGTTACCCGCAGACTTGGAATGTTGTTCAGCGTTGCCGGTTGGAACTGGACACTAGCGGTGTCGGCCCGGGCGATTCCTGCACCGAAGCACAAGACGGCAGACGCGGCCACGCCCAGCGCCGAGAGGACCTGTTTCTTCGTCGGGCTGCAGAGGTTCACGTTGCGCGTCCTTTCGCGTCGCGGTGCCCCCCACGGTTTGTCGCCCATAGAGTAGTCAAGGGCGACGGCCCTACCAGCGCACGCCACGCCGCACGATCGAGACCTTTTCATGGAAATTGTGCGTGCGCCCCGAAGTTGCCCGTTCATCCAGCGACTGGAACCGTAGGACTGGTAGTCGTGTTACGGCTTGTCCAAGACGGCCATGACGGGCCTTTTCTGTCTTTCGCTGTCAACGGTCCAGGTCAACTGCTGTAAAGAACGTTGCGGTGGGCGCTGAGGACTCTGCTTGCCAGTTGCCCAACAACGGGAACAACATGCACATCGTGGAGGCGGGCGGCCGTCGCAAGCCGTTTATGCCGATTCGGGCACCGGGGACTGAGCCCGGACGCTAGCTTTGCGGTGTGACCCCACCAGTGATTCAGCGCTGGATCGAGATCATCGACACCGGCCATACCGACGAACTGCACGACCTACTGGCCGAGGATGCCGTCTTATACTCACCAGCGGTCTTCACACCACAGCAAGGCCGGGCCAAGGCCGCAGCCTACCTGGCCGCCGCAGCAAAGCTGTTCGCCGACACCGACTTCCAGTACGTCGAGAAGTGGTACGCTGACCACTCCGCGGTGCTCGAGTTCGTCGCCGACATCAACGGAATCCACGTCAACGGCATCGACATGATCCATTGGAACGATGCCGGCAGCATCACCTCGGTCAAGGTGATGCTGCGACCGATGAAGGCTCTACAGGCTGTCATCCCCGAAATGGCCAAATTGCTGCAGCAGGGCGACATAGCACCCACCGGGCGGGCGCAGTAAGGCTGCTGGTCAGATAAGCACGTCTGAAGGCGGGAAGTGGAGGACGCGGGCCGCCCGGAGCCGAATGTTGTTCCACAGCATTAGTTTTCATGCCTCCACTTGGCAGCGTCCTTGCTGCCGCCAACCCCCGCCCTGCTGCCAACGACCACGCGCGGCGGTCATGGCACTGGCCATTCGTGGACTGGGGCACCGCTGCGCGCGTACTCCGCATACCGCCGGGTCATTTCACGCAGCGCAATGATGCGTTGCAGCCCGTGCTCCTCGAGCTTGCGCACCGTCTCGGTCTGCCAGACGGCGCCGGTGCGGCCGCATCGAACGCGCGCTTCTATGACACCGAGGTACCGGTCACGGTCGCCCGCGTCCACGCCCCAAGCGTCGAGCCCGGCCGCTGCGGCCGGCAGCAGGACCTCACGAGTGAGCTGATCGGCGGGGTGGTCGACGCCCTGCCAGCACAGCCGCGCCGCCAGCCCGTCTCGGGCCGCGCGGTGCAGGTTCTGCTCGGCCGCCGCGAAGGGCGTCTGCTTCCAAGGGGTTGGGTCGCTGTCGACGATGGCGCGGACCAGGCCGTAGTAGAACGCGGCGTTGGCGACCATGTCGACGGGAGTCGGTCCGCTGGGCAATACCCGGTTTTCGATGCGCAGCTGCGGGCGACCCGCCTGGACGTCGTAGACCGGACGATTCCAGCGCCACACCGTTCCGTTGTGTAGCCGGAGCTCACGCAGGGCCGGAGCGTATCCGGCCCCAAGGGCGGCATAGGGATCCTCGGCCTCCAGCGTCGGAAACAGCGGCCGATACAGCCGCACGAGGTCGTCGAAGAGCTCGACGGGTCCGTTGACCCACCGGTCACCTAGCCGGACGCGCGCCGGTGCACCGGCGCGGACCTCCCTGCGGCGACGGGTGTCGAGCAGCTGCTCTAGCAACGTGATGCGGGTTTCTTGCCATACCTGGCGGGCGAGCAGGTACGGCGAGTTCGCGGCCACCGCGACTTGAGCCCCGGCGATCATTTGGGCGGCGTTGTAGTACGCGGCGAACCGGCCCGGTGGCACCCGCAGGTGCAGCTGCAGGCTTGTCGTGGCCGCGTCGGGAGCAACCGAGTCGGTTTTGAACTCAACCGGCTCACACCCATCGATGACGCGCACCAGGAACGGCCTCCGGCGGGCGGCGCTCATGCGGCTGGACAAGAGCGCGTAGCGCGGGTTGTGGGAGATCCGCTCGACGGTCAACTCATCGGCGCTGAGGGTGGGCAGCATGCCGATGGCGATCAGTCGCACACCGAGCCGCTCGATTCGTGCCCGGCACGCCTCGAGCACGTCGGCGAGGTCGCGCTCGCTGTCATGCAGCACCCGGCCTTGCAGCCGGCGTGGAGCGAGGTTCAGCTCGACGTTGAACTGGCCGAGCTCGTGTTGCATGTCCGCTCGGCCCAGCCGGGCAAGGACGGCGTCATTGATCAGCCGTGGCCGGCCTAACGGATCTATGAGATCGAGCTCGACCTCCATACCGATGGTGTTCTCATGACCGTCGAACCAGCCGCCGTCGACCATGCGCTGCATCGCGACGACGCACAGCTCGAGCCTGCGGCGCACCTCGTCGGCATGGCCAACAACCAGGGCGGAAGGATCGATGCGGTCACCCACGGCGCACCTCCGGCGCGGCACTGCTGGAAGTCGACCCACTGCAGCAGGGGCCCACTTGGCAATGTAGGCGCATGACACGGGTCGAGCGACACTTCAGCGTCGGGAGGGCTGCGCAACACCTATCGCGTATCGGAAGGTCGTTTCGCGTGCTTCCACGTTGTTTCCGCGTCGTCGAATCCGGTATTTCCGCAGTTCGATTCACGGCAGCTCCACTGGGGTAACGGGTACGTCAGAGTGCCAGACCTACAACGGCGGACGTCGTTCCTGACGCACCACGATCACAGGGATCTTGGCCCGATTGACCGCCGCCGCCCCGACGGAGCCCAGCAACATCCCATTGAACCTGCCGCAGCCGTGGCTGCCGACCACAATCAGTTGCGCCCGTTCGGACGCCTTGATCAGCCAACGTGCCGGATCACCAATTTCGATTCTGCGACGGATCCGCACGTTGGGATAGCGTTCGTGCCAACCCGCCAGCCGTTCAGCGAGTGTCTCCTCCTCCTCGGATAGCTGAGCGTCCCATTCGGAGTCTTGGAACAACCCCCTGGAGTCCGAAACCCGGGGATCACTCCACGCGTGCAAAGCAATTAGGGCGACGCCTCGTCGGGAGGCTTCCTCGAATGCAATAGCCGTTGCCGCTTCCGATGCCGGTGAGCCGTCGATGCCCACCAGCACCGGCGCCCGCGCGGAATTGCCAACCGACGCTTTCTCGTTGCGGATCACGGCGACTGGGCAATGCGCGTGGTAGACCAATCCCGAACTCACCGAGCCGAGGGAGCTGCGGACGAAGACGCCGCCATGTCCCCGATGGCCCACTACGACCATCTCCACCTCTTTGGAAAGGGCGATGAGCGTCGGGACGGTGGCCGAATAAAGCACCTGGCTTTCGATTTGCACGGGACCGCGCTCGCCAGTGCTGGCTTCGGCGACCTTGATCGCCGACTTGATGAATTTGCCTGCTCGCTTCGCCTGCCACTCCCTGAAGTCGGCCAGCGCGGTGACCTCGAACCACCCCGGTACGGGGGCGTCGATGACATGGACCAGAGCCAGCGGCGCATTCCGCAGCGCGGCATCACGGGCCGCCCACCGGACGGCGGCCAGTGCCGCTGCCGAGCCGTCAACGCCTACCAGGATCGCGCTACGTGGTGGTTGCCACATGTCGGCTCGTTTCTGATCGGCCATGTACCCAAGGGCAGGATCATGGAGGACGGCCGTGAGTGTCAGGGCCGAAGAGATGCAAGCCTGAGGACCAAAGGCACCGACGAAGCTCCTAACGCCTGGTGGCCGACGCGGCTGGGTCTGCCGCAAGGAGCGCGGGTTCGATTCCCGGACAGAACCGCAAAGTCGGGCCAGTCCCTCGTTTATGTGCACAGGTGCTTCACGGGCTGAAGGGCAAGCAGTCGATTGCGTATGGGCGCAGAATTGATACCCTTCAACCCGGTGCCCGCCCGCCAGCTTTGACAGTGCAAATCTTCGAATGTCGGCCTCCAACGGCGCAGACCGTGCCCGCTTGGCCGCGCAAAATCGCCAGCAGCCTACCGACCGCCCTGGAGGAGTTCATGCGCAGGAGTGCGTCATGACCGACGCCGCCTGGACCCTCTACGCCGAGCAGATGGACACGGTCGACGGCTGGTTCTTCGAGGCCGATGTCGCGCTCTTCACCAAGCTGCTCGCTTGTCAGACGGCCGAGCGCATAACGGGCGACATACTGGAGATCGGCACATATCAAGGCAAGTCCGCCATCCTGATGGGTTACGGCCTGCGCGACGATGAAGAACTGGTGATCTGCGATTTATTCGACGCCGTGATGGATCACGGCGACATCTCGCCGATTCCACGCCAGCAGTACTCGGGACTGGACCAGCAGCAGTTCCTGGCCAACTGGGATCGCTTCCATACTCGTCGGCCAACGCTCGAGGTCTGCGAATCATCGGAGCTCGACCTCGGAGAACGGGTGCTCCGCTTCATCCACATTGACGGGTGTCACAGCTATCAGTGCGTGGCGAAGGACATCAGCCTCGCAGTGGCTCACACCGGCAAACGCGGCGTGATTGCGATGGACGATTATCGGGGCGTCGAAACCCCGGGCGTGGCCGCAGCCGTTTGGCAGGCTGTCGGCAACGGCCTCTTGTTCCCCTTCGCGGCGACGTACATGAAGCTCTACGCCTGCACGTCGACCGCTGATCAGAGTTACTGGTCAGAGCGGGTCCGGGATTGTGCTGGCATCTGCGCCTTACCCGACTTCGAGTTGCCGTCGTATGGCAGCGTCTCGGCCGCGCAAGTTCAACGATCGATCGCCGCGCACTGAACACGCGCACCGATCACTCCGCCGTCCGCGGTGTCCGCCCATCAGCCGAAGCGCCGTGGCGGACCGCGTCTTCTAAGAGATCGGCGGCGATGGCAGCGCTTTCAGCGGGTGTGGCCATTTCGGCGGCGACCTCACGGGTTCGAGCGACGCAGCGCGGAGTGAGGATTGATCGCAGATCGGCGACCAGCGAATCCGGGGTGGTATCCATGAAGCGCCGTCCAATGCCGACTCCCAGTCGGTTGACCGCAGCTGCCCACATCGGCTGATCGACCGAGACAGCCAAAGCCAACGTAGGGACTCCGGCCCGAATGCCTGCGAACGTGGTACCGGGGCCCCCGTGGTGGACGACCGCACGGCAAGAGGGAAAAACGGCCGCGTGGTTCACCGCGCTCACAACCTTCACGTGCTCGAATTGCGGAAGGTCGGTGAGGTCGCTCACGCCGCTGCAAATCAGCGCCCGCTCGCCTAGCTGCGCGCACGCCGCGCTCATCGCGATCACGTCGGCGGAAAATGCGACTCGCGCGCTGCTGCCGAAGCCGAAGTAGATCGGCGGCGTCCCCGCGGCAATCCATGATGAGACCTCTTCGTCGATCTCGGTCGGCAACTCCAGCGTCAGCCCGCCAACGAAGGGCCGTCGGACGCCGCATTTTGCCCATTCGGCTGCCAGCTCGGGAAAGAAGAGTTCGTCGTAGGCCTGGATCTCCAGGGGTTGTGGCGTGGAAGGTCCCGGTTCCGCTGACAGGCCGAGTTCCCGGCGTTGGGCGTATTCAGCCGCTTTGGTTATGGGCGAATGCGTCTTATCCGGCGCGATCGGGTAGATGTGCACCGCGGCGTAGGGAATGTCGTAGTACTCCGCAACATTGGCGGCCAGCCCTTGCTCGCCGGCGTCCGTCAATAGCAAATCGGCCCCATCGGCCAGTGCCGTCAGCGCTGTACCCAGCCCCGGCCAGAGTTGGGTGATATCCCGGAAGATTTCCCACAGCATGACGGCAGGGTTCGGCGTCGTTCCGTACTTGCGGGCGATGTCCGCGTTCTGCCGTACCTGGTCCGGGCCGTGGCCGACCGCGGCAAGCCCCGCCGACTCGACGAAGCCGACATAGTTAGGCGGGACCGCCATGTGCACGTCGTGACCTCTGCGCTGTAGTTCCCGACCGATGGCGGCGCACGGCTCGATATCACCCCGAGTTCCGAGGGTTGCCAGCACGAATCTCATTGCCGGAACCGGGTATTGAAGACATCAAGGGTCACAGCGCGCCCCGGCGACCGACATTCGATTATATCTCTGAAATATTCGATCGTCCGCGCGGCCCCTTCTTCGAAAGGGACGCGTGGACGCCAGCCGAGCTTGGACTCGGCGAGGCTGATGTCCGGCTTGCGCCTCCTCGGGTCCTCCGGCGGTCGTGCCTTGAAAACGGTCGGCGAGGTGGATCCGGTCATTTCCCTGATGGTGCTTGCGGTTTCGAGGACGGTGAGTTCGGCTGGGCTACCGAGGTTGACGGGACCAGTGAACGAGGGCTCGCTCGCCGCCATATTCACGAGCCCGTCGACGAGATCGTCGACATAACAAAACGATCGGGTCTGGCAGCCGTCTCCGAAGACGGTGATCGGATCTCCCCGCAGCGCCTGGACGATGAACGTTGGGATGATTCGGCCGTCCTCGAGGTCCATCCTCGGACCGTAGGTATTGAAGATGCGCACGACCTTGATTCGGACGCCGTAGCGACGCGCGTACTCGAGCATCAGCGTCTCCGCAACCCGCTTGCCTTCTTCGTAGCAGCCCCGCGGCCCGAAGCAGTTGACGTTGCCCCAGTAGCTTTCGACCTGCGGATGGATCGTCGGATCCCCGTAGACCTCGCTGGTGGAGGCCTGGAGAATTGTCGCCCCTTTTTCGCGGGCCAGTTCCAGGAGGTTCCTGGTCCCGAGGTAGTTGGTGTCCAGGGTGAACAGGGGATCCCGCTGGTAGGCGCGCGGCGATCCTGGGCAGGCCATGTTGAAGATGACATCCAGCGGACCCGTCACGGCCGCGCCGAACGGCCGGGTGATGTCGTGCTCGAAGAAACTGAAGCCCGGGTCCCCCCCGAGCTCCATTACGTTTTCGCGCCTGCCGGTGCAGAAGTTGTCCAGCCCGACAACCTCGATGCCTTCGCGCCGGAGCCGATTGCTGAGGTGAAACCCCAAGAACCCGGCGGCGCCCGCGACCAGGGCTCTCACCCTTCTCTCCTTAATGCCGGCCCATGCCGTAATACTCGAAGCCCTCGGCCCGCCGACGTAGCCTAGTACGACCGACCGGCGCGCTGCACGGCTGCCGATGGAACTGTTTCTGCCCACATGCCGGTTACCAGGTTATCCAGTGGAGTTGCACGTTCGCTCCTCTCCGGTTTCTGGCGCCGTCCAAGCGGCCAAGGCCCTAACATTGGTGGACGGGGGCCATAGGTTGTCGACCCCGCAGGTCATCGAAGCGCCGAATCGAGGAGAAGTGTCCGTGCAACAGTCGCTTACACCCTTGTCCGTCATGAGAAGGCTGTTTCTTGCCCTGTCGTTCGTGATCGCGTTTGTTGCTTCGGCTCTGATGCCCGCCACACTCGCTGCGGCCCACGCTGACCCGATTGGATTCCCACCGGACTGGCCCAACTACGAGATGCAAACCGAACAGACCATGTGCAATGCCATGGCACAGGGCTGGTCGCGCGCGCAGATAGTCGGCGCGATGCAACAAGCGAACAATCAGAGTGTGACCGGGTTGACTCCGGCGCAGGCCGCCAAACGTGCCAACATGTGGATCGACCTGGGCCGAATCAAGTACTGCCCAGGCGCGATCGCCAGTTGATTCGCGTCACCGCCGGCCGTGCAGGCCGCTAGCAGAGGGCAGCAGAAAACCACCCGCCGGCCACAAGGGCGATGACGAGTGCGGCGGTGGTGTGCCCCGTCGATGCGGCTACGACGACGCCTGTGACCGCAGCGATAAAGGCCATGACCACGACGACGGCCAGCAGTATCCGGTGCGAATGGATTGCCCCGCTAGAACGCGGCGCGACAACGACGTGCTTGCTCGAGCCGTGGGCTGAGGCCATGAAAGCTCCTACCAGTTGTGACCTGGAATACAGCCTTAGCATAAATGTGCGGTGAGTCACATACCACCCTGGCCCTGCGGAATGGTCGTCAGGGGTTCGCGCAGAAACGCAGCCCGGTTGGGGGGCTTCAGCGGAGACGGAGCTAGGACCTACGAGTCCTGAGCGGCTTCCAACAGCCGCAGCGGGTGCAGACCGTCGACCGCGCCGACGAAGGGCGGGTGGATGCTGTAGCCGAGCATGCGGCGAATGTCGTCGGAGACCGATCGGGCGATCTCGCGCGATATGGACAACGTGAAGGCTTCCATCGGTCGCAGCCACGGCTGGCAGTACTGGGCGGTGACGGCGAGACGGTCACGGTCGGTGCTGTTGGCGCCCCCGCCGTGCCACAGGGTCCCCACGAAGAAGACGCACGAGCCGGCGGGCATGACGACGGGCAGGGCCTGATCGTCCAGGCCCGGCCGGCGCTTGCCCCAGCGGTGGCTGCCGGGGTACAGGACGGTGGCGCCATTGTCGGCGGTGAAGTCGTCGATGGCCCAGATCGTGGCCGCCGCCAACGGTTCTCGTGGACGCGGGATCGGATAGAACCCGTCGTCATGGTGAGCCAGCTGCGCGGCCTCTCCCGGCTGAATGTTGATGGCCTGCAACGCCGAAAGCAGGTAGTTGGGCATCAGCAGCCGATCGAGCACCGCCAGCACCCGAGGATTGGCGACGATCCCGTCGCACGCGCGCGTCCGGCTCAGCAGGCTGTAGATGCGCTGCGTGCGCCGGCCCTCGAAGGAGTTGCGTCCCGTGTGCCCGAGCCACGGGCGCACGACCTCACGAATCTGCCGGCACTGCTCGGGAGTGAGCAGGTCCTCCCAAATGACGTAGCCGTCGCCGTCCAGGGCCGCCATGTCGGCGTCGACAATCGCGCTGTCGACCGAGCTTCCACCGCTCGCCGTCCGCTTGTACCGCTGCGCCAGATCGCCCCTGAGGTCTTCCAGCGTCGTGACGGACTCGTCGTCGATGTTCATTGGCACTCGTCCTTCATCCCGCATCCACACTAAGCCGAGTTCGACTCCCTGTTGCCTCATTTCAAGATGCGCGCGAAGGCGGATTCGTTGCCTCACGTAAACGTGCGCGCTTGTTTGTTGGTGG
>NZ_LQPH01000116.1 GCF_002102255.1 Mycobacterium nebraskense
CACGCGATGACCTTCATTCATCCGGCTACGACACGCCGGTCATCACCGGCTCGTACACCACTCTGCTGGACGCAACTAGGTACTGGAATCGATAGCCTTTGGCACCGTGGTCTAGTACGGCCACCGGCGTAATTTAAGCGTCGCCGCCGGTTCCGCCATGCGACAGCGAAGCGTCGCGTGGCCATTGACGTCCGCGATAACAGCAATTCAGGCGAGGACATCGAGCAACCTCTCTCGATTAATCTTGACGAGTTCGACCGTGAAACGGTGCGCAGTCTCCGTCATCCCTGGGGCAGAAGCAAATAGGTCCTCAACGGTCCGCCGTTCAAGCGACAGTATCCGTTCACGCCAGTACTCGCGGGTGCTCGGTCCACAGAGTCTGATGGCGTCGCCTGCCAGGTCCACGAGTGTCTGCCAACGCGTGCCCTTGCGATGCTCAAATCGGCTCGCGTGCCCACGTTCTGCCCATTTCATCACTGTTCCGTCGCGTAAGTGCTCGGCGCGCAGTTCGTCGCTCAACGTAAAGCCGAGGCTAGCTGCGTGGTCGAAAGAGGGCTCGGATACGTCCGGCGGCGGCACAAGGACGGCCCAGTTGCGGTCGTGGCGATCTCCATGCGCGATCAACGCGTCAAACAGGAGATATCCTGCGAACGCATCGAAAGCCCGAAACGACGTAGGCATCGATGAGCCTGGCGGTGATCCAAACCGTGTGAGTGCCTGCCTGATAGAGCCGACATTGTATCCGCGCGCTTCAGGATCAGTCGGGTCGTAATCGATAACCACCTCTAGCATTAGCGCCTGCCCTGCCTGCAATTCCCACTCTGGCAATCGCACGTCTTCAACCAATGCGCCACGCACCCCGCCCCGAGTGGCTAGTTCGACCGTGGCCGCCGGCACTCCGACCAGCCGAGCCATCTCGCTTCCGAGCTTCTCCACAGTGTCTTCCCCGAGGGAACGATCGCGCTCTGGCCGTGCGGGTTTGAACAGCCAGGTACGCTCTCTCGACGGATGTTTGAGCCAGTCGTGCGGATGCTGGCCCTGGCTCTCGAGGCCAGCGACAGCCCAGTCGTCGGCAGCCACGACTGACCAGCGAACGGGCACGACGCAATTGTGCCTCGCAGGTGCTAGTGCAATCGCCACTGGCCACGCGCATGTCGCGTAGGGCTCCGCTCGAAGACAGCGGAGAGTCGAGGGGGACGGATCCGATACAGAGTTGGCAGCGACGGCACCTCGTTTTTGGCCCCATATTGGCCCCATCGCCGAGTCCGAATCGGTGATGACGAGTTCGTAGACAGAGCGAAAAGGGGCGCTGAAATGCACAGATACTTGGTGGCCAGGGGCGGGATCGAACCGCCGACCTTCCGCTTTTCAGGCGGACGCTCGTACCGACTGAGCTACCTGGCCGGAAGGCATGGAGTGCCTCGCCGAGTTGGCGACCCTGACGGGACTCGAACCCGCGACCTCCGCCGTGACAGGGCGGCGCGCTAACCAACTGCGCCACAGGGCCTTGCTGCTGCTCCACGTCGCCGCGTCGCGTACCCCCTACGGGATTCGAACCCGCGCTACCGCCTTGAAAGGGCGGCGTCCTAGGCCGCTAGACGAAGGGGGCCAGAACCGAATCTCTCCGGGGTACTCGCAACGAGGTTTCGTTGGGAGCCACGTCAGCTTAGGTCACCGCGGGCCCAATCCTCAAACGAGCCGCGTTTGGGGCCCAAGTATCCTGAATCTCCGCGGCCCCTATAGCTCAGTTGGTAGAGCTACGGACTTTTAATCCGCAGGTCCTAGGTTCGAGTCCTAGTGGGGGCACCGAAGCGTATTGGCCTCGGCAGATGGGCGCTCAGCGCCCGAGCACCGCGCTGCTGTAGGTCACGTCGGCGAAGGCTTGGGCGACTTCGTTGTCGGCGTAGACAAAGCCGTTGGCCGCATGCAGTTCCGCGACGGTCTGCGACGAAGTCCGCCAGCCGCGCTGGCCCAGGTGGTCGACGATGTGGCTGCGCTCGCCGTGATAGACGAGGTCGTTGAAGTCGACTTCGAACCCGAGCTCGCTCATCCGGTCGTGGTGCGCGCGCCAGCGCGGGTCGGCGAAAATCGCGGTGTCGGGCACGAAGTCGAACGCCAGGCGGCTCCCCGGTGCGCTCAAGGCGGTGATGTTGTCGAACAGGGCGTCCTGGGCCCCCTCGGGCAGGTACACCAATAGGCCCTCGGCGCTCCACGCCGACGGGGCCTGCGCATCGAATCCCGCATCACGCAGCGCAGTGGCCCAGTCGTCGCGCAGGTCGACCCCGACGGTGCGCCGCTCGGCGGTCGGCGCGGCACCCAGATCGTCCAGGGTCAGGGTCTTGAACTCGATCACCTCGGGCATGTCGACCTCGTAGACGACGGTGCCGGCCGGCCACGGCAGGCGGTAGGCCCGCGCGTCAAGCCCCGACGCAAGAATCACCGCCTGGCCGATGCCGCTCTGCGTTGCTTCCAGGAAGAAGGAGTCGTAAAACCTTGTGCGACAGGCCATCCCCCGCGCCATTCGCTGCGGATCGAACTCGGAAGCCCCGCCGACCGGGATTTCGCCGTTCACCAGCCGGACGTAAACGTCGATCCCAGCGGCGCGCACCAGCGGGGCTGCGTAGGGGTCGTCGATCAATTTCGCGTCGTTGGACAGGGCCCGCTGGGCGGCGACCATCGTCGCCGTCGCCCCCACGCTGGTCGCCAGATCCCAACGATCACGATCGGTGCGCGCCATGGTGCTCCCTCATCCCGATCCACAAATTAAATAGACAATCTAGTCAGTATCACAGGGCGGATTCCCAACGCCGGCGGGACTACCCTCCGACCTGTGACCGACTTCGCCCAGCGGACGATCGACCTGGCCCGCCGAAACGTCGCGGAGGGCGGTCGCCCGTTCGCGACGGTGATCGTCAAAGACGGCGAAGTCCTCGCCGAGAGCGCCAACAAAGTAGCCCAGACGAACGACCCGACCGCCCACGCGGAAATCCTCGCCATCCGCGAGGCGTGCATAAAGCTGGGCACCGAGCACCTGGTCGACAGCACGATCTACGTGATGGCGCATCCGTGTCCGATGTGTCTGGGCTCGCTGTACTACTGCTCACCCAAGGAAGTCGTCTTCCTGATCACCCGCGAGGCCTACGAGCAGTACTACCTCGACGACCGCAAGTACTTCGAGGTGTCTACCTTCTACGACGAGTTCGCCAAGAGCTGGGACCGGCGGCGCCTGCCCATGCGCTACCAACCTCAAGTCGGTGCGGTGGATGTCTATCGGTTCTGGAACGAGCGCAACGGTGGTCAGCGCCGGTCCACGGTCGTGCCGTCACCCTAAAAGCACCCGTTGGCAGCGGCGCCCGATCTTGATTAATATTTGCGTATGCATGCAGATAGTAGTGCAGACCGGTTGCCGGACGACCAGGCGAATCTGGTGGTCGAGGTCTTCCGGATGCTGGCCGACGCCACCCGCGTGCGGGTGCTGTGGTCGTTGACCGACCGCGAGATGTCGGTGAACGAACTGGCCGAGCATGTGGGCAAGCCGGCGCCGTCGGTCTCCCAGCACCTCGCGAAGCTGCGGATGGCGCGCCTGGTCCGCACCCGCCGGGAGGGAACCACGATCTTCTACAGCCTGGAGAACGACCACGTCCGTCAGCTCGTCATGGACGCGGTCTTCAACGCCGAGCACGCGGGGCCGGGCGTGCCCGGTCATCACCGCGGAGATGGCGGGCTGAAGGCCGTCAGCGAATCGGAGCTCCCGCCGAATCGGCGGCACAGCGGCACCAAGTGAAAAGCGAATCAGCGCAGCGTATTTGGCCCAAGGAGACGCATCGATGCCCGAGCAGCACACTCACGACACGCCCCATGAACACGAACACGAACATGGCGACGTCACCCATGCTCACGCACACACCACGCACGAGCATGACCACGTCCAGCACGACCACTCCCACCACCACGCCGACGGGACCGAGCACAGCCATCCGCACGTGCATCAGGCCGGCCTGGAGGACGTTCACGGTCACGCCCACGCATAACGCGGGCGGCGCCGCTCAGGAGACCGCTGGGCAGTAATGCTTCGGGTCGCCGCGCTCGTCCATGGGCGGCAGGTTGCGCGCGGGCGTCTGCACCAGCGGTGTGTCGGCCGGGATTCGCCCGGCCGCGCGGTCGAAGCCCGCGCGGGCGCGCGGGTGCTTACGGAATCGGCTCGGCACGAACGCGAAGACCCCGCGAACGACGTCGCCGAAGCGGCGGTGTAACCATTCGTCGCGCCGCGACCACCCGTAGCCCATCAACTCGCGAACCGGGGGGTCGTACAGGCCAACGGTCACCCAGACGAAGAATGGCGCGAGCAGTTTGCGCTGCGCGGCCCACAACCACTGCGGAACCCATTGCGCGAACGGCGGTTTGGGGAGCTCGGTGAGGTCGAGCACGGCGCGCGCGGCGAAGTTGTCCTCGAGCACGTTGCGGCACATATGGTCCCAGTAGACCTGGAATTCCTCCCACGACGCGGGGACGGGCCGCATGCTCATGCCGTACATCCGGTACCAGTCGACGTGTTCGTCGAACAGCTGGCGTTTCTGCGCTTCGGTCAGGCCGCCGCAGAACCGCTCGGCCACATGGATGGTGCCGACGAAGAATGTGGCGTGGGCCCAATAGAACACATCGGGGTTCAACGCGTGGTAGCGGCGGCCCTGTTCGTCGACACCCTTGATGTCGGTGTGGTAGTCGCGCACCTCGGTCCCGGTGACCGGGGCGCGGTCACCGTCGAAGACGACGCCACCGATCGGATACAAGGACCGCAGCAGACGCTGCCACCGCTCCCGAAAGAACGTCGAATGGTCGATGACGGCCGCGCCCAGCTGGGGGTGCATGTTCTGCATCGACCCGGCCCACGGGCCCTGCAGCATGCCGCGCCAATCGCCGAAGTACCGCCAAGTCAGCGATTCGGGGCCCAACGGGAGTGGTGGCGCGTCATAACCGAGGGGCGATACCGGGCAGCCGCCGGCCAAGCCGGCGGTGGTGGCCGAATCGCCGCGCGAGACGTCGCTGGTCAGCGAGCGGGTTTCGGACGTATGTTGAGTCACTATTGGATTCCTGTAGGTATCTGCAAAACTGACTACATGCGTTGTCAGTTTCAAGCTTAGGAGCGATGTGCAGTCCGGTCAACGTCGTGGCCGTTGGACCGGCATCCCCTTGGGGGATCGCCTCGCCCTCCGTCGCGACAACCTCATCGCCGCCGGTGTGCAATTGCTCGGCAGCGGCAGCCGATCGGCGCTGACCGTGCGCGCGGTATGCCGGAAGGCCGCGCTGACCGAACGCTACTTCTACGAAAGCTTCTCCGACCGTGACGAATTCGTGCGCGCGGTCTACGACGATGTATGCACGCGCGCAATGAACACGCTCACGTCGGCGAATACCCCACGAGAGGCCGTCGAAAAGTTCGTCGAGCTGATGGTCGACGACCCGGTCCGCGGGCGCGTGCTGTTGCTGGCGCCGGCTGTCGAACCGATACTGACCCGCTCAGGCGCGGAGTGGATGCCCAACTTCATCGACCTGCTGCAGCGCAAGCTATCCCGGATCGGCGATCCGGTGCTGCAGAAAATGATCGCCACCAGCCTGGTCGGCGGCCTGTCGAGCCTGTTCACCGCCTACCTGAACGGACAGCTCGGCGCGACGCGCAAACAATTCATCGACTACTGCGTCAACATGCTGTACATCACGGCGGCCCCGTACGTGCCCGCCCCCGACCTGGGGTAGCCGACCGGCTATTTACCGGCTGCGCCGCGGCGGCAAACCGTAGAACCTGGGCGTGTTGCCCGGGCGCGCTCAAAATATGGCATCCAACTGTTATGCGGCGCGCGGCCAGGCAGCTTGATGCTACTGAAGTACACAGATATATTGACTGCTACCCGTCGACACAGATAACCGGAGGCCTTATGTCAGCGGAGCTGACAAACCTACAGCTGCTGCACGAGCTCGAACCGGTGGTCGAGAAATGCCTCAACCGGCACGAGAGCATGCACAAGAACTGGAACCCGCACGACTACATCCCGTGGTCGGACGGCAAGAACTTCTACGCGCTCGGCGGCCAGAATTGGCACCCCGAGGAGAGCAAGCTCTCCGACCTCGCCCAGGTGGCGATGGTGCAGAACCTGATGACGGAAGACAACCTGCCGTCATATCACCGCGAGATCGCGATGAACTTCGGCTTGGACGGCCCGTGGGGCCAGTGGGTGAACCGGTGGACCGCCGAAGAGAACCGGCACGGCATCGCGCTGCGCGACTACCTGGTGGTGACCCGCGCCGTCGACCCGATCGAACTCGAGAAGCTGCGCATCGAGGTGGTGAACCGGGGCTTCAGCCCGGGCCAGAACCAGCAGATTCGAGCCGACCTGTTCGCAGAGAGCCTGTTCGACTCGGTCATCTACGTGACGTTCCAGGAGCTGGCGACCCGGATCTCGCACCGCAACACCGGGAAGGCCTGCAACGAGACGATCGCCGACCAGTTGCTGGCCAAGATCTCGGCCGACGAAAACCTGCACATGATCTTCTACCGCGATGTCAGCGACGCCGGCTTCACTGCGGCGCCCAACCAGGCGATGAGGTCGCTGCACAAGGTGCTGCGCAATTTCCAGATGCCGGGCTATCAGGTCCCAGAATTCCGGCGCAAGGCCGTGTTCATCGCCGTCGGGGGGGTCTACGACCCCCGCATCCACCTCGACGACGTGGTCATGCCGGTGCTGAAGAAGTGGCGCATTTTCGAGCGCGAGGACTTCACCGGTGACGCGGCGGCGATGCGCGACGACCTTGCCCTGCTGATCAAGGAACTCGAGCAGGCCTGCGACAAGTTCGAGGTATCGAAGCAGCGCCAGCTCGACCGGGAAGCCCGCACAGGCAAGAAGACCACGGCGTGCGAGCTGCACCAGACTGCGGGCAAACTGATGATGAGCCGCCGGTAACCAGCCTTGCGCATCGGTCCCATCACACTCGCCAGCCCGGTGGTGCTGGCCCCGATGGCGGGTGTGACCAACGTCGCATTCCGGACCCTATGTCGTGAACTGGAACACGCGAAGGTCGGCACCGTCAGCGGGCTGTACGTCTGCGAGATGGTGACCGCTCGCGCACTCGTCGAGCGGCATCCGGTCACCATGCACATGACCACCTTCGCCCCGGACGAGTCGCCACGCTCGTTGCAGCTCTACACGGTCGATCCGGCGACCACGTACGCCGCCGCCAAAATGATCGCCGACGAGGATTTGGCCGACCACATCGACATGAATTTCGGCTGTCCGGTACCCAAGGTCACCAAACGCGGCGGCGGGGCGGCGCTGCCGTACAAGCGACGGCTGTTCGGGCAGATCGTCGCGGCGGCCGTGCGCGCCACCGAAGGCACCCAGATCCCGGTGACCGTCAAGTTCCGCGTCGGCATCGACGACGAGCACCGCACCCACCTCGACGCCGGCCGCATCGCCGAGGCGGAGGGCGCCGCCGCGGTCGCCCTGCACGCCCGCACGGCGGCTCAGCGCTACTCCGGGACCGCCGATTGGGAGCAGATCGCCCTGCTCAAGCAACACGTGCGGACGATTCCGGTGCTGGGCAACGGCGACATCTACGACGCCAGCGATGCCCTGACGATGATGGCCACCACCGGATGCGACGGCGTCGTGATCGGCCGCGGCTGCCTGGGCCGACCCTGGCTTTTCGCCGAGCTCTCGGCCGCGTTCACCGATAGCCCCGCCCCCACCCCGCCCACGCTGGGCGAGGTCGCCGACATCGTCCGCCGACACGGGCAGTTGCTGGCCGCGCACTTCGGCGAGGACAAGGGCATGCGCGACATCCGCAAGCACACCGGCTGGTACCTGCACGGCTTTCCTGCCGGCTCGGAACTGCGCCGAGCGCTGGCGATGGTCACGACCCTCGACGAACTCGATTCGCTGCTAAGCCAATTGGACGGCGCCGTCCCATTCCCGGACGCGGCGACCGGCCCCCGGGGCCGCCAGGGCTCACCCGCCCGGGTGGCACTGCCTGAAGGCTGGCTCACCGACCCGGACGACTGCACCGTGCCGGCCGGCGCCGACGTGATGCACTCCGGCGGCTGATCGACCGCTCGAAATCGCGTTCGGGCCGATAACTCAGTACCATGTGGACCTTGCTGCATTGCGCGTTACTGCGGCGGATCGGTAACGCGCCGCCGCCCGAGCGCGACAAAGGAGTGCGACCCACGGGTGGCACGAGCCTCAGCGCTGACAACGCCAAGCGCTGGGCCGACATCGCGCACGGACACGCTGACATCCGCAACAGAGCTTCGGAGGCCGGTAAGACATGAGTGACGCCGAGGACGACGCCACTCCCGGCGCTCGGCATGCTGCGCTGGGCGCCGCCCCCTGGGAGCGGTTCTCGGAGCCGCCGTCCGACTACAGCCTCCACCTCTGGCAGACCGAGACCGCGGTCGAGCCCACCCGGCCTCGAGCAGCCGATGACCAAGAATCCGGGTCCCACGCGGGAGGCGCGGTCAGCGTCGCCGACCTGATCGCGAAACTCGGTGCCCCCTCAACCGGCCGGTCCACTCACCACCGCGTCGAGCCGGACATCGAACCCGCCCTCGAACCAGCCGAAGCCGAATCGGACCTGCCGGTAGAGCTGCAGGAAACCCAGGTGATCGAGGACCTGGCCTACTCACTCGATGTGATCTCGGAGCTCCCCGACCTCGAGCCCGCCGACCATCGGAACGGCGACGGGTCCCCATCCGACGGGACCCCGCACGCTGATCAGCGGAAAACGCGGCACCGCCACCGGCCGCTGCTGCTTGCCGCGCGCTCGGTGGCGGCGCTGCTCGCCTTGCTCGCCGTCGCCATGACCGGCGGGGCGTGGCAATGGAGTACGTCGAAGAACGCCCGCCTCAACACCATCAACGCCCTTGACCCGCAGTCGGACGACATTCGCGACCGCAACGGACAATACGGTGACGAAGACTTCTTGATCGTCGGCATGGACTCCCGCTCCGGCGACAACGCCAACATGGGCGCCGGAAGCACCGACGACGCGGGCGGCGCCCGGTCTGACACCGTGATGCTGGTCAACATTCCGGCCAACCGCAAACGCGTGGTGGCGGTGTCTTTCCCCCGCGACCTCGCGATCACCCCGATGCAGTGCGAGGCATGGAACCCGGAGACGGGTAAGTACGGGCCCCTCTACGACGCGAAGACCAAGACCTGGGGCCCGAAGATGGTCTACACCGAGACCAAACTGAACTCGGCATTCGCCTTCGGCGGACCGAAATGCCTGGTGAAGGAAATCCAGAAGCTGTCCGGTTTGAGCATCAACCGCTTCATCGCCGTCGACTTCGCCGGCTTCGCGAAGATGGTCGACGCCCTGGGCGGTGTCGAGGTGTGCTCGAAATCCGCACTGCACGACTACGAGCTGGGCACGGTGCTCGAACACGGCGGCCGCCAGGTCCTGGACGGCCCAACCGCCCTGAATTATGTGCGAGCCCGCCAGGTCACCACCGAAACCAACGGGGACTACGGCCGCATCAAACGCCAGCAGCTGTTCCTGTCATCGCTGCTGCGCTCATTGATCTCCGAGGACACGCTGCTTGACCTCAACAAGCTCAACAATGTCGTCAACATGTTCATCAGCGACACCGTCGTCGACAACGTGCAGTCAAAGGACTTGATCCAACTCGGTCAGTCGCTGCAGGGTATGGCGGCCGGGCACGTGACGTTCGTCACCGTCCCGACCGGCGTAACGGACCAGAACGGCGACGAGCCGCCGCGCATGGCCGATATGCGCGCGCTGTTCGACGCCATCATCAACGACGATCCGCTGCCCGAGGAAAACGACCAGAACGCAAAGAATCTGGGGACCTCCGACGACACGTCGGGGCGTACGAAGGCGCCCGCCACCAAGCAGGCACCAGCCCCCACGGCGGCCCCCGAGGCTCGGCACGAGCAGGTGACCACGACCACGCCGGGCGATGTCACGGTACGGGTCTCCAACGCCACGACGCAGAGCGGTTTGGCGGCCACCGCGACCAGCCAGCTCAAGCGGGACGGCTTCAACGTGATGACGCCGGACGATTATCCGAGTTCGGTGAACACGACGACGGTGTTGTTCTCACCCGGCAACGAACAGGCCGCGGCGACCGTGGCGTCCTCTTTCGCCAATGCGAAAGTCCAGCGGGTCTCCGGCTACGGGCAGGTCGTTCAGGTGGTGCTCGGACCCGACTTCAAGTCGGTCGCCACTCCTCAACCGAGCGGATCGTCGATCAGCTTGCAGATCGAACGCGGGTCGGGCAGCGCCCCGGCCAAGCTGCCCGAGGACCTGACCGTCACCAACGCCGCCGACACCACCTGCGAGTAAGCGCATTTGGCGGCGCTGCACCGCCCGTTTTCGGCGCCGAGAACGTAGGCTTGGCGTCATGCGGACCGCCTACCATGAGCAGCTCTCGGAGTTATCCGAGCGGCTAGGCGAGATGTGCGGGCTGGCAGGCATCGCCATGGAGCGGGCCACCCAAGCCCTGCTGCAGGCCGATCTGGTGCTGGCCGAACAGGTGATTTCCGACCACGAAAAGATCGCCACGTTGAGCGCCCGCGCCGAGGAAAGCGCCTTCGTGCTGCTGGCCTTGCAGGCACCGGTCGCCGGTGATCTGAGATCGATCGTGAGCGCCATTCAGATGGTGGCCGATATCGACCGGATGGGCGCGCTGGCCCTGCACGTCGCGAAGATCGCTCGCCGCCGGCATCCCCAGCACGCGTTGCCCGAAGAGGTCAATGGCTACTTCGCCGAAATGGGCAGGGTCGCAGTCGAGTTGGGCAACAGCGCGCAAGAGGTGGTGATGTCACGCGATCCGGAGAAAGCGGCCCGGATTCGCGAAGAGGACGACGCCATGGACGATCTGCACCGCCATCTGTTCTCGGTGTTGATGGACCGTGAATGGAAGTACGGTGTGGCGGCCGCCGTCGACGTGACCCTGCTGGGCCGGTTCTACGAGCGCTTCGCCGACCACGCCGTCGAAGTGGCGAGGCGCGTCATCTTCCAGGCGACCGGCAAACTGCCCGAAGAAGAAACGAAGCCCGCCTCGCAGTAAGCGAAAGCACACCCTGACTAGCCGAAGCGGCCGGAGATGTAGTCCTCTGTCGCCTTCTGGCTCGGGTTGGAGAAGATCTTCTCGGTGTCGTCGACTTCGATCAACCGTCCCGGCTTTCCGACCGCTTCCAGGTTGAAGAACGCGGTGTAGTCGCTGACTCGGGCTGCCTGCTGCATGTTGTGGGTGACGATGACGATCGTGTAGTCCTGCTTCAGCTCGCTGATCAGCTCCTCGATGGCCATCGTCGAGATCGGGTCCAGCGCGGAGCACGGCTCGTCCATGAGCAGCACGTCCGGCTGCACGGCGATCGCCCGCGCGATGCACAAGCGCTGCTGCTGGCCGCCGGACAATCCGCCGCCGGGCCTGTCCAACCGATCCTTGACCTCGTCCCACAGGTTCGCGCCGCGCAGCGAGTATTCAGCCGTCTCGTCGAGCACCTTGCGATTGCGCACGCCCTGCAGCTTCAAACCGGCGACCACGTTGTCACGAATCGACATGGCAGGGAACGGGTTCGGCCGCTGAAAGACCATTCCGATCGCCCGGCGCACGCCGACCGGGTCGACGCCGGCGCCGTAGATGTCCTCGTCGTCGAGGAGCACGCTGCCCTCAACCCTGCCGCCGGGGACCACCTCATGCATCCGGTTGAGGGTGCGCAGCACCGTCGTCTTACCGCAGCCTGACGGGCCGATGAACGCAGTCACACTGCGGGGAAGGATCGACAGCGTCACATCCCCTACCGCATGAAACGAACCGTAGTAGATGTTGACGGCTTTGAGGTCCAACCGCTTGGCCACTTAGTGCTCCTGCCTATGACTTCTTGGCGCCAAGGAATTTCGCTATTACTCGGGCCCCGATGTTGATGGTGGCGATCACCAGGATGAGGGTTAGGGCGGCACCCCACAACCGATCCGTGGGGACCGGGTTGACGCCGGCGCCGGCGCTGGTCTGGTTGTACATCATGCCTGGCAGCGTCCCCATGAATCCACTGAAGATGTCGAAGTTCATGGATTGCGCATAGCCGACGAGAATCAGCAACGGGGCCGTCTCGCCCATCACCCTGGCCACCGCCAGCATGATGCCCGTGATGATGCCGGAGACCCCGGTGGGCAGCACGACCCTGATGATCGTCCTCCACTTCGGGATGCCCAGCGCGTAGCTGGCCTCGCGAAGATCCACCGGAACGATTCGCAGCATCTCCTCGGTGGCTCGCACGATCACCGGAAGCATCAACAGGACCAGCGCGAGGGACACCGCGAACTCGGAGCGGGGAAGACCGAACGTCGCCACGAACAGCGCGTAAACAAACAATGCCGCCACGATCGAGGGCACTCCGCTCAGGATGTCCACCATGAACGTGGCCAGCCTTCCCAGCGGGGTGCCGCCACCGTATTCGGCCAGATAGATGGCGAGCATGAGGCCGATCGGGATCGAGATCAGCGCGCATACCAATCCTTGCAGCACGGTGCCCACGATCGCGTGGTACGCGCCGCCACCGCCCACGAAGGCCGTCATGCCCGCTTGGGAATGCGTCCACCAAACGGTCGATGTGATCGCTTTGAAGCCCTTGGCGATCGCCGAGTGCAGCACCAACAGCAAGGGCATCACCGCGATCACCGTTGACAGCGAAACCAGCACCATCGCAACGTGATCCGCGACCCGGCGGCGCCGGCTGGGCCTGGCGAACGTGCGCGGCTTCAGCGGGCGGTCCAACATCGAGGTCATCGGCCGCCCCATCTCGTTCCGGCGGCGCCACGCGCCAGGGCGTCGACCACGAAGGTGAGCACGAAGAGCGCCAGCCCGGCGGCGATGTACGCGCCGGCCTTGTACTGGTCATTGAATTGCGCTGCGGCCCCCGCGATTTTGGTCGCGACGGTGGAGCCGCCGTCGAACAGCGACCAGCCGAACGCCGCCTGGGTTCCCCGCAAGATGATCAGCAGCGCGACCGTCTCACCCATGGCGCGGCCCAGCCCCAGCACCGCTGCGCTGATGTATCCCGACCGCCCGAACGGCAGCACGATCGTCTTCACCACTTCCCAACGGGTGGCGCCGAGCGCCAGCACGGCCTCGATCTGCTCCTGTGGTGCCTGGATGAACACCTCGCGGGTGACGGCGGTGATGATCGGCAGGATCATCACCGCCAGCACGACGCCGCCGGTGAAAATGGTGCCGCCGCCGGCCACCGACGCGTTGCCGTCGGCGAACAGGAAGCACCACCCCATGGAGTGGTTCAGCAAGGTGGCCAGGGGTCGCAGCTGCGGCGCCAGCACATACAGGCCCCACGCACCGTAGATGATGGAGGGAACCCCGGCCAGTAGATCGACCGCGTAGGCCAGAGGGCCGGCAGCGCGCCGCGACGAGTACTGCGTGAGGAAGATGGCGACGCCCAGCGCGACTGGCATAGCCAGGATCAACGCGAACGCGGACACGAACACAGTGACCTTAAGCAGATCGGAGATGCCGAAGTGCATCGCCGAGGTGTCGGTGGTGACCCAGTTGCCGCCGTAGCTGAAGAAGTTCTCGCGGTTGCGCTTCAATGCCGGTACCGCGCGCAGCAGCAGGAATCCGCCGATTGCCCCCATCACCACCACAATCAGCAAACCCGAACCGTTGGCGAGCCAACGGAATGCCCGATCCCCGACGTTCGGGCTTGCATCCCCCCACGGGCTGATCGGTACCACCGGCGCCTCCGGAAAGGCCGCAGCAACGGTCGCGCCCGAACCGGCGTCGATCGGGTTTGGCGTAGTCACTGTGATCCCGGCACAGTTCTGTCGCTCCTTAAGTCCGGGGCCACTTGGTTACTGCAGGGCGTTGATCGCGGCGACGAGTCGCTCTTTGACCTTATCGGGCAGCGGGACGTAGCCGGCCGATGGAAGATCGGTCTGCCCGCTGCCGGCGGCCGCCGTGAGGAACGACTTGATCGCCCCGGAGGTGTCCGGGCCGGAACCCTTCGAGCACACGATCTCGTACGTCGCCAGCACCAACGGGTAGGCACCCGGGTCCTGGGAGCTGTACATCGAGTGGAGGTCGAGCACCAGGTCATTGCCGTCGGCCACGAATTTGGCCGCCTTCACGGCGTTTCCGGCCGTCTCGTTGGTGAGCGGGACTACGGCGCCCTTATTGGTGGCGATCCGGGCGTACGGCATACCGCCCTGGTCGGCAAAGCCCTTCTCGACGTATCCGATGGCGCCCGGGGTGGCCCGCACGGCCTGAACGACACCGGCCGACTTCGCGGCGCCCTCGCCCACCCCGCCCTGAAACTCGGTGCCTACGCCTTTGGTCCAGCTCTGCGGTGCGGCGGCCGTCAGATATTTCTGCATGTTGTCGGTGGTCCCCGACGAGTCAGTCCGGTAGATCGGCGTGATCTTGGTGTCGGGCAGCACGACGCCGGGATTGAGGGCCGCCAGGATCGGGTCATTCCAGGCCGTGATCCGTCCGCTGAATATCTTGGCCAGCGCGTCACTACTCACCACCAAAGCCGGGACTCCGGCCAGGTTGTACACCAATGCGATCGGGCCGAAGACCAACGGCAAGTCCCACGCCGGGTTTCCGTCGCAGCGTGCGGAGGCCGGACCGATTTGGTCCGCGGCCAGCGGGGAGTCCGCGCCCGCGAAGTCGACATGGTCGGCGATGAACTGCTCGCGGCCGGCACCCGAACCGGTTGGGTTGTACGACACGGTCTTGCCCGGGCAGTACTGGCCCCAGACCTGGTTGAACAACGCCATCGCGTTTTGTTGAGCCGTCGAGCCTTCCGCCGTCAGCTTGTTCTTGCCGCTACATCCCGCCGTGCCCGTGGCCCCGGAGGCGACCGCCGGGGACGCGCCTCGGCGGTTCTGGTCGTTGCCACAGCCAGTCGATACGCCGCTAGCGACTGTCACCACCAGGGCCAGCCCCGCCAGCGCTCTTCCTCCCCTGTCGAGCCTCACCGATCTCGCTTCCTGACGCATTCGGACCGCGTGTGCGCCGCCGGCCATCTCCCAAAAGGTTGCCAGGTCGTCGCGAAAATATGCTCCGACGCAGCCGACGGCAACGTCTGACTAGCAAGCGCAGGTGAACAACGGGGGCTAGGGGGCCCGCTGCCTGCGTATCTGGTCAGTCAGCGGCCGGGGCGACGGCGTAGGCGGTGTCCACGCTGTAGGTGCTGAAGCCCAGGCGCTGGTAGGTGCGCACCGCGGCGACGTTGTCCGACTCCACGTAGAGCAGCACGGTCGGTTCGGCCGACCCGGCCAGCCGGTGCGCCAACGACTCGATGCCGATGGCCGTGACCATCTGCCCTATCCCCCGGCCCTGCGCCGACGGGTCGACGCCCACGACGTAGACCTCCCCCAGGCCCGGTTGATCGGGATGCACCTTGGTCCAGTGGAAGCCCAGCAGCTTGCCCGTCTGATCGGTTTCGGACTCGTCGAACGCAAGAAACAAACCTGCCGGGTCGAACCACGGTTCGTTCCGGCGCTCGGCCAGCTGGAGTTCGGTCCAGCCGCCCTGTTCCGGGTGGTCGGCGAAGGCGGCGTTGTTGACGCGCAGCAGCTCAGCGTCATCGGCGGTGCCCGCGTAGGTGCGGATCCGCACGCCGGGCACGGGGCGCACCAAGTCGCGGATGTCACGCAGCGTGCGTCGCATCTGCAGCAGCTCACGTACCGGGATCAGACCCAGAGCGGAGGCGGCGGCCCGGGCCGGCTCGAGGGTGCCGTGCGCCCAGAACCGGTTGCGCCCGGCGGTCTCGGCCAACGCCGCGCGCGCCAGCGCCGTCCCGAAACCATGCCGCCGGACCCGCGGGTGCACGACGAGTTCCGCCATTCCGGCATCAGCATCGCGCGAGAGATTCAGGTAGCCGACGATCACGTCGGTCTCGATGATGACCAGATGCCCGGTGCGGTCGTGCGCGAGCTCGCGCAGCACTTGTTCGCCGACAGGCGCCACCCCATCGAATTCCGTTGCCGCCGTGACGAGTTCACGCACTTGCCGCTGCTCGTCCGCGGTCAGTGTCGAGCGCCAGGCGGGGGCGGTCACTGACTGCGCAGCGGGTCGCCCAGCGGCTCTTGCAAATCTTCGGAGTCGGACTCGACATCGTCGGCGGCTTCGTCCTCAGCGGGGTCCGCGATAGGCGCGCGGCCGCGTGCCGGCCGGACGGCCTTGTACCCGACGTTGCGGACGGTTCCGATCAATGCCTCGTATTCGGGGCCGAGTTTGGCGCGCAGTCGACGCACGTGCACATCCACCGTGCGAGTGCCGCCGAAGAAGTCGTATCCCCACACCTCGTGTAGCAGCTGGGCTCGGGTGAACACGCGCCCAGCATGCTGGGCCAGGTACTTGAGCAACTCGAACTCTTTGTAGGTCAGGTCGAGCGGGCGGCCCCGCAGCCTCGCGGTGTAGGTGCCCTCGTCGATCACCAGCTCACCCAGGCTCACCTTGCCGGCGCTTTCCTGATCGGCCAGCCCCCCGCGACGACCGATCACCAGCCGCAGCCTGGCGTCGATCTCGGCGGGCCCGGTGCTCGGCAGCAGGATCTCGTCCAGCCCCCAATCGGGGCTGACCGCCACCAGGCCGCCTTCGCTCACGACAGCCAAGACGGGGACCGACCGGCCCGCGGTGCTCAACAGCCGGCAAAGCCCGCGCGCCGACGACAGGTCGGTGCGGGCGTCCACGAGCACGGCGTCCGCCGTCCCCGCCTCGAGCAACGAGGACGGTTCCGCCGGCGCCGTCCGGACGGTGTGCGGAAGCAGCGATAACGACGGCAGGACCGGGTCGGGATGCAGCTCCGAGGTCAGCAGTAATAGCTCCAACTAGCCCCTCCAGCTCGGGGGAACGGCATCTTCACAATTCGCAACGCAACAACGCGTTAGTTGCCAGGACATCTAACGATAACTTGCCACCTGCCACTTTTGCGTGGTGACGATGCAGTGTGAGCCCCGCCACCCGGCGGTCCGCGACACGGCGGGCAGAGGGTTACGCGACAATATGCGCGTGCGCAAGGTGCTGATCGCGGTCGCGGCAGCGGCGATCGCTGTGGTCGTGGTTGCGCTCGGTGCCGTCGCCATCGACTACGGGAGCAGCATCTACGCCGAATACCGGCTCTCGTGCAGCGTGCGCAAAGCGGCAAACCTGAGGTCCGACCCGTTCGTGGCCATCGTGGCGTTCCCGTTCATCCCGCAGGCGATGCGCGACCACTACAACCAGCTGGAGATCAAGGCCAACGCCGTCGACCATGCGACGGTCGGCAAGGCCACCCTCGAAGCCACGATGTACTCGGTCGATCTGACTCACACGTCTTGGCTGATCAGGCCCGATGCGAAGCTGCCGGTGGGCAAACTGGAGAGCCGCATCATCATCGGCTCCACGCAGCTGGGCCGGTATATGGGCATCAGCGATTTGATGGTTGAGGCGCCCCCCAAGGAAACCAACACCGCTACCGGCGGCGTCACCGCGTCGGGCATCTCCGACAGCCACGGTCTGGTGTTCAGCGGCACCCCACATTCGGCCAACTTCGAGCACCGGGTCAGCGTCTCGGTGGACCTTTCCATCGCCCCGGACGACCAGGCGACGCTGGTGATCACGCCGACCGGCGTCCTGACCGGGCCGGATACCGCGGACCAAGCTGTCCCGGATGACAAGCGGGATGCGGTGTTGCGCGCCTTCACCACCAGGGTGCCCAACCAGCGGCTTCCGTTCGGGGTGGCGCCGAAGACCGAAGGGGCGCGCGGCTCCGACGTCATCATCGAGGGCATCAGCTACGGAATTACCGTCAATCTGGACGGCTTCAGGCAGTCGTGACCCCGTCATGACTGCCTGAAGCCGAGGGTCTGCGGTCCGCGCGGCAACCGCCGCTGATTTGATCGCTGCCCGTCATTCGGTAAGCTTGCCGACGTGCCAGCCCGCTTTGAGCCCCTGCTCACCCAACGCCGCGCAGTCGATCTGTGCCGCACCGCGGGCTGTTGCTGTCGCTGTAGCTGCTGAGTCGCCGCGCCTTTTCGCGTCGCGCTCGGAGCAGCCCCGGAACTTTACCGTGGCCCGTCTCCCGTCGTTCCTTCCTAAAGCAACAGGCGTATCCAGGAGTAGTACCGTGCCGAGCAGCAACACCACCAACACCCAGCCAGACACCGTCGACGTGCGCGGCCCAAGGTTCGCCGCCTGGGTTACGACCGCAGTCCTGGCGATCACGCTCGCCGTGTCCGCCGCCAGCCCGTTGGCGGCGGCGGTCATTCTGGGCGTGCAGGCCATCATCTTCGCCATCGGCGCCGTCGGCGGCCCCCGCAAGCACCCGTATGGGCGGATATTCGCCAGTGTCGTGGCACCCCGCCTCGGGCCCGTCAAGGAACGCGAACCGGTCGCGCCGCTGAAGTTCGCCCAATTCGTCGGCCTGATCTTCGCGCTCGCGGGCGTCGCCGCGTTCGCCGCGGGCGCCTTCTTGATCGGCGTCATCGCCACCGCCGCAGCGCTCACCGCCGCCTTCCTCAACGCCGCCTTCGGCATCTGCCTGGGCTGCCAGCTCTATCCCCTGGTCGCGCGTTTCCGAGGCGCAGCGCGCACCGCATGACCTGTTCATAGCAAGCGATCGAAAGGATCTCCCGTATGGCACGCTCCGATGTCCTGGTCTCCGCGGACTGGGCCGAGAGCAATCTCGACGCCGCCGGCGTCGTCTTCGTCGAAGTCGACGAGGACACCTGCGCATACGACACCGGCCACCTCCCCGGCGCGATCAGGCTGGACTGGCGTTCCGATTTGCAGGACCCGGTCAAGCGCGACTTCGTCGACGCGCAGCAATTCTCGAAACTGCTCAGCGAACGCGGCGTCTCCAATGACGACACCGTGATCCTCTACGGCGGCAACAACAACTGGTTCGCCGCCTACGCCTACTGGTACTTCAAGCTGTATGGCCACGTCGGCGTCAAGCTGCTCGACGGCGGCCGCAAAAAGTGGGAACTCGACGGGCGCGCGCTGTCCAGGGACACGGTCAGCCGGCCGGCCACCTCGTACACCGCCGCCGCACCGGACAACACCATCCGGGCGTTCCGCGACGAGGTCATCGCGGCCATCCACGCCAAGAACCTGGTCGACGTGCGTTCGCCCGACGAGTTCTCCGGCAAGATCCTGGCGCCGGCGCATCTGCCACAGGAGCAGAGCCAGCGGCCCGGCCACATCCCCGAGGCGATCAACGTGCCGTGGAGCAGGGCCGCCAACGAGGATGGCACCTTCAAGTCCGACGAGGAGCTGGCCAAGCTGTACGCCGATGCCGGTCTGGACGGCACCAAGGAAACGATCGCGTACTGCCGAATCGGGGAGCGTTCGTCGCATACCTGGTTCGTGCTCAGGGAATTACTCGGCCACAAAAACGTCAAGAACTACGACGGAAGTTGGACGGAATACGGCTCCCTGGTGGGTGCCCCGATTGAGTTGGGAAGCTGATATGTGCTCTGCCCCGAAGCAAGGCGTGACGTTGCCCGCCAGCGTCGACTTGGAGAAGGAGACGGTGATCACCGGCCGCGTCGTGGATAGCGACGGCCAGGCGGTGGGTGGCGCGTTCGTCCGCTTGCTCGACTCGTCGGACGAGTTCACGGCCGAGGTCGTCGCGTCGGCCACGGGTGACTTCCGGTTCTTCGCGGCGCCGGGATCCTGGACGCTGCGTGCGTTGTCGGCGGCCGGTAACGGGAACGCGGTAGTGGCCCCGTCGGGCGCGGGCATCCACGAGGTGGACGTCAAGATCGCCTGAGAGCCCGGCTGCCCCGACCGGGATCGCGCGGGACGAATAGACTTGTCCCCGTGGTGCTCTTCTTCGAGATCATGCTGGTCGCGTCGGTCGTGGTGATCTCATGGTTCGCGCTGTACACGCTGTACCGGCTCATCACTGACGAATCGTGACTTCTGACGAACCATTGAGTTCTGCGAGCTCCCGCGATCGCGCGGTGGCTGCCGCCGCTGAGCGCGCCAAGCTGACCGCCGGCCGCAACATCCCCGCCTTCGACGATCTGCCGCTTCCTGCCGACACCGCCAACCTGCGTGAAGGCGCCAACCTCCACGATGCATTGCTGGCGCTGCTGCCGCTGGTCGGTGTGTGGCGCGGACAAGGCGAGGGCCGTGGACATGACGGGGATTACCGGTTCGGCCAGCAGATCGTGGTGTCGCACGACGGCGGCGATTACCTGAATTGGGAATCTCGTTCGTGGCGGCTCGATGAGACGGGCGACTACCAGGAACACGGCTTGCGCGAGACGGGGTTCTGGCGCTTTGTCAGCGATCCCGACGACCCGAGCGAATCTCAGGCCATCGAGCTGCTATTGGCCCATTCGGCCGGCTACGTCGAACTGTTCTACGGACGGCCGCTTACCCAGTCGTCGTGGGAGCTGGTGACCGATGCACTGGCCCGCAGCCGATCGGGCGTGCTTGTCGGTGGCGCCAAACGGCTCTACGGCATCGTCGAGGGCGGCGACCTTGCCTATGTCGAGGAACGGGTCGACGCCGACGGCGGCCTGGTGCCCCACCTTTCGGCGCGGCTCTCGCGGTACGCCGGATAACCGCCGACCTGTTGCCCGCCTGGGTAACTCGGCGGTGCGCACCGGCCCGAGATCGTTGCGTTCGGCCGATCTTTTGCGTGTACTGTTCGACGTCCGAGCAGCCGATACCGCGCGAAGGGAGATCGGCGGATGCGTCCCACCAGGGCACCCTCGCCCCTATTGCGCTGGGGCGTAACCGCGGTAGGCCTGCTGCTTATCGCCTATCTGGCCGTGCTGGACCTACAGCCCTCGATCATCGACGCGCTGCCGCCAGCGCTCGCATGGTTCGGCCGGCCCGGCTCGATGCCCACGCTCGCGATCGTCGTGACCGTCCTGATCGCCGCATCTGTGCTGACCTTCCGCTCGGGCAGCAGCCACCGGGTGGTGGGTGTTTCGTTCACCCTGATCGCAGCCCTCGTCCCCATGACGGCGGTTCTGGGACTCACCTCGTATTGGGGATGCCACGACGCCAACCATCCGGCCTTATTCACCCCGCTGATGGCGACGGCCAGTCTGGTCAAGGGCGGCACCGGCGACTTCTCGGTGGGCGGGCGCACCTGTCCGAATCCCACCCCCGTCGGCCTGGAATTGGCACGCATCGCGGCACTGTCGGCGATCTTCACCGGGCTCGGCGGCGTCGTGGTCGGGGTCTTCCGGTCCCAGGTGGACCGGCTACGGGCTAACCTGGCCGATTCCGTCACGGCCATCGTCGGCGTCGACGGCGACACCCAGTCGATGATCAGCGCGGTCGCGCGGACGCTCGACCGGCGCGGCACGCTGGTCGTCATCACCGGCGCCAGCGACGACCGGGTGCAGCGGGCCCGCAGGCAGGGCGCCCGGGTGGTCCTGGTGGACTTCAACAATCCGTCGACCCTGGTGTCGCTGCGGCTGTGGCGCCACCTGTCCCGGCTCTACCTGATGGCGCCCGACCCGGCGATCAACCTGTTGTGGCTGGACCTGATCAGCCGCCGGCTCGACGAGGTCGCGCACAAACGGCGGTTGCCGCTGATCGTGCGGATGGACGACCCCTGGCTGGCCCAAGCGTGGCGCGCCCAGCAGTTCGGCGGATCGGACACCCGGTGGGCGGCCGACGTGGTCGGCAAGTACGAGGTGACCGCGGGCAGGCTGCTCGACGGCATCATCGCAACGGGGCGTACGGAACGGGTATTCGTCTGCGGCACTTCACAATTGACCCTGGCGCTGTGCGCGGACCTTACCCAACGCGTCCTGGAACGCGACTTCTACACCCCGTCCGGCGCGGTGCCGTTGCCCTCGCTCACGCTGGTCGAGAAGGACGCTCCGGAGTACCTGGCGGATCACGAGTTCTACCGGCAGCAGGCCGGATTCATGTCGGAGGGACCGACCATCGATGCGACGGCCGAGGCGCCGACGGTACCGACGATGCTGAAGCTGATCGGCGACGTGGACCCTGCCACCAGCGCCGCGATCTTCGTGGACTCCCATGCCGCGACGACCGCCGCCAGGCTGGCGGCCCGATTCCCCGACATGCCCATCTACGCCTCCGATCTCAACACCAGCATCAGTGACGACTCGATCCAGGTCGTCGGCCGGTTGCAGTCCTACTCGCTGGTACTGGACACCCAAGAGGGCCAAGTGCGGGACGCCTGGGAGCGGGCGGCGAGGTTGATCCACGAGCGGTATGTCTCGGCGATCGACCCCGATGCGCCGCGGTCCCCGGCCGCGATGCCGTGGGCCGAGCTCAACGAGTTCTACCGCGGGTCCAATCGGCGCCAGGTGCGCAACGCGCTGTGGATGGTGGAGCAGATCGCGGGGCACACCTGGAATACGTGGGGCAGCCCGCCGGCGCAGCTGTCCGGCCACGAGATGGCGGACCTGCCCCCATTGGAACAGCTTGCCCTGATGGGCTTCGACCAGGATTCGGCGATGAGCATGGCCCGTGCGGAGCATGAGGACTGGTGCCGCTACTACCGGCGCAACGGTTGGAAATATGGTTCGCCGCGCGACGATTCACGCAAGATCCACAACAAGCTGGTCGACTGGTCGGTGGTCGAAAGCGACCCGGAGCTACTCAATGCCGCAGTGCGCAGCCTGGCGGGCACGCTGTGGAGCCTGCGCCAGCTGGGCTTCCGGTCGCGCCCGCTTTGGCAGTCCTTCACCCGGGTGGGGACGGTGGCCGCCGAACAACGAAGCGCCCCATGGACATGGACGTCGGATTCGGGGCACACCATGCGCGCCGACGCCGGCGACTGGGCGATCCAGGAAGACGGCAAGGTGTGGTCAGTTCGCGACGACATCTTCCGGGATACCTACGAGCCGGCCGGCGACGGGCGCTGGCAGCGGAAAGGGCGGGTTCAGGCCCGTCCGGCCTACCCGGGCGAGACGGTAAACACTTTGGAGGGCCCCACAACCGCGGCGGAGGGCGACTGGGTCGTCCGGGGATCCAGCGGCGAACAGTGGCCCGTTCCCGGTGACGAATTCGAGCGTCGCTATGCCGAATTCCACCCGCCCGAGGACGCTTCCGCGGTCGACGGCGGCCACGGCTGAGTTGTAGCCGTCGCGTCCCAAGCGGCAGTGAATTTGCGCCGTCCGATACGGCCCGACACTGATACGGTATCGGCGCATGCCCAATAGCCGCATGCGCCGATTTCCCCTTTCGTTTGCTACGCCGCCCCGTAGGAGACCGTGATGCCGCTGTTCATCAGCTATTCGAGCCAAGACAGGGCGACGGTCGACGCCCTGACGACCGCGCTTCGGCGCGGACAACAACAGGTTTGGTTCGACCAAGAGCTCGGCGGTGGCGAATCCTGGTGGAACAAGATCCTCGAGCAGATTCGCTCATGCGACGTATTCATCGTGGCGCTGTCCAATAACTGGCTCCAATCCAAGCCCAGTCAGTCCGAGTTGCGCTACGCGAGGGCCCTGAACCGGCCGATCCTTCCCGTTCGGATCGGCGACATCGACAGCATGCGCGTGAATCCCCTTGCCGCGTTGCAGATCATCGACTATCGCGAACCGACCGTCGACGCCGGCATCCAACTGGTGACCGCGGTACACGCGCTGCAAAGCAAGCCGGTGCCGTTGCCGGACCCGCTGCCCGAAGAGCCGCCGGTGCCGTTCGGGTACATCACCCGGTTGGGCGACACCCTCGCCGAGAAGGAACTCAGCCCGCAGCAGCAGACCCAGCTTTTGATCGAACTCAGGCAGGGACTCGACGAGGACGGCGACGACCCCAGCGCTCGCGGCGACATCGGCCAGCTGCTGCGCATGCTGCGCCTGCGCCACGATGTCACCTACCGCACCCGCACCGAAATCGACAACGTGTTGGCCGAGATCGAGGCCAAGGACGGTTCGTCGGCGGGCCCGTCCGCCGCGACCACTAGCAACGCGCAGGTACCGACCGCTGCCGCACCGCAGCCCACCGCCGCGGCGCCGCCCGGCGGCCCGTCGGTCAAGGCCGCGCCTGCCGCGGTCGGCGGCGGGGTCCCGACCGGCGGGTCCAGCAAGCGGCTGATCATCATCGGCGGCGCCGCCGTGGCGGTCATCGCCGCGATGGCGATCGTCGTCGTATTGGCCATGCAGGGAGGCAAGACGAAGCCGTCCCCCAAAGCCGGCGGCAACCCGAATTCGGCGGCGCCCAGCACCGCGGCCGCCGGGAATGCCTCGAAGCTGGACTTGTATCTGCTCGGACCCGCCGACGTCGGCGCCGTCGTCGGCGACCCGAACCTGGTGGTCTCCGAGCAAGCCGCGCAACTGCGCAACTTTAGGCCGACGCTGTCCAACCCGGATTGCAAGGGCGTGTTCGAACCCATCGAGGAATCGGCCTACCGGGGCGCGGACGGTTACACCGCGGTGAGCGGCCAGGCCGTGCACACCGCCGGCGAGAACCCCCCGCACCGGCTCTACGAAGCGGTGGCGGAGTTTTCGTCGCCCGAGAAGGCCGCCGCATTCGTGCAGGCGTCGGCGGACAAGTGGAAAGCCTGCGCCGGGCAATCGATCACGTTGACGTTCAACGGCAAGTCCAGCGAATGGAAGTTCGGTGAGGTCACCGGAACCGTGCCGAGGATTTATCAACAGCGGACACAAGCGGACGGAACCCGGATCTGCCACCATGCGCTGCACGCGGTGTCCAGTGTGGTCGTCGACTTGTTGCTGTGCGGCCCCGACGCCGAGAACGGTCAAGCGGGCAAACTCGCCGGGCAGATCGCCGCGAAGGTGAGCCAGTAACGGCCCCAGACATGGAGCGGCCCCCGAGCAAGGCTCCTGGTTGGACAGACCGAAAGCTCGGGGGCCGGGTGACTGCGGGGAATTCGCTAGCGCGCGTAGGTCGCCAGCTCTTCCGAGCCACTGCAGCTAGCGCGCAGCCACCTCACATGTCCATGAAGCTATCAATTTCGCGGACCACCTCCTTCCCTGTGTACGCCCGACCGTACCCGCGATTCCGCAAGCGGACAACGCAATTCAGCGCTCAGCGATCGCTGACAATCGCCGAGTCGACCAACGCGGCGAATTCGGCGGCCAACGGAGACCGAGGCAGTGGCCGACCGTCGAGCGTATGCACGCGAGCGGCCAACGTCATACTCGAGACCAACCAGATCCCTTGCGCGGCATTGAGATCGGGGGGCCGCAGCGCGCGATAGTCGCAGTCATAACCCTTGGCGCGCGCCACCTCGAAGACGGCCTGCTGTGTGGTGCCACGCAGAATCGGATACCACGGTGGCGGCGTCAGCAGGCACAGATTCCCGCCTGATCCCGTTTCGGCATCGGTCGCGATCACCACCGTCGAGCGCGGACCTTCCAGGATGTAGCCGTCCGAGCTGACGAAGATCACGTCACCGGCGCCCTGCCGGGCGGCATGACGCAAGGCGGCCATGTTGACCGCGTAGGACAGTGTCTTGGCGCCGGCCAGCAGCCAGGGCATCGCGTCGGTGCCGGCCGCGGGCAGTCCGCGGTCCAGCGTCACCGCGGCCAGTCCCTCGCGCCGCACCGCCGTCACCCGTTCGGGAACAGCGGTGACCATCACATAGGCGGTCGGCGCCGTGCCGCCCTCCCGGCCGCGGCTGTAGATCAGGCGCATCGCTCCTTCATCAGCGGTGCCCGCGGCCCACTGCCCAGTGGCCACGTCGATCGCACTGCGCCAGCTGGGCAGGTCCGGCTCGGGCAGCTCCATCAGCCTGGCCGAATGGGTCAGCCGCTGCAGGTGAGACTCGACCAGACAGGGCCTGCCGTCGCGGACCAACAGCGTCTCGAAGATACCGTCGCCGCGAACCACTGCCAGGTCGTCGGCGTGCAGCAGCGGGGCCTCCGGCGGATGAATCGCGCCGTCCAGCGTGACGATCACACCCGTCTGGCCTGCCATGGAGGTAAAGCGTAGCCGCGAATGTGAAGCTGGCCGCACAGTCGCGGACGGGAGACCGCGGGGTCCGTAGAGTTGACGTGTGACTGCAGTGCTTGCCCCAGATGCCGGACCCGACGCGGGAGCCATCTGGCATTACGGCGATCCCCTGGGCGAGCAGCGGGCGGCCGAAACCGATGCGGTAGTGGTGGACCGCTCGCACCGCGCGGTGCTCACCCTGACCGGCAGCGACCGCCAGAAGTGGCTACACAGCATCTCCACCCAACACGTCAGCGACCTCCCCGAGGGCGCCAGCACGCAGAACCTCAGCCTCGACGGCCAGGGCCGCGTCGAGGATCACTGGATCCAAACCGAACTCGGCGGCACCACCTACCTCGATACCGAACCGTGGCGGGGCGAACCGCTGCTGGACTACCTGCGCAAGATGGTCTTCTGGTCCGATGTAACGGCGGCTGCCGCCGACATGGCGGTGCTTTCGCTGTTGGGCCCGCGACTGGCCGACCGGGCGGTGCTCGACGCGCTCGGCGTGGACGCCCTGCCCGCCGAGATGACCGCGATTCCGGTCGCCGGCGGGGGCTTTGTGCGCCGGATGCCCGGCGCCCCGGCCGGCCAGATCGAACTGGATTTGCTGGTCCCGCGCGACGCGTCCGCCGCCTGGCAGCAACGGTTGGTGCAGGCGGGACTGCGGCCGGCTGGGGTTTGGGCCTACGAAGCCCACCGGGTGGTGGCGCTGCGCCCGCGACTGGGCGTCGACACCGATGAGCGCACGATTCCGCACGAGGTGGGGTGGATCGGCGGTCCCGGCGAGGGTGCCGTCCACTTGGACAAGGGCTGTTACCGGGGGCAAGAGACCGTCGCGCGAGTGCACAACCTCGGGAAACCGCCCCGGATGCTGGTGCTGTTGCACCTCGATGGCTCGGTGGAGCGGCCGTCGACGGGCGATCCAGTGCTCGCCGGCGGTCGCGTCGTCGGCCGTCTGGGCACCGTGGTGGATCACGTAGACCTTGGGCCCGTGGCCCTCGCGCTGCTCAAGCGCGGGGTGCCGGCCGACACCGAACTGGCGACCGGGCCGCAGGCCTCGGTGGCCGCGGTGATCGACGCCGATTCGCTGCCGCCGACCGAACAGATCGGTGCGGGACGGCTGGCCGTTGAACGGTTGCGGGGCGGTGCGAGATAATCGTCGATGACGTCCGCCACAGCGGCAGGGGGGACCGACGCCCAACCGTAAGGCACGGTAAACTGTCGGCAGGACAATAACGACACCAGTAGATCGGAGCCGCCTGATTCGGGCCGCTCCGTTATTGCGCGAGGGGGTTCCCCCATGGGCCGCGGCCGGGCTAAGGCAAAGCAGACCAAGGTTGCTCGAGAACTCAAATACAGTTCCCCGCAGACCGACTTCCAGCGGCTTCAGCAAGAGCTGGCAGGGACGGGTGCCGACGACTCCACCGGGCTGGAGGACGACGGCATCGGCGACTCCTGGGAAGACGCCGACGACTGGCGTCGCTGAAACTCACGTCGCTGTGCCGGTGTAATCCGTTTCGGCACTGCGCTAGCCCGGCTTCCGCTTCTAAAATCTCGGGTGCTGCCCGACAAGCTTTGCCCGCGGGCCCTCTTTGCCGCCCTTGCAGACCGTCCCCAACACCCAGCAGTCCAAGTGGCGGGCCGTCAAGATGGCCAAGGCGCGATCGGTGTCCTCGGGCGCGACGACGGCGACCATGCCCACGCCCATGTTGAACGTCTTCTCCATCTCCTCCCGCCTCACCCGGCCACGCTGAGCGATCATGGCGAACACCGGTGCGGGCGTCCAGGTCCCGCGGTCGATTTCGGCGACCAGGCCGTGCGGGATGACGCGTAGCAGGTTGCCGGCCAGCCCGCCGCCGGTGACGTGGCAGAACGTGCGGACATGAGTTTCGGCGGTCAACGCCAGGCAGTCTTTGGCGTAGATCCGAGTGGGTTCCAACAGCTCTTCACCCAGGGTGCGGCCGAACTCCTCGACATAACCGGCCAAGTTCATCCGGTCGATCTCGAGTAGCACCGTGCGGGCCAACGAGTACCCGTTGGAATGCAGGCCCGAGGATCCCATCGCGATGATGGTGTCGCCGGGTTTGACGCGATCGGGGCCCAACACGTCGTCGGCCTCGACGACGCCGACACCGGTCGCCGAGATGTCGTAGTGGTCAGGTTCCATCAGGCCCGGGTGTTCTGCGGTTTCGCCGCCGAGCAACGCGCAACCGGCTCGCACGCATCCCTCGGCGATGCCCGCGACGATCGCGCTGAGGCGTTCGGGCACCGTCCGGCCCACCGCAATGTAGTCCTGCAGGAACAGCGGCTCGGCACCGCAGACGACGAGGTCGTCGACCACCATCGCAACCAGGTCCAGGCCGACGGTGTCGTGCTTGTCCATCGCCTGAGCGACCGCCAGCTTGGTGCCCACACCGTCGGTGGACGCCGCGAGCAGCGGTTCGCGGTAGTCGTTGCGCAAGGCGAACAACCCTGCGAACCCGCCGAGGCCGCCCCGCACCTCGGGCCTGGTGGCCCGTGTCGCCAGCGGCTTGAACATTTCAACGGCGCGGTCACCGGCTTCAATGTCCACCCCGGCCGACGCGTAGGTAATGCCGTGGCTGCCCGGGTTTCGTCCGGGGCTTTTTCCGGGATCCGTCATCGCGATAAAGGCTACCGGGCGCCGCCGACCGCCGTTATCAAACGTCTTGGAAGGGCCGGATCCGACGCCCGTCAGTGGACGATCGGCACTTCGTCGGGGGCCAGATCGTCGAGCCCGGCTCCGCGCGCGGCATTGGTGAGCATGTGCTCGATGACGTTCTTGCCCAAGGCCGTCTCCTCGGGCAGTTCGATCGGATACTTGCCGTCGAAGCAGGCGGTGCAGAGCCGCGACGCGGGTTGCTCGGATGCGGCGACCAGACCTCGCAGCGAAATGTAGCCGAGCGAGTCCGCACCGATCGCGTGGCGCACCGCTTCGAGCGATTCCTCTTTGTCCTGCACGGCGTTGGCGATCAACTCCGCCGGCGACGGGAAGTCGATGCCATAGAAGCAGGGCCATTTCACCGGCGGTGAAGCGATACGCACGTGGACTTCGACGGCGCCGGCCTCGCGCAGCATGCGCAACAACGCGCGCTGGGTGTTCCCGCGCACGATCGAGTCGTCGACAACGATGAGCCGCTTGCCGCGGATGACCTCGCGAAGTGGGTTGAGCTTCAGCCGGATACCGAGCTGGCGGATGGTCTGCGACGGCTGGATGAAGGTGCGCCCGACGTAGGCGTTCTTCATCAGACCCTGCCCGTAGGGAATGCCGGACCCCTGCGCGTATCCGACCGCGGCGGGGGTGCCCGACTCCGGGACCCCGATCACCAGGTCGGCGTCGACCGGGCATTCACGGGCCAGCCGACGACCGATCTCCACCCGGGTGGCGTGCACCGAGCGGCCGGCGATCGTGCTGTCCGGGCGCGCCAAATAGACGTACTCGAAGACGCAGCCCTTGGGGGTGGGGTTGGCGAAACGGGTGGAGCGCACCCCGTCGGCGTCGATCGCCAGCAACTCGCCCGGCTCGATATCACGCACGAACGATGCGCCGACGATGTCGAGCGCGGCCGTTTCGGAGGCCACCACCCAGCCGCGGTCCAGGCGTCCGAGCGAAAGTGGCCGCACCCCATGGGGATCGCGGCACGCGTACAGCGTGTTCTCGTCCATGAACGTCAGGCAGAACGCGCCGCGCACGGTTGGCAGCAGGTCCAGGGCCGCCCGCTCCAGGGTGGAATCGGCCGCGCCGTGGGCCAGCAGTGCGCCCAAGATGTCGGAGTCCGTTGTCGCCGGGGCGGGGTAGCGCCGGGCGATCAGCCCGGCGTCGCGGGCGCGGGCGGCAAGATCGGCGGTGTTGACCAGATTTCCGTTGTGCCCCAAAGCGACGCCGGTGCCCGCGGCCGTGTTGCGGAACACCGGCTGCGCGTTCTCCCACGTGGTATCGCCCGTGGTGGAGTAACGGCAATGCCCGATGGCGACGTGGCCCGGCATCGCCGCGAGCGTCTGCTCGTCGAACACCTGGCTGACCAAGCCCAAGTCTTTGAAGACGAGGACCTGTGACCCATCGGCGACGGCGATACCGGCGGCTTCCTGCCCGCGATGCTGCAGGGCGTACAAGCCGTAATAGGTGAGTTTTGCGACATCCTCGCCAGGGGCCCAAACCCCGAATACACCACACTCTTCACGAGGCGAGTTCAGGTCCTGCTCGGGTTCTCCGACGGTCACGATTGGGCGGCTCCCTGGGGAACGGGTGGTGACGTAACGGAGTCTACGGGTCCGACGCCCGCGACCGCGAATTAACACCGCGTGTTGGGTGCCGAAAATTCCCTCACCTGACCCTAAACCTGCAGTTCAGACTTACTATTCAGCTGACATCGAACAAGGGCAGACAGTGTTCGATCTCACCCGCTCGAGAGCCGGAAAGGCTCAGCGCACCGGCATCCTTCGCCGCCTGGAACGACAGCATCCCGGCAGCCAGCAGCAGCCACGTCCGCGGATCGGTCTCCACCACGTTGGGCGGCGTGCCGCGGGTGTGCCTCGGCCCGGAGATGCACTGCACCGCGGCGAACGGCGGGATCCGCACCTCGACGCTGGCGCCGGGTGCCAGGGCGGCCAGGGTGCGGGCGGTGAGCCGGACTGCGGCGCCGAGGCTCTCGCGGTCGGGGGCCGGCCGGGATTCGTCCCGCAACCAGTTCGCGACGGCCAACACGGCCTGCCGAGTCTTTGCCGGATCGGCCTTTTGGCGGGCGGCCATACCCTAGGGTCTCAAACTCATGGAGCGTCGTCGCTCGCGGCGCGGGCCACGGTACAAGTCCGTCGGCCTCGTGACGGTCGTCATCATGGGACTGGTCGGGTCGCTCCTGTACCTGCAGTTCCGGGGTGACCTCACCCCGAAGACGAAGCTGACGCTGGTGGCCGCCAGGGCCGGCCTGGTGTTGGATCCGGGTTCCAAGGTCACCTACAACGGGGTTCAGATCGGCCGGGTGGCGAGTATTTCCGAGATCACCCGCGACGGTAAGCCGGCCGCCAAGGTGGTGCTGGATATCACCCCGAGGTACGTCAAGATGATGCCGGCCAACGTGGTGGCCGCCATCAAGGCGACCACGGTGTTCGGCAACAAATACGTCGCGCTGAACTCGCCGCCCCAACCCGCGGCCCAACCGATCACACCGTCGACCGTGATCGACGCGACCGCGGTGACGACCGAGTTCAACACCGTGTTCGAGACACTCATGTCGATCGCGGAGAAGGTCGACCCGGTCAAAGTGAATCTGACGCTCAGCGCGGCCGCGCAAGCCCTGACGGGGTTGGGCGAAAAGTTCGGAGCCTCTTTGGTCAACGGCAACACGATCCTTGACGACGTGAATCCCCAGATGGGCGACCTCCGAGCCGACATTGCGCGGTTGGCCGCACTCGGTGACACCTACGCCAACGCCTCGCCAGACCTGTGGGCCGCGCTTGACCACGCGGTGACCGCGTCGCGCACTCTCAACCGCCGGCAAGTCGATCTGGACGCGGCCCTGCTGGCGGCGGCGGGCCTGGGCGGGACGGGCGCCGACGTCTTCGGACGCGGCGGCCCGTACCTCGCGCGGGGGGCCGCCGATCTGGTCGGCTCCAGCCAATTGCTCGACGAGTACAGTCCGGAAATCTTCTGCACCATCCGCAATTTCAATGAAGTCGGACCCAGGATCCACAACGCCCTCGGCGACAACGGCTACTCGCTGGGCGCCCACGCGGCGGGCGCAATCGCCGGTGCGCCCAATCCGTATATCTGGCCGGAGAATCTGCCGCGGACCAACGCCAGGGGCGGTCCCGGTGGCCGGCCAGGCTGTTGGCAGACGATTACCCGGCAGTTGTGGCCGGCGCCGTTCCTGGTGATGGACACCGGCGCGAGCATGGCTCCCTACAACCACTTTGAGATCGGCTCGCCACTTTTCGTCGAGCACGTGTGGGGTCGCCAGGTGGGCGACTACACCATCAACCCCTGACGCCTGACGCGCAGCGCGGCGATCGCACCCGCCTCGTTGATGGCCAAGTGCACCAGCATGGGCGCGGCAAGGCTGCCGGAACGCTCTGCGAGCCAACTGAACAGCCAGCCCGCGATGCCCGTCACCAACACGGTGCCCACCACCGGCTCGCCCGCCGCCCGCGCGTCCGCGATGTGGGAGAGCCCAAAGCTTGCCGCTTGCAACACCCTTCCACCGGAGTTGCCGTACGCACCGGAAGCGGCGGTGGTCAGCGCCGCGCGGAACGCGGCCTCCTCGGCCCAGACGGTCCCGACGGGGATCTGCAGCAGCAGCCAGCCGGGCATCGACCCGGGTGGCTCCCGGTCGGCCATCGACGCCCGCACCAACGGCACCGCCGTCGTCGCGGCGATCGCGCTCGCCGCCGCCGCGCCGGCCGCCGACCCCAGCCGCAGCCCCGCCCACAACCGCGGCGGAGATAAACCCAGCGGTGCACGCGTCGCAAGCACCAGGAGCGTGGCGGCACCGGCCTGCGCGGTGACCCGCCACGGCGTGGGCAGTCGCGGCCCGACGAAGCTCCAGCCAACCAGGGCGGCGGCCAACGAGAACGCACGTTCCCGACGGAAACCGTATTCGCCCATCAGGATTCGCCGCTACGGCTCATCCGAAGAGGCGCGGCAACACCGCCTCGGACGTCTCGCGCAGTTCCGCCAGCGACACCGTGAACAGGCCCTGAACCTCCACCACGTCGGACGCCTGATCGACGACGCCGATGCGGACCGCGGGCAGCCCGCGCGCCTCGCACATCGCACGGAACCGGCTCTCCTCGGTGCGCGGCACCTCCACCAGGACCCGGCCAGCGGACTCGGAGAACAACATCACGAACGGATCTGCGCCCTCGGGAAGCACGATGCGGCAACCGGTTTCGCCCGCCAGGGCCGCCTCCACGATGGCCTGCGCGAGCCCGCCTTCGGACAGGTCGTGCGCTGCGGACACCAGCCCATCGCGGGACGCCGCGCTCAGCACCTCGGCCAAGAGCTTCTCGCGCGCCAGGTCGACCGCGGGCGGCAACCCACCCAGATGGTCGGCGGTCACCTGCGCCCAGATGGAACCGTCGAATTCGTCGCGCGTGTCGCCCAGCAGCATCATGGTCTCGCCCGGTTCGCGGCCCAGGCCCGTCGGGATGCGGCGGCCCACATCGTCGAGCACACCGAGCACGCCGACCACCGGCGTGGGCAGGATCGCCGCCGACCCGGTCTGGTTGTAGAAGCTGACGTTGCCGCCGGTCACCGGAATGCCAAGCGCCGCACAGCCATCGGCCAGGCCCCGCACCGCCTGCGAGAACTGCCACATCACCCCGGGGTCTTCGGGGGAGCCGAAGTTGAGGCAGTTGGTCACCGCGACCGGGGTCGCGCCGGTGACGGCGACGTTGCGGTAGGCCTCGGCCAGCGCGAGCTGGGCTCCGGCGTACGGATCGAGCAGCGTGTAGCGCCCCGACGCGTCGGTCGATAGCGCGATGCCGCGGCCGGTGGTCTCGTCGACGCGGAGCACGCCGCCGTCCGCGTGCTCGGCCAGCACGGTGTTGCCGCGCACGTAGCGGTCGTACTGTTCGGTGATGAACGCGCGGCTACACAGGTGCGGGCTGCCCAGCAGCGCAAGCAAAGTCGCGCGCAGCTCCTCCCCCGTTGCAGGCCGCGGCAGGCTCGTTGACCGATCCGCGTTCAGGGCGTCCTGCGATTCGGGCCGCACGACCGGCCGCTGGTACACCGGGCCCTCGTGCGCGACGGTGCGCGGCGGCACGTCGACGACCGTCTCGCCGCGCCAGGTGATCCGCAACCGGTCGCCGTCGGTGACCTCGCCGATCACCGTGGCGAGCACCTCCCATTTGCGGCACACCGCCAGGAAGGCGTCCACATTCTCCGGCGCGACGACGGCGCACATCCGCTCCTGCGACTCGCTGCAGAGCACCTCCGCGGGCGTCATGTCCTTGGCTCGCAACGGGACGGTGTCGAGTTCGATCGCCATCCCGCCGTCGCCGGCTGACGCCAATTCCGAGGTTGCACAAGACAATCCGGCGCCGCCGAGGTCCTGTATGCCGATCACCAGGCCGCCCGCGTAGAGCTCGAGGCAACACTCGATGAGCACCTTTTCCATGAAGGGGTCGCCCACTTGCACCGAGGGCAGCTTCTTGCGGGACCCCTCGCTGTCGAAGGTGTCCGACGCCAGCACCGACACCCCGCCGATGCCGTCGAGCCCGGTGCGCGCGCCGAACAGGATGATCTTGTTTCCGGTGCCCGAGGCGAACGCCAGATGCAGGTCCTCCTGGCGTAACACGCCCACGCACAACGCGTTCACCAACGGATTGCCGGCGTAGCACGCATCGAAGACGGTCTCGCCGCCGATGTTGGGCAACCCCAGCGAGTTGCCGTAGCCACCGATTCCGCGGACCACCCCGTCGACCACCCGGCGCGTGTCGGGCGCGTCGGCGGCGCCGAACCGAAGCTGGTCCATCACGGCGACCGGTCGGGCGCCCATGGCCATGATGTCGCGGACGATGCCGCCGACACCGGTCGCCGCGCCCTGGTAGGGCTCGACGTAGGACGGGTGGTTGTGGGATTCCACTTTGAATGTGACGGCCCAGCCGTCGCCGATGTCGACCACGCCGGCGTTCTCGCCGATGCCGGCCAGCATGCCGGCGCGCATGTCGTCGGTCGTGGTTTCGCCGAAGTAGCGCAGGTGAACCTTGGACGACTTGTACGAGCAGTGCTCGCTCCACATCACCGAGTACATCGCCAGCTCGGTGTCGGTGGGTCTGCGGCCCAGGATCTCGCGAATCCGCTGGTACTCGTCGTCTTTGAGGCCCAGCTCGGCGAACGGCTGCGGCTGGTCGGGGCTGGCTGCGGCGTGCTCGACGGTGTCGATCGCCTGGGTGCGGGCGCTCGTCCCGGAGACAGTCACGCCAGACAGTCTAGGGCTGCGCTGCTGGCGCCGTGGGGGCGCCGCGGCGGCTATTGACCGACGATGCAGAAGACGTTGCCCTCGGGGTCGGCCAGCACCACCCAGCGGAAATTGTCGCCGAACTTGTGCCGGCCCACCTCGGTGGCCCCGGCGGCTTTCAGCCGAGCCACCTCGGCATCAACGTCGGCGGCACCGAAGTCGAGGTGCACACGGTTCTTCCCGGGCGTGGGGTCGGGCACCTTCTGGAACCCGAGTCGGGGTCCTTCCGACAAACTCACCGCGGTGAACTCGTCGGCGAGCAACTCCTGCGTCGTGCCACCAAACTGCTCGGCCCACCATCCGGCCAACTTCGCGGGATCGCTGCAGTCGAAGGTGATCATCTCCACGTTGAGCGCCATACCGCCAGACCTTAGGCCTCACACGGGCTCAGGCGAAAGGAACGCTTGCATCGCCGCCGAGTAGGCGGCCACGTCGTGCGCGCCCATCAACTCGCGCGCGGAGTGCATCGCCAGTTGCGCGGCACCGACGTCGACGGTGGGGATGCCGGTCCGGGCCGACGCCAGCGGCCCGATCGTCGACCCGCACGGCAGGTCGGCGCGATGTTCGTAGCGCTGCAAGGTGACCCCGGCCTGCTGGCAGGCCAGAGCGAAAGCCGCGGAAGTGCGTCCGTCGGTGGCGTAGCGCAGGTTGGGGTGCACCTTGAGCACCGGCCCGGCGTTGACCTCGATGAGGTGGCTGGGCTCGTGCCGGTCCGGATAGTTGGGGTGAGTGGCGTGCGCCATGTCCGCCGAAACCAACAACGAGTCGGGCAGCCGGCGCAGGAAGTCTTCGCGGGTGCCGCCGACCGCGAGCACGATTCGCTCGAGGACGGTGCCGAGCAGGTCGGACTGGGCGCCGTGGTCGGAGGTCGAACCGACCTCCTCGTGGTCGAAGAGCACCAGCACGGGCAGGAAACCTCGCGGCTTGGCGGTCAACAACGCCTCCATGCCCGCATAGCAACTGGCCTGGTTGTCTAGCCGAGGAGCGCTGAGCAGGTCGGCGTCGGCGCCGATCACTGTCGACGGGGTCAGATCGTGGGTCATCAGGTCGGCGGCCAGCACGCCCGTCGGCGCCACCCCGGCGCGTTCGGCGACGAAATCGATGAACGACCTCGCCTCGACGCCGACGCCCCAGACGCCGTTGACGTGTCGCTGCGGGTCCAGCGTCAGCGATTTGCGGTCCTCGGCCAGATGAATGGCCAACTGCGGCACCCGCAGGATCGGGTCGTCTATCCGGACCAGCCGGTGCTCGATCCTGACGCCGTCACGCACCGACAACCGTCCACTGATGCCCAAGTCACGGTCGAGCCAGGAGTTGAGCCACGCTCCGCCGTACGGCTCCAGCGCCACCACGCGCCAGCCGGCGACCAGCCGATCCGGATGCTGCTTGACCCGCAGGTTCGGGCTGTCGGTATGCGCGCCGACGATCCGGAACGGGCCGTCGGCCCCATCGGAGTTCCAGGCGACCAGCGAGCCGGCCCGCACCGTGAAGTAGCGGCCCGGCTCGTCCGGCCAGCGGTTGGCCTCGCTGAGTTCGGTGTACCCGGCAGCGGTCAGCCGCGCGGCCACCGTGGCGCAGACGTGAAATGGCGACGGAGAAGCGTCGATGAAATCGCAGAGGCTTGCGGCGCTGGCCGACATGTTCATCATCATGGCTTCCGGCGCTCGCCGTCGCCACGCTAGGTCCAATTGCGCGGCTCCTTGCTCGCGCCTTTCCGGCGCTCCCCGTTGCCCCGCTAGGTCCAATTGCGCGGCTCTCCCCCGCAAGCGGGGGGACCCCCAACCGCGCCCTTCCGGCGCTCGCCGTCGCCACGCTAGGGCCAGCCACGCTAGGGTCAGCAGAGTGCCTCCCGTCCAGCCACAGCCGATCCTCGAGCCGCTGACACCGGCGGCGGTCTTCCTGGTAGTGACCATCGACGACGGCGGAGAAGCGACGGTGCATGACGCGCTGCCCGACATTTCCGGACTGGTGCGCGCGATCGGATTTCGCGAGCCGCCGAAACGGTTGTCGGCCATCGCTTCCATCGGCTCGCAGGCATGGGACCGCTTGTTTTCCGGGCCGCGTCCCGCCGAGTTGCACCCGTTCGTCGAACTGACCGGCCCGCGGCACACCGCACCGGCCACGGCAGGGGATCTGTTGTTCCACATCCGCGCCGAAAGCTTGGACGTGTGTTTCGAATTGGCCGACCGCATCTTGAGGTCGATGGCCGGTGCCGTCACCGTGGTCGACGAGGTGCACGGATTCCGCTACTTCGACAACCGGGACCTGCTGGGCTTCGTCGACGGCACCGAAAACCCCGACGGCCAGCTGGCCGTCAGCGCCACCGCCATCGGCGCCGAGGACCCCGAATTCGAGGGCTCGTGCTACGTGCACGTGCAGAAGTATCTACACGAAATGTCTTCGTGGAATGCACTGTCGGTCACCGAGCAGGAGCTGGTGATCGGCCGCACGAAGCTGGAAAACCTCGAACTCGACGACGACGAGAAGCCGGCCAACTCCCACATCGCCCTCAACGTCATCACTGACGACGACGGCACCGAGCTGAAGATCGTGCGGCACAACATGCCGTTCGGTGAGCTCGGCAAGGGCGAGTACGGCACCTACTTCATCGGCTATTCCCGCGCGCCGCAGGTCACTGAACAGATGCTGCGCAATATGTTTCTCGGCGACCCACCCGGCAACACCGACCACATCCTCGAATTCTCCACCGCGGTCACCGGCGGCCTGTTCTTCTCCCCCACCGTCGACTTCCTCGACGATCCACCGCCTCTGCCCGCAGCGCCGGGGGCGGAAACGACTGCTGCACAGGACGGCTCACTTTCGATCGGCAGCCTGAAAGGAACCACTTCATGAACAACCTCTACCGCGATCTGGCACCGGTCACCGAAGCCGCTTGGGAAGAAATCGAAACGGAGGCGACCCGGACATTCAAACGCAATGTCGCCGGGCGCCGGGTCGTCGACGTCAGCGGGCCCGGCGGTCCGGTCACCGCAGCGGTCAGCACCGGCCGCTTGATCGACGTGGCGTCACCCTCCGACGGCGTGGAGGCTCACCTACGGGCAAGCAAACCCCTTGTCCGGCTCCGAGTTCCGTTCACCCTGTCGCGTTACGAGATCGACAACGTCGAGCGCGGTGCGCAGGACTCCGACTGGGACCCGGTCAAGGAGGCCGCCAAGAAGCTGGCGTTCGTGGAAGACCGGGCCATCTTCGAGGGCTACGCCGCCGCGTCGATCGAGGGCATCCGCTCCGCAAGCTCGAACAAGCCGCTGACATTGCCGGCAGATCCTCGCGAGATTCCAGACGTCATCACACAGGCGATCTCCGAACTGCGGCTGGCCGGTGTCGACGGTCCCTACTCGGTGCTGCTGTCCGCCGACGTCTATACGAAGGTCAGCGAGACCACCGAACACGGATATCCGATCCTTGAGCACATCGACCGACTGGTTCCCGGAGACATCATCTGGGCGCCCGCCATCGACGGTGCTTTCGTGCTGACCACCCGCGGCGGCGACTTCGATCTGCAGCTCGGGACCGACGTGTCGATCGGCTACACCAGCCACGATGCGGACACCGTGCAGCTGTATCTACAGGAGACGCTGACATTCCTGTGCTACACCGCCGAGGCATCGGTCCCGCTGAGCTCCTAGGAATAAATGCCGCCGGACGGCTGCTGACGGGGAGGCAAGTGAACTTCTCTCCTGGAGGCAGGGTTCGATGGCAGCAACAATGGCCGGCTCCACCGCGTTGGTGACCGGGGCGACATCCGGGATCGGCCGGGAAATCGCGCTGCGACTCGCGGAACGTGGGGTCGAGGTGGAGGTACACGGCCGCAGTGCCGAACGCGGCGCGAAGACGGTCCGTGATATCGAAAACGCCGGCGGTATGGCGCGTTTCGTCGCGGCGGACCTCAACGAAAGCGACGACGTACGCCGGTTGGCCGCCGAAGCGGGACCGGTCGACATATTGATCAACAACGCCGGCATCTACAAATTCGGCGCGACCGCAGACACCGACGACGCGACGTTCGACGAGCACGTGAACGTGAATCTGCGCGCCCCTTACATTTTGGTCCAGCAGTTGGTGCCGAAAATGATCGAGCGCGGCGGCGGCTCCGTGGTCAACGTGAGCACCGTTGCGGCCTCGGCGCCGGCGAGTGGCGCGGGCATCTACGGCGCTAGCAAGGCCGGTCTCGAGCTGCTGACGCGCGTCTGGGCGGATGAGTTCGGCGGATCGGGGGTGCGGGTGAACGCGATCGCCGTCGGGCCAACCGACACTCCCGGTGTCGCCGCCCTACCCGGCGTGTTGGAGGCGGTGGCGGCCACCACCACGCTGGGCCGGCCGGCCGAGCCGAGTGAAATCGCCAACGCGGTTGTCTTCCTCAGCTCCCCCGACGCCAGCTATGTCAACGGCGCGGTGTTGCCCGCGTCCGGCGGTCAGCGCGCAATCGCCGCCTGAAGCAGCGGTTTTCGCTACAGGTCGAGTACGAGATCGGTCTCTGGAGCCCCGAGCAGATGAGCACCGCCCCCTGCTCTGGCGGCTCCAGCGGCGGCTGGATGTACGTGGCATTGCCCGCAACGACCCCGGTGACGCACACGTGACAGACTCCGCTCCGGCAGGAGAATCGGGTGGGCACGTCGCAGGTTTCGGCCAGCTCGAGGATGCTTCCGCATTGGGGCGACCAGTTGACCGTCAGGCCGCTGCGCGCGAACGTGATTGACGGCCCCGTTCCCGGAAGTCCCGCGGGTTGATGCGGTGGCTTACGAGGGGCGCCGTCGACGATGCCCGGGTTGATCGGCGGCAGGGCACCGAAGAGTTCGCTGTGGGTCCGCGCGGGGTCCAGACCCCCCGCGGTGAGTGCGTCACGCATGTCACTCATGAATTGGGTTGGGCCGCAGAGGTATGCCGTGGCGTCGGCCGGGATACCCAGCGCCGCGATGGCCGGCCGGTCCAAGCGCCCCTGTGTCTGCGTGTAGAACACAGATTGCCGCACACTCGGCAAGGATTCGATCAAGCTCGCGACTTCGGTTGCGAAAACCTGCGTTTCACGGCTGTGGGCGGTGTACAGCCACCAGACGTCGCGGGCACTGCGGGCCGCCGAGAGCGCATGCAGCATCGCCAAGACCGGCGTGATGCCGATTCCGGCCGACATCAGCAACACTGGTCCCTCCCCATCGGTGAGGCAAAACTCGCCGCGCGGGGCGGCGGCCTCAACGAACGAGCCCGGCTCGATGTGCTCGTGCAGCCACCGGCTCACCAGACCGTGCTCTTCACGTTTGACGCTGACGCGGTAGTACCCGGCGGCGGGATCGCCCGAGAGGGAGTAACTGCGCAGCGGCGCCGGCATGCCCGCGCCGGGGACTCGCACCGTCAGGTATTGCCCGGGAAGCGGCGGTGGGAGGGCGGCATGGCCGTCGGCTTCCAGTCGGATGGACATCACCTGCGGGCTTTCCCGGTGTATCGCACTGACACGCAAGGGGCGAAACCCTTCCCACGCCGGTTGCGCCCCTGGCATTTCGGCCGCCGATTCGCGGTGTGCTTCCAGCATGTCCCGGAACGACTGCTGCCAGCCGGGGCTCAGCGCGGGAACGTCGACGACCTTGCGAAGTCGTTCGAGGTCGCGGTTCGGCAGATACAGGAGCGCATCAACGTCGGCCACGCTGAGCTCGTGTCGACCACGGCGGGTACGCACGATGTCGTCACCGGCGCGGACCTGACCCTCGGTGATCACCCGAAAGTAAAACCCCGGGCGTCGTTGAGAGACAAGCAGATTCGGCATCTTCGGTTCATTCAGGCGAAGACCGACGCGGAAGCAGGTGACACGCGGCTGGGTGACTTCGAACTCGGCTTCTCCGATCCGATAGCGGTCACCGATGCACACATCGTCGTCGGGCAACCCAGAAATCGTGAAGTTCTCCCCGAAGTGGCCCGGCACCAGGTCGACGCGACCCAGGTATTCCTTCCAGAAGTCGTATGACTCGGTCTGGTACACCATGACGGCACGCTGCTCACCGCCATGGCCGCCCAGATCGCCCTGGCCGTCGCCGTCGATGTTCAGGCGGCGCACCATGACCGGCCCGTCGATCGGTGTTTTCCAGATCCCCGTGTAGACGGCCTTGTCATGCCACTGCACGTTCTTGGGCATGCCGATGTTCACCGAGACCAGCTTGCCCACCATGTCACCTCCGGGCCCCGCAAAGCTGGCCCAGGATATGCCGCCCGGTCCTCGAGGGCAACACGAGGCGGGACTGTTGCGCCGAGCTCATTCTGTTCCGGGCTGGCCAAATTTTTCGAACACCAATTGAGCGTCGATGCCTGCCGCGCCTTCAAGCCGGCGCCCGCCGTCTACCGGTACGTGTGCGAAACGCTCGGTGTGGCGCCGGCCGACTGCATGATGGTGGCCGCGCACGTGTGGGACACGCTCGGCGCGCAGAATGTCGGCTTCAGCGCCGCGCTCATCGCCCGCCCCGGCAATCCGCCGCTACCGGTCGACGGGCTCCCGCAACCGAACCTCGTGGTGAGTGACGTGCGCCAGCTGGCCCAGCAACTCATCGCGGGACGACGCCATAATTGACCCATGGCCACCGCAGACGGATTCCACCCAGATTTCAACGAGACAACACCGGAAGCCACCCACAACCGAGTGCACCACATCAAGGCATCGGACATCAGCTCCGACACCGCGCAATCGGAGGGACTTCGTCGCTTCGCCGCGCTCAGCGGCACGTCGGTCGGAGCCGAAAAGCTCTGGATGGGCGAGACACACGCAATGCCATCGACCGTCTCGTCCAACCACCATCACGGCGACTCGGAAACCGCCATCTACGTGCGCAGCGGCCACCCGGAATTCGTCTTTCACGACGGCGCCCAAGAGGTGCGCATCTGCACTTCACCCGGCGATTACGTCTTCATCCCGCCGTATCTGCCGCACCGAGAGGAAAACCCCGACCCGAACACATCGGCGGAGGTCATCATCGCGCGCAGTACCCAAGAGGCGGTGGTGGTGAATCTCCCGGCGTTGTACCCCCTCTAGACCGCTAATCCGGTAAGTAGACAGCGATCTCGATCAGGTTCCCGTCGACGTCGCGGCAGTAGTGCGAGGTCATCGGGCCGAGGGCCCCGGTTCTGGTCACCGGTCCTCCGACGATCTCCGCTCCACTGTCGGCGAGGTGGGCGCGTACCTCGTCCGGGCTGCTGCGGCTGATGAAGCACAAGTCCTCGGAACCGGCCGCCTCGACCGACCCGGTGACCCACTCGGGATCGTCGGCGAGCGCCCCGACGGGCCGCAGGTTGAGTTTCTGCTCGCCGAACCGCAGCGCGACCCGGTTGTTCGGCCCGAACGTCTCGCGCCGCATGCCGAGAACCCGCTCGTACCACGCGGCGGTGGCCTCGACGTCGTTGCAGTTCAGCACCACATGGTCGATCCGTTCCACCGCGAATCTCACCGTCGGCCCTCCTTTGGCTGGGCGAAAACCATTCGGTACCAGAGTAATCGGGCGCTTGGCCGACGACGATTGCCGGAGCGGGCGGCGACGGAACACAAGACGTCCTTTACGCTCTGCTCACTGCCAAGGACCGTGCCGGGCCCCGGAGCCGGGATCGTCGAGCGGCGTTTGAACGCCTGACCTTGCGCCACGAGGGGACCGTGATCTGGGATGTGTGCACCGGCGTGCTGTCGTAACGCCCCGGCCGCTCAGCGAATTCTCAACAGATTCTTCGGTGGTTCATGGCTTGTCTCCCAGCATCCGCAAAGCCACTGGCCGCAGCATGTTTTCATGACGAAGCAGCCCATGTGCGCGAACCTGGTCGAACGTTACCTGCGCACCCGCGGGCGACGCTATTTCCGTGGCCACCGCGACGGCGAATACTTCTTCGTCACCCGCGCCCGCACGTCCCTCTCGAGGCGCCTGCACGTCCACCTCGAGATCCCGCCCGAGCACGGCGACGTGCTGATCATTCGCGTCACTCCGGGCTGCTTCTTCCCCGCCACCGAGCGCCCCTGGCTCGTGCACTTCTCTGACACGTGGAACCACCGGGAACGCGAAGTCACCGCGATCGTGCACGGCTCTTGCGATCCACAGCGGATCGGCTTGGTAGCCCGCAGATCGCAATGGATCCGACCGAACGTCTCCTTCGAGGATTTCGCCGCCTTCGTCGACCGCACGATCGCGGACGCGACGGACCTCTTCGACGACGTGAGCCCCGTCGTCGAGCTGCCCACGGCGCATCCGTTGTTGCGCGACGCCGGCTGATCCTGGCGTTTAGGTTGCCGCCCGCCGGCGGCCATCGCCGACCCGGCGACGCCCGGTACTCGAGCCGACCAGCCCGAAACTCCCAGTGACAAGAACCTTTTCGGACATCGGCCCCGCCGCACGATGCTCCCCAGCAAACGGATATGACATTCTCCTATTCGGAGAGTAACGTATGCTGCGCAGGCATTGAGGTTTGAGATCTGCGTCACACCGGCAATCAATAGCAAATGGCAGGAACACGACGGCGGGGAGCCATGAAGGGCAGCGGTGTTGAGGTGGCCGACAACCACGAGACCACCAAGTGGGATCCGGCCTTCACCGAGCAGGTCAGCAAGGCCCTCGGACCACTCATCAAACGGTGGTATCGCGCCGAGGTGCGCAACCTCGACAACGTCCCGTCATCCGGTGGAGCGCTGGTGGTGTCCAACCACTCGGGCGGCATGCTGACACCGGACGTGTTGATCTTCTCCCCGGCGTTCTATGAAAAGTTCGGCTACGACCGCCCCGTCTACACCTTGGGCCATTACGGCCTGTTCATGGGCCCGTTGGACGGCTTGCTGCGCCGACTCGGGGTCATCGAGGCCAGCCGTGAAAATGCCGCCGCCGCCCTGCATTCGGGCGCCGTGGTGCTGGTCTTCCCTGGCGGCGATTACGACTCCTACCGGCCCACTTTCAGTGCCAACACCATCGACTTCAACGGCCGCACCGGCTACGTGAGGACCGCCATCGAAGCCGGGGTGCCGATCGTGCCCACCGTGTCGATCGGCGGCCAGGAGACCCAGCTCTTCTTGACCCGCGGCAACTGGCTGGCGCGCAAGTTGGGGCTGACCAAGGCGCGCATGGACATCCTGCCGGTGAGCTTCGGGTTCCCGTTCGGACTCAGCGTGATCTTCCCGCCGAACCTGCCGCTGCCCGCCAAGATCGTCACCGAGGTGCTCGAACCGATCGACGTCATCGCCCAGTTCGGCGACGATCCCGACATCGACGAGGTCGACGCGCACGTGCGCACGGTGATGGAGTCAGCGCTCAAGCGACTGGCCGGTCAGCGCCGGCTGCCCATCGTCGGCTGACCGACAGCACCGACGGCTCGGGGCTCGATACCATGCGAAAGCCACTGCAGCACAACCTGATTACGAATGCGCTGAGGTCTGCACAGCGAGGTGGCAGGTGAAAAGACTCAACGGCATGGACGCGATGCTGCTCTACAGCGAGACGCCCAACCTGCACACGCACACCTTGAAAGTCGCGGTCATCGACCCCGCTGGCTCCGAGTTCGATTTCGAGGCGTTCCGCCGTCACTTGCGCCGCCGGCTGCACCTGCTGGAACCGTTGCGCTACAAGCTCGTCGACATTCCCTGGCAGCTTCATCACCCGATGTGGCAGGAGAACTGCGAGGTCGACCTGGACTATCACCTGCGTCGGGTGCGGGTGCCCACGCCGGGCGGCCGGCGAGAACTCGACCAGGTGATCGGCCGGGTCGCCTCGACTCCGCTGGACCGCAGCCGCCCGCTGTGGGAATTCCACTTCGCCGAGGGGCTGTCCGGCGGGCGGTTCGCCCTGGTCGGCAAGGTCCATCACGCGCTGGCCGACGGCGTCGCGTCGGTCAACCTGCTGGCTCGCGCCATGGACGTGTACGGGCCAACAGGTGACGTCACCGACGAGCGCGACAACGACGACGCGGGCGTCACCGCCTCGAGGGCCGACCTGCTGCGCGCCGCGGCGCGTGACCACGCCCGGCAGATCGCCGAACTGCCGGGGCTGATCAGGGACGCCGCCACCGGGCTGACGCGAGTGCGCCGCCGGTCCAAAGAACGCGGTGACCACCCGGATCTCGCCGACGCCTTCGACGCACCGCCGACCTTTTTGAACCACGTCGTGTCGCCCCAGCGGCGGTTCGCCAGCGCCACGCTGTCGCTGGCCGACGTCAAAGCGACGGCCAAGGCGTTGGGCATCACCGTCAACGACGTGATACTGGCGACGGCCGCCGGCGGCCTGCGCACACTGTTGTTGGCTTATGACGGCGCGGCCGACCGGCCGATCATCGCGTCGGTGCCGACGGCCACCGACAAGTCGGACCGCATCACCGGCAACGAGATCAGCGGTCTGATGATTTCGTTGCCGGTACACGTCGCCGATCCCGCCGAGCGGGCACGGCTGGTGGCGCTGGCGACTCGAATCGCCAAAGAAGACCACGAGATCCTGGGCCCGCAGCTCTACGGGCGGCTGATGGCCTACCTGCCGACCGCCTTTGCCCCGGCCGCCTTCCGGTGGCTGGGACAGCGCGACGCGCCGAACAAGCTGATGAACGTCGCGGTCTCCAGCGTGGTGGGCCCGCGTGAACGCGGCCACTTCGGCGGCGCGGCGGTCAGCGAGATCTACTCGACCGGGGTGTTATCCCCGGGCGCCCCGGTCAATATCACCGTCTGGAGCTACGTCGACCAGCTCGGCGTCGCCGTGCTCACCGATGACCGGACGTTCGACGACCCGCACGAAGCGACGGACGCCATCAGCGCATCGTTCGCCGAATTGCGCGCCGCCGCAGGGATTTCCGCCTAGACCGAAAGCGCCGCGTCCAATACGGAATAGAACAGGCCCAAGCCGTCGTCGGAGGGGCCCGTCAGCGCTTCGATGGCGTGTTCGGGATGCGGCATCAGTCCGACGACACGACCGTTGGCGGAGCTGACCCCGGCGATGTCATGCAGCGAGCCGTTGGGGTTGTCGAGGTAGCGGAACACCACCCGTCCCTCGCCCTCGAGTTCCTCGACGACGTCGGCGGGGGCCACGTAACGGCCTTCACCGGACTTCAGCGGAACCAGCAGTTCAGCGCCCCACTCGAAACGCGACGTCCACGCCGTCGAGATCGATGCCACCTGCAGCCAAACGTCGCGGCAGATGAAGTGCAGACCCACGTTGCGGGTCAGCGCCCCCGGCAGCAGTCCGGCCTCGCAGAGCACCTGAAAACCGTTGCAAATCCCCAACACTGGCATGCCACGCTGCGCGGCGGCCACCACCTCACCCATCACCGGGGCGAACCTGGCAATCGCCCCCGCCCGCAGGTAGTCGCCATAGGAGAAACCGCCGGGCACCACCACGGCGTCGACGCCCTTGAGGTCGGCGTCGGCATGCCACAGGCTGACCGCCTCGGCGCCGACACGCCGCGCCGCGCGGGCGGCGTCGACGTCGTCGAGGGTCCCCGGAAAGGTGATGATGCCGATTCGTGCCGTCACTGGGTCTCCCGGCTGATCGTCCAGTCCTCGATCACGGTGTTCGCCAACAGCGTTTCCGCTATGTCGGCGAGCACCGAATCGTCAACGGTGTCGTCCACTTCCAGTTCGAATCTCTTGCCCTGTCTGACATCTGAGATCCCCGGATGACCGAGTCGGCCCAGCGCGCCGACGATCGCCTGACCCTGCGGGTCGAGTATCTCCGCTTTGGGCATCACATGCACGACTACCCGGCCCACCGGCGCTCCTCCTCAGATCTGTATCCGCGCCAACTCTACCGGCGTAAGTGCAGCTCGGTCGTTACGGGCACGAGGCAATGTAGGCGTCGCACAGGGGCGCGGTCATAGCGTTCAGCACCGGGTCGTCGGCCATTGCCGGCCACGGGACCTGCGGCGGCCCCGATGACCAGAGCGTGAGCTCGCTGATCGTGCTGCTGGCCGGGTGGGCGATCAGGTAGGTGTGCATGACGACCGGGCCACTGATCACCGCGGCCATCCGATTCGTTTCGTCGCTGGTGAGAGATGGTGATTGCACCGGCGCCCGTTGCTGGCAGGAGCGCAGTGCGGCGACGGCATTGCTGAACACCGACGCCGCGATGGCGCCGCCGGTGGCCGTATCGCCGCGCCAGTGCAGGATCTGGGCCTGCAGCTGCCACTGCCCGTCCGGGTGGGCCACTATCGCGCGGGCCACGACCGCCGAGTCGCGGGGGTCCCGCGGCACCGGGGGTGTGGCACACAGCTCCTCGAACCGGAACCGAGGGCCGGGCGCCGCCCCGGTGACCTGCGCCGCCACGCCCGCCAACGCTGGCCAGCCGTAAACCGGATCCAGCGGCACGGCACGGCGCTGGATCCACGCGGAGTCGGGGATCTGGTCGCACACGGGCGGGCAGGTCTGCGGCTCGGCACGTGCGGGCGCTACGACGATGAGAGCCACCGCGAGACCGCCGACCACCACCATGGTCGCCAGGATCACCCGCATCGGTATCACCCCCGTCAGGGCACAATCGTAGTCATGCAACTGACGCATTTCGGCCACTCCTGTCTACTTGCCGAATTCGACCACACCCGGGTGCTCTTCGATCCTGGAACCTTCGCGCACGGTTTTGAGGGCATAACGGGGTTATCGGCCATCCTGATCACCCATCAACACCCCGACCACGTCGACGGCACCCGGCTGCCGGCGCTGCTCGAGGGCAACCCGGACGCCGTGCTGTACGCCGATCCGCAAACCACCGCCCAGCTGGGCGCGCCGTGCCAGGCGGTGCACGTCGGTGACGAGTTACGGATCGGTGAGCTGACGGTTCGCGCCATCGGCGGCAAACACGCCATCATTCACCCGGAAATCCCTGTGATAGAGAACATTTCGTTCCTGGTGGGGGACGGCGATCATCGCGCCAGGCTGATGCATCCAGGTGACGCGCTGTTCGTGCCCGACGAGCCGGTGGACGTCTTGGCGACACCGGCGGCGGCGCCGTGGATGAAGATCTCCGAGGCCGTCGACTACCTTCGCGCGGTGGCGCCGGCGCGCGCGGTGCCCATCCACCAAGGGATCATCGCCCCGGACGCGCGGGGCATCTACTACGGCCGGCTCACCGAGATGACCACCACCGACTTCCAGGTGTTGCCCGAGGAGGACGCGGTCACCTTCTGACCGCGAGCAGACGCAAAATCGCACAATCTCAGCCCGGTCCGTGCGATTTTGCGTCTGCTCGCCGAATCGCCGAATCGTCGAGCTAGGCGATGTCGTCGGCGACGCCGCGGCCCGCGGCGCGCCCGGAGAAGATGCAACCGCCCAGGAACGTGCCTTCCAGGGCGCGGTAGCCGTGCACGCCGCCGCCACCGAACCCGGCCACCTCGCCGGCGGCGTATAGCCCGTTGAGGGGTGTGCCGTCGGCCTTCAGCACGCGGGTGGCCAGGTCGGTTTCTATGCCACCCAACGTCTTTCGGGTCAGGATGTGCAGCTTGACCGCGATCATCGGCCCCGCCTTCGGATCGGTCAGCCGATGCGGTGCCACCACCCGGCCCAGCCGGTCGCCCAGGTAGCCGCGGGCGGCGCGGATCGCGGTGATCTGGCCGTCCTTGCTGAACTTGTTGGCCACCTCGCGGTCGCGAGCGGTCACCTCGGCCTCCACCGTGGCGTAGTCCAGCGGCGCCACGGCGGGCAGCTTGTTCATCGCGGTCACCAACTCCCGCAACGATTTTGCGCTGACGAAGTCCACTCCCCGGTCGACGAATGCCTGCACCGGTCCGGGTGGCCCGGAGCGCGCCCGGTTACGCAGCAGCGCACGCAGGCTCTGCCCGGTCAGATCGGGATTCTGCTCCTGCCCCGAGAGCGCGAATTCCTTCTCGATGATTCTGGCGTTCAACACGAACCAGGTGTAGTCATACCCGGATTTGGTGATGTATTCGAGCGTGCCGAGGGTGTCGAAACCGGGGTACAGCGGCACCGGCAACCGCTTGCCGCTCGCGTCGAGCCACAGCGACGACGGCCCCGGAATGATGCGGATCCCGTGGCGGGGCCAGATCGGGTCATAGTTGGTGATGCCCTCGGTGTAATGCCACATCCGGTCCGGGTTGATGACCCGCGCACCGGCCTGCTGGGAGATGCCGATCATCCTGCCGTCGACGTGAGCAGGCACCCCGCTGAGCAACTGCTCGGGTATGCGACCCATGCGCTTGGGCCAATTCTTGCGCACCAGCTCGTGGTTGGCGCCGATGCCGCCGCTGGTGACGATCACCGCGGGCGCGCGGAATTCGAATTGCCCCACGGCCGTTCGTGACGACGCCACGCCCCTCGGCGCGGCCGAGGGCTCCAGCACCGTGCCCCGGACGCCGGTCACCGCGCCATCCTCGACGATCAACTCGTCGACCTGGTGGCGATGCGCGAAGCGCACTGTCGAGCGATCCCGCAGCTGACGGGCGAAAATCTCGACCAAAGCGGGCCCGGTGCCCCAGGTGATGTGGAAGCGGGGCACCGAATTGCCATGCCCCTGTGCGTCATACCCGCCACGTTCGGCCCAGCCCACCAGCGGAAAGATTTTGAGGCCCCGGTCACGCAGCCAACGGCGTTTCTCCCCCGCCGCGAAATCGACATAGGCGTGCGCCCATTGGCGTGGCCAGTAGTCCTCGGGCCGATCGAACGCCGCGGTACCGAGCCAATCTTGCAGGGCGAGTTCGTGGCTGTCGCGAATCCCCAGGCGTCGCTGCTCGGGGCTGTCGACGAAGAACAAGCCGCCGAACGACCAGAAGGCCTGCCCACCCAGGTTCGCGCTGCTCTCCTGGTCGACGATCAGCACCCGCAGGCCCCGGTCCACCAACTCGCAGGCGGCCACCAAACCCGCGAGTCCCGCCCCGACGATGATGGTGTCGGCGCCGAACCCCCCGGCCGAAGAATCGCTCATGTCCGACCAGGGTAGTGCCAGCGCAGGACGAGTTGAGGAGACGTTTGGTCAGGCCGCGTCGAGAATCGCCTTGTCGCGCCGCCAGCGGTACACCGTCGGTGCGCAGCCGTGCATCAGCGACAGATCGACGGCGTCCACCATCGCCTGCAGCGGGCCCGGTTTGCGCAGGTGACGGGCGGCGACGGCGACTCGCACCACGCCGCCGCGACGGGCGATCCGCTCGGCGGACAACACCACCATCCGGCACCACCACGGCTCGGTGAGAAAGCCTTCCCCGATGCCCAAGACGCGGGATCGCACAGTCGTGTGCCGAACCAGGTCGGTGATGCCGTGCAGGTCGGCGAGCAGCCGAAACCCGTTGTCCGGCAATGCCTTGACGACGCCCGGGGATACCACCCAGCCGGGCGCCGCGAACAGCCGCGTACGCAGCCCGAGGTGCTCGAGCACCCGGTCGGCGGCCATCAGCCGCAGGTTGGCCTCGTGGGCCCGAAGGATCGCGAATTCACCGCGGCGCTTCTTGGTGGCCGCGTCGTCATAGCCGTGCAGCACGATGGCGTCGCCGCCGGACCGCCGGTCGGTCAGCCATTCGACGGTGCGCGGGTCGTGGTCGAGTCGGTAGTCACCACTGAGCCGGGGAGCCACCAACAGCGACACCGGCACGTTGCGGGCATCCATTTGCGCGCAGAACGCCTCGACGTCAGCCAGGGTGCGTTCGCCTATCCCCGAGACCGAGACGATCAATTTTCCAGCCACACCCGCAGTTTGACGATCCCAGGTGTCGGAATGGTGAAGGACACGCAGACGGCAGGCGTATAACGAGACTCGCCGGAACACCGCCAAAGGCACGGAAAACGCATGCCAGGGACGGTCAAAGCGATCGATTCGATATGCTAAGCAACGCCATGGATGAGGCCCCCTTCGCAGCGGCCGACACCCCGCTGCCCTACGTCCCAGCGTTGGGTGCCGACGAGCGGGACTACCCCGACAAGCTGGATGCCGGACTGTTGCGGATCTCCGGCGTGTGCATCCTGGCCACGGTCATGGCGATCATCGATGTCACCGTCGTCAGCGTCGCGCAGCGCACTTTTATCGACCAGTTCGCGTCCTCCCAGGCCGTTGTCGGCTGGACGATGACCGGCTACACGCTCGCTCTGGCGACCGTCATCCCGATAACCGGGTGGGCGGCCGACCGGTTCGGCACCAAACGGCTCTTCATGGGGTCGGTCCTGGCTTTCACACTGGGCTCGTTGCTGTGCGCACTGGCACCGAACATTCTGCTGCTCATTGTCTTTCGGATGGTGCAGGGCGTCGGCGGCGGCATGCTGCTGCCCCTAGGATTCATGATCCTGACCCGTGAAGCGGGCCCCCGGAGGCTCGGCCGCCTGATGTCGATCCTGAGCATCCCAATGCTGCTGGCCCCGATCGCCGGCCCGATCCTGGGCGGCTGGCTCATCGACACCTCGAGTTGGAGGTGGATCTTTCTGATCAACCTGCCGATCGGACTCGTGACTATCGGCCTCGCGGCAATCGTGTTCGAAAGGGATCAACCCGCGCGGTCGGAGACCTTCGACCTCGTCGGCGTGCTACTGCTCTCGCCGGGACTGGCGACGTTCCTGTTCGCGGTGTCGTCGGTCCCGGGCCGCGGAACTGTGGCGGACCGCCACGTGCTGATACCGGCGGCCGTCGGCCTGGCGTTGATCGCCGCGTTCGTCGCGCATGCATGGCACCGCGCCGATCACCCGCTCATCGATCTGCGGTTGTTTCGCAACCCGGTGCTCACCCACGCCAATGTGACGATGCTGGTATTCGCCAGCGCCTTCTTTGGCGCCGGCCTACTGCTGCCAAGCTACTTCCAGCAGGTGCTCCACCAGACGCCGATGCAGGCGGGCCTGCGGATGATCCCCCAGGGACTCGGCGCCATGCTGACCATGCGGCTGACCGGGCCGTTGGTGGACCGACAGGGGCCCGGCAAGATCGTGCTGGTCGGCATCGCGCTGATCACCGGCGGCCTGGGCACCTTCACCATCGGCGTCGCCAGGCAGGCCGACTACCTGCCCACGCTGCTGATCGGTCTGGCCATCATGGGCCTCGGCATGGGCTGCACCATGATGCCCTTGTCCGTCGCCGCGGTGCAGGCGCTGGCCCCGCATCAGATCGCCCGGGGAACGACGCTGATGAGCGTCAGCCATCAGGTGGGCGGGTCGATGGGCACCGCGCTGATGTCGATGATCGTGACAAATCAGTTCAATCGGAGTGAAAACATCGTCGCCGCGAACAAGCTCGCGGCGCTGCAGCAGAAAGCCGCGGTCAGCGGGGTGCCGGTTGACCAGTCCGCAATACCGCGGCAAACGCTGGACCCCGGCTTTTGGGGCAACGTGATGCACGACCTTTCCCACGCCTATACGGCGGTATTTGTGGTCGCGGTGGTGCTGGTGGTGTCGACGATCATTCCGGCGTCCTTTCTCCCGAAAAAACCCGCGACCCAAACAGTCGGTGAATAGCGCAAGACCGGCCAGTCAGTGCGGCGGTGCGTCCACGGGCATCGCCCCAGTAGCAATTTCTGCCTGCCACATGCCGGACCAGCGTAGGCGGTGTGAGCCGTTCACCGCGCCGGCTCTGGAAAGAGGAACGTTGTCGGTCCGACCACCGGTCACCTGCCTGGCCAGCAAGTGAAGGGCGCCGGCGGAACCAAACGCCTAAAAGCGTCCGCGGCAGGGTACCGGTATAGATATGCTCGGCAACACCATGCAGAAGGCCTATTCCGCCACTTCCGATGCCCCGGCAGACCCCACTTCTACCGGGCGATCAGACGCGGGCCGACACGAGTCTCCCGATAAGCTGGACGCCGCGCTACTCCGCATCGCCGGGGTTTGCGGCCTCGCGTGCATTATGGCAATTTTGGACAACACCGTCGTACTCGTTGCGCAGCCGACTTTCCTCGCGCAATTCGGCTCGACCCAGGCCATCGTGTCGTGGACGATCGCCGGCTATATGCTCGCTTTTGCGACGGTGATCCCGATAACGGGTTGGGCGGCCGACCGCTTCGGGACCAAACGGCTCTTCATGAGTGCGCTCATGCTATTCACGCTCGGCTCGCTGCTGTGCGCGGTGGCACCAAACATTTTGCTGCTCATCATCTTTCGGGTGCTGCAGGGTATCGGTGGCGGCATGCTATTGCCGCTGAGTTTTGTGATCTTGACTCGCGAGGCGGGGCCGAAGCGGGTCGGCCGCCTAATGGCGGTCGGGGGCCTCCCAATTCTTCTCGGCCCCATCGGCGGCCCGATCCTGGGGGGCTGGCTAATCGATGCCTACGGTTGGAAATGGATCTTCCTGGTAAACCTGCCGATCGGGCTCGCCGCGTTCGCCCTCGCGGGAATTATGTTCGCGAAAGATCGCCCGGCCCCGTCGGAGGCGTTCGACTTCGTCGGCGTGCTGCTGCTGTCGCCAGGCGTGGCAGCATTCCTGATTGGAGTGTCGTGCATCCCGGGACGCGGCACGGTAATCGACCGCTATGTGTTGATACCGGCGCTCATCGGGCTGGCTTTGATCATCGCGTTCGTCTTGCATGCCTGGTATCGCACCGATCACCCGCTGATTGACCTGCGGCTGTTCAAGAACCGCGTGGTGACAGAAGTCAATGTGACGTTGCTGGTATTCGCTATCGCCTTTGTCGGCGTCGGGCTGCTAGTTCCCAGCTATTTCCAGGTCGTGCTGCACCAAACCCCGATGCAGGCCGGTCTGCACATGGTGCCGGTGGGAGTCGGTGCCCTATTGACTATGCCGCTGGGCGGGGTATTCGTGGACAAACGAGGACCCGGCAATATCGTGCTTGTTGGCCTCACGCTGATGACCATAGGCCTCGGCATATTCACCTTCGGAGTGGCCAAGCAGGCCGCCTATCAACCGACGCTGCTGGCCGGGCTGACGATCATGGGGCTGGGCATAGGGTTCACCACGACGCCGCTCAATGCGGCGCTCATGCAGTCGCTGACACCGCATCAGATCGCCCGCGGGACGACGCTGATGGCCGTCAACCAGCAGGTAGGTGGGTCGATCGGAGCTTCCTTGATGGCGGTGATACTGACCAATCAGTTCAATCACAACACATACATCGCCAGTGCAAACAAGTTGGCAGCATTGCACGATAACGCCGCTCGGCACGGGCAGCCGATTGACCCGTCTGCCATTCCGCGTCAAACGGCCAATCCCGATTTCGCGACCAATCTTTTGCACAGCCTTTCCCACGCTTACACAGTGGTGTATGTGCTGGCTGTCGTGTTGGTGGCGTTGACGATCCTTCCGGCGTTGTTCTTGCCAAGGAAGGCACACATAGTCAGCGATTAGCCGCCATCACCCGCGGAAACAAGATCTTCGCAATTCGTATCACTTGTCCATCGGGTCGGTCGCTCGCTCTGACTTGATCGTTGATGGCGTCATTGAGCCACAGTGTCTGGCTCATTGTTGGCCATGTTCGCGGCCAACGCTTACGCGTCCCGGACGCCCAACCCCAAATCGATGACGACGCAGCTACCGCTGCGGACCGCCCTGACTTAGGACAATTTAGTGTGCACGGCCTGGGGTGATCGCTGCGATGGCGTCGCGGAGGTCGTCGGGTAGTGGA
>NZ_LQPH01000117.1 GCF_002102255.1 Mycobacterium nebraskense
TCCAATTATCCCTTGCAGGACAGGCACTTTCGCGTATCTACACCCCGACACTCACAATAATCCACGAAAAATCCGGGCTGGTGGGACCTTTGGCCTCTTGGTGGGGGCCCAACGCCATGCCATAGATGCCGTATGGCCCTCGTTCGAAGTGTCTCGATAGCGAAACATCGAGGTCACGGTTTGGGGTTTCCGCACCGGCCAGAGCTGAGCCATCGACTGAAGAGGACACAAGATGACCAGGCGTGACTTTCAGCTCGGTATTGCGCCGCAAACACGAGAGCCTCGCGTAACCCTGCTCTACGCCGGCACACTGGTTCTCGCCGTGGTGTCGGGAATCTGCGCATTGGTCGCGCTTGCCGCAGGCTCGCCACTTCAGTTCGGTGTCGCGTTGGCATTGTTCGGCGCCGGGTGGATCGTCACCGACTTCATCGAGCGATCGGAGCGCCGGCAGGAGCGTTTTCCTCGGCCATGTGTAGACACCGTCGCCCGTACGGTTCCGGCTTATCGGCCCTCCCGCGTCGTGCACGCCGGTCGCTGTGAGCATTTCTCGCGACCGGCTCCACGCGTCGTGAGCAAGTTAGCCGCCTGACGATCGATCAGGTCTTGGTGCCGACCGTGATCAGGTCGGAAATGACCCGCGTCCAGACCGGCCGCGGAATGCGGTGCTGATCGCTGACGACGAACCCGGCGCCTTCGAACAAGGTCCGCATCTCCGCCGGCGACGCATTGTGTTGTGGCTTCCACCTATTGGCCGAGGGTGCTTGCAGCAGCGGTTGCCGCGTACTCAGGGCCGCAACGGCCACCAACCCGCCGGGCGCCAGTACGCGATGGAATTCTCGTAACGCCGCGGGCTGGTCGAAGAAGTGGAACGCCGACGTGGTCACCACAGCGTCGAGAGCGCCGTCGTCGAAGGGCAGCTGCTCAGCCGGGCCGCGCAACCACTGCACCCGGTCGGTTCTGGCGCGCGCCTGGGCGAGCATGCCGTCGGACATGTCGACGCCGTAGATCTCGTCGGGCTGTAGCTCGCGGGCGATCCGATCGATGAGAATGCCTGTGCCGCAGGCGATATCAGCGATCTTGCGGGCCTGGTGGGCGCGTAGCTGGGCAATCACCTCGTCGTGCGGCGGGCGGTACAGCCACTGCTGCAGGAACGGCAGATCGTACGCCGGCGCCAGAAAGCTCCACAGCCGCGTGACCGCGTCGTTGAGCCCTCGGCGACTCGGTGCCGTCATCAGCTCAGCACCGAACTGTAGTAGATGGTGTCGGCCACGGACACCGAGTCGTTCGTCTGCGGAATCGCCGAAAGCCCGCTGTCGGCCAGCAGCTCGCTCATCTTGGTGCCCACCGTCTGCCACCCCAGGTTCTTCAGGTACTCGGCGACGTCGTTGCGCTCGCCCTCGAAACCCAGCTCCTCCCAATCCAACTCGAAGCCGTGGTCGCGCCATTTGGCGGTGGCCCTGCGCATCATTTTGCGCGCTTTCTCGACGTCCTGCTGCGGCCGGTCCGGGATGGCTTCGACAGCCAGCCTGCTGCCCTCGCTGCTCAGCGCGGAGATGTTGTCCAGCAAGCGATCCTGAGCCTCTGGCGGCAAGTATCCGAAGAGCCCCTCGGCGATCCACGCGGTCGGGCGGCCCTTGTCAAAACCCGCATCCACCAACGCTTTCGGCCAGTCACGTCGCAAATCGATGGCGACCGTGCGCAGGTCTGCCTGCGGGGCGGCGCCCAGCCGCGCCAAGGTGGTGGTCTTGAACTCGATCACCTCCGGCTGGTCGATTTCGAACACCGTCGTCTCGGCAGGCCACGCCAACCGGTAGGCGCGCGCGTCGAGACCGGACGCCAGGATCACGGCCTGCTGGATCCCGGCCTGCGCGGCCTCGTCAAAGAAAGTGTCGAAGAACCGGGTCCGCGCGGCCATCGCCACGGGCATGTGCTCGAGTTTCCAGCCGGATTCGTGGTCGTCGACGTCAGCGACGACAAGATCGCCGTCGACCCATCGCGTGAAGAAATCCACGCCGACGGCGCGAACCAGCGGTTCGGCGAACTGGTCTTCGATCAGCGGGTTGTCGGCCTTGGTTGCGATCGCCCGGGCCGCGGCCACCATGGTGGCCGTCGCGCCCACACTGGTGACCAAATCCCAAGAGTCGTTGTCTGTGCGTGGCATGCGCCTGTTCCCCCTCGGAGTGAAGCGATACTTAGCCACTATAACGACCGCGAGGTGCGGTTGGTTCCCGAGCGTTTCGCGGCAGGTCGCCGCGCTGATCGCGGCGTTGGGCTAGCGCGCCCTACTGCGGACCGGGACCGCCGGGTGCGCCCGGCCCGCCCGGTCCGCCCGGGCCGCCGGGCCCGCCCGGTCCACCCGGCCCGTTTACGGCGGGGACCCGGGGCACGCATTGATGCAAGTCCACGCTCCACACAAACCCGGAAGCGCAATTTGGGCCGGCCCGGCCGATCGCCGGCGCCGAAATCGCGATTGCCGGCAACATCGCCAAAGCGAGCCCGAAGGCGCCGAATGCCCGGCCCCGCACCCGATGCTTGATCGCTGCGATTGTCATGTCGGTCTCCTCCCGGCCGGCGACACGATCCACATCATTTTGCGCCACGCAACCCGTAGGCGGTGCCGTTATTCGGTAACCAGTTCGAAGACCGGGATTACCCGGTCGGTGCGCTCCTGGTACTCGCCGAACCCCGGCGCTCGCTCGACGACGATCCGGTAGACGGAATCGCGGTCGCCGCAAGGTAATTCGCGCACCGTCGCCGGCCTGGCGGCCTGCGAGCCGATCTCGACAGTCACCCGCGGGTTTGCGCGGATGTTGTGCACCCATGCGGGGTTCTTGTCCCGGGCAGCGAGCGACCCGCGATTGATCGCCGCCGGATCCGGGTATCACCTGGAAATCCCGTCGGGGGGGTAACCGTTTCCGTAGAAACCAAGTGAGCACGAGATGGTCGGCTGGCTGGACAGGCTGCAGCGACGAAACCGCACCGCGGGTGTGGCGATCGGCGTCGTATACAAATACCTCGACGACCAAGGCGGTTACCTCTCCGCCCTGATCACCTATTACGGGTTCGTGTCGCTGTTCCCGCTCTTGCTGCTGTTGACGACGGGCCTCGGGGTGATCCTGGCCGGACGCCCCGATCTGCAGGAACAGGTGCTACACAGCACGCTGAGCCAATTCCCGGTCATCGGCAGCCAGCTGCATCAGCCCGCAGGACTCAGCGGAGGGACCGTCGCCGTGGTCGTCGGCATCGCGGGGGCGTTGTACGGCGGTCTGGGCGTCGGTCAGGCGGTGCAGAATGCGATGGACTCGGTATGGGCGGTCCCGAGGAACAAGCGTCCCGACCCGTTCCGCTCACGCCTGCGCAGCTTGATGTTGTTGTTGGTCCTCGGCTCCGCGGCACTCGCCGCCACCGCCTTGTCCGCGGCCGGCCAGGTGACCGGGGCGCTGGGCGTCTTCGGAAAGGCCGGCGTCGCACTGGTTGCCGTGGCGATCAACGCGCTGATTTGCCTGGTGGCGTTCCGGGTGACCACCGCGCGAGACCTCACCTATCGCCAGGTGCTGCCGGGAGCGCTTGCGGCAGCCGTCATTTGGCAGATATTGCAGTGGGGCGGTGCCGGCTATATTCGGCACACGGTGAAGACTGCCAGCGCCACCAACAGCATCTTCGCTTTGGTGCTGGGATTGCTGGCTTTCCTTTTCCTGGTGTCGTCCACGCTGGTTCTGTGTGCCGAGATCAATGTCGTTCTGGTGGAACGGCTTTACCCGCGCGCCTTGCTCACTCCGTTCACCGACGACGCGGAACTCACACCGGCCGACCGCAAGACCTATACAAAGAAGGCGAAAGCCGAACGTGTCAAGGGTTTTCAGCGCGTTAGCGTCAGGTTCGGCGACCTCGCCCGCAAGGCCGGCCGCTCACACCGGAGATCCGTAGCCGGCCCGCCGGCTAGTCAGTTGCCGCGTCCCGTCTGTCGCTGTAGCTCGTCGATGAGCTCCGACGCTTGCGCCTTCGTCAGATCGTCGGGAACGTCGCGCCCGGCTTCCTGCGCCAGGGTATGCACGTAGCTGCGCTGCGGACCGGTCATCGGCTCGTCGCCGGTCACCCACTCGGACGTGTCCTTCTCGGGATTTTCGCTTGGCGCCTGTCGCGTGTCGACAGTCATGCCTTCCACCTCGGCGACGAGGGATAGCCTTCGCACGTACGTACTGCTTATCTGCTTAAGTGGACTTACGCTGGTCGGTGTGGATTTTGCTGGTGTGAGTCCGGTTGGCGGGATGGA
>NZ_LQPH01000118.1 GCF_002102255.1 Mycobacterium nebraskense
CCCGGATTTTTCGTGGATTATTGTGAGTGTCGGGGTGTAGATACGCGAAAGTGCCTGTCCTGCAAGGGATAATTGGACTTCTCTACGGTTCAAAGATCCTGACGGGAAGGCACTTCGCAGGTGAAGAATATCGCGGTGGCATCGCGGGTGAAAGTGTCGGCCGACGGCCATGGTGTCGTGTCGCATGCCGGGATGGCCTTGGTGCGCGAGCTCGCCGACCGTACCGGGTTATCGGCGCAGGTCACCGCGGCGTTGGCAGACACCTACCGCGGCCCGTGGATGTATGCGCCCGGGGATGTGTTCGCCGATCTAGCTGCCGCGGTCGCCGACGGCGCCGATTGCATCGATGGCGTCGGACAACTCTGCGGCGACCGTGAGCACGTGCTCGGCGCGAAAGCCTCAACCACCACGATGTGGCGGCTGGTCGATGAACGGATCGACGCCGCGCACCTACCGCGGGTGCGCGGCGCGCGGGCTGCGGCCCGATCGGCGGCCTGGACGGCCGGAGCCGCCCCCACAGCGGGACAATGGCTGTACATCGACATCGACGCCACCCTGGTCATCGACCACTCCGATAACAAGGAGAAGGCGGCGCCGACCTGGAAGAAAACCTTCGGCCTGCACCCGCTGCTGGCGTTTTTGGACCGCCCCGAGATCGCCGGCGGCGAAGCGCTCGCGGGGCTGCTGCGCACCGGCCGGGCCGGCTCCAACACCGCCGCAGACCACATCACCGTCCTGGCCCAGGCGTTGGCGTCGCTGCCCGCGGCGTGGCGGCCCGAGCATCGCGGTGATCCCGACAAGCCGTCGGTGCTGGTGCGCTGCGACACCGCCGGGGCCACCCACGATTTCGCCACGGCCTGCCGCACCGCTGGGGTGGGATTCTCGTTCGGGTATCCCGTCGACTGGCGGGTGCAAGACGCCGTGGACACCCTCAACCTCGGTCGAGCCTGGTATCCGGCGATCGACACCGACGGCGGTATCCGGGACGGGGCGTGGGTTGCCGAGGCCACTGACCTGGTCAACCTGTCCTCATGGCCGGCCGGCACGAGGCTGATCCTGCGCAAAGAACGACCCCACCCCGGTGCACAGTTGCGGTTCACCGACGCCGACGGGCTGCGGGTCACCGCGTTCATCACCGACACCCCGCCCGGTCTCGTCCCCGGACAAGTCGCGGGCTTAGAGCTGCGGCACCGCCAGCACGCCCGGGTCGAGGACCGCATCCGCGAACTCAAAGCCACCGGCCTACGCAACCTGCCGTGTCACGCGTTCGACGCCAACGCCGCCTGGCTCGAAATCGTCCTCGCAGCTACCGATCTGGTCGCGTGGGCCCGGCTCATCGGCTTCAGCGGCCATCCTGGCCTGGCCCGCGCCGAGATCACCACGTTCCGCTACCGGGTACTGCACGTCGCCGCCCGCATCACCCACGGCGCCCGCCAGCTACGGCTGCGTATCGATGCCACCTGGCGGTGGGCATCGCAGATCGCGACCGCCTGGCAACACCTGCGCACCGCCTTCGGATGATCACCCGATCAACCCGACCCACCAACCATGAAAGAACCACCGGCCCCAGGAACGCCCGCCCCACCCGGCGACACGGGACAGGTCAACCACGCCGCCACACGAAAATCACCACCCCGCACCACAACTCGGCATCAGACCCAGCCCACACCAACTACCATGCAAAATCGAGG
>NZ_LQPH01000119.1 GCF_002102255.1 Mycobacterium nebraskense
CCTCCGTGACGAAGAACTGGACGAAGAATTTGCTTTAGAAGCCTTGCCTAGCAACATATTTGGAGAATTCTAGGCCGTTAGTCCACTTAAGCAGATAAGCAGTATGTATGTTCGATACCCTTCAGGCGTGGGTTCCCGAATGAGCGCCGAACAGGCAAGAGAGCGGATCGGTACCGCTCTTGACGCGATCGACGCCGCCCACAACGTGCCGCGGGAGACCTCGTCGGACGTGGCGAGCAACGAATTCCGGATCGACGTCGCCGACCGGCTGGAAACCCAGAACCGCACCAACCGGGGGCTGATGTACCGGTTTTTCGCGGAGATCGCCGACCCGCCCGACGGAAGCTGGTTCGTGCCGGCGGTGCGCGACAAGCTGTGGGCCCGGCTGCGCATCACCCCCAACGAGATCACCCGGCGTTTGCGGCTCGCGGCCCGGATCCGGCCGCGGCGCTCGCTGACCGGCCCGCCCGTGCCACCGGAGCTACCGGTGCTGGCAGCCGCGGTGGCGGAGGGCGGTCGGCGAGGACCACCCTCACTCACCGTGCTGACGCGGCGAAGGCGCCTCGCCAATCCCCGCGCGGTGAGACACTCGGCGTGTGCCGCCGCATCGGGATGTCGCCGCGTTCGACGAACGTGCCGCCGGCTACGACCGCGGCTGGCGCGGCCGGCTGCACCACGAGATCGCGGAGCGCACCGCGCACCTGGCCGTGGCCACGGTCACGGCTCCCGAGTATGTGCTCGACATCGGGTGCGGCACCGGCTATCTGCTACAACTGCTCGCTCGCCGCTACCCGAACGCCAAACACCTCGCCGGCATCGATCCCGCCCCTCAAATGGTCTCCGTCGCAACGACTCTGGCCCACGACCCCCGCTTGAGCTTCACCCGGGGAGTGGCCGAAGATCTCAACTATGCCGACCGCGCCTTCGACCTGGTCGTCAGCACCACGTCGTTCGATCACTGGTCCGACCAGCTGACGGGCCTCTTGGAGTGCGCCCGGGTGCTGCGGCCCGGCGGAAGCCTGGTGCTCGTCGACCAGTTTTCGCTGTGGCTGGTGCCGACCCTGGCCGTCGGCCGTCGCGGCAAGGCCCGCACCCGGCGCCGCGCCGAGCGTCTGCTACTGCAGGCGGGATTCCAGTCCCCGAAATGGCAGCGGCTGCATGCCGTGATCATCAACGCGGTCACGGCGAAGACGCAGGCCTAGTCAGGCTCGAAGGGCCGGAAGCTGCCGTCGAGCACCTGCAGATGGCCGATCGTGCGACCGGTGACTTTTTCGGGATCGACCAGTGTCAATTCGACTGCGGCTCGCGCGAATTCGTCCGACGCGGCGGTCTCGTCGAACTCTCGGGCATAGTAGGCCAGCCCCGGGGTGAGGATCGGTTTCGACGGCGACAGGGCATTCACCGCGATGTGGTGATCGGCGAGATCGTATGCCGCGCACTGGGTCAGATGCTCGAGCGCCGCCTTGGATCCGCCATACCCGGGCAGCACGCCGCCGCTGCGGTCGGGGTATGGCCCATTGCCGGGGATTCTCGACGCGATCGAGGTGACATTGATGATCGATCCCCGACCCGCTTCGATCATGTCGGGGCATACCAGCTGCATCAGCTCGTAGGCGGCAAACACCGCGATGTCGAAATGCCGACGGTAGGCGGCCAGCGGGATGCTGACGAATCCCGGCCATCCCGGTTTGCCGCCGACCGCCGCGGGTTTGACGGACTTGGCGCGCGGTTCGGAGCCGGGCGCCGGGGGGCGGCCGGGCGCGGTAAAGGCCGCATTGTTCACCAGGATCGTGATGGGCCCCAACGCATCTCGCGCCGCACCGACCAACCGGGCGATGTCGTCACGGTCGGTCAGGTCGGCCCGGATCGCCACCGCGCGTCCGCCCGCCGCCTCGATGTCGGCCACCGTCTCGCCGATGGTGCCCGGCAACCGCTCGTCCCATACCTGCTCGGTGCGCCCCGCCACCGCCACGGCGGCGCCCTCCGCCGCGAGGGCAAACGCGATCGCGCGACCCAGTCCGCGGCTGCCGCCGGTGACAATCGCGGCCCGCCCCGCAAGCCGCCCCGTCATCGCGTCACCCCGTGCACCACGATGGCAGTGGTCTGCTCCACCCACGCATCGTCGAGTTCCTCCTCCGGGCGTAGCAGCATGCGCAACATCGTGGCCCCCCCAATCAACTCGATCAACCGGTCCGGGTCCACATCGGGATGCGCCTCGCCCCGGTCGACGGCGTCACTCAGCCGCACCCGCACCGTCGCGAACAGGTCCGCGAACCGGGACATCACCCGGGCGTTCAGCGCAGGATCGGCGGTCATGTCGGCGACCAGGCCCGGCAGGGCGGCGCGAACGACCGGGGTGGTGAAGACATCGCGGGTGGCCTCGATCATCATGCGGATGTCGGCGGCGATGTCCCCGGCCGGCGCCTCCAGCGCTGTGGGCGCCACCGGGAAGGCCGCCTCGTGCACCAATTCGGCCTTGCTCGACCATCGCCGGTACAGCGCCGATTTAGTGGTGCCCGCGCGCTCGGCGACCGCCGCCAGACTCAGGTTTGAATAGCCCATTTGGACAAGCAGTTCCGTGGTGGCCGATAGGATGGCCGAGTCGATACGCGGGTCCCGCGGGCGGCCGGCACCGGGGGCCTTGTCAATGGCGGACGGGTCTGCTTTCATAACGCTACCTACCGTATCGTAATTGCCGCGAAGAAGTCTCAAAGAATGGAGGCACCCGTGGCCAATGAACCCGTGCTCGACAAGGTCGACCGGCTTCAGCGCTCCAGCCGAGACGTCACGACGCTACCCGCGGTGATGTCGAAATGGCTGTCAACCGTGCTGCCCGCCGGGGCGACGCCGGAAGTCACCGTCGAAAGCGGCGTCGACTCGACGGGCATGTCGTCGGAGACCATCATCCTCTCCGCTCGCTGGCAGCAGGACGGGAAGCCGACCGAACAGAAACTCGTGACCAGGGTGGCGCCCGCCCCCGAAGACGTGCAGGTCTTCCCCACCTATCGGCTCGACCACCAATTCGAAGTCATCCGAAAGGTCGGCGAACTCACCGACGTCCCCGTCCCGCCGGTGCGCTGGCTCGAACCCACCGGCGACGTGCTGGGCACCCCCTTCTTCGTGATGGACTACGTCGACGGTGTGGTCCCGCCCGACGTCATGCCCTACACGTTCGGCAACAACTGGTTCGCCGACGCTCCGGCCGAACGTCAGCGCGAGCTGCAGGACGCAACGGTCGGGGTGCTGGCCAAGTTGCATTCAATCCCGAATGCCGAGAACACCTTTGGCTTCCTGTCCGAAGGGCAAGACGGCGACACCGCGCTGCGCCGGCACTTCAACTGGGTGCGGTCCTGGTACGACTTCTCGGTGCCCGACATCGGCCGCTCGCCGCTGCTGGAACGAACCTTCAGCTGGCTGCTGGACAACTGGCCGGCCGAACCGGCCGCGCGCGAGCCCGTGCTGCTCTGGGGCGACGCCCGGGTGGGCAACGTCTTATACCGCGACTTCCAGCCCGTGGCGGTGTTGGACTGGGAGATGGTCACCCTCGGACCCCGCGAGCTCGACGTCGCGTGGATGATCTACGCGCACATGGTGTTTCAAGAACTGACCGGCCTGGCAGGGCTGCCCGGCCTGCCGGAAGTGATGCGCGAAGAGGACGTCCGCGCCACCTATCAGCGCCTGACCGGCGTGGAAGTGGGTGACCTGCGCTGGTTCTACATCTATTCGGGCGTCATGTGGGCCTGCGTGTTCATGCGCACCGGCGCGCGCCGCGTGCACTTCGGCGAAACCGAGAGACCCGACGACGTGGAGTCGCTGTTCTACCACGCCGGGTTGATGAGACGCCTTATCGGAGAGGACCAGTAATGCTCGGACCGCTCGACGAGTTCCCGGTACATCAGATTCCGCAGCCGATCGCGTGGCCGGGTTCCTCGGACCGCAACTTCTACGATCGCTCCTACTTCAACGCACACGACCGCACCGGAAACATCTTCGTCATCAGCGGTATCGGCTACTACCCCAACCTCGGCATCAAGGACGCGTTCTTCCTCGTCCGGCGCGGAAATACCCAGACCGCGGTGCACCTGTGTGACGCCATCGACCAGGATCGCCTCAACCAGAACGTCAACGGCTACCGGATCGAGGTCATCGAGCCGCTGCGCAAGCTGCGGCTGATCCTCGACCAAACCGAAGGCATCGCAGCCGATCTCACCTGGGAAGGCCTGTTCGACGTCGTGCAGGAACAGCCGCACGTCCTGCGGTCCGGCAACCGGGTGACGCTGGACGCGCAGCGGTTCGCTCAGCTCGGCAGCTGGAGCGGCCGCATCGCCATCGACGGCGAGGAGATCGCCGTCGACCCCGGAACCTGGCTGGGTAGCCGCGACCGATCCTGGGGCATCAGGCCGATCGGCGAACCCGAGCCGGCGGGGCGGCCGGCCGACCCGCCGTTCGAGGGCATGTGGTGGCTGTACGTGCCCATGGCATTCGACGAGTTCGCGATCGTGCTGATCATTCAGGAGGAGCCCAACGGCTTTCGCTCGCTCAACGACTGCACCCGGATCTGGCGCGACGGCCGCGTCGAGCAGCTGGGCTGGCCGCGGGTCAAGATCCACTACCGCTCCGGCACCCGCATCCCGACCGGCGCGACGATCGACGCCACCGCTCCCGATGGCACCGGAATCCACTTCGACGTGGAGTCCAAGCTGCCGGTGCCCATCCACGTCGGCGGCGGCTACGGCGGCGACTCGGACTGGCTGCACGGCATGTGGAAGGGCGAGAAGTTCGTCGAACGCCTGACCTACGACATGACCGACCCGGCGATCGTCGCGCGGTCTGGTTTCGGCGTCATCGACCACGTCGGCCGCGCCGTGTGCCGCGACGGCGACCGCGAACCGGTCGAGGGCTGGGGTCTCTACGAGCACGGCGCGCTGGGCCGCCACGACCCGTCCGGGTTCTCCGACTGGCTCACCGTCGCCCCCTAGGCAGCCCGCGAACGTCGACTCGTTCCGAGATTCTCGGGCCATCTCGCGCAACAAAGTCGGCGTTCGCGGGTGTCGGCATTTGCCGTACGAAATCTCAGAAATGCGGTTGACTGGTGCGCGTGACAAATCCGCCGTGGATTGTCGACGTTGTCGTGGTCGGCGCAGGCTTTGCGGGGCTTGCCGCGGCGCGCGAGCTGGCCCGCCAGGGCCATGATGTGGTCGTCTTCGAGGGCCGCGACCGCGTCGGCGGTCGGTCCTTCACCGGCAGTGTGGCGGGGTTGCCCGCCGATCTGGGGGGCACTTTCGTCGGCCCCACCCAGGACGCCGTCTTGGCGCTGGCGGCCGAACTCGACGTCCCGACCATCCCGACCCACCACGACGGCAAGAACGTGATCCACTGGCGCGGCTGGACGCACTCCTACCGCGGCACCATCCCGAAGCTCTCGCTGACGGGACTGCTCGACATCGGCCGGTTGCGTTGGCAATTCGACCGGATCGCCCGCACCATCCCGCTGTCGGCCCCGTGGGACGCGCGCCGGGCGCGCGAGCTTGATGACGTGTCGCTCGGCGGCTGGCTGCGCTCGGTGCGCGCCTCCGCGTCGTCGCGCGACCTGCTGGCGATCGTGTCCCGGGTGACGTGGGGGTGCGAACCCGACGACGTGTCGATGCTGCACGCGGCCCGCTACACGCATGCCGCCGGCGGCCTGGACCGGCTGCTCGACGTCGAAAACGGTGCCCAACAGGACCGTTTTCCGGGCGGCACCCAGCAGATCGCCGAGGCCGCGGCCGCCGAGCTGGGCACCCGCGTCGTGCTCAACGCGCCGGTCCGCCGCATCGACCGGCACGGCGCAGGGGTGACGGTGACCACCGACATTGGCCAGGCGGAGACCGGATTCGTCGTCGTCGCGGTCCCGCCCGCGCATCGCGCATCGATCGAGTTCGCTCCCCCGCTACCCGCCGAGTACCACCAACTCGCCCGACATTGGCCGCAGGGCCGGCTCAGCAAGGCCTATGCAGCTTATTCCACGCCGTTTTGGCGGACCAACGGCTTCTCCGGCCAAGCGCTTTCCGACACGGGGCCGGTTTTCATCACCTTCGACGTCAGTCCGCACGCGGACGGGCCGGGCATCCTGATGGGCTTCGTCGACGCGCGCGCGTTCGACTCGCTGTCCCCCGAGCAGCGTCGCCACGACACTTTGCGCTGCTTTGCTACGCTGTTCGGCGACGACGCGCTCAAACCGCTCGACTATGTCGACCATCGTTGGGGCGCCGAACAATTCGCGCCCGGCGGTCCCACCGCCGCGGTCCCACCGGGATCGTGGACACGATTCGGACCGTGGCTGCGCGAGCCGGTCGGCCCGATTCACTGGGCCGGCACCGAGACCGCAGACGAGTGGACCGGGTTTCTCGACGGCGCCGTCAGGTCCGGCCAGCGGGCGGCCGCCGAGATCACCGCCTTGCTATGAACTGATCCGCACGTCCTGGGTCACCGATTCGGCGAGCCCTCGCAGGTGGCGATTCACCTCGCGCGGGTGTTCCAGCATCGAGCAGTGACCGCCGGGCAGCTCCACCAAGCCGACGACATTGGGCGCGGTGCCTGCGATCCTGCGGGCCTGGCTGATCGGGGTCAGCCGGTCACGTTCGCTGCCGATGACCAGGGTCGGCACCGTCAAACCGTCCAGCTCCAGGTATCGCGAGCCCAGCGCGGCGACCAGCATCCGGGCGCAACCGGCGCGCCCGGCGGGCGATGTCTGTTCGAAGAATTGGTGGACGATCCTGGCGATGCTGGGGTCGGCGTCCTTGCCCACCGCCAGCATCGCGACCAGGTAGCGGCTCGGGATGCGGGCGGCGCTTGGGATCGGGAACCCGCCGAACGCGTTGATCAGCGCGCGGGCGGCGACAACTCGGGCCGGCGACAGCCCATGCGGCACCGACAGCAGTCGCACCTTTCGGACCAGATCCCCGGTCGTGGTGTTGATCAGCGCGACGGCGTCGGCGCGCCGCCGCACCATGTGCCGGTAACGCGCCGACCATGCGGCGATGGTGATGCCGCCCATCGAATGTCCGGCCAGCAAGGCGCGCTCGTGCGGCGCCAACGTCGCATCCAGCACCGAATTCAAGTCGGAGGCAAGGTCTTTCAGGCTGTACCCGTTACGATTGGGCATGCCGCTGCGCCCATGGCCGCGATGGTCGAAGGCGATCACCCGGTAGTCGTTGGACAGGTCCGCGATCTGGTAGGCCCAGGCCCGGATGGCGCAGGTGATGCCATGGGTCAGGACAATCGGGTAGCCGTCGGGCGGCCCGAACACCTCGGCGTGCAACCGGGTGCCGTCGGTCGCCCGGACGGTCACGGTCTCGCTGGGCGGCAACACGACGGGGTAGGGGTCGACTGCGTGAGCCGGTCGTCGAGCACTCATCGCCGCTCCCCCCTCGAACACGGCGCCGTCGCCGCAGTTAAGGACTGGCGCAAGTTTATCCCTAAGGTCCGTTCGGATTCGGTAAATCCGGCAAACGATTGTGATGTGAGACGCTAACACCCGTGTACCCGATGTCCCGTCGGGAATTCATCGCCGCAACCACGGCTGTGGTTGGCGGCGGGCTGATGGCCGCCTGCGCACCCCGGCGCCCGCCGTCGGCGCAACCGCCGCGGCCCGGCACCCGGTCGGTGCTGGTCATCGGCGCCGGAATGGCCGGCCTGTCGGCCGCCCGCAGCCTCGCCGATGCGGGATGGGCGGTGCGCGTGATCGAAGCCCGTGACCGGATCGGCGGTCGTGTCCACACCGACCGCGACTGGGGCGCACCGCTCGAGATGGGCGCGTCGTGGATCCACGGCACGGCGGACAACCCGCTGGTGAAGCTGGCGCGGCAGGCGCAAGCGCAGCTGGTCACGACCGACTATTACGGCTGGGCCAAGCTCGTGGTCGATCCCAGACTTTCACCGCTCGACTACGACCCGACACTGTGGCGCGCGTTTGTGGAGCGAGCGCGTTTCCAAGTCGACGGCGGCAGCCTGGCCGCCGCGATCGACGCCGCGGTCGGTGGCGAAGCACTGTCCACCTCCGACCGCGCCCAGTTGGCCTTCTACCTCACCACCGAGGTTGAGGACGAGTTCGCCGCCGACGCGAATCAGCTGTCCGCCATCACCTTTGACGAGGGTGACTACACCGGCGGCGACCAGGTAATCATCACCAACGGCTACGACGCCCTGCCGAGGCTCCTCGCCAGCGGGCTACAGATCGAATTGAACGCGCCGGTGACCGCGATCGCGTGGCGCGACGATTCCGTCATCGTGCGGGCGAAAGATCGGTTGTTTCAGGGACACGCCGCAATCGTCACCGTTCCCCTCGGCGTGCTGAAAGCCGGTGCCATCACTTTCGATCCGCCCCTCCCCGAACGCCACGGCCACGCGGTCGACGCCCTGGGCTTCGGGGTGCTGTCCAAGAGTTTCTTCCGGTTCAACCGGCGCGGCTGGACCGTGGACAACGCCTTCTATCAATACCTCGCCGCCGACGGCGGCCGGTGGGCCCAGTGGTTCACCCTGCCGGCGGCGGCGGGCCCAATCGTGATGGCATTCAACGCCGGTGACCGCGGCCGCGCCGTTGAGTCCTCCTCGCCGCAGGAACTGCTGGCCACCGCGCAGCCCATCGCGCGCCGGCTGTTCGGTGATGACATCTCGCCGGTGGAGGTCAAGACATCGAATTGGAGCGCCGACCCGTATGCGCGCGGCGCCTACTCTTTTCACGCCCCCGGCTCCGGCCTCGATGACCGGCGCCAGCTCCAGGAACCGATCGGCGGCCGGCTCTATCTGGCGGGCGAAGCGGTCGGCGTCAACAATCCGGCCACGGTGCACGGCGCCGTGGCCAGCGGCCGGTACGCCGCCGACCAGTTGATGCACCGGTTGACCCGTTAGGAAGCAAGCCCGCGAAGTCGCGTCGATGCGTCGCTCTGCGGTTCGTGCTGTCGGGCCGGGCCCGAAATCAACCGACGGCGGGCCGTGGTGGCGCCTTCGATGTGCGCGAGGGCCGCAGCGACCGAGTCGGCAATGGGCAGGCCGTGATCCGGCACGACCCGGGTGAGCCGGCGCAGCACCGCGCCGCTGACCAAGCTGCACCGCAGCCCGGCCTGCCGATGCTCTTCGTCGAGGGCCAGCAGCGCTCGCAGGCCCGAGGCGGCAAGGAAGTCCAGGCCAGCGAGGTCAAGGATCAACGGGGCCTTCAGCCGCGAAAAGCGGCGAATGGCCTCGGTGATCAGGTCGGCGTTGGATGCGTCGACCTCGCCGTCGATGCGCAAGACGGTGGCTATGCTGCGGGCGTGAACATGGATTTGCGCTCCGGCGCAATCGATTTGGTAGCGGCTGCGCGGTTGTCCGAGCAGCTCGGGTGTATACAGATCGGGTTTAGGTGGATCGGGTAAGGCAGTCATGTTGAGTGCGCCCTTCAGGGTTTGTAGTGAGCAGGGCGAGCGACGACGGTGTCCAAATGGGGCCCGTTGATAAACGGCAGCTGGGACTCAACCTGATGACAGCTTACCGGCTACCGGTGCCGCCGGTGCGCATAAGCGACGCCGCGCAGTCCACCGCGTGACCGGAATTCATGCTCAAGCAGGCGGTTTCGGCTTCAACTCGGTGTGCGAAAAACACGTTTGGCGCGACATGGCGCGAAAGTGACAGCCGGTGAGATTCGGGGTGAACCCGGCGGGTCTGGCCTGCGGCTTAGCGGCGTGTCGTCGTCATGACCGCGGGGTCATGTGCCGGAGGGTGGTGTGCGGGCTCTGACCGTACGTCTGTCGGTACAGCACCGCGAACCGGCCGGGGTGCGCGAAACCCCAACGCTGCGCGATTTCGGTCACAGTGGTGTTGGACGGCGCCCCCGCCAACAGCTCTTGATGGGCACGGTTGAGGCGGACGCGGCGAATGTATTCCGTTGGCGTGCTACCGAGTTGACGGCGGAAGAGGTACTGCACCGCCCTGGGCGTCAAGTGCACGGCGGCCGCGACGTCGTTGATGCTGACGTCCCCGGCGGCGTGTCGATGGATGAAAGACACCGCGTCTTTCACCGATTCGGATAACGCGGGCTCGTTGGCCAGATCCTGCTCGGTGACGGCGGACGGGTAACACTCCAGCAGCGCACCGGCCAGCAGCGGAGCCAGGCCCGCCACGATGAGCGGCTGGTGGGCGGTGTCCGGGCCGGCCAGTGTCGAGGCCACGTAGTCCAGCGCCCGATGCCACGCCCGAACGGCCGTGCGCGAGCGTGGGCGGCAATCCAGGAAGTGGATCTGCTGCGCTAACGGCGCACGCCAATCCGCGGCGACCTTGTGCAGCACGTCCGCGGCGATGGTCACCACGTCGAACCGCGCGCCGTTGCACTGCAGCACGCACGGCATGCCGTGGGCGACCAATACCGGGAATTTCACCGTGGCTAGGGGACCGCCGGCAACGCTCATCGATCCCGCGCGAGGCTGGATCACGGCGACGCCGTCGGGGGCCGGAATCTCCAGGGCGACGCGACCCGGAATCATCACGTCGTCGACCGTCAACGAACCCGCTTCGCAGCGCCGATGGGAAACGGGCGAGCGGCTCGTGAGCCCGGTGATGTGCCAGCCGGGGTTGTAGGCGCCGGAAAAAAAATTGTCGCGCGGCCTGCGCATCACCGGTGCGAAACTCGTCGTACCGAACTGCCGGGGCCGGGTGGGCGGGGCTGACGTCGGCTTGACCCGCATCAGGCAAATGACCGACTGCACCGACGACCCCACCGGGGCCGGTGCTATCGGTAATACTCGTCACGGTGGTCATAGTTGGCGCCGCCCCGAGGGCTTTCGCGCTGTCATCATTGCATCACCGGGCGCCCGATGACTGCAAGCGTTGCAGCAACCAACATGGGCCCCCTTCTACGCGACCACAGCGCCAACATGGGTTTTCACAACAACATGGGTTTTCACCACGTCCCGGGCGGGCACCCTGACCAGGACGCCAGGGACGTTTCATCGTGAGATAGGAGGATGAACCATGCCGAATTCGTCGATCAAGAACGAGAAGTTGTACAAGGACCTTCGCAAGCAGGGCGACTCCAAGGAAAAGGCCGCCCGCATTTCAAATGCGGCCGCCGCTCGGGGCAAATCCTCGGTCGGGCGCAAAGGCGGCAAGTCGGGTTCTTATCAGGACTGGACCGTCCCGCAACTGAAGAAGCGCGCGAAAGAACTTGGCATGTCCGGGTATTCGAGCCTGACGAAAGACAAGTTGGTAGCCAAGCTGCGCAATCACTGAGCCGTGAGGCCGAGCCGCTCGACCAGCACCAGGAACGCGACCGCGTAGTCGTTGTCGGCGGTGCGCGCCCTGACCCGCTCCCAGTCCAGCTGTTCGCGGACGGCACGCACGGCCGGTAGCAGCTTGGCGAAGTCGCAGTGATGCTCGCCCAGGGAACGCAATTGCTGGATGAGCACCATCGTCGGCGGCAGCACCGGCATCCTGATGGCCAGCACGTCGTGCTGCTTAGCGCAGTCCAGCGTCGAGGATTCCACCCGCACGCCGTTGAGGCGGTGCAGCACATCGACGACCGTATCCCCGGTGCGCGCCTTGAACAGCCAATCCTCCGGGGGACGTTCGACGGCGAAGCCGGCATCGCTGAGGGCGGCCGCGGCGTCGTCCACATCGGATTCGGCCACCACCAGGTCCACATCGTGCGTGGGTTCGGGCGCGCCGTAGGCCCACAACGCGTAGCTGCCTGCCAACGCGAAAGGTGGGCCGTGCTCCTTGAGCGCCGACGCCGCGCCGCGCAGCGCTTCCCGCAACCGAGCGTTGGACGGAGGCGCGTCGGCGTGGATCTCGTGGGTGCCATGATGCATAGGTCATACCCCGCTGGCGCACGGTACAACCTGTGCGGACGCGGCGGCAGGGTTGGTAGCCCGTTTAACATGCGGCCAATTGGGCAAGTCTTCCGTTGTGTCAACCGCTTGGCTTCGCGCCTATGACGCCGCCGCCGTCGTGATCCCCGCCCATAACGAGCGGGCGAAACTGCCCGCCTGCCTGCGCGCAGTGCTCACCGCCGCTCTGTGCGCCCCGATCCCGGTCACTATCGTTGTGGTACTCGATGACTGCGATGACGGCAGCGACCAGCTGGCCGGCGAGTATGGGCCCGACGTGCATTTCATCAGCGTCGACGCGCACAATGTCGGCGCCGCGCGGGCGGTCGGCTTCGGCTACGCGCGCTCGCTGTTCGGGACCGACACCAGGTGCTGGTATGCCACCACCGATGCCGACAGCCGGGTCGACCCCGGCTGGCTGGTGCATCAGCTGGAAGTCGGCGACGACATGGTCCTGGGCGTGGTGCGGGTTACCGACTGGGGCCACCACGGCGCCGAGGTCGCCCAACGTTATCTGCAGTCCTACCAAGCGGACCCGGTATATCAGAACGACCACCACGACCACATTCACGGCGCCAACATGGGTTTCAGCGCACGGGCTTACTGGCGGGTCGGCGGCTTTCGCGCGCTGGCCTCGGGCGAGGATGTCGACCTGGCCGAGCGCTTGGAGGCCGCCGGTTACCGCATCCACCGTGACACCGAACTTTCCGTCATCACGTCGGCGCGAACCCAGGCTCGGGCGCCACACGGGTTCGCTCACCACCTCAGGCAACTGGGGAGATCGGTGGCGGGTGATTGCGCGTGACGGCGGGATTGGTCAGGCACTGGCTGGAGTCGGGGCGACTCGAGCTGCCACTACCCGCCTCCGGCCGCACCGCCGAACGCTGGCAACGCCTGGCGTCGCTGGCCGAGGAGAACATCGTGGCGGCCAGGGTCGCCGAAGCCCACGTCGACGCCGTCGCGATACTTCACGAACTGGGCGGTAAACCGCCGGAATCCGGCCAGCTGTGGGGCGTTTGGGCGGCCGAAGCCTCGGACGCGGTCCTCACGGCCATCGACGTCAACGGCGCGTTTTCCCTGGCGGGCACCAAAGTATGGTGCTCGGGCGCCGGGTTCTGCACCCACGCCCTGGTGACCGCCCGGCTCGAAGACGGCACACGGGGCCTGTTCGCCGTGCAGGTTACGGACGCAAGCGTCAAGCCGTTGCCCAGCACCTGGTGGAATGCCGGGATGGCCGGCAGCGATACCCGGCCGGTGCAGTTCACCAATACCCACGCCGTCGCCGTGGGTGATCCCGGCGACTACTTGAATCGGCCCGGGTTCTGGCACGGCGCGATCGGTGTGGCCGCCTGCTGGCTCGGGGGTGCGCGCAGGGTCGCCGATCCCCTATATCGTTGCGCCGGAAGTGAATCCGCCGATGCCTACTCGTTGGCGCATCTCGGCGCCGTCGATGCCGCGCTGGCCGCGGGCGATGCGATCCTGGCCACGGCGGCGGCACAGGTCGACTCCGACCCGTTCGACCGGACCGGTACCGCTCAACTGCTGGCCCGCCGCGTCCGCACGATCGTGGAACACGCGGTGGACGAAGCCATCACCCGCACCGGCCGCGCGCTGGGGCCGGGCCCGCTGTGCCAGGACGGCCGGCACGCCCAGCGCGTCGCCGACCTGAGCATCTACATCCGGCAAAGCCACGCGGAGCGGGACCTCGCCGAGCTTGGCCGGCTCGCGGGCCGTCAGCGCTGAGGCCGCCGTGAGGACCGTACCGACCAGCAGCAGCGCGCGGTTCGCGGCCAAGCCACTGACCCATGGCGGCACCCCGGCGCCGTTGTGGCTGGCCGCTTTTGAGCGCGGGCCCCTGCCGGCACTGGATCTGACGCGGTGCCGACGGCTGATCGTCGTGGCGCCCCACCCGGACGACGAGACCCTCGGCCTGGGCGCGATGATCGCACAACTGATCGCGTCGGGCGTCGACGTCCGGCTGGTGTCGGTCAGCGACGGCGGCGCCGCCCAGCCCGGAGCGACGCTGTCCGGCCGGATTCGCCTGGCGACCACTCGCCGGTACGAATTACACAGGGCAACAGGTGTTTTGGGGCTCGCTCCCCCGACGCGCCTGGGCCTGCCCGACGGCGAGCTGGCCAACCACGAGGATCGGCTCACCGGGGCACTGGTCGAAATCCTGCGGACCGCCGGCCCCGACACCTGGTGCGCCGCCACCTGGCGCGGCGACGGCCATCCCGACCACGAAGCCGTGGGACGTGCGGCCGCAGCGGCATGCGCGCGCACCGGCACCGCGTTACTGGAATACCCGGTCTGGATGTGGCACTGGGCCACCCCGGCCGACCCCGTGGTGCCGTGGGACCGCGCCCGCTCGGTCCCCACCCCCGGCTGGGCCGTGAATCGCAAACGCCAAGCGGCGCAATGCTATCGGAGCCAGTTGCGGCCCGGCCGCGGTGAAACGCCGCCCGTGTTGCCGCCGTTCGTCCTGCAGCGACTCCTCGCCGTGGGAGAGGTGGTCTTCCGGTGAGCACGCGGCTGCCCGACGCCTACTTTGACCGGATGTACGTCGGCACCGACGATCCCTGGCAGCTGTCGACGCGGTGGTACGAGCAGCGCAAGTACGCCATCACACTCGCGCTGTTGCCCGCCCGCCGATACCGCCACGCCTTCGAACCGGGCTGCTCGATCGGCACGCTGACGGCGGAGCTGGCGCGGCGCTGCGACCACGTGACGGCGGTCGATGTGGCCGATGCGGCGGTGCGCGGCGCGGACGCGTGGCTGCGCGAGGCCGGCTGCCGGGACCGGGTGACGCTGGCCCGGTCGTCAGTGGACGCGACGTGGCCGGCCGGGCCCTTCGACCTGCTGGTGCTCAGCGAGGTCGCCTACTACCTGCAGGGCGAGGCCCTGGCCGCGGTGCTGCGTCGCGAATGCGCCCGGCTGCAGCCGGGCGCAACGATCGTTGCCGCCCATTGGCGTCACCATGTGGCCGATTACCCGCTCACCGGCGACGCGGCCCACGACATCATCGCGCGTACGCCCGGGCTGACGTCGCTGGGCCGTTACCAGGACCGCGACGTCATCGTGGAGGTGTTCGACACCGGCGATGGGCGGTCGGTGGCGGCCCGCGAAGGGGTACCCGGGGCGCGCTGACCGCCCCGCCGCCACGTGACTGCGCGGGCGGGAAAGTGGGTAGGAGAGACCCTATGCGTGTGGCGACCTTCAACATCCTGCACGGCCGCGACAATGCTCGCGACCCGGTCGCTCAGGCCCATCTCCCACCTCGCTAACCCATCGGCCGGCGGTTCTCGCCAGGAATAACCGGACGTGGTGGTTTGAAAACCGCCCGCCTGCGCGGACGCAAAGAAGGAGCCCGGCCCCGAGCGGGACCGGCCCCCTTCACCAACGACTTATTGGTTTTCCTTCTGGCGCTGTTCGGCGGCCTCCGCGCCGGCCCGCGCGGACACGGCTTCGGCCTCCTTCTTGCCCGCGTCACGCTGAGCATCGGCCTTGTCCTGCTGGGCCTGACCCGTCAAACGCTCCCGGTGGTGTGCGCGCGATCACGGGAAAGGGTTTACCGCCAAATCGGACCGTTTCAACCGTGATGCTCTGGGTAGTAATGAGCGACAAACGAAAGGGGTGAGGCTTCTGACCACCACCATCGCCGTGATCGGCGCGACCGGCACAGCCGGATCCCGCGTCGTCGCCAGGCTCAAGGCCCGGGACGTCGCGGTCGTCGAGGTTTCCCGCGCACATGGCGTCGACCTGCTCGACGGCGAGGGCCTGTACCGGGCGCTCAAGGGAGTAGATGTCGCGATCGACGTAGCCAACCCCGTGCCGGACGATGGACAGCCCGCCATCACCCAGGCTCTGGCCACCGCCTCCCGCAACGTCATGGGTGTCTGCTCCGCGCAGGGAGTCCAGCGCCTGGTGGTGTCGACGATGGCCTGCATCGACGATCCGGTGTTCGACGGGACCCCCTACTACGAGGCCAAACGCGCCGCGAAAGAGATCCTGCTCGACGGTCCGGTCCCGACCACCGTCGTGAAGTCCACCCAGTGGTTCGAATTCGCCACCTGCCCCGCGGGGCCGGTGAATTGTGACGGGGACGAGGTGATCGTCGAGGACTGGCTCATTCAGCCCATCGCCGCCGACACCGTCGCGGACGTACTCGTCGAGACGGCCCTGGGACAGACGCCTACACCGCGCACCATCACCGGTCCGGACGCCATCCGGCTGCCCGAACTGACATCGAAAGTCCTTGCCCGGCAAGGCGATAATCGTCCAGTGCGCATCGTGCCGCCCCCGGTTCACGCACTCGCCGCGGGAGCACTGCTGGCTCCCGATCACGCGATCGTCCTCGGCCCCGACCTCGAGACTTGGCTCCGCACCCTGGTGCCCGCGGGCACGGACGGCCACGCGGAGGACGGCAGCGAAAGCGCGCACGCGTCGGTGCACAGGCCGGATTTTTCCCCGATCTGAGCGGAGAGTCGCGCGGCCGGGAAACGATAGAGTTCTCGAACGGTGGGGCGCCGAATGCAGGTCACGATGCCGTCACGATCTTGATCACGATTCCCTAAGAACTGCCCTGTTCTCCCTAAGAAATCTCAGCATCGCCGGACGGATTTGATCGTTCGCTTAGTGAACGGCTTCGTTCCGTGGCCGTATTGGGGGGTTAACGGTTCTTGCGTTCGTCGTCAGCGAACGCCGCCAATTTCCACTTCCGCTACTTTGGTTTTCGAGGATCGGGAGCCTCTGTCGAAGAATCAAATCGCAATTTCGAAGGACACACTGATCATGAAAATCAGCAGTATTGTCGCGCGTCGGCGACTGGCCGGCATCAGTGCCGGCTGCCTGCTCGGGGGAATCACCATGGGTGTCGTCGGCGCGCCGTCGGCGGCCGCAGCGCCCGACTGCAGCCCCGGCGGTGTGAACGCCACTGTTTCGTCCGTGCAGGGCTCGGCCGAGCAGTACCTGGCCGCGCACCCAGGCGCCAACCAGGTGGTCACGGCCGCCTACGGCCAGCCGCGTCCGGAGGCCGAGTCGAGCCTGCGGGGCTACTTCATGGCCCATCCGCAGGAGTACTACGACCTGCGCGGCATCTTGGCGCCGATCGGCGACACCGAACGGCAGTGCAATGTCAAGGCCCTGCCGCCGACCCTGGCATCGGCCTACCAGGAGTTCATGGCCGGCTGATTCCGGTGATCCGCAACATCGGCTACCCGGCGGGACTGCCACCGGCGGCCCAGTCGGCGCCCCCGTCGGGCATGGCGATCGGGCCACATCGCGTGTACCTGACCCTGGCTGACGCGCCCTATGTGGTCGGCGTCGCCAAACCGCGCCTGTGACGTATCAACGGATCGTCGGCTACATTTCGGGCAGGTGCGGCCGGTAAGGAGGCGCTGGCGTGACCGACCCGCAGGACCCGTATTGGCAGAACCCGTACACGTACGACCCGCTGGGCCGGGTCCCGCCCAC
>NZ_LQPH01000120.1 GCF_002102255.1 Mycobacterium nebraskense
GGCGGCACGCTCCTGGGCGGGGGGCCGGGCGGGCGCGCCGCCGGCATGCTCGACGGGGGCTGCAAACGGTCCCGCAGGAATTCGTCGCGCTCGTTCATGGGCTCCTCGGGTGCCAGGCGATCGGTCCGCGCTTAGGTGGTTCATCCAGGGCTAGTGATAAGCGCCACGGCCCAACACGGACGCCGGACGCGGACCAGTACCGGTCCAGTATCTACTCCGCGCCGCGCATCGCTACCGTGCAAACTTAGCAGCGCTTACTGCAGTATGGCCGGACCGGCTTCGGCCACCCGCTGAGCACGATCATGCGAGCTAATGCCAAGGGGGTTGGCACGCCCTCAGGCGGCGTCAGCAAACTTACCTGAGCGCGGATCCGGCGCCCTGGACCCCCAGGAGCGGCGCGGCTGTGACGAACGTTGCAGCCCTAAAACAGCACGTCGGCCGGGTTGCCGCCCGTCGGCCGGCGCGAAATTTACGGTGCTGCCAGCTGGCGGTTAGACTTGACGAAGTTGGCATGTCAGGCGGGTATTGTCATATCGTTTTACGACTTGTCGAGACCGGTCTCCAGGCCACCGTTCAGCGCTGCACGGACGCATCCCTAACAGGATCATCTCCGCCTGGGGGACAGCCTATCGAGACAAGACCGAGGGGCCTCAGCCCGCAACCTCCGGGTGCGACTCCATCGGAGCAGCTGTTAACGGCAGCTCAAACGTTCAGGTGAAGGGTCAGGTGCATATGACGCCCAAGCGCGTCGGGTTATACAACCCCGCGTTCGAGCACGACTCGTGCGGGGTAGCCATGGTCGTCGATATGCACGGCCGGCGTAGCCGCGACATCGTGGATAAGGCCATCACCGCGCTGCTCAACCTCGAACACCGCGGTGCGCAGGGCGCCGAGCCGCGCAGTGGTGACGGCGCCGGCATCCTGATTCAGGTCCCGGATGACTTCCTGCGTGCCGTCGTCGACTTTGAGCTGCCCCCCGCGGGCAGTTACGCCACCGGTATCGCCTTCTTGCCGCAGTCGTCTAAGGACGCCGCGGCCGCTTGCGACGCGGTCGAGAAAATCGCGGAAGCCGAGGGCCTGACGGTGCTGGGCTGGCGCAACGTGCCCATCGACGATTCCTCACTGGGAGCGCTTTCCCGCGACGCGATGCCCACGTTCCGGCAGGTATTCCTGGCCGGCGCATCGGACATGACGCTGGAGCGCCGCTGCTATCTGGTCCGTAAGCGTGCCGAGCACGAACTCGGCACCAAGGGCCCGGGGCAGGACGGCCCTGGCCGCGAAACCGTCTATTTCCCAAGCCTTTCCGGTCAGACAATGGTCTACAAGGGCATGCTGACCACGCCGCAGCTCAAGGCGTTTTACCTTGACCTGCAAGACGATCGGATGACCAGTGCACTGGGCATCGTGCATTCGCGGTTCTCCACCAACACCTTCCCGTCGTGGCCGCTGGCCCATCCGTTCCGTCGGGTGGCCCACAACGGCGAGATCAACACCGTCACCGGCAACGAGAACTGGATGCGGGCCCGCGAGGCGTTGATCAAGACCGAGGTCTTCGGCGCCGAAGGCGACGTCGAGAAGTTGTTCCCGATCTGTACCCCGGGTGCCTCGGACACCGCGCGTTTCGACGAGGCGCTCGAGCTGTTGCACCTGGGGGGCCGCACCCTGGCCCACGCGGTGCTGATGATGATTCCCGAGGCCTGGGAGCGCAACGAGTCGATGGACCCGGCGCGGCGCGCCTTCTACCGGTACCACGCCTCGTTGATGGAGCCGTGGGACGGCCCCGCGTCGATCACGTTCACCGACGGCACCATCGTGGGCGCCGTGCTTGACCGAAACGGCTTGCGCCCGTCCCGGATCTGGGTCACCGACGACGGCTTGGTGGTGATGGCTTCCGAGGCCGGCGTCCTGGACCTGGACCCGGCCAAGGTGGTGCGCCGGATGCGGCTGCAGCCGGGCCGGATGTTCTTGGTGGACACCACACTAGGACGCATCGTCGCCGACGAGGAGATCAAGGCCGAGCTCGCGGCCGAGCACCCGTACCAGGAATGGCTCGACCGGAACCTGGTTCCCCTCGACGATCTTCCGCAGGGCGACTACGTGCGGATGCCCCATGAGCGACTCGTCAAGCGCCAGTTGATATTCGGCTACACATATGAAGAGCTCAACCTGCTGGTGTCGCCGATGGTGCGCACCGGTGCCGAGCCGATCGGCTCGATGGGCACCGACACCCCGGTCGCGGTGCTCTCGCAGCGGCCGCGGATGCTTTACGACTACTTCCAGCAGCTCTTCGCTCAGGTGACGAACCCGCCGCTGGACGCCATCCGCGAAGAGGTGGTGACCAGCCTGCAGGGCACCACCGGCGGCGAGCGCGACCTGCTCACGCCGAACGAGAACTCCTGTCACCAGATCGCGTTGCAGCAACCGATTCTGCGCAACCGCGAGCTGGCCAAGCTGATCAACCTCAACCCCGACGACGAGGTCAACGGGCGCCCGCATGGCATGCGGTCCAAGGTGATTCGCTGCCTGTACCCGGTCGCCGAGGGCGGCGCCGGGTTGGCCGCGGCACTCGAGGACGTACGCGCACAGGCGTCGGCCGCGATCGAGGACGGCGCGCGCGTCATCATCCTGTCCGACCGTGAGTCCGACGAGCAGATGGCCCCCATTCCGTCACTCCTCGCCGTTGCCGGGGTGCACCACCACCTGGTGCGCGACCGGACGCGCACCCACGTGGGTCTGGTCGTCGAGAGCGGTGATGCCCGCGAGGTGCACCACATGGCGATGCTGGTCGGTTGCGGGGCGGCGGCGATCAACCCCTACCTGGCGTTCGAGTCGATCGAGGACATGCTCGACCGCGGCGCGATCGACGGGATCGACCGCGAGAAGGCGCTGAACAACTATGTGAAGGCCGCCGGCAAGGGCGTGCTCAAAGTGATGTCCAAGATGGGCATCTCGACGCTGGCCTCCTACACCGGCGCGCAGCTGTTCCAGGCGGTCGGTATCTCCGAGGACGTGCTCGACGAGTACTTCACCGGGCTGAGCTGCCCGATCGGCGGGATCACCCTGGAGGACATCGCCGCCGACGTCACCGCCCGCCACCGGCTGGCCTACCTGGACCGCCGGGACGAGCGCGCGCACCGCGAGCTCGAGGTGGGCGGCGAATACCAGTGGCGCCGGGAAGGTGAGTACCACCTGTTCAACCCGGAGACCGTCTTCAAGCTGCAGCACTCGACCCGCACCGGCCAATACAAGATCTTCAAGGACTACACCCGCTTGGTCGACGACCAGAGCGAGCGGATGGCCTCACTGCGCGGCCTGCTCAAGTTCCGCGGCGGTGTGCGTCCTCCGGTTCCGCTGGAAGAGGTCGAGCCCGCCAGCGAGATCGTCAAGCGCTTCTCCACCGGGGCGATGAGCTACGGCTCGATCTCGGCCGAAGCGCACGAGACGCTCGCCATCGCGATGAACCGTCTGGGCGGGCGTTCCAACAGCGGTGAAGGCGGCGAGGACGTCAAGCGTTTCGACCGCGATCCCAATGGGGACTGGCGCCGCAGCGCGATCAAGCAGGTCGCGTCCGCGCGTTTCGGCGTGACGTCGCACTACCTGACGAACTGCACCGACATCCAGATCAAGATGGCCCAGGGCGCCAAACCCGGTGAGGGCGGCCAGCTTCCGGGGCACAAGGTGTACCCGTGGGTTGCCGAGGTCCGGCATTCCACTCCCGGGGTCGGCCTGATCTCGCCGCCGCCGCACCACGACATCTACTCCATCGAGGATCTCGCTCAGCTGATCCACGACCTGAAGAACGCCAACCCGGCCGCGCGCGTGCACGTCAAGCTGGTCTCCGAGAACGGAGTGGGCACGGTTGCGGCCGGTGTTTCAAAAGCCCACGCCGATGTGGTGTTGATCTCGGGCCACGACGGTGGCACCGGCGCGACCCCGCTGACGTCGATGAAACACGCCGGCGCGCCGTGGGAGTTGGGTCTGGCCGAGACACAACAGACCCTGCTGCTCAACGGGTTACGTGACCGGATCGTGGTCCAGGTGGACGGCCAGCTCAAGACGGGCCGCGATGTGATGATCGCCGCGCTGCTCGGCGCCGAGGAATTCGGCTTCGCCACCGCGCCGCTGGTGGTGGCCGGCTGCATCATGATGAGGGTGTGCCACCTGGACACCTGCCCGGTGGGCGTGGCCACCCAGAATCCGCTGCTCCGGGAGCGGTTCGCCGGTAAGCCCGAGTTCATCGAGAACTTCTTCATGTTCATCGCCGAAGAGGTCCGGGAGTACATGGCGCAGTTGGGCTTCCGTACCCTCAACGAGGCCGTCGGCCAGGTGGGGGCACTGGACACGACGCTGGCCCGCGCGCATTGGAAGGCGCACAAGCTGGATCTGGCGCCGGTGCTGCACGAGCCCGAGTCGGCGTTCATGAACCAGGACCTGTACTGCAGCTCGCGGCAGGACCACGGCCTGGACAAGGCGCTCGACCAGCAGTTGATCGTGATGAGCCGCGAGGCGCTCGATTCCGGCAAGCCGGTGCGTTTCTCTACCACGATCAGCAACGTCAACCGCACGGTCGGCACCATGCTGGGCCACGAGGTGACGAAAGCCTATGGTGGCCAGGGGCTTCCGGATGGGACGATCGATATCACCTTCGACGGGTCCGCGGGCAACAGCTTTGGCGCCTTCGTACCGAAGGGGATCACATTGCGGGTATACGGGGACGCCAACGACTACGTCGGCAAGGGCTTGTCCGGTGGCCGGATTGTGGTGCGGCCGTCGGACAACGCCCCGCAGGACTATGTGGCCGAGGACAACATCATCGGCGGCAACGTGATCCTGTTCGGCGCGACCAGCGGGGAGGCGTTCCTGCGTGGAGTGGTCGGCGAACGGTTCGCGGTCCGCAACTCCGGTGCCCACGCCGTGGTCGAGGGCGTGGGTGACCATGGATGCGAATACATGACGGGTGGTCGGGTTGTGATCCTGGGCCGGACCGGCCGCAACTTCGCCGCAGGAATGTCAGGTGGTGTGGCTTACGTGTACGACCCGGACGAGGAATTGCCGGACAATCTCAACATCGAGATGGTCGACGTGGAGACCCTGGACTCCGACGACGCCGACTTCCTGCACGGCATCATCCAGGCGCACGTGGACGCCACCGATTCGGCGGTCGGTCAGCGGATTCTGGCCGACTGGCGCGGGCAACAACGCCACTTCGTCAAGGTGATGCCGCGCGACTACAAGAAGGTGCTGCAAGCGATCGCCGAAGCCGAGCGCGATGGCACCGATGTGGACAAGGCGATCATGGCGGCCGCGCATGGCTGATCCGAGCGGCTTCCTGAAGTACACGCACCGGGAACTGCCGAAGCGCCGGCCTGTCCCGCTGCGGTTGAAGGACTGGCACGAGGTCTATGAGGACTTCGACGAAGGTACCTTGCGCGAGCAGGCGACCCGTTGCATGGATTGCGGTATCCCGTTCTGCCACAACGGGTGTCCGTTGGGCAACCTGATCCCGGAATGGAACGACCTGGTGCGCACGGGCCGTTGGCGCGACGCGATCGAGCGGCTGCACGCCACCAACAACTTCCCGGACTTCACCGGCCGGCTGTGTCCGGCGCCGTGCGAACCGGCGTGTGTGCTTGGCATCAACCAGGATCCGGTGACGATCAAGCAGATCGAACTGGAGATCATCGACCGAGCCTTCGAGGAAGGCTTTGTGGTGCCGCTGCCCCCGGACAAGCTGACCGGAAAAAAGGTCGCGGTGGTGGGGTCGGGCCCGGCCGGTTTGGCCGCGGCTCAGCAACTGACCCGGGCCGGCCACACGGTCACCGTTTTCGAGCGGGCGGATCGCATCGGTGGGTTGCTGCGCTACGGCATCCCGGAATTCAAGATGGAAAAGCGTGTCCTCGACCGGCGCCTGGACCAGATGCGGGCCGAGGGAACCGAATTCCGCGCGAGTGTCAACGTGGGGGTCGACATCACCGCTGAACAGTTGCGCGCCGACTTCGATGCGGTGGTGCTGGCCGGTGGCGCCACCGCCGGGCGGGACCTGCCCATCCCCGGCCGGGACCTGGACGGGATCCACCAGGCGATGGAGTACCTGCCGTGGGGTAACCGGGTGCAGGAGGGCGACGACGTCCTGGGCCCCGACGGCGAGCCCCCGATCACCGCCAAAGGCAAGAAGGTCGTCATCATCGGCGGCGGTGACACCGGGGCGGACTGCCTGGGCACCGCGCACCGCCAGGGCGCGACCGTCGTGCACCAATTCGAGATCATGCCGCGCCCACCGGACTCGCGCGCCGAATCGACCCCGTGGCCGACCTACCCGCTGATGTACCGGGTGTCGTCGGCGCACGAGGAGGGCGGCGAGCGGGTGTTCTCGGTGAACACCGAGCGGTTCATCGGCGAACATGGCCGCGTGACGGCGCTCAAAGCGCACGAGGTCACCATGCAGGACGGCAAGTTCGTCAAGGTCGAGGGCTCCGACTTCGAGCTCGAGGTCGATTTGGTGTTACTGGCCATGGGATTCGTCGGCCCGGAGAAGGAGGGCCTGCTCACCGACCTCGAAGTCAAACTCACCGACCGCGGCAACGTGGCTCGCGGTGGCGACTTCGACACGTCGGTCCCCGGTGTATTCGTCGCCGGGGACATGGGTCGCGGCCAGTCGTTGATCGTCTGGGCGATAGCTGAAGGCAGGGCCGCGGCCGCGGCCGCGGACAGGTACCTGATGGGTGCGACCGCGCTGCCGGCGCCGGTCAAGCCTACGGCGGCTCCCCTTCAGTAGTCACACAAGCCACACCAGAAACAGAAGCACCAACCGTCGGCGAGTCTGCAGGCGTTTGCCAGACGGCAGGTGTCTAATAGCCCGTTGTGGGCTCCGTCACACGGGCATCAGATCGGGGCTCCGGCTGAACGGTACGATCGCAGGAGTGATCATTGTGCACATCAATCCAGTACCTCGATCACGGATGGGGCGAATAGCCTGGTCCTGGTTTCGTCACCCGGTAAAGAGCCGCGAGTTTCCCGCTAGGCACGAGCGCCTGGTAACCGCCGACGATTTGCTGATCTTCGGGGCATAACCACCCAGCCCGCGCGCCGTTGGGCGCGGCGGACGGGTTTGCTCAGCGCGACAAACGGGGGAGACCCGGGTTCATCGACCCAGCAACCCCGAATCACGGATGGCCTCGGCCATTGGTTCCAGGACAGCGGGGTCGTGCGGCGGGTTGATGTACACGATGCCCAGGTCGAGGCCTTCCGCCGCCAGGCCAGCCGCATCCTCGATGACCTGCTGGTAGTTGCGCTCCTCGTCCAGGCGCAGGTGGGCCGACAGGATGATCTCCTTCGGGTCCCGGCCGATCTTCTCGCACTCCGCGACCAGCACGTCGCGCTTGCGCGCGAACAGGTCCGGCGGACCCCCGGCGAAGTTCCAGTGCTGCGCGTAGCGCGCGGTGATCGGCAGCGTTCGTTTCTCCCCGCTGCCACCGATGCAGATCGGTGGATGGGGGCGCTGCACGCCCTTGGGCTCGTTGCGGGCGCCTTTGAGCTGGTAGTACTTGCCGTCGAAGTCGGTGGTCTCCTGGCTGAGCAGGCTGGTGAGCACCTCGCAGGCCTCCTCGAACCGATCGAAGCGTTCCCGGATGCTGCCCAGCTCGATGCCATAGGCGCCCGATTCCTCCTCGTTCCACCCGGCGCCGATCCCCAGGTCGAGTCGTCCGTTCGAGATGATGTCGAGCGCGGCGGCCATGTTGGCCAGCAGGGCGGGGTGGCGGTAGTGGATGCCGGTGACCAGGGTGCCCAGCCGCAGCCGCTTGGTCGCCTGCGCCAACGCGGTCAGCGTCGTCCAACCTTCCAGACAGGGCCCGCTGCTGTCGGAAAAGATCGGGTAGAAGTGGTCGAAGGTCCACCCGGACTCGTACACGTCGATACCGTCCGCCGTCTGCCAGACGGCCAGCATGTCCGCCCAGGTGGTGTTTTGGGGAGAAGTCTTGAAGGCGAATCGCATGCAACCGACGTTAGTTGATCTTTATGAAGCGCAACTAAACTCAATCCCGCGATGAGCTACTCCCTCGGACTCGACACCAAGGTCACCCTGCTGGCGGCGGGGCTGATCTTCTTGCTCGCGCTGGTCCTCGGGGTCTGGAAGTACCGGCAGATCATGGCCGCCGACGACCACCGCGCTCATCCCTACGTCGACATCGCGCACCGGGCGGCGTTGCTCTACTCGTTTGCGACGCTGCTGCTGGCTGTCTTTGTTGAGCTCAGCGCGTGGCCGACGTGGGTCAATTTGACCGCGGCCGGCGTGGTCGTCTTCTTCTTCGTCGGCGCCATCCTCAGCTACATCGAACACGGGGCGCGGCGCGACACCGTCAACCAGTTCGAGAATCCCGTCCGCGGCACAGCGGTGATGATGGCGTTGCTCATCGCCGGCGAGATCGGGGGCTTCAGCGTGCTGCTCGCCGGTTTCGTCGTCGGCCAACTGATGTGATCGCGGAGGTTTGGCGGTGACCTGCGGCGCCCGGCTCCGCCGCGCTTGCAGTCACCGCGTGGGCACACTGGAGACATGGACCCGGTAACCGCCTTGCGGCAGATCGCTTACTACAAGGACCGGAGCCGCCAGGATCCCAGGCGCGTGATGGCGTACCGCAACGCCGCCGACATCGTCGAGGGGCTCGACGACGCGGCGCGGGAGCGGCACGGCCAGGCCAACAGCTGGCAGTCACTGCCCGGCATCGGGCCCAAGACCGCGAAGGTCATCGACCAGGCCTGGTCCGGTCGCGAACCCGACCTCTTAGTTGAATTGCGTTCCGCCGCAGAGGATCTCGGTGGTGGCGACATCCGTGCGGCGTTGCGCGGGGATTTGCACCTGCATTCGAACTGGTCGGACGGGTCGGCGCCGATCGACGAGATGATGGCAACCGCGTCCGCGCTGGGGCACGAGTACTGCGCGCTGACCGACCACTCGCCGCGGCTGACGATCGCCAACGGGCTGTCGGCTGAGCGGTTGCGCGCCCAGCTCGACGTCATCGACAAGCTGCGTGACCAGTTCGCGCCGATGCGCATTCTCACCGGGATCGAGGTCGACATCCTCGAGGACGGCAGCCTCGACCAGGAGCCCGAGCTGCTCGAGCGGCTCGACGTCGTCGTGGCCAGCGTGCATTCGAAGCTGTCGATGGATGCGGCGGCGATGACGCGGCGCATGGTGCGCGCCGTCGGCAATCCGCACGCCGACGTGCTGGGCCACTGCACCGGGCGGCTGGTCTCCGGCAACCGGGGCATCCGGCCCCAATCCAAGTTCGACGCCGAAGCGGTCTTCACCGCCTGCCACGATCACGGCACCGCGGTGGAGATCAACTCGCGGCCGGAACGCCGAGACCCGCCGACCGGGCTGCTCAAGCTGGCGCTGGAAATCGGTTGCGTCTTCAGCATCAACACCGACGCGCATGCGCCCGGCCAGCTGGACTTCCTCGGCTACGGCGCGCAGCGCGCCGTGGACGTGGGCCTGCCCGTCGACCGGATCGTCAACACCTGGTCGGCCGACAAGCTGCTGGAGTGGACGGGCTCGAACTGAGACGCACAAGGCGAGATGCAGCCCGAACCGTTCGCATCGAAAAGCATTGGGCTACCAACCTCGCCCTTACTACAGTGCGCGCAATGGACCTCGATGCGATCGCCTTCAGTCAGCAGTGGGTACAGGCCTGGAACTCGCACGACGCGGAAGCTGTACTTCGGCACTTCCACGACGACGTGGTTTTCACCTCGCCGGTAGCCGCCAGGCTGCTGCCGGAAACGATGGGCGTGATTCTTGGCAAGCCGGCATTGCGTGACTACTGGACCCGGGCGTTGCAGAGCTTTCCCGACTTGCAGTTCGTCGTCGAAGGCGTTTACCAAGGGATCGACACCATCGTCATCACATACCGCAACCAAAACGATGCTTTGGTCAACGAGGTTCTGAGGTTCAGCGACAACCTGGTAGTCGAAGGCCATGGAACATATGTCGTTCCCGCATAAGTGAAGAAATGTTCGCCGCGCGAACTAGTCGGGTAGATGCGGCATCTCGAAGCCCGCGTCCCGGCCGACGAGCACCGCGGGCGTGAGCGCGGATTTGCCGTAACGATCACGCACCCGGTCGATCGCCGCGTCGATCGCGAGCCGGTTCTCGTCATCGCCGAAGGGCAGCGTCAGCTGCTGTGCGCCGCTGCGGTCGATTCCCGACACCGCGAAGCCGACCAGCGTCAGCCCGCGCTGCGCGATCACGGGTGCGGCCGACGCGACCAGCTGCCGCGCGGCGGTCAGGATCGGTTGCGTCGAGGACGTCGCGCAGGGCAGCGTCCGCGACCGCGTCGCGCGCCCGAAGTCGTCGAACCGCAGGCGCAGCACCACCGTGCGGCCGGTGCGCCCGGCGGCGCGCATGCGGCCGGTGATCCGGTCGACCAGGTTGACCACCACCGCGTCGATCTCGGCGGGGGACATGGTGTTGCCGGCGCGGCCGAGCGCCCGTTGCGCTCCCACGGACCGGCGGCGCACACCGGTGGTCACCCGGCGGCGGTCGATGTTGCGGGACAGCGCGAACAGCTGGCGGCCCATGGCGCCGCCCAGCAGCGAGGACAGTGTCGACTCGCTCAGCTCGGCGACGTCGGCGACGGTCACGAGTCCGTGGGCGTGGAGTTTGTCGGCGGTTTTGGCGCCCACTCCCCACAGCCGCCGCACCGGCAACGGGTGGAGGAAGGCCAGCTCCCGGTCGGGCGGCACCAGCAGTAGCCCGTCCGGCTTGGCCTCCTGGCTGGCGACCTTGGCGAGGAACTTCGTCCGGGCGATGCCGACGGTGATGGGCAGGCCGACCCGGTCACGCACGTCGCCGCGCAACCGGCCGGCGATCTGAACCGGCGTCCCGGAGACCCGGCGCAGCCCGCCGACATCGAGAAACGCCTCGTCCACCGAGAGCGGCTCCACGATCGGGGTGCAGTCGCGAAAGACCTCGAACACTGCGTCACTGGCACGGCTGTAGGCGCTCATCCGGGGCGGCACCACCACGGCATGCGGGCACAGCCGTCGCGCCTGCGCGCCGCCCATCGCGGTCCGCACGCCGTAGGCCTTGGCCTCGTAGCTGGCCGCGAGCACGACCCCACGCCCGACGATCACCGGGCGGCCGCGCAGCGTCGGGTCGTCGCGCTGTTCGACGGACGCGTAGAACGAATCCAGGTCCGCGTGCAGGATGGACGCATCGCACCGCACGAACATATGTTCGCACGGATCGGTGACGACTAGCTGGACTGGCCGTAGATGCTGGTCACCCAGATGTGGGTGAGCGTGTCGAGCAGTTGCCCGTTGGGCACCGACGGTCGCTCGTCGGCGAAAGAGGTGAGCATCACCTTTTCGTTGAGCAGGTTCAGTGCCGCGGACAGGTCGTGAGCCGGCAGCGTCACCGGCGCCGCACCGCGGGCGCGTTCGGTCTCGATCACCGCGGTGATGTGCTCCACCCACTTCTGCATGAACCGCGACCACAGGTCGCGCAGGTCCTTATTGGTGCGCGCGGCGTCGGCGGCCAGAGACACCGCGCGATGCGCCCCGAATGTCTCGACGAACACGTTGATGCCGATGCGCCACAGGGTTTTCGGGTCGGCAGGCGGATTGGCGATTATCGCCTCCAGCGCGGAGTCGGCCTCGACGATGACGCGCTCGAAGAGAGTGAGCAGCACCGCGTCTTTGGAGGGGAAATAGAAGTAGAACGTCGGCCTGGACAGGCCGGCCCCCTTGGCCAGGTCGTCGACCGAGATGTCGGCGAGTGGACGTTCCCGTAGCAACCGCTCGGCGGTGGACAGGATGGCCAGCTCACGCTCGTCGCCCGAAGGACGCGTCGAACGCCGACGGGTGGAACTGGCGGTTGTCACGCCGATTACTCTACATGGTGTTGAAAGATTCGACACTATGTTGACTAGCTCAACGCCGCGTTGATACCGTGGCCCGATGACTGAGCACCTTGACGTGATCATCGTGGGCGCCGGCATCTCGGGTATCAGCGCGGCGTGGCACCTGCAGGAACGGTGCCCGTCCAAGAGCTACGCGATCCTGGAACGCCGCGCCGACCTGGGCGGCACCTGGGACCTGTTCAAATACCCGGGCATCCGGTCGGACTCGGACATGTTCACCCTCGGGTTCCGGTTCAAGCCCTGGCGCTCGGCCAAGTCGATCGCCGACGGCGCCGACATCAAGGCCTACATCAACGAGGCCGCGGTCGAGAACAAGATCGACCGGCACATCCGCTACCGCCAGCGCGTCCTGGCCGCCGATTGGTCCGATGCCGACAATCGCTGGACCCTGACCGTCGAGTCTGACGGCCAGCAGCGGGAGCTCACCTGCTCCTTCCTGTTCGCGTGCACCGGCTACTACAACTACGACGAGGGATATTCGCCCACCTTCCCCGGCGCCGACGACTTCGGCGGTCAGATCGTCCATCCGCAGCACTGGCCGGAGGACCTTGACTACCAGGGCAAGAAGATCATCGTCATCGGTTCCGGCGCCACCGCGATCACCCTGATCCCGGCCCTGGTGAACTCGGGCTCCGGCCACGTCACGATGCTGCAGCGCTCGCCGACCTACATCGGCTCGCTGCCCGGGGTCGACCCGTTCGCCGAACGCGCCAACCGGCTGCTGCCGGACCGCTTGGCGCACATCGCGAATCGTTGGAAAGCCATCGCGTTCAGCACCTTCCAGTATCAGCTGTCGCGGAAGCGGCCGGCCTACATGCGCAAGACGTTGATGACGATGGCCAAGCGACGCCTGCCGCAGGGGTACGACGTCGAGAAGCACTTCGGGCCCCGGTACAACGTGTGGGACCAGCGGCTGTGCCTGGCGCCCGACGGCGATTTCTTCCGCACCATCCGGCACGGCAAGGCGGACGTCGTCACCGACACCATCGACCGGTTCACCAAGACGGGAATCAAGCTCACCTCGGGTGAGGAGCTGCAGGCCGACATCATCATCACCGCAACGGGATTGAACATGCAGTTGCTGGGTGGGGTGCGACCCACCCGGAACGGCGAGCCAATCGAGTTGACGTCGTTGATGACCTATAAGGGCCTGATGTTCTCCGGGGTCCCGAATTTCGCGATCACCTTCGGCTATACCAATGCGTCGTGGACCCTGAAGGCCGACCTGGTCTCCGAGTTCGTCTGCCGGTTGCTGAACTACATGGACGACAACGGTTTTGACTTCGTGGAGCCGCAGCATCCCGGCGATGACGTCGACGAGCTGCCGTTCATGGACTTCAGTCCCGGCTATTTCCAGCGGGCGATGGACATGCTGCCCAAGTCTGGGTCTCGCGCGCCGTGGCGGCTCAAGCAGAATTACTTATTCGACATGCGCACGATCCGGCGCGGCAAGGTAGCCGACGAGGGCCTGCGATTCGCGAAAAAGCGTGCGCCGGTTGCTGTTTAAGGCTTGACGACGACGATGCCGTCGTCGTCGCTGTAGGCGATTTCGCCCGGTACGAACGTTACCCCGCCGAGCGTGACCTCGATGTCGCGCTCGCCGGCGCCGGTCTTGGTGCTCTTGCGAGGGTTGGTGCCCAGCGCCTTGATGCCGAGGTCGAGACCGCGCAGTGCGGCGGCGTCGCGCACCGCCCCGTTGACGACGAGCCCGGCCCAGCCGTTCGAGTGGGCCAGCTCCGCGATGACGTCTCCGACCAGTGCCGAGTGCAGGGAGCCGCCGCCGTCGATGACCAGTACCCCGCCCGCACCTGGCTGGGAGAGCACCGATTTCAGCAGCGCGTTGTCTTCAAAGCAGCGCACCGTGCTGATGGGCCCGGCGAATTGGGGACGGCCGCCGAACTGGCGGAATTGGACGTCGCAACTGCGTACATCGGGTCCGATGTCGTCGACCAGGTCGGCGGTTGGCTGGAATGACACGGTCACGTCTGACACCGTAGCGGCCGCGGTCAGCGGCGCCGCAGCTGCCGGATCAGCAGGATCGCCAGGAGACTGACGACCAGGGCGACGATCAACGGCAGCGGGGACTGGCTCGAGGCCGCCGCCGGAACGTCGGGAGAAACCGGATTATTGGCGGCGTCCACCGTGGATTTCGCTTGTGCGGCCGCGTCTTTGGCGGCGGCAGCGAGGTCACCGTTGCTTTCGATTCGCTGCTGCACCTCAAGGGGTGGCTCGACGGCCTTTGCCGGCGGCGGGGCGGCTTTGGCGGGCGCCTTCTTCGCCGGTGCTTTCTTGGCGGGTGCCTTTTTGGCGGGTGCCTTTTTAGCCGGTGCTTTCTTGGCGGGCGCTTTCGCGGTCTTCTTGACCGCCTTGGCCGGAGGCTTCTTTTCTGGCGGCGGGGTCGGCGCGCCGTCGGGTTCGCTGTTGGGTTGATCCTGCGGGTCTGCCATGCGGCCGCTCCTTGAGCAATATTTCAGTAGTTATCTAGCCCACGCGGGTTCTTCGAACCCATCATGCCAGCACGAGTGCGGGCGCCTCGGCCGCCGGTCACGGTCTGCGCCGCGCCGCCCACAGGGCGCCCCCGGCAACGAGCACCGCCGCCACCACGACGAACGGCCAGACCGGGACGTCCCCGCCGGCGGGGGCCCCGGCGGCCGGTGGGCCCGGGGTACCGGTGCCCGGCACGGTCAGCCGAAATGACCAGGATCCGGAGACCACGTGACCATCCGCGGACGTCACCCGGTAGTTCACGGTGTAGGTCCCGGCCGGTCCCAGCGGTCGCAGGTCGATGCCGACGACCGCGCCCCGCACCGTCGGATCCCTAGTGGACCACACGTTGCCGTCGGGCCCGACGACGGTCATGGCGGCGAACGTGGTCTGCAGCTGTTCGTTGAAGGTGGCGCTCACCCGTGCGGGACCGGTCGCCAGAACCGCGTTGTCCGCCGGATCGGTGGCTACCCGCGCGGCGTGCGCCGACGCCACTTGCGCGGTCATTGTTGCGATCACCAACAGGACACCGACGCATGCGGCAATCGCCAACCGCCTCATGCCCGTCGGCGGATCAGCGCGAGGCCGATTCCCAGCGCGGCCACGACCAGCGCCGCGCCGCCCAACACCCGGGCGGTGTTGTCCGAAGATTTCGGCTGCGCCGGCGCCGTCGCCTGGTCGGCCGGTGCGGCGGACGGCGGATGGTGGCCATGGGACGCCAACGGTCCCGCGGCAAGTGTCAGCGTGGGCACCGGGTATTCCGGCTCACCGCCGCCGGGCTGCGGCGGCTGGTCCCACTTCACGACCGTGCCGTCGGAATAGGTCTGCGTCGCCGGGAAGCTGGCGGTCTCGGCGTCGGGCAGCTTCACCGATATCCGGAACAGCGCGAATTGATCCACCCCGATGCCGGCGCCCGGCGCGGCCGTCCACGTCACCGAGTGCACGCCGCCCGATGCCGCGTCACGGTCGAGCCTGGCCGTCCATCCCGGCATGCTTTCGGTGCGCGCCGAGGCCACGTCGGGCAGGCCGACACTCAGCGCGGTGGTTAGCGCGCCCGTGTTCGATTCGTTGGGGACCTGAAAGGTGACGATTGCCATCGCGCCGCGCACCGCCGTGTCGCTGCTGGCGTGGACGTGCGCCCACGCCGCCGGGAGGTATGCCGCCGAGCCGAGATAGAGGGCGCCGGCAGCGGCCACCGCGATCGGGAAGCGGGACATCCGCCGCGTGCGGATCGACAAGCCGGGCCGCCGCATTCGTTGGTCAGCTCAACCCGAGCCGGGCCATCAGGTCCGCCTCGATGCCGTCGAGCTGCGACGAGATCGCGGCGTGGGCCGCCCGGCGTCGGGCGGCCGGCATGTTCTCGGCGGCGGTGACAGCCGCCGACAGATCGGTGAGCCGCTCGGTGATGGCCGACACGAACTGCTTGGTCTCGGCATCCTTGGGCTTCTTGTCCCGCACAATCCGCAGGGACTTCTCCGCCCCGGCGATCCGGGCGGACAGCTGCGCGCCGTGGCCGGAAAACTGTCCGATCTGGGCCAACGGGATCCCGAGCTGGTCGGCGCGACGCTGATCGATCAGCGCGCGCGCCGAGACGGCGGCCCGGTAGATGAGCGGCGTGAGGATTGGCGCGAGCAGTCGGGACACCGTCAGCGCCCGGCGAATTCTCGTCGGCGAGAAGATCTTGCCCTCCCGCGCCGCTTTGAGTTCGGCCTCGGCGACTTTCAACGCGTTCCGGTCGCTGTCCCGTTGGGCTTTGATCTGCGCCCTGAGGGCTTTGGCCTCCACCCGGCGGGCGGCCTGGTAACGGCGATTCTCGTTTTTGGCGGCGAGCTTGGCCTCCAGCTTCGCGCGGGCCTTGATCGCACGGGCTTCGGCGCGACGCGTCGCGCGACTCTTTCGCTTGCGGAACAGGCCCATTCCCGGCCGCCTCCCCGGTCTCTCGTGGACTATCGCTTTCGTGCGTGCGCGATCCGTGAGCCAACCCTAATCGGAAAGGGCGGACGGGAGCCCTCCAGGTCGGGGCCGAGCGGCCGTTGTGGGTTCCGGTGTCCCCTACGCGTCCAGGTGCTCCGCGCGGCGCAGCTCGTTGACCCGCTGCATGACCTCGTGCTGGGCCTCGGGGGACAACTCGGAGGCGCGCAGCGCAAGGCGGCGCACACTGTCGTCGCGCATCGTGGCGAGGATCGACAGCTCCTTGTCGAGCTTCTCGTAGTACTCGTCGTCGGTGAAGTAGGCCGGCTTGATGCGGAAGAAGTTGGCCAATGCGGCCATGGTCGCCACCGAAGGGTTCGTGCGGTTCCCCGAACGCAACTGCGACAGGTAGGGAGCCGACATCGTGATGCCCTCCGCCTTGAGCGCCGCGATCACTTCCGCGGAGGTGTGCGGCCCGCGTCCCGGGGGACACACCGTGTCGAACAGGCGGTTCAGGCGAGCAGCGAACGTCGTGCTCATTGGATATGACCTCCACTGGGCTGTAGAAGTGAACTATTACCTAGGTGTATTTGCTGATCATGGTAGCGAGGGTTTGTGTCCCTAACTAGGTGCAAACCCCCACGGATTCGGACCAGGCGTAGCTGGGGCTTGCCGATGCCGCACTTGACGAGCGTCTAACTGATTCGCTGAGGTGTCCACTAAATCGGCGAAACTCACAGGTTATCCGCAGAATTCGGCATCGGGGCCAAGGTGGCGGGCCGACGGCGCCGGACTCGGCAAAGTATAGGATGGGAACGTGCTGGGCGGTCGCACCGCAACCGGGCAGCAATTTATGCTTGCTTAACGCCTTATTTGCTGTCGGATCCGCGCTGCGCCCGGAAAACGCCACGCCCGGACCTGTCCAAAATGCGAAATGGGGTTCGTCAGTCGTCCAGGCGGCCCCGTCCTCCCGCCAGTCCCACAGCGTCAATGCCGGGAGGGCGAGCGCCGAGGCGAAGACCATCGGGCCCGCCGACAGCGTGGCGCCCGGGAACTGGCCGAGGGTCACGGTGAGTGTCACCCCGGTCGGCACCATCCGCCATCGGTAGTGCCGGGCGGACCTCAATCGGGACCTGTCGCCGTCCTCGGCAAGAAACACCATCCCGAGGCTGACCCTTTCGACACGTGGTCGACCACCGTCCGGTTATCGAACCGCGGGTCGAAGGTCTCGCCCACCGGTCCGCTGGGACCGGTTCGCCGGCTACTCCCCTTCGCTGACGGCCTTGAGGCTAATGGCTGCATCCGTAGGTGCACCAGAAGGGCGGTCGAGTTCGGGGAGCCGTACTTTTCGATTCGAGCGATGCTGTAATTGCTTATGCCGCAAGCAGCATCGCCAGAATTGCGGTATCAGGATGGCTGATGGGGTCGACGCCGACGCGGCTCACCATGGAGGTGATCGTGCCGTCGGCTTCCGCTTCCACCCAGGCGGCCCGATGCTCGAGTCCCAGGTATGGCAATCCGGGCAGCAGGACGCATCCCGACGCCGCCCCGTTGCATTCCGGCAACGAAGGCGTGGTCTCCGAGGGCGGATGCAGCATCAGCAGCGCGGGGGGTTGATGATCGGCGAAATAGCCTGGCTGGATTGCCGATTCACCGAAGACCGTGCCCTCGGCGAGCACCAGGCCGACGGTGCCCGGCTCGGGTTCCTCGGGCAACTCCTCGCGGGCGCCAAACACCGTTGTGGTGGACAGCAATCCGGGCAACGACGCGACCCTGACCGCGACCATGAGCAATTGGGCCCACTCTTTGGTCGAATCAGGCCAACGCCCGGAGATCACGAACCCTTTCAGGGCACCACGAGCATGGAAAGGGGAAACCCCTATCGGGCGGTCAGACCCAGTTTCCATTTCGACCTCCGCGCGACGCCTCCATCCGAATAACCACACTGGTAGCTCGAATAAGTAAGCATGCCTGCGGTTTCGGTGCCGTGCAACCCGACACGGCTAGTGGCGCACATGTTCTCGGAATGCCCGATTCACGGCCGGGCAAACGACAAGGGCGCCGCGCAAGCTCGCGCGACGCCCCCGCCGATCGAGGTGCACTCAGCCGAAGATCAGCCCGCTGGTTTTCGACGTGGCGGCCGCGTACCGCTTCTGCACGTCGGGCCAGTTGACGACGTTCCAGAACGCCTTGACGTAGTCCGCCTTGACGTTCTTGTACTGCAGGTAGAACGCGTGCTCCCACATGTCGACCTGCAGCAGGGGAATGATGCCGAGCGGGACGTTGGCCTGCTGGTCGTAGAGCTGGAAGGTGAGCAGTCTGCCGCCGAGCGTGTCGTAACCCAGCACTGCCCAGCCCGACCCCTGAAGGCCATTGGCTGCCGCGCTGAACTGGGCGCGGAATTTGTCGAAGGATCCGAAGGCGTCATCGATCGCGGCGCCCAGCTCGCCGGTCGGCTTGTCGCCGCCGTCCGGCGACAGGTTCTTCCACCAGATCGAGTGGTTGACGTGGCCCCCGAGGTGGAACGCCAGGTTCTTCTCGTTGAGGAAGATCGCGGCGTGGTCGTCATTGGCGCGTGCCTCTTCGAGTTTGGCGACCGCGTCGTTCACGCCTTTGACATACGTGGCGTGGTGCTTACTGTGGTGGATCTCGTTGATCTGACCCGAGATGTGCGGTTCCAACGCTGCGTAGTCCCAGTCCAAATCGGGCAGGGTGTATTCAGCCACGGCGTTCCTTTCTTCGGTTGTCTTTTTCTTACGCTCATGCGCGAGCCTGCCACGCGGCGGCCAGCCGTAGACAACCCTGCTCCATGACTGCGCGGACCGCAAGAATGACCGCTACGGGCTCCGAAGCCGGATACCCGCTCGGCGTCGGTTCAAGACAAAACGATTCAAGACAAAACGATGAGGGCGAGCACCGCGAGCAACGCCAGTGCGATCAGCCCGGCGCGCAGTGCGGCGACGCTGTAGCTGTGATTCCACGCGGGCGAGCCGGAGTACGACTTCGAGGGGGCCGGTGAACCCGGACCGAACGAATGCGTGGCCATCAATCGCCTTTCACCCGCCCCTCACCTCGCGGTAGTGAGGTGAGTCACAAACAATTTTCGCGAAGGCGATCATAACGCTTCGCGGCGAGCTTGGAAAATAATGCGCTGAGCTGCGGGTTGACGACACCCGCGGGAGGGGCGTGCCGAAAGCCCAGACCTGCGTCAGCCGCCGTGTGGCGCAGGCTGCCCTGCGGATGCTTAGCAAGGCAATCCATTTCGCTCAACCACCGTTCTGGGCTGTCAATGGATGGCTCGACTCCGCGGTGTTATCCACATGTGCAACCGCGGCTAGCCGGTAGGGCTGTAGTAACGCTTCCCTTACCCAATAACCACGTGTGGATAAACCTGTGGAAACTGTGGATAGTCGTGGTAGCTGAGGAGATAGCCGACCGGCTCGACTCCGGCCATTGCTGAGCGTCCCGCGGCCCGCATCGTCGCACGGTTAGGCTAGTCCGGTGATCCAGGTGTGCTCCCAATGCGGCACTCGGTGGAACGTGCGCGAGCGGCGACGCGAGTGGTGTCCCCGTTGCAGCGGGGCCCTGATGGCGCCCCTGGCGGATGCCCCGGCGCCCGACCCGCGGTGGAGCGCACACAACCCGGTGGCGCCGAGCCGGCCGTCCAGGGCTCCGGGCTGGCAGCGCACCCCGCCGCGGCTACCGCCGGGCTTTCGCTGGATAGCGGTGCGTCCCGGCGCCGCGCCGCCCACTCGGCGTGGACGGCGCCCACTCGGCCCCACCCCGCGCTATGCGGTGATGCCCCGCTGGGGGTTGGCCGACCGCATCGAGCAAACGCCCGCGGCAGCTGAGAAACCCACGCACGCAGGCCCATCGGCACCGATGATTCGCACCACCCTGTTCGTGAGCGTGCTCGTCCTCGGCATCGCCGCCCTGGTCTACGTCGTGCGATACGTGCTGCTGGTCATCAACCGGAACACCTTGTTGAACTCTTGGGTCGCCGGCGCGGCGGACTGGCTCGGCATCCTGGCCAGCGTGGCCGCGATCGCGGCGGTGCTCACCTCTGGGGTGATGCTGATCCGTTGGCTCATTGCGCGGCGCGCCGCCGTGTTCGCGCATCACGGCCTGCCAGAGCCGCGGTCCACCCGAGCGTTGTGGGCCGGGTGTGCTGTGCCGCTGGCCAATCTGCTGTGGGCGCCGGTCTACGTCATAGAGCTGGCGATCCTGGAAGAGCACTACGCCCGGATACGCAGACCCATCGTCCAGTGGTGGATCGCCTGGGTCGCCAGCTACCTGGTGTCGGTCTTCGCCATGGTCACCAGCTTCGCCACCGACGCCCAGGGCATCGCCAACAACACGCTCACGATGGTTTTTGCGTACCTGCTCGCGGCGCTCGCTGTGGCCGCCGCCGCACAAGTCTTCGAGGGGTTCGAGCGGAAACCGGTCGAACGGCCCGCGCACCGCTGGGTTGTGGTCTCCGGCGATCCGGCGCCAACAACAGGCCCGGTTGAGCTGGAGGGGCGGGAAGCGGCAGCATTAGGCGTATGACGTCGGCCGAGGAGGTGCTCGCCGGGCATCCCTTTGTGGTAGCCCACCGCGGAGCGTCGGCCGCGCGGCCCGAACACACCCTGGCCGCCTACGATCTTGCCCTCAAACAGGGCGCCGACGGCGTGGAATGCGACGTGCGCCTGACCCGCGACGGCCACCTGGTGTGCGTGCACGACCGCCGGCTCGACCGGACGTCGACCGGGGCAGGCTTGGTCAGCACCATGACCCTCGCCGAGCTGCGCGAGCTCGAGTACGGAGCGTGGCACGACAGCTGGCGTGAAGACGGCACGCACGGTGACACCAGTTTGTTGACGCTGGACGCGCTGGTTTCTCTCGTGCTGGACTGGCACCGGCCTGTGAAACTCTTCATCGAGACCAAGCACCCGGTCCGGTACGGCTCGTTGGTGGAGACCAAGCTTCTCGCGCTGTTGCACCGGTTCGGCATCGCCGCGCCCGCCTCCGCCGACCGGTCCCGCGCGGTGGTGATGTCGTTTTCGGCGGCCGCGGTCTGGCGGATCCGTCGAGCCGCTCCGCTCCTGCCGACGGTGCTCCTCGGCAAAACCGCGCGCTACCTGACCAGCGGCGCGGCCACCGCTGTCGGCGCCACCGCCGTCGGGCCATCGCTGCCGACGTTGAAGGAATATCCCCAACTCGCGGATCGCGCGATCGCCCAGGGCCGGGCCGTGTACTGCTGGAACGTCGACGAGTACGAAGACCTCGACTTCTGCCGCGACGTCGGGGTGGCCTGGCTTGCCACCCACCACCCGGGCCGCACGAAGGCGTATCTGCAGAACGGCCGCGGTTAGTCCGGCGGAGCGGTGGGCACGGGCGCATCGGAGGCCAGTGCCTCGAACAACCGGCTGGCCTCGTCGTGGTTCCACACCACCACCGACCCGGCGTCGCCGCTGGTGAACTGCCCGATCGGGACGGTCATGGTGTTGGGGGAGCCGTGCAATCCCCAGCCGAGGCGGGCCAGATCCCAAACGTGGTCGCCGCGGTCAACGGTCAGGGCGTCGGCGACCGCGCGCGGCACCGAGTACCAGCGCCAGGGATTGAGCCACACCGCCGGGCTGGCGGCGGCGTGCAGCAGCGCCGCCACGAACTGCCGCTGATTGACCATCCGGTCCAGATCCGCCCGGGGGGTATCCCGCGTCCTAACGTACCCCAGGGCGTTGCGGCCGTTGAGTTTCTGGCAGCCGGCCGGCAGGTCGATCCCGGCCAAGGGGTCGGCCAGCGGCGTCGTCGGGCACACCGTCACCCCGCCGAGCGCGTCCACCACGTCGGCGAATCCGCCGAATCCGATCTCGGCGTAATGGTCGAGGCGCAGCCCGGTGGCCTGCTCCACCGTCTGGGCCAGCAGGGCCGCCCCGCCCATCGAAAATGCGGCGTTGATCTTGTCCTTGCCGTGGCCGGGGATCGGGACGTAGGAGTCACGCGGTATCGACACCATCGTCACCCGCCCGCCGGACCACAGCTCGGGCAGGTGTACCAGCAGGATGGTGTCGGTCCGGCTGCTGCCGATGTCGCCGCCGGTGGCCAGGTCCTCCTGCTGTTCGGGGCTGAGCCCTTGGCGGCTGTCGGAGCCGACGAGCAACCAGTTGGTCCCGCGGCCGTGCCCGGGGCGTCCCGGGTAGTCGGTCAGAATCTCGTCGCGGTGCAATCTGCTGTCGAACCAGACGGCCCCGCAGACGGCGCCGATGCCGGCCAGCAGGAAGGCGATCACCATGGCCGAAACCATCGCGCGGAACCAGCGGCGCCAGCCGCGTCTGCGGCGCGCGCCCGGTGCGGTGGGCCGCGGCGGGGGGTCGTTCGCTTGACGGGGGGGTGGCGTCGGCGGGACCCGGCGCGGCGGCTCGCCGACGCGAGGCGGTGCAGGCGGTGGCGGCGGTGGCGTCCGCCGCAGCGGCGTGGTCTGTTCGGCCGGTGTCGGTGGGCGAGCCCCGCGGCGAATCACCTGGGACGGCTCGGTGCGCGGCTCGGGCCGGTGCGGTGGTCGATCGCCGTTCACCTGGTTAACGTACGCGGTAGGCGCGGCCCGACACGACGGGTTCGACTACTGGCGGGCGCGCAGGCCATTGATGAACGGGCAACCCATCAGCACCCGGATGGCCTGGCTCAACCCGGTCATGTCGTCCACCGGCTTGTGGAACGGCAGCCGGACATCGTGGTCGCGGTCCGCGCCCTCGACGCGGAAGCGCACGCCATAGCGGTCGAGGCCGAGCGGGCGCACCTGCCCGCGGCGCAACGGCGCGGGCAGCCGGGATACCAGCCGCGCGACCACATCGCTGTGGACGGTGTCCAAATGCCACAGCAGGTTCGACTCGATCTCGCAGAACGGGTCGGGCCGGGCCGCGAGGAGATCCGCCACGCTGACGGGCTCGGCGCCGGTGGCGTCGGTGACGACGACGGATGCGATCTCCAGCCGGAACAGTGTGTACCGCGCTTCCTGCCCGTCCGACGGCGCGCTGCGCGGGGTGTCGACTTGAAGCAGCGCGGGGTGCGGCCACTCGGCGGCGATCAGGTCGACCGTCTCGGCGATCTTGGCCGGGCGGAATTCCTGCAGGCGCCCGCGTACCCACACCAGCGAGCGCACCGGCTCCCGCAGTGGAAGCGGGGCATAGTCGGTCAACTCCAGGAGCGCTTGCGAACCGGCGATGGTGCCGTCCGGCTGGCCGTCACGCTCACTCGGGAGCGCCAGCGCGAAGGATCCGTCGGGCAGCAGGTGATGCACCGGCGTCACGACCGGATCCTGGCGCGCGTGCACGGTTTCCAGCGCCAAGAGCGCGCCACCGGCACGGACGCACGCGCTGCGGATGCGTTCGGCCGTCGTCGGGGAGGGGCAGGTAAGCGGTAACACCATTCTCCTTAAATTAGGTAAGCCTAAGTTAACTTAGATGGCGGAGTGCCGCAAGAGCCGTTTGGCGGCGCTCGCCGCTAGGGTTGGGGCGTGGTCCGCATCGCTTATCTCGGTCCGGAAGGGACCTTCACCGAGGCGGCGCTGTTGCAGATCACGGCTGCCGGTCTGATTCCAGATCAGGGACCAGACGAGGTCCGGCGGCTGCCCGTCGAAAGCACCGCCGCGGCGCTGGACGCCGTTCGCGATGGCGGTGCCGAATACGCATGCGTCCCGATCGAGAACTCGATCGACGGGTCTGTGACGCCCACGCTCGACAGCTTGGCCATCGGTTCGCCCCTGCAAGTGTTCGCCGAAACAACCCTGGACGTCGCGTTCAGCATCGTCGTCAAACCCGGCCGAACCGCCGCCGATGTGCGCACCCTGGCGGCGTTTCCCGTGGCCGCCGCGCAGGTGCGGCATTGGGTGGCCGCCGAGCTGCCCGACGCCGAGCTGCGGCCGGCGTACTCCAACGCCGACGCGGCGCGGCAGGTGGCCGAGGGGCAAGCCGACGCCGCGGTGACTTCGCCGCTGGCCGCCACCCATTGGGGGCTGGCCGCGCTGGCCGACGGCGTGATCGACGAACCCAACGCCCGCACCCGGTTCCTCCTGGTCGGCCCGCCTGGCCCGCCGCCGGATCGCACCGGTGCCGACCGGACGGCGGTGGTGCTGCGTATCGACAACGCGCCCGGTGCGCTGTTGGGGGCGCTGACCGAATTCGGCATCCGCGGCATCGACCTGACCCGAATCGAATCCCGGCCGACCCGGACCGCGCTGGGCACCTACGTGTTCTTCGCCGACTGCGTCGGCCACATCGACGACGACGCCGTCGCCGAGGCACTTAAAGCGCTGCACCGTCGTTGTGCCGATGTGCGATACCTGGGATCTTGGCCGACGGGCTCGCCCGCCGGGGTGCTGCCGCCGCCGGCCGATGAGGCGGCCCGCTGGCTGGCGCGGCTACGTCAAGGCAAACCGGAAACCGAGGCCGGAGGCATCGAGCCATGACTGGCCGCCTGGTGTTACTGCGACACGGCCAGTCGTACGGCAACGTCGAACGCAGGCTGGACACCCGCCCGCCCGGGGCGGAGCTGACGCCGCTGGGCCGCGACCAGGCCCGCGGCTTCGCCCGCGGTGCGGGACGGCCCGCGCTACTGGCTCACTCGGTGGCGATTCGCGCATCGCAGACGGCCGGGGTCATCGGCGCCGAGCTCGAGATGGCCGCCATCGAAATGCCCGGCATTCACGAGGTCCAAGTCGGGGGGCTGGAAAACCGCAACGACGACGACGCCGTTGCGGAATTCAACGCGATCTACGAACGATGGCATCACGGTGATCTCGACGTCCCGCTGCCCGGTGGGGAATCCGGCAACGACGTGTTGGACCGCTACGTACCGCCGCTCACCGACCTGCGCCTGCGCTACCTCGACGACCACGACTGGACCGGCGACATCGTCGTCGTCAGCCATGGCGCGGCGATCCGACTGGCCGCCGCCATGCTGGCCGGTGTGGAGGCCACCTTTGCGCTGGACAACCATCTCGACAACGCCGAATCTGTGGTGCTGGCACCCATCACCGACGGGCGGTGGAGCTGCGTGCGGTGGGGGACCCTGGCGCCACCGTTCTACCCCGAGGCCGACGCCACTCCCGTCGCGGACGCGGTGCACTCGAGCGCCGACCCGATGGGCTGACGGCCGATCAAACGGCCAGCGCGACCGATTCGGAGCATCCGCAGCCGACCGCGTCGCAGTCGACGACGAAGGCGTGCGGCAACAACTCGGGGCTGAAGCAATCCGGCTCCGTGCATTCCGAGCGGCGCAGTGAATGGCGAATGATGGTGCCGTGACAGTGATCTAAGCCTGCCCGGCAGTCGCGGCAGTCAGCACTCATAACCCGTTCATAGCACCGGCCGCGGACAAATCCGGGATGCCGCGCCCATAAACTGCGGCGCGGCTGACAGGTTGTTCAGGCCCAGCCCAGTTCTTCCAGCCGGTCGTCATCGATGCCGAAGTGGTGGGCGACCTCGTGGATCACCGTGATCGCCACTTCCTCGACGACGTCGTCGTCGGATTCGCAGACGTCCAGCAGCGCCTCGCGGTAGATGGTGATGGCGTCGGGCAGGGATCCGGCGTAGTCCGAGTCGCGCTCGGTCAGGGCGACCCCTTCGTACAGCCCGAGCAGTTCGCCGTCCTCGGGGTGGCGGTCGTCGACCAGAACGACGACGTTGTCCATCGCCGCCGCCAGCTCGGGCGGGATCAGGTCGAGCGCGTCGGAAACGAGTTCGTCGAACCGCTGCGGATCCATCCGCGCGGGCACTCCGTTATCCCCCGGCTGGTGCCGCGGCGGGCGGTGCCTCCGGCGCCGGGTTGGGCGGCGGTGGTGGCGCTCCGCCGTCCGCGGGGGGCGGAGGCTGCGGCGGCGCACCGGCGTCCGCGGGCGGCGGCGCCTGGGGAGCCGGGGTGTCCGATGCCGGCGCCTGCGGCTGCGTCACCACCGGCTGCTGGCCCGGGAGGTGCTGATTGTTTGGCGGGATCTCCGGGGGAGCGCCGGCCTGGTTCGGCGGAGCCTGAGCCGGTACCTGGAGCGGTATCGGCGGCAGCGTCAGCCGCTCTTCGGGAATGTCGGGTGGCGGCACCGGCGGCTGGCCGTTGATCAGCAGCTGGCCCTTGGCGCTGTTGACCAGGGTGGCCCAGCCGCCGTTGCCCAGCGTCGCGCCGATGCTGCAGGCCACCTCGCGGCTGCCGGCGGTCCAGCTGGCCAGCGGCACAGTGGGGTAGATCAGCGTCAGGGTGGTGGTGCGCAACTTGACCGGCGCCAGGTAGGTGTCGGTCATCTTGGTGCACAGATCTTTGATGTACCCGTCCTGGTCGGGCTCCGCCGGCAGCGCGCCGGGGAACTTCTCGGCCAGGTTGACCGTGCCGGTCACCTCCATCGCGTGCGGCGCCGCGCACTCGACCGGAGCGTCGATCGGCTGGTTGGTGGTCGAGTCGATGCCCAGGCAGGTGCCGGCCGGCCAGACCTTGGACTGGTCGACGTCGGCGACCTTGCCCTTGAAGGCCTGTTGCTGGTTGTTGGTGCCGGGCAGCTGCAGTCCGCACAGCATGCGGCGCTCGCCGGACTGGCGCCAGGCCCGGTCACCGGGCCACAGCAGGCTGACGGTGAACTTGCTGTTGGGATCGAACTTGGGGCCCAGGTAGTTGCGCACGGCGGACTCGCATTGCTCCTGGGTGATCTGCTGAATGCGAGCGGGTGACGGGGGAGCGGCGTTGGGCCCGTACTCGGAGCCCGGGAACGTCCGCATGTCGACAGACTCGGCGACTTCGAACTTGTGGTCGTCGACGCAGTTGACGATCTTCGCCGACTCCGGGGTGGTATCCGGCCACGTCAGGCAGTCGCCGCTGGCGGCTTTGTTGAAGGCGGCGTCGCTCTTGCTTCCGGTGGTGGGAACCGGGTTTCCGTTGAGGTAGCCGGACAACCGCCCCGGCCCGGTGCCGCCGACCGGCAGCGCGGTGACCAGCCCGGCGATCAGCAATGCGCCCAGCGCGGTCAGGAGCAGGGCGCGCCGAGTTGCCTGCGCCTGCAGACTGCGCGGCCACCGGAAGCCGGCTTGCGGCTGTTCCGGCCCTGCGGTGTGGGCGTCGGCCTCCAGGGCTTCCGGAAGGTCCGTCTCGGGCGCTTGCGACATCGGCTCCATTCTGACAGGAGCACCTGTGGTGCGTGACAAAAGTTACTGATGTGAGTCCTGGGATGAATTCGGTGGGATGCTCTGCGATCCGGCCGGGGCCGAAAAAGTAGTGTCAGGGCCGTGATCGACCTGAAGCTGCTCCGGGAAGACCCCGACGCCGTGCGCCGCTCCCAACTCGACCGTGGCGAGGACCCGGCGCTGGTCGACGCTTTACTGGTGGCCGATGCCGCCCGCCGGGCGGCGATCTCGTCGGCCGATGCGCTGCGCGCGGAACAGAAATCCGCCAGCAAGAGCGTCGGCGCCGCGTCGCCCGAGGAGCGCCCGGCCAAGCTGGCGCGCGCCAAGGAGTTGGCCGAGCAGGTAAAGGCCGCGGAAAGCGGGCAGGCCGAGGCCGAGGCGGCGTTCACCGCGGCGCACATGGCGATCTCCAACGTCATCATCGACGGGGTTCCGGCCGGCGGGGAGGACGACTACCGCGTCCTCGACGTGGTGGGCGAACCCGCGCGACTGGAAAACCCGAAGGACCACCTCGAGCTCGGCGAATCCCTGGGGCTCATCGACATGCAGCGCGGCGCCAAGGTGTCCGGCTCGCGCTTCTACTTCCTGACCGGGCGGGGCGCGCTGCTGCAGCTGGGACTGCTGCAGCTGGCCCTGCGGCTGGCCGTCGACAACGGCTTCATTCCGATGATTCCGCCGGTGCTGGTGCGCCCGGAGGTGATGGCGGGCACCGGGTTCCTGGGCGCCCACGCCGACGAGATCTACCGGGTGGAGGCCGACGACCTCTATCTGGTCGGCACCTCCGAGGTGCCGCTGGCCGGCTACCACGCCGACGAGATCCTGGACCTGTCCGGTGGCCCGCTGCGCTACGCGGGCTGGTCGTCGTGCTTCCGGCGCGAGGCCGGTAGCTACGGCAAGGACACCCGCGGCATCATCCGGGTGCACCAATTCGACAAGGTCGAGGGGTTCGTCTACTGCACGCCCGCCGAGGCCGAGGCCGAACACGAACGGCTTTTGGGCTGGCAACGTGAGATGCTGGCCCGCATCGGCGTGCCCTATCGGGTGATCGATGTCGCCGCAGGCGATCTCGGGTCGTCGGCCGCCCGCAAGTTCGACTGCGAGGCATGGGTTCCCACCCAGGGGGCCTACCGCGAGCTGACGTCGACGTCCAACTGCACCACCTTTCAGGCGCGCCGGCTGGCGACGCGATACCGCGACGACAACGGCAAACCGCAGACCGCGGCCACGCTCAACGGCACGCTGGGCACCACCCGGTGGCTGGTGGCGATCCTGGAGAACCACCAACAGTCCGACGGCAGCGTGCGGGTGCCCGGCGCGCTGGTGCCGTTTGTCGGCACCGAGCTGCTCGAGCCCGTCGGCTAGTGGCGATCGCAAGCGCGGCGTAGCCGGGCGCTGGGGTACCTCCCGCTTGCGGGGGACGGGTCGCCACCATTGGCTAAAGCGCCTTCGCGGCCAGCCGGCCCGGGGTGTGCCCGAAAGCCCGCCGGTAGGTGTCGATGAAGGCACTTGGTGTGGCCCAACCACATTCGGCCGCCACCGACGTGACGTCGCGGTGCTCGGCGAGCAGCACCAGGGCGTGTTGCAGCCGGAGCTGGGTGCGCCATTGCGGAAAGGTCATTGCCAGCTCGTCGCGGAACAGGCGGCTCAGTGTGCGCTGGCTGACGCCGACCCGGTGGCCGATCTGCAGCAAGGTCAGCGGCTCGCGCAGGTTGTCGGCGATCATCGCGCATGCTTGCCCCAGCCGGCCGTCGACGGGTGTGGGAATCCACAGTGGCTCGCCGCTGCTGGTCGTCTGCAACTGATCGTGCAGCACGGCCAGCATCCGGTGGTGTGAGTCGGTGTCGGTCCCGTCGGTCTGCGAACACGCGATGATGAGTTCGCGCATCAATGGGTTGACCGCCAGCACGGCCGGTGCCGCGGGGCCGTGAGCGTAACGGCTGGGGTCCAGCGCGACGCCGTGAAACTGCGTGTGGCCGTGGAACTTATGTTCATGCCAGCAGCCCGCCGGTATCCAGATCGCGCGATTCGCCGGGGTGATCCAGGTCCCCGCCGGGGTGGTGACCGAGACCGCGCCCGAGGACGGATAGACGATCTGGTGCAGGGCATGCCGGTGCCGCTCGATCCGGGCTCCCGGCGGCAGCGCCTGCGACGACGTCGCCCGCCCGTGATGGCTGATTCCCGACATACCACGGCAGAATATCGGAAGCCCGCAGCCCGTGCGTCGGCCTAGCGTGATTGCTATGGCGATGAATTTTCTGCACCGGCGCTGGTGCAGCTCGGCGGGCTGGGAAAAAGCGGTGGCCGATCGGCTGTTGCCCTGGGCGTTGGACGGGGTCGAATTGGGCGCCCGGACTTTGGAAATCGGCCCCGGATACGGGGCCACGCTTCGCGCGCTCGTCGAGCGCACCGCCTCGCTCACCGCCGTCGAAGTCGACGCCGCGATGGCCGATCGCTTGCAGCGTCGCTACGGCGAGCGGGCCCGCGTCATCCACGGCGACGGCACCGATACCGGGTTGCCCGCCGGCCACTTCACGTCGGTGGTGTGCTTCACGATGCTGCACCACGTTCCCAGCGCCGAGTTGCAGGACCGGCTGTTCGCCGAGGCGTTCCGGGTGCTGCAACCGGGTGGGGTTTTCGCCGGTAGCGACGGCGTCCCGTCCCTGTCATTCCGGCTGCTGCACGTCGCCGACACCTACAACCCGATCACACCGAAGGACCTCCCGCGGCGGCTGCACGCCGCGGGATTCACCGACATCCGCATCGATGCCCACCGCGGTCGACAGCGGTGGCGGGCCACCAAACCGGTTGCCTAGGCGTCCACCGTCTGGCGCGTCTGTTCGTGGCGGCGCTGCCGCTCCATGGTGGCGAAGTAGAAGGCGAACGCGAACGCGAAGCTGGTGAAAAGGCTGGAGACGAAGTACAGCCACGGGTGCTTGAGCCCGCGGCGGTAGCCGTCCACGATCGTAAACAGCGGCAGCAGAATCACATTCGCGATCGTGTAGTCCTGGCTGGCGGAGTCCGCCGCCGGGTTGGTGAACATCAGCTTGATGTATTCGGCCCAGCTGCCGTGTTCGCCCCATAGCGGGTTGCTGGATCCGTGCGAATACTGCTCGACGTAGGTGATGTTGAAGTACCAGCCCAGGGCGACCGAAGCGATGCCGACGACGTAGTACAGGCATTCCAGCGGGGAAAACAACGGCCCGCCGGCCGGCCGGGCGAAGACCTTCGAGTTCGAGGCGACGATCCAGCCGATGACACTGAGCCCGAGAACTGCATGCACAAGAAGCGAGACCATGGCGGCAGTCTCACCCCAGACCCAAAGTTTTGTCAATACTGACAAAAGATTGGTGCGGTACCTTACTTGCATGGTCAGGCCGGCGCAGACGGTGCGCAGCGAGCGCACGCGGGAGGCGTTGATCCAGGCCGCCTTGGTGCGATTCCTGGCCCAGGGAGTCGAGGAGACCTCGGCCGAGCAGATCGCGGTGGACGCCGGGGTCTCGCTGCGAACGTTCTATCGCCACTTCAAGTCCAAGCACGATCTGTTGTTTGCCGACTACACCGGCCTCAACTGGTTTCGTGCCGCACTGGACGCCCGGCCGGCCGACGAGCTGATCATCGATTCGGTGCAATCGGCCATCTTCTCGTTCCCCTATGACGTTGAGGCGGTGACGAAGATAGCCGCTCTGCGGGGCGGCGAACTCGACCCCGGCCGCATCGTCCGGCACATGCAGGAAGTCCAGGCCGACTTCGCCGGGGTCATCCAGGCGCAGCTGCACCGACGTAGCTGTACGGCGAGCGGGACGCTGGACGGGAGGCTGCGTGCCGCGGTGATCGCGCGCTGCATCGCGGCGGGTGTTTTCGGAGCGATGGAGTTCTGGATGCTGGGCGACGATCGCTCGCTGGGCGAGCTGGCGCGGATGTGCCACGCGGCGCTGGAGACGCTCCGCGCGGGCATCATCGACGCCTGGGACACGGACTCCCGATAATAGTTTCGTCATAATTGACAAAACTTCGCGGCCGTGCCAGCCTCCATTGCTGGAGGGCAGGACATGACACGGTATGACGCGATAGTTATCGGTGCGGGGCACAACGGCCTGGCAGCGGCGGTGCTGCTGCAGAAGGCGGGTCTGCGGACAGTGTGCCTGGATTCCAAGCTCTATGCCGGTGGGATGGCTTCCACGGTGGAGCTTTTCGACGGGTACCGGTTCGAGATCGCCGGCTCGGTGCAGTTCCCCACGTCGATGGTGGTCGTCGAGGAGCTCGGTCTGGACACCCTGCCGACGATCGACCTGGACGTGATGTCGGTGGCGGTGCGCGGCGTCGGCGACGATCCGCTGATCCAGTACAGCGACCCCATCAAGTTGTTCACCCACCTCAACGAGGTGCACGGGGCGGACGCGGTCAACGGGATGGCGGGGCTGATGGCCTGGAGCCAAGCGCCGACGCGGGCCTTGGGCCGGTTCGAGGCGGGAACGCAGCCCAAGACCTATGACGAGATGTATGCCTGTGCGACAAACGAATTCGAACGCTCTTCCATCGATGACATGTTGTTCGGCTCGGTCACCGACGTGTTGGACCGCTACCTTCCGGACCGCGAGAAGCACGGCGCGCTGCGCGGCTCGATGACGGTGCTGGCCGTCAACACCCTCTATCGCGGGCCCGCCACGCCGGGCAGCGCGGCCGCGCTGGCCTTCGGGTTGGGCGTGCCCGACGGGGACACCATGCAGATGAAGAAGCTGCGCGGCGGCATCGGGGCGCTCACCTCGCACCTGTGCCAACTGCTGGAAAGCCACGGCGGCGAAGTCCGGCTGCGGACCAAGGTGACCGAGATCGTTGTCACCGACGGGCGGGTGAGCGGGGTGCGCACCGAGGGTGGCGACACGTTGACCGCGCCGATCGTCGTCTCCGGCATCGCGCCCGACATCACCGTCAACGAACTGATCGACCCGGCCCTGCTGCCCGGCGATATTCGGGAGCGATACGCCGGGACCGACCACCGCGGCAGCTACCTGCAGATGCACTTCGCGCTGGAGGAAGCGCCGGAGTTCGCCGCGCCCTACGAGGCGCTCAACGAGCCGGCGATGCAGGCATCGATAGGCCTGTTCTGCACGCCGGAAGAAGTCCAGCAGCAGTGGGAGGAAGCTCGGCGCGGAATCGTCCCGGCCGACCCGACGGTCGTGTTGCAGATCCCCACGCAGAACGACCCGGACCTGGCGCCCGCGGGCAAGCACGCCGCCTCGGCGTTCGCGTTGTGGTTCCCGATCGAGGGCGGCGCCGACTACGGCGACGCGAAAGTCGAAATGGGCCAGCGGGTGATCGACAAGATCACCCGGATGGCGCCGAACTTCGAACGCAGCATCATCCGGCACACCACCTTCACGCCCAAGCACATGGGCGTGATGTTCGGCGCCCCCGGGGGCGACTACTGCCACGGACTGCTGAACCCCGACCAGATCGGGCCGAACCGGCCCGGCCCAAGGGGCTTTCGCGGTCAGCCGATCCCGATCGAGGGCCTGTACCTGGGCAGCGCGGGCTGCCACGGCGGTCCGGGCATCACATTCATCCCCGGCTACAACGCGGCCCGGCAGGCCCTCGCCGAGCGCACGGCCTAGCGATTCGACCCGCCGCGCGGGTCGGCACGTCGTACCGCGCGGTCCACGCCGACGCGGGCTAGGCTACCCAGGAACCTCGGCACCACCGGTGTTTGGCGGATCCCCCCGGATGAGCAGTGAGCTGCCTTTCTCCACGCACCGCCGTCGGTGCTACGTACGGGAGGTAGCAGTGCGGATCGGACCCTTGAATGTCTCAACGGTCAACGAGTGGGCGCCCGCGCCCGGCACATTGTTCTCGTGGCATCCGTCGCCCGCCGCCCGTGCCGAGGCGCTCGAGGCGCCGGCGAGCGCCGTGCCGCCCAGCTACGTCCAGGCCCGGCACCTTCGGAGCCTGCGCGAACAGGCCGCCCGGGGGCTGGACCACTCCCGGCTGCTGATCGCTTCCGTCGAGGTGTCGGGCCGGTGCGATCTGCGGGCCATGACCTACGTCATCAACGCGCACCTTCGCCGGCACGAGACCTACCGCAGTTGGTTCGAGTACCGAGACGCCGACCACATCGTGCGCCACACCATCGCCGACCCGGCGAACATCGAGTTCGTCCTGACCGAACACGGCGAGCGGACCGGCGCGCAGCTGCAGGACCACATCGTGGCCACCCCCGACGCGCTGCAGTGGGATTGCTTCAGCTTCGGGGTGATTCAGCGCCCGGACCGGTTCACCTTCTACGCCAGCATCGACCACCTGCACGCCGACGGGCAGTTCGTCGGGATGGGGCTCATGGAGTTCCAGACCATGTACGCCGAGCTGATCGGGGGAAACCCGCCGGTCGAACTGCCGCCGGCCGGCAGCTATGCCGACTACTGCGTCCGGCAGCGTGAGCACACCTCGGCGCTGACCGTCGACTCCCCGGAGGTACGTGCCTGGATCGACTTCGCCGAACTGAACGACGGGACGTTCCCCGCGTTCCCGCTGCCCCTCGGCGATCAATCCGAGTCCTATGACGGCGACTTGCTGGGCATGACGCTGCTGGACGAGCAACAAACCCACCGATTCGAAACCGCCTGCGTCGCAGCCGGCGCCCGCTTCGTCGGAGGCATGTTCGCGTGCCTCGCTCTGGCGATGCACGAGTTGACCGGTGCCGAAACCTATTTCGGCATCACCCCGAAAGACACCCGCAGCGCGCAAGCCGACTTCACGACGCAGGGTTGGTTCACCGGCCAGATCCCGATCACCGTTCCCGTGGCGGGATTGTCCTTCAACGACATCGCGCGAAGCGCCCAGGCGTCCTTCGATTCCGGTGCGGAGCTCGCGCGGGTGCCATTCGAGCGGGTGGTGGAGTTGGTGCCATCGCTGCGCAGGCCCCCACCGCTGTTCGCATTGGTCAATTTCTTTGACGCACAAGCCAGTCCGCTATCGATGATGACCAAATTATTCGAGGGCCTTGCCGTCGGTGCGCACAGTGACGGCAGGGTCACCTACCCGCTGAGCACGATGGTCGGGCGGTTCGACGAGACGGCGGCCAGCGTATTGTTCCCCAACCAACCCGCGGCCCGAAATTCCGTTACCCGATACCTGGGTGCCATAAAATCCGTGTGCGTCCGCATCGCCGACGGCGGGGCGGCGGAGCGTGCACGTAACGTTGCCGACCTCGACCGGCAGGTGGCGTACTGACGCTGAAAAGAATGCGGTTCGGAATGTCATTGGCGAAGACGGGCCAGGACGACCAAGTGGGCGTCTTCCCCCGGCTCGGGCGCCTGATCGGGCGAAGGCCGTGGCTGGTGATCGGGTTTTGGATCGCGCTCGCGGGCATCCTTTCGCTGACGGCGCCGTCGCTGGAAGAGATCTCGCAGCAACACCCGGTAGCCATCCTGCCGGCCGACGCACCGGTGTTGGCCGCGACGCGGAACATGAACGCCGCGTTCGGTGAAGCCGGGTTGCAGAGCATCGCGGTGGTGGTGCTCAGCGACACCAACGGACTGAGCCCGGCCGACGAAGGCACCTACCGGAAACTGGTCGAAGCCCTGCACCGGGACACCCGAAGCGTGGCGATGCTGCAGGATTTCGTCACCACACCGCCACTGCGTGAACTGATGACCAGCAAGGATCACCAGGCCTGGATGCTGCCCATCGGCCTGCCCGGCGATCTGGGCTCGCCGCAATCCAAACAGGCGTACGCGCGGGTGGCCGACACCGTGAAGCAGACCGTGGCGGGATCCACGCTGACGGCCAACCTCACCGGGCCCGCGTCCACCGTCGCCGACCTGAACCTCACCGGCCGGCGGGACAGAACGCGGATCGAGCTGGCGATCGTCGTTCTGTTGCTCGTCATCCTGCTGGTCATCTACCGGAACCCGGTCACGATGGTGCTGCCGCTGCTGACGATCGGCATGTCCGCGGTGGTGGCCCAGCGGTTGGTGGCCCTGGTCGGATCGGCCGGCCTGGGCATCGCCAACCAGACCGTCATCTTCATGAGTGGGATGATGGTCGGCGCCGGAACGGATTACGCCGTCTTCCTGATCAGCCGCTACCACGACTATGTGCGACAGGGCGTGGACTCGGATCAGGCCGTCATCACGGCGTTGGCATCCATCGGCAAGGTGATCGCGGCGTCGGCGGCCACCGTGGCGGTCACGTTTCTCGGGATGATCTTCACCCAGTTGGGAATTCTGCGGACCGTCGGACCGGTGCTGGGCATCTCGGTGGCCGTCGTCTTCTTCGCCGCGATCACCCTGCTGCCGGCCCTCCTGGTGCTCGCCGGGCGCCGCGGCTGGATCGCGCCGCGCGGCGATCTCAGCCGCCGCTTCTGGCGGCGTTCGGGCGTGAACATCGTGCGCCGGCCCAAGACTCACCTGCTGGCCAGCGCGCTGGTGCTGGTGATTCTGGCTGGGTGCGCGGGACTGGCCCGCTACAACTACGACGACCGCAAGGCCCTGCCGGGCAACGTCGAGAGTTCGGTCGGCTATGCCGCGCTGGACAAGCATTTCTCGACCAACCTGATCATCCCCGAGTACCTGTTCATCCAGTCGCCGCAGGACTTGCGCACGGCGAAGGCCCTCGCCGACCTCGAGCAGATGGCGCAGCGGGTCAGTCAGGTGCCGGGCGTCGCGATGGTCAGGGGGATCACCCGGCCGACCGGGCAGTCCCTGGAGCAGGCCAAGACGTCATGGCAGGTCGGCGAAGTCGGCGACAAGCTGGATGCGGGCTCCAGGCAAATCGTCGACCACACCGGCGATCTCGATCGGCTGGCGGGCGGCGCCAACCTGATGGCGGGCAAGCTCGGCGACGTGCGGACCCAGGTCAATCAGGCCGTGTCCGCGGTCGGCGGCATGGTCGACGCCCTGGCGACGCTGCAGAACATCTTCGGCGGGAACCGGGCGCTGGCCGAACTCGAGGGCGCCGAACGTCTCGTCAACGGCATGCGGTCGCTTGGCGATGCCATCGGCGCCAACGCCAATTTCGTTGCGAACAACTCTGATTGGGCCAACCCCGTGCTGGGCGCGCTCGACAACAGCCCGATGTGCGGCGCCGAGCCCGCCTGCGTCAATGCGCGTGAGGAACTGCGGCGGATGGTGACGGCGCGTGACGACGGAACGCTGGGCAAGATATCGGAGTTGGCCCGCCAGCTGCGGGCGACGCAGGCCGTGCAGACACTCGCGTCAACGGTCTCCGGGCTGCGCCGGGCCTTGTCCACCGTCATCGGCGCGATGGGTTCCTTGGGGATGGGGAGCCCGGGCGGCATGCGGGCGAAAATCACCTTCTTGCAGCAGGGGACCAACACTCTCGCCGATGGCAGCCGGCAATTGGCCGACGGTGTGCAGCAATTGGTGGACCAGGTCAAGAAGATGGGTTTCGGGCTGGGCGAGGCGTCCGCATTCTTGCTGTCCATGAAGAAGGAGGCGACGACCCCGGCGATGGCGGGGTTTTACATTCCCGCGCAGGCGTTGTCGTATGCCACCGGTGAGGGTGGCAGGCCCGTGGCGCTGCCGGGCGGCGTGCAGGACCTGTTGGGTGGGATGAATGCCGACCAGCTGAAAAGGCTTGCCGGCGCCTTTGTTTCCCCCGACGGGCACGCGATGCGGTACCTCATCCAGACCGATCTCAATCCGTTCAGCACCGCCGCGATGGACCAGGTCGACGCGATCAGGGCCGCCGCGCAAGGCGCCCAACCGAATACGACGCTGGCCGACGCCAAGATATCGGTGGTGGGGCTGCCCGTCGTGATCAAGGCGACGCGCGACTATTCCGATCACGATCTGCGGTTCATCATCACGATGACCATCTGCGTGGTGTTGCTGATTCTGATCGCATTGCTGCGCGCGGTCGTTGCGCCGCTGTACCTGATCGGAACGGTGATCGTCTCGTACATGTCGGCGCTCGGTATCGGCGTCATCATGTTCCAATTCATCCTCGGCGAAGAAATGCATTGGAGCGTGCCCGGATTGACGTTTGTCATCTTGGTCGCGGTGGGCGCCGATTACAACATGCTGCTCATTTCCCGGCTACGGGACGAATCCGCATTGGGAATGCGCTCCGGCGTCATTCGGACCGTGTCCTCGACCGGCGGGGTGATCACCGCGGCGGGCCTGATCATGGCCGCGTCGATGTACGGCCTGGTGTTCGCCAGCCTGTCCACGGTGATTCAGGCCGGTTTCGTTCTCGGGACCGGCCTGCTGCTGGATACGTTTTTGCTGCGGACGGTGACGGTGCCCGCGATCGCCGTGCTGGTCGGCCAGGCGAACTGGTGGCGGCCGTCGGGCTGGGCGGCCGCGACTCGATGGCCGCTGCGGCGGCACCGCGGCCCGGTCAAACGCAAGCCGCTGCTGCCCGACGAAGCGAAGGCACCGGCGTGGACGGCCGAACAACTGGTCGGCTTTTCGCCGCGGGACGGGCTGAGGCTCTAGCCGCTGCTACTTTTTGGCTTTGACTACCGCGCGGACGACTTTCGGCAACAGACCGCCCTTGCCGAGTCTGGGACCCGGCGCGACGACTCGGGCCAGGTTGGCGACCGCCAGCGAGTTGGTGGCCAGGTTGAGGCCGGCGCCGGCACCCCGGACGGGCCAGGACACGGCGGAGATGACCGTGGGAATGTGGGTGATGCCGTTGATGATCTGGACGGGGTTGTGCGCCGGTCCCGGGTCGTAGGCCCTGTCGACCATCGGGCGCAGCACCGCGTCGATCGGGCCCACCGCCTCGGCGGGCATGCCCGCCCCGTCGACCAGTGCCCGGGCCAGCGGCAGCTCAGAGTTCCGGATGAAATACGTCGTCGAGGTGCCGCCCAGGCTGTTGGTCGTCCTCGTGATGTCCCAGGGCGCGACGCGAGACGGGTCGGAGAATGCCGTGGCGCTGTGGCCGTAATACCCTCCCGCGGCAATCGCGTTCAGGTCGGCCAGCAGATTTCCGGGATGGTTGGGCGGGTCGGAGAAGGGGTCGTACTGGCCCACGATGTTGATCGTGTCGTACTGGCTCTCCACCGGAGCGGGGACGGTGTAGTCGATGATCGGCACGTGCGTCCCGGGCCCGAACGCCTTGTAGAGCAGGTTGTTCGGGTTGCCGGCTTTGATGAACGTGAGCTGCCCCGGTGGCGGCGCGGTCGGATCGTGCGCCAGGCGCGCCTGCTCGCGGTCGAGCGCCAGCGAGCCCTGGGACAGTCCGGCCACCGAGATGGGCCCGTCGGTGGTCCGGATCGCGGCATCGAGATTGTTCGCCCCGGTGTTCACCGAGCTGTTGACGGTCGGCGAGTTCAGGCCGGTGACCGGCCAGAAGCTGCCGGGATAGGGCACCACACGCCGGACGGCCGCGGGACTGTAGTAGTTCGCGTCGATCTGCGGTTGCATCGCGGGATCGAAGTGATACAGCGACCTCAGTGGCCCGTACGGGGACGGCGCCGTGCCAGGCACTATCAGAGCGGTGTCGGCGGCGGCGATACTCTCATCGAGAATCGTTGCGCACGTGAGCATTCCAACGGCGACGGCCCCGGCGAGTAGCTTGTTCACGAACTCCCCTCCGGCCTGTCGAAAGAGCTATAGCAGGGATGCTACCCCGCGCTGAGGGTGGTCACCCCGAGGACGAGCATGAAGCATCCCCCGGCCGCCACCAACACGGCGATGTCGCGGTGGCCGCGGGATCGCAGCCAGCTTTGCAGCGCGGCCATGAAGGCGCGCGTCTTCTGCGGCGCTGCCAGGTAGCCGATCAGCGGGATCTCGGCCACGGTGAACGCGACCAGGTTGAAGGCCACCAGCGCCTGAACCTGTGCGGCCGGTGCGGCGTGCGAGGCAAGAATGGCGGCCATCGAGCCCAGGTAATTCGCGGACGGCAACGCGGCCCCCATCCCGCTAACCGCTGCGACACTTAGCGAGTCACCTCGCAAAAAGGTGCGTGCGCGGTCTGCCAGGTGCTGCCGGCGCGGCGCCGTCCGTTCCAGCAGTGCAACGCCACCACTGCCACCGCCGCCGACCGCCCCGTCCGCCGGTGCGGGGCGGACCATCCTGCGCAGCGACACATTGGTGGCCAGGACAGCGGCGATCAGCAACGCGACGAACCCGGACGCGATCTGGACCTGCGCCACGCTGAAGTGGCCGACGACCGGCGCGGCCCTGAGGATGAAAAGCACTACCAGACCCGCGCCGACACCCATGATGAAGCCACCGCACAAAAACACCAGCAGCTGCAAAAGAGGGCGCCGCCTGCTGAGCAGCAGGACCACCACACCGAGCCGTATCGGTTCGAAGATCACCGAGCCGGCCAGAACCAGCACGGTGATCCACATGCTGGGCAACCGTACCGCACCCCGCCCGGCTCCGCGCTGAAACTCGCCGGCCAAGCCGGCCATCGGATTTGGTGTCTTCCGTAAGGCGGCCGTAATTCAGACGTGACGCGCCCACGGGGTTTCACTGCGCGCCCGGCGTGCATAGCGGTTATGCTGATGATTCCCGCAGTACCACTTTTCGGCTGGAGAAGTCCTTGGGCGGCAGCTGGACCTGTTGGTTCGGTGCTCGCCATTGTGGGTGTTCGCCAAGGGATTTCGTGGGAGCGCGTGAACACGCCCGGCCGCGGGGTAGCTGCGGGCGCACTGGCGGGCTCGGCTCCGTGGCGACAGCGCGGACGGTAGGTCGCTTGGAAGCATCGCTTGGCGGGCCGCTCAGCTTCAGCTATGCCGAGCCGAATAGCGCGGAGGTGCAGGGTATTCAGTGTTTGGCATAACAACTCTCCGAGGCTGGACACCGCAAGCGGGCCCCGTTACCTGTTGGCATGCTTCACCCGCAGCGAAGGCCAAAGCGGCGGAAGCGCCGGTCAGTCCGGTACCCCCCAGCTACCAGCAAACGCAACATCTTCGGCGCTACAGCGATCACGCGGCGCGGGGTCTGGATATGTCGCGCTTGATGATCTTCACCTGGGAGATTCCGGGCCGGTGCGACATCCGCGCCATGAACTACGCGATCAACGCGCACATTCGCCGGCACGACACCTATCACAGCTGGTTCGAGTACCGCGATGCCCGACACATCGTTCGCCACACCATCGCGGACCCGGGCGATATCGAATTCGTCCCGATCAAGCATGGGCAGCTGACGCCGAAGGAGTTGCGAGATCACATATCGACCCCGCAGCCGCTGCAGTGGGATTGTTTCTTCTTCGGGGTCGTGCAAAGCGGCAACCATTTCACCTTTTACGCGAGCATCGCTCACCTGTGTGTCGATCCGATGATCGTCGGCGTTCTGTTCACGGAGATCCACATGATGTACGCCGCCCTGGTCGGCGGCGCCGCACCCGTCGAACTCCCGGAGGCCGGCCGGTACGGCGACTACTGCGTCCGCCAGCGGGAGGAGCTGGCCGCTTTGACGGTGGACTCCCCCGAGGTGCGCGCATGGATAGAGTTCGCCGCCGACAACGGCGGAACGCTGCCGTACTTCCCGCTGCCCCTCGGCGACCTCACGGTGCCCTATGCCGGCAGGCTCGTCACCGAAACGCTGTTGGACGAGCGGCAGACGGAACGGTTCGAGCGAGCCTGCGTCGGCGCGGACGCCCGTTTCAGCGGCGGGGTGTTCGGCTGCGCGGGCCTCACGCAGCGCGAACTGACCGGTGCCGACACTTTTTCCGTGGTAACCACCACCGATACACGCAGGACGCCGACGGAGTTGATGACGACGGGCTGGTTCACCGGCTTGGTTCCGGTCACGGTGGGCGTCGACGCGGGGCTGTTCGACGCCGCGGCGCGCTCCGCGCAGACGTCGTTCGATTCGGGCATCGAGCTGGCGACCGTACCGTTCGACCGAGTGCTGGAGCTGGCGCCTCCGGAGGCGGGCCTGGACAGGCCACGGCCCGGCAACTTCGTGATGTCGTTCCTGGACGCCAGCATCGCCCCCTTGTCGTCTGTCGCCAACTCCGACTTGAACTTTCGGATCTACGACGAGGGTAGGGTCTCCCATCAGGTTTCGCTGTGGGTGATTCGGCTCCAGCACGAGACCAAGGTGACGGTGCTGTTTCCCGATAACCCGGTCGCCCGCGAATCGGTGGGCCGGTACATCCAGGCCATGAAGTCGGCCTACGTCCGGGTCGCCGACGGCCGACAGAGCCAGGCATTTGCGCACTCGCGCGCGCCGCTAACCGCGCTGACTTAGCAGCTCATCCAGTAGTGCGGTGAACTCATCCGGTCGCGCCGGTGTGCAGGCCGGGCTGGGCCGAATGCCGGGCACGTCGAGCGTGATCAACGTCGACTTCAACGGCCGGCTCACGTCCAGCGGCAGCCAGCGACGGAGGTCGGAGCTGCCCCAGATCCGGAATCGTTGCGTGAACAGGCCCAACCCCTCGGCCTTGTAGCCGCGAATCGAGCTCAGTGCAATGACTTTGGACGTGCCGGAAGGAAAGTGATAGCGCCGCAGCGTGATTGCGGCGCGGTCCAGCTGAACCAGGCCGTCGTCGTAAGATTGGCCTTGGCCGTCGGTCATGCTCGTGAACTTCGCAGTTGGTGACCCCGCGCCGTCAGGCAGTGCCCGTCATCCAATCGCCACTGCCAGCCATGCAGGTTGCAGGTCAACGTATTACCCTCCACCACGCCGAATCTCGACAGGTCGGCCTTCAGGTGGGGGCAGCGACGCTGAATCTCCCAGCCCTCCAGCGTGACTGACGACGAATCGTCATGCGTCTCGGCGAACCAGCCGTCGGCGTAGGCGATCCGTTCGTCGGTCAAGCACTTGAAGAACGTATACAGGTATTCGTTGTAGCCGCCGACGCGCCAGGCCCTGAATCGGGTGGACAAGAAGATGGTGTTGACCCAATCCGGTTCCCGGTCGCGCAGCACGGTGCGGACCAACTCAGGTGCGATGGCGAACCCGTAGCGGACCTTCTCATCCGGAATTCGTTCGCGCACCACGCGTTTCGGGAAGTCCAGGATCACGGTCTCCGGGCCGATCACGAGTTCGACGGGGTAGCCGATTCCGTCGCAGATCTCGTCGCTCTGCGACATGATCGGTTCGAACAGGGCGCGCAACTGCTCCAGCAAGGGTTCCCCGGCGGCGGGGGCCCAGCTCGCCCGCTCCGCGGCCAGGACGGGCGCCATCCGCTCGGCGTAGTCGGCGATGTAGGCCTGCTTCCCGGTGGTGAAGATCGCCTCGACCTGGTCGTCGGGAAGCGGATGGCTGAGCGAATTCAAGGTGGTGCCGGTGAGGTCCGCGGTCGAGCCGGGGACCATCAGCAGACCGCCGTGGTTCCCGTGGGTGCGCATCTGGTCGAGGAACACGATCTGGTCCGGAAAGATGTTGGCCGCATCGCCGCGGTCGTCGTTGAGGTGACGCAGCTCCGGGTCCAGGAAGCACGGCGGCCCGGCCGACGGGATGACCCACGTCGCGCCCACCTGGGCGATGTACTGGCGGGCGCGGTCCATCTGCCGCTGCCGCTTCTGGACACCGAACGACTCCTTGGCGCGCGCGGGCATGTCGTAGACCATCGGGTACCAGATCGCGCCGGAGTACTGCAGCATATGCACGTCGATGTGTCCGAAAGCTGTCGCCAGGACGTCCAGATCGACCGGCCGGGCGTCGTTCATGTTGAAAGCCGTTGTCACGCCGTCGGAAACCACCAGTGCCGAGTCACCGAGCGGGCCGTCGGCCGGTGCCCGCAGGGCGATGATCATGACATCGAGGTCGCCCTTCGGGCCGCTGACCCGGTGCTTGACCGAGTTGCTGGTCTCGAAGAACCGGTAGAAACCGAGCTCTTGCAACGCGTTTCGCAGGTCCGGCACCGGGAAGTCGGGCAGCAGCACCACCGCGTCCTTGTTGACGTGCTCGGCCAGATTCCTGGCGTCGAAGTGATCCTTGTGCAGGTGCGACACGTACAGGTAGTCGCAGTCGCCCAGCCTGTCCCAGTCCAGCGCGCTGTTGTCCGGGAACGGGAACCAGGACGCGAAGTACGCGGGATTGACCCAGGGGTCGCAAAGGATGCTGCCCGCGGGGGTCTCGATCAGAAATCCGGCGTGACCTACGCTCGTGACCTGCACAAACACCTTCCTGGAGGCCGCTCAAAGGCCGTTGCGGCCCGCGGCCGGATAACGGCTTTTCAGCACCCGAGCTTAGCGCGAGGCAGCATCTTCGGCCTGCCACCACCGCGGCAGCAGTCGGTGCGTCCCGGTGTCCGGCTCGACGCCGCAGGCGGCAAAGGATTCCGCATCCCAACCCGGCCGGGAAGAAATTCCAGCCCAGCACCGGAGTCCCCCTTCTCGGCACTTCGGTGACTCACAGCCGGGAGCATTAGGCTGAACAGCTGTGGAACCGGTATACGGGACTGTCATTCAACTTGCCCGCTTGGTATGGCGCTTACAAGGTCTCAAGATCACGGTCACGGGCGTCGAAAACCTGCCCAAGAGCGGTGGTGCGGTCATCGCCATCAACCACACCGGCTACCTCGACTTCACGTTCGCGGGTCTGCCCGCCTACCAGCAGGGTCTGGGTCGCAAGGTGCGGTTCATGGCCAAGCAGGAGGTGTTCGACCACGGGATCACCGGCCCGATCATGCGCAGCCTGCGGCACATCTCCGTGAACCGGCAGGACGGGGCCGCCTCCTATGAGGAAGCGGTCAGGAATCTCAAGGACGGGGAGCTGGTCGGCGTCTATCCGGAAGCCACGATCAGCCGCAGCTTCGAGATCAAGGAATTCAAGTCGGGTGCCGCCCGGATGGCGGTCGAGGCCGGGGTGCCGATCGTTCCGGTGATCGTCTGGGGCGCGCAGCGGGTCTGGACCAAGGGGCACCCCAAGAAGCTGTTGCGCCCGAAGGTGCCCATCATTGTGCTCGTCGGCGAACCGATCGAACCCACGCTGGGCGTCGAGGAATTGAAGGGGCTGCTGCACTCGCGGATGCAACACCTGCTGGAGCGGGCCCAGGAAATGTATGGGCCGCATCCGGCCGGTGAGTTCTGGGTGCCGCGCCGGCTGGGCGGCAGTGCCCCGTCCCTGGCCGAAGCCGCCCGGATGGACGCCGAGGAGGCGGCCGCTCGCGCGGCGCGCCGGGCTGGATCCGCGGGAGCGCCGGAGTAGCGATCGATGGTGGAGCCGGTCTTTCGCACGCTCGAGGTCCTGGCCCGGCTGGCGGTTGCGGCCACCGACACCCGGATCTCCTACGGCGGCGAGGAGAACATTCCCGACTCCGGTGGCGCCGTGATCGCGATCAACCACACCAGCTATGTCGACTTTCTGCCCGCCGCGCTGGCCGTGCATCGCCGGCAGCGCCGGCTCAGGTTCATGATCAAGGCCGAAATGCAGCAGGTGAAGATCGTCAACTTCCTGATCAAGCACACCCGGACCATTCCGGTGGACCGCGGTGCGGGGGCGGGCGCCTACGCGCTGGCCGTGCAGCGGCTCCGCGAGGGCGAACTGGTCGGGGTGTATCCGGAGGCCACGATCAGCCGCAGCTTCGAGCTCAAGGAGTTCAAAACGGGCGCCGCCCGCATGGCCATCGACGCGGACGTCCCGATGATCCCCGTGATCGTGTGGGGAGCGCACCGGATCTGGACCAAAGACCACCCGCGCACACTGGGCCGCACCAAGGTGCCGATTAGTGTGCAGGTGGGCGCGCCGGTGCGGGCGGCCGAAGACATCGCGCGGACCGACGCTGCGCTGCGCGAGTCGATGACCACGCTGCTACACCAGGTGCAACAGCGTTACCCGCACGAACCCGGGGCGTACTGGACGCCGCGCCGGCTGGGCGGTGGGGCACCGACCATGGCGGAGGCTGCTCGCATGGAGGCAGACGAGGCCGCGGCGCGGGCCGCCGGCCGTAGTGGACGGCCGTCGCGGTAGGCGAAGGAGAATCTCAATGACGTTGTCAAGCCGCCGCAGTAGTGGTTGCGGGTTGGTAGACAGCGTGGTCGCGCAGCAT
>NZ_LQPH01000121.1 GCF_002102255.1 Mycobacterium nebraskense
GAGTTCATCACCCAGTTGGGTCGCAACTTCCAGGTGATCTACGAGCAGGCCAACGCCCACGGGCAGAAGGTGCAGAGTGCCGGCAACAACATGGCCAGCACCGACAGCGCCGTTGGGTCCAGCTGGGCCTGACACCGCCTCTTCACCAAAAGGGCCCGCACACCACGGTGTGCGGGCCCTTTTGGTTTCGAACCCTCTCCGCCTGGCCTACCCGGCCACCGGCGAACGCGGGATGAGTGAGGGACGGAACCCGATCCGGTGAACCGCGCCGTCGGACTCACGTCCGACCATGGCGCCCAGCCGACGCGCCTGACACCCCACATTTGAGAACTCTATGAACTTCGTGACAGTTGAGTGTGTGCCTTACCAGAATGTAGGAACATGACCGCAATGTCGGGATACGCGGGTGGCCAGCGCCCCCGCCAGGCCATCCTCGGGCAACTGCCCAGGATTTACCGTGCCGATGGATCACCGATCAGGGTGTTGCTGGTCGATGACGAGCCGGCACTGACCAACCTGGTGAAGATGGCACTGCACTATGAGGGTTGGGTCGTCGACATCGCCCACAACGGGCGCGAGGCGATGGCCAAGTTCGACAAGGTGAACCCCGACGTGCTGGTGCTTGACATCATGCTTCCCGACGTGGACGGGTTGCGAATCCTGGAGCGAGTCCGCCAATCCGATGCCTACACCCCGACGATGTTCTTGACCGCGCGGGACTCGGTCATGGACCGGGTCACCGGCCTGACCGCCGGCGCCGATGACTACATGACCAAGCCCTTCAGCCTCGAAGAGCTCGTCGCCCGGCTGCGTGGGTTGTTGCGCCGTTCCGGCCAGCAGACCCCGCCGGCCGCCGAAACCCTTAATGTCGGCGATCTGCGACTCGACACCGCCAGCCGCGAAGTGATCCGCGACGGCACACAGATATCGCTGTCCTCAACCGAGTTCGAACTGCTGCGCTTCCTCATGCGCAATCCCCGCCGCGCACTGAGCCGCACCGAGATCCTCGACCGCGTCTGGAACTACGACTTCGCCGGACGCACCAGCATCGTCGATCTGTACATCTCGTATTTGAGGAAGAAGATCGACTCCGGCCGCGAACCGATGATTCACACCGTGCGCGGTGTTGGATACATGCTGCGGCCCCCGGAATGAGCCAGGGCCGGGACGCCTTGTCCGGAGATCTTCCGCGGTGGCTACCCCGTTCGTTACGCCGCCAGTTGCTATTGGGCGTACTGGCAGTGGTCAGCGTGGTGCTGATGACGGTCGGAATCGTCTCCGTGCTGAGCCTGCGCGGCTACGTCACCGCGATGAGCGACGCCGACGTCACCGGCTCCTTGGACGCGTTGGGCCACTCGTACACCAAATACCGTACGGGTGAACATAATCCGGCTAACGGCGCTAAGCCACTGGACCAGGCGATGCTGCAGTTCACCGATCAAACGCCGGGAAACCTCATAGTGGTGTTGCACAACGGCGCCGTCATCGGGTCGGCGGTTTTCTCCGAAGCCGAAGCACGACCGGCGCCCGCCGACGTGGTCCGCGCCATCGAAGCGCAGTCATGGACCGACGGGCCGCCACGGACCGAAATTCTAGGCAGCCTAGGGTATTACCGGCTCAACAGCCACGCCGATGGACCCGACGTGCTGGTTGCCGGGGTGTCGCTCAACCTCGCTGACCGAATCATCGCCCGCAAGCAGGTCACCACGACCCTGCTCATCGCAGCGGCTTTGGCGGTCACCGCCGGACTCACGGTTTGGGTCGTCGGCTACACCCTTCGACCGTTGCGCCGGCTGGCCGGTATCGCGGCGGAAGTCGCCGCCATGCCGCTTACCGACGACGACCACCGGATCAGTGTCCGGGTGCGGCCGCGGGACACCAACCAGCAGAACGAGGTCGGCATCGTCGGCCACACCCTGAACCGGTTGCTGGACAACGTCGATAGTGCACTGGCGCAGCGCGCCGAATCCGACCTGCGGATGCGCCAATTCATCACCGACGCCAGCCACGAGCTGCGGACGCCGCTGGCGGCGATTCAGGGATACGCCGAACTCACCCGCCAGGACAGTTCGGAGTTGCCGCCGACCACCGAATACGCGCTGGCCCGCATCGAGTCCGAAGCGCGGCGCATGACGCTGCTTGTCGACGAGCTGCTGCTGCTCTCCCGCCTGGGCGAGGGACAAGACCTGCAGAGCGAGGACGTCGACCTGGCCGAGCTCGTCGTCAACGCGGTGAACGACGCGGCGGTCGCGGCGCCGACGCACCATTGGGTGAAGAACCTGCCCGAGGAATCGGTGTGGGTCCGCGGGGACCAAGACCGGCTACACCAACTCGTCAGTAACCTGCTCAACAACGCCCGGGTGCATACCCCGCCCGGGGTCACGGTCACAACCGGGATCACCTGCCACCGCGAGGGGCCCGAGGCGCCGTATGTCGAACTGACCGTCGCCGACGACGGCCCGGGCATCAACCCGGAGCTTCTCCCCCGCTTGTTCGAACGGTTCGCCCGGGCGGACAACTCGAGGGTCAACAGCTCGGGCACGGGGCTGGGCCTGGCCATCGTCAGTTCGATCGTCAAGGCCCACCGCGGCTCCGTCACCGCCGAATCCACCGAGGGCAGAACGGTTTTCCGGGTTCGTCTCCCGATGATCGACGGGCGGGGCGCCGGCGCCGGATAGCCGCACGGAGTCATCGCTGCGGCGGGCGTTAAGAAACCGTAAAGGTGCCCCGCGACGCCGTTAGAAAAGTGTCAACCAAAGGCCCTTACCCACGGGCGCCAGCTAATTTCAAGCTGACCTTGCCTCCGAGACAGCGCTGTGGCTGACTCGATGAGGGGCTTTCGCATGCACGTAGCGCGGAACGGAGACAAGATGGGCTCGAAGTGGGCGTAGTGGCGTTCGTCGTGCTTACGGTGGCGGTGTTCGCCGTACTGGGCTTCGTGCAGAAGTTGGTCGAGCGGCTGTGAGCTACGAAAACATCGTCGGTTTAGTGCTTTCCATTCTCCTCGCACTGTTTCTCGGCTGCGCGCTGCTGTTCCCGGAGCGGTTCTAGTGAGCACAACAACAACAGCGGGGCTGCTCTTTCTGGCTGTCCTCGTCGTAGCGCTGGCGGCGGTGCACGTGCCCCTGGGCGACTACATGTACCGGGTCTACACCTCGGAGAAGGACGGCTACGTCGAGCGAGGCATCTATCGACTGATCGGGGTTGACGCACGCTCGGAGCAGACCTGGGGCGCCTACGCGCGCAGCGTGTTGGCGTTCTCGTCGATCAGCATTCTCTTCTTGTTCGTGTTCCAACTCGTGCAGGGCAAATTGCCCCTGCATCTGCATGATCCGGCCACCAAGATGACCCCGGGACTGGCGTGGAACACTGCGGTCAGCTTCGTCACCAACACCAACTGGCAGGCCTATTCCGGCGAATCGACACAGGGCCACCTCGTGCAGATGGCCGGCCTCGCGGTGCAGAACTTCGTATCCGCGGCCGTCGGCATGGCGGTCGCGATCGCGCTGGTACGCGGGTTCGCGCGCACGCGCACCGGCGAGCTGGGGAACTTCTGGGTCGACCTGGTGCGCGGCACTCTGCGGATTCTGCTGCCCATCGCGGTGCTGGGCGCGATCCTGCTGGTTGCGGGAGGAGCGATTCAGAACTTCCACCTGAACGACCAGGTCGTCACCGCCCTCAATGGGACGCAGCAGACGATCACCGGGGGCCCGGTGGCCGGCCAGGAAGCCATCAAGGAGCTGGGCACCAACGGCGGCGGCTTCTACAACGCGAACTCCGCGCACCCGTTTGAGAACCCGACCACGTGGACCAACTGGCTGGAGATCTTCCTGCTGCTGGTGATCAGCTTCTCGCTGCCGCGCACGTTCGGGCGCATGGTGGGCAGCACGAAGCAGGGTTATGCGATCGCGTCGGTGATGGCGTCGCTGTACGCGATCAGCGTGACCTTCATGATGTGGTTCCAGCTGCAGCACCACGGGACGGTGCCGAGTGCGGTCGGCTCGGCGATGGAGGGGGTCGAGCAGCGGTTCGGTGTCGCCAACTCGGCGGTGTTCGCCGACGCGACGACGCTCACCTCCACCGGTGCCGTCGACTCCTTTCACGACTCCTACACCAGCCTTGGCGGCATGATGACCATGTTCAACATGCAGCTCGGCGAGGTCGCGCCCGGCGGCACCGGCTCGGGTCTGTACGGGATGCTGATCCTGGCGGTGATCACGGTGTTCGTCGCCGGACTGATGGTCGGCCGTACCCCGGAATACCTCGGCAAGAAGATCAACCCCCGCGAAATCAAGCTCGCCGCAAGCTATTTCCTGGTTACGCCGTTGATCGTGCTGACCGGAACAGCCATCGCGATGGCGCTGCCGGGTGAACGCGCCGGCATGCTGAACACTGGTCCGCACGGCCTGTCGGAAGTGCTGTACGCGTTCACCTCCGCGGCCAACAACAACGGGTCGGCCTTCGCCGGAATCAGCGTCAACACCAACTGGTACAACACCGCCCTCGGCCTGGCCATGGTCTTCGGCAGATTCCTGCCGATCGTGCTCGTGCTGGCGCTGGCCGGCTCGCTCGCAAAACAGGGCGCGACGCCGGATTCGGCGGGCACACTGCCCACCCACCGGCCGCAGTTCGTGGGAATGGTCGCAGGGGTGACCTTGATTCTTGTCGCCCTCACTTTCCTGCCCATGCTGGCGCTCGGACCGCTCGCTGAAGGAATCCACTGATGACCGCGACCACTATCGACCCGGCTGAGCAGTCGCAGTCCTCCAATTCCGCGAATACCAAACGGGTACAAGGCGGTTTGCTCGATCCGAAGATGCTGTGGAGGTCGACACCGGACGCGCTTCGCAAACTCGACCCGCGCACCTTGTGGCGTAACCCGGTGATGTTTATCGTCGAGATCGGTGCCACCTGGAGCACCGCGCTGGCGATCATCAAACCGACCTGGTTCGCATGGTTGATCGTGGTCTGGTTATGGCTCACCGTTTTTTTCGCGAACCTCGCGGAGGCGGTGGCGGAAGGCCGCGGCAAGGCCCAGGCGGAAACCCTGCGCCGAGCCAAAACCCAGACGCTGGCCCGGCGGCTCAAGGACTGGCAACCCGGCGCGCCTGCCGTCGAGGAAGAGGTCGCGGCGCCGTTGCTGCAGCAGGGTGACGTCGTCGTGGTCGAGGCCGGGCAGGTGATACCGGGTGACGGTGATGTCGTCGATGGCATTGCCTCCGTGGATGAATCGGCCATCACCGGGGAGTCGGCGCCGGTGATCCGCGAGTCCGGTGGTGACCGCTCGGCGGTCACCGGCGGCACCATCGTGCTGAGCGACCGGATCGTCGTGCGGATCACCCAGAAGCCCGGGCAGAGCTTCATCGACCGGATGATCGCGCTCGTCGAGGGCGCCAACCGGCAGAAGACTCCCAACGAGATCGCGCTCAACATCCTGTTGGCCGCGTTGACGATCATCTTCGTTTTCGCCGTCGCCACCCTGCAGCCTCTGGCGATCTATTCGAAGATGAACAATCCGGGCGTCCCGGACACCCAGGCGCTGAACGCAAATGGCGTCGCCGGGATCGTGATGGTGTCACTGCTGGTGTGCCTGATCCCCACAACCATTGGCGCGCTGCTCTCTGCGATCGGCATTGCCGGCATGGACCGGTTGGTGCAACGCAACGTGCTCGCCATGTCCGGACGCGCGGTCGAAGCCGCGGGCGACGTCAACACTCTCCTGCTCGACAAGACGGGCACCATCACCCTGGGCAACCGGCAGGCCGGCGCCTTCATCCCCCTCGACGGTGTCACCCATGAGCAGCTGGCCGACGCCGCGCAATTGTCCAGCCTCGCAGACGAAACGCCGGAGGGACGTTCGATCGTCGTATACGCAAAACAACACTTCGGGCTGCGCGCACGAACGCCGGGCGAACTCGCACACGCCCACTGGGTGGAGTTCTCCGCCGCGACGCGGATGTCCGGCGTCGACGTCGACGGGCACCTCTTGCGCAAGGGCGCGGCGAGCTCGGTGGTGGAATGGGTGCGTGGGCAAGGCGGCAAGGTTCCCCAACAGCTCGGGGAGCTCGTCGACGGCATCTCCGCCGGCGGCGGCACCCCGCTGGTCGTCGGGGAGAGCCTTGGCGGCGAGGCCGACCAAAAGGCAAGAGTGCTGGGCGTCATCCACCTCAAGGACGTCGTCAAGCAGGGCATGCGTGATCGATTCGACGAGATGCGTAGGATGGGCATCCGCACGGTGATGATCACTGGCGATAATCCGTTGACCGCCAAAGCGATTGCCGATGAGGCTGGCGTCGACGACTTCCTCGCCGAGGCCACGCCCGAGGACAAACTCGAGCTGATCAAGCGGGAGCAAGAGGGCGGCAAGCTGGTCGCGATGACCGGCGACGGCACCAACGACGCGCCGGCCCTGGCTCAGGCCGACGTGGGCGTGGCGATGAACACCGGGACGTCGGCCGCCAAAGAGGCGGGCAACATGGTCGATCTCGACTCCGACCCCACCAAGCTCATCGAGATCGTCGAGATCGGCAAGCAGCTGCTGATTACCCGTGGCGCGTTGACCACCTTCTCGATCGCCAACGACATCGCAAAGTATTTCGCGATCATCCCGGCGATGTTCGTCGCGCTGTTCCCCGGACTGGACATGATCAACATCATGCGGCTGCATAGCCCGGAGTCGGCGATCCTGTCGGCGGTGATCTTCAACGCGATCATCATCGTAATGCTCATCCCGTTGTCATTGCGCGGCGTGCGCTACACGCCGAACAGCGCGTCAAAGCTGCTGAGCCGCAACCTGTATGTCTACGGACTTGGCGGCATTATCGCCCCGTTCATCGGGATCAAGCTGATCGACCTGATTGTCCAATTCGTCCCAGGGATATCCTGACATGAGCTTCTCGTATTTCGTTCGCATGCATTGGGCGGCTTTCCGCGCGCTGCTGGTGCTGACCGTGATCACCGGCATCGCCTACCCGCTGTTCATCTGGCTCGTCGCGCAGATCCCGGGACTGCACGACAAGGCCGAAGGCTCGATTCTCACGGCGAACGGCAAGCCGGTCGGCAGCCGGCTGATCGGTCAGCTGTTCACCGACAAGGACGGCAATCCGCTGCCCCAATACTTTCAGAGCCGCCCGTCGGCGGCCGGCAACGGCTACGACCCGCTGTCGTCGGGCGCGAGCAACCTCGGCCCGGAAAGCATCGTCGACACGTCCGGCAAGCCGAGCCTGCTGACAACGGTGTGCTCGCGCAGCGCCGCGGTGGGCCTGCTCGAACGTGTCGACGGGTCGCGCCCGTTCTGCACCGGCGGCGGTGTGGGTGCGGTCCTGTCGGTGATCGGACCCCGCGACGCCCGCGGAAACGTCGTCCACCCCACCCGGGTGGTCAGCGTCAACGAGCCGTGCCAGACGACACAGGCGCCGTTTTTGACCCTCTACGAGGGCGTGCGGGTCGAGTGCGCCAAGTTCGGCGAGGACTACGCGATCGGCCAGATCGTGCCCATCCGCGGCACCGCACCCGCCCACCCCGCCGTTCCCGCCGACGCCGTCACCGCCAGCGGCAGCGGCCTCGACCCGAACATCTCGCCGGCCTACGCCGACCTCCAGGTCGCCAGGGTGGCCAAGGCCCGTCATGTCAGCCCGGATCAGATACGTGAGGTGTTGGCGCACAATCGAAGCGGCCGCACCCTCGGATTCTTCGGTGAACCGTGCGTCAATGTGTTGCAACTCAACCTGCAACTCGATCACAAATATCCAGTCTCGAGCTAGCGCGATAGGGGGATGATGGTTGACGTGAGTGTCGTTGACCACCGTCCGAAGCGTGGCGAGCTGCGGATTTACCTCGGTTCGGCTCCGGGGGTGGGCAAGACGTACGCGATGCTCGGCGAGGCGCATCGGCGGCTGGAACGCGGTACCGACCTCGTGGCCGGCGTGATCGAGACCCACGGCAGGGCGAAAACCGCTGAGCTGCTTGAGGGCATCGAGTTCATTCCGCCCCGCTACATCGAATATCGCGGCGGCACCTTTCCCGAACTCGACGTGCCGGCCGTCCTTGCGCGCAAACCACAGGTCGTCCTTGTCGACGAGCTCGCCCACACCAATACTCCGGGCAGCAAGAACGCCAAGCGCTGGCAGGATGTCGAGGAACTGCTCGACGCCGGGATCACGGTGATCTCCACCGTCAATGTCCAGCATCTGGAAAGCCTCAACGACGTTGTCGCCCAAATTACCGGCATCGAACAAAAAGAGACCATCCCGGATTCCATCGTTCGGCAGGCTTCGCAGGTCGAACTCATCGACATCACGCCGGAGGCGTTGCGCCGCAGGCTTTCCCACGGCAACGTCTACACCGCCGAGCGCATCGACGCGGCGCTGTCCAACTACTTCCGTCGCGGAAACCTCACCGCGCTGAGGGAACTGGCGCTGCTCTGGCTGGCCGACCAGGTCGACAGCGCGCTGGCCAAATACCGCGCCGAGAACAAGATCACCGAAATGTGGGAGGCCCGCGAGCGGGTCGTGGTGGCGGTAACCGGCGGCCCGGAGTCGGAGACGTTGGTGCGACGGGCATCCCGGATCGCGTCGAAGTCCAGCGCCGAGCTGATGGTGGTGCACGTCATCCGTGGTGACGGGCTGGCCGGCCTGTCGGAGGCGCGGATGGCCAAGATCCGCGAGCTGGCAAGCAGTCTGGACGCCTCGCTCCATACCGTGGTAGGTGACGACGTGCCTACTGCCCTACTCGATTTCGCCCGCGAGATGAACTCCACCCAGCTGGTGATCGGCACCTCGCGGCGCGGGCGGTGGGCGCGGGTCTTCGAGGAGGGCATCGGCGCGAGGATCGTCGAGCACTCGGGCAAGGTCGATGTGCACCTGGTCACCCACGAGGAATCCAAACGTGGCTTTCGCGCGGCGTCACTGGCGCCCAACGAGCGGCGGGTGGCGTCATGGCTCGCGGCCTTCATCGTGCCGTCGGCCATCTGCGCGGTCATCGTGACAGCGCTTGACCCGTATCTGGGTACCAGCGGCGACAGCGCACTGTTCTTCGTCGGCGTGCTGCTGGTCGGACTGTTGGGAGGCGTTGCACCGGCTGTGGTCTCGGCGGTGCTGTCCAGCCTGTTGCTGAACTATTTCCTGACCGCTCCCCGACACACTTTCACCATCGCCGAACCCGATGCCGCCGTCACAGAACTGGTGCTGCTGCTGGTCGCGGTCGCAGTCGCAATTCTCGTCGACGGCGCGAACAAACGCACTCGGGAAGCCCGTCGCGCGTCCCAGGAGGCCGAGCTGCTGACGCTGTTCGCGGGCTCGGTGCTGCGCGGCGCCGATCTTGAGACGCTGCTCGAGCGGGTGCGCGAGACCTACTCGCAACGCGCGGTTAGCATGCTGCGCGAACCCAGCGAGGAGGACCGCGCCGGCGGCAGGAAGGGCGAGGTCGTCGCCTGCGTGGGCAGGGATCCTTGTGTCACCGTCGATTCCGCCGACACCGCGATCGAGGTTGGCGACGACGAGTTCTGGATGCTGTTGGCGGGCAGGAAGCTTTCGGCGCACGACCGGCGGGTGCTCGGTGCGGTCGCCAGGCAGGCCGCGGGCCTGATCCGGCAGCGCGAGCTGACCGAGGAAGCCAACCGGGCCGAGGCGATCGTGCGCGCGGACGAGTTGCGGCGCTCCCTGCTGTCAGCGGTCAGCCACGACCTGCGGACGCCGCTGGCGGCGGCCAAGGTCGCGGTGTCCAGCCTGCGCGCCGAGGACGTCGCCTTTTCCCCCGCGGACACGGCGGAGCTGCTGGCAACCATCGAGGAGTCGATCGACCAGCTGACCGCGCTGGTCGGAAACCTGCTTGATTCGTCGCGCCTGGCCGCCGGCGTGGTGCACCCGGACCTGCGCCGGGTGTATCTGGAGGAAACGGTGCAACGGGCGCTGATCAGCATCGGTAAGGGCGCCACCGGCTTCTACCGGTCCGCCATCGATCGGGTCAAGGTCGACGTGGGCGACGCCGTGGTGCTGGCCGACGCCGGGCTGCTGGAACGCGTGCTTGCCAACCTGATTGACAACGCCTTGCGGTACGCCCCCAACTGTGTGGTTCGGGTCAATGCGGGGCGTGTGGGCGACCGTGTCCTGATCAACGTCATCGACGAGGGTCCCGGCATCCCGCACGGGGCCGAGGAGCAGATCTTCGACGCGTTTCAGCGCCTCGGCGATCACGACAACACTACGGGGGTAGGTCTGGGCATGTCGGTAGCGCGCGGCTTCGTCGAAGCCATGGGCGGCACCATCGCGGCCGGTGACACTCCGGGCGGCGGGCTCACCGTGGTGGTGGAATTGCCTGCGCCGGAACCGATAGGTGCGCGATGACCCGGGTGTTGGTGATCGACGACGAGCCGCAGATCCTGCGTGCGCTGCGCATCAACCTGTCCGTGCGGGGCTACGAGGTGATCACCGCGTCGAGCGGTTCCGGCGCGCTGCGCGCCGCCGCCGAGCACAAACCCGACGTGGTGATCCTCGACCTGGGTCTGCCCGACATCTCCGGCATCGAGGTGCTGGCTGGGTTGCGCGGCTGGCTCACCGCACCGGTGATCGTGTTGTCGGCGCGCACCGACTCGTCCGACAAGGTGGAGGCCCTCGACGCCGGGGCCGACGACTATGTCACGAAACCCTTTGGCATGGACGAGTTTCTGGCCCGGCTGCGGGCGGCGGTCCGCCGCAACACCGCCGCGTCCGAGATGGAGCAGCCGGTGATCGAGACGGACGCCTTCACCGTCGACTTGGCCGCCAAGAAGGTCACCAAGAACGGCGCCGAAGTCCACCTCACCCCGACCGAATGGGGGATGCTCGAAGTGCTGGTCCGCAATCGCGGCAAGCTGGTCGGCCGCGAAGAACTCCTCAAGGAGGTATGGGGCCCGGCGTATGCCACCGAAACGCATTACCTGCGCGTGTATTTGGCGCAGTTGCGACGCAAACTCGAGGACGATCCGTCGCACCCCAAGCACTTGTTGACCGAGTCGGGTATGGGCTATCGCTTCGAGGCGTGAGCGACTGTCACATCGGTCACTTTGGCCTCCGTGCCGGAGGAGTCGACTATGTGCCCGCCTCACAGCGACAATGCGCCGCCTCGCGCAGAGCCAGCACGCGCTGATGCATTCGGTGTTCGGTGGAGCGCGGGATAGACCTCGGTCCGTACCGGCCGCGGCCAACGCGACGCACTCTGTCTCGGCCGATTTCCCAACGCAAGGCGTCCGAAATGACCTTTGATGCCCTGCCGCGGACGTGAAATCCCTGCCCGGTTAGGGCTTCGATCATTTCGCCGATGGTCGCCGACCCATTGTGCGCGAGGTGCATCGTCAGCACGTAACGCAGCTCGATTCCCCGAAGATTCATCGCCGCACCATCGCATACCGGTCCGACACCCCGGAGTTGTCGCTGTGAGGCGGGCACATAGTCGATTCCCCTCGGCCGGAGACTCGTGTGACGGCTGTGACTTACCCCGCGATCGACAGCACTATGCCGTCCAGGATGTCGTGCTCGCTGACGGTCAGCTCATCGATGCCGGCGCGGGCGCGCAGCTCGCGCGCCAACTCCTCTACCACGATCGCTCCCCCGCCGATCACGTCGGCACGCCCCTCGTGCATCGGCGGCAGCGCCGCACGCTCGGATCGCGGCATGGCGATCAACCGCTCGCACACCGCCAGCAGATCGCTGCCGGCGACGCGCGAAAGATGAATGGCCGCAGAGTCGTAGGTGGTCATGTTGTGGGCCAGCGCGGACAGCGTCGTCATCGTTCCGGCCAGCCCAACCCAGGTCCGCGCCCCCTCGACGGGCACCACGCCCAGCGCGACGTCGAGACGCTCACGCACCACCGCGCGGGCCGCTGCCACCTCGTCGGGCGTCGGCGGGTCCGAGTGCAGGCAGCGCTCGGTCAGCCGCACGCAGCCGATGTCGGCGGAGTAGCTCGCCACCACGCCATCCCCGCCGAAGACGATCTCCGTAGAGCCACCGCCCAAGTCGACAACGACGAAACGCCCTGCCGCAGCATCTAATTCGCCGACAGCCCCGCGGAAAGACAGCGAGGCCTCCTCGGCGCCGGTGATCACTTCCGCCACCGCGCCGGGCACCACCGCGCCCAGCACGTCGGCCGTCATCGCAAAGAAGACATCACGATTCGCGACGTCACGAGCGGCCGACGTGGCCACCATCCGCACGCGCTCGACACCGTGGCGCTTGAGCAGCGCGGCGTAGTCGGTCAACGCCTCCCGGGTTCGGGCGATCGCCTCCGGCGCAAATTCACCCGTCGCGTCGACACCCTGACCCAGCCGCACGATCCGCGTCTCCCGATGCACGTCACACAGCCGGCCGTCGCCCACATCGGCGATCAGCAATCGAATCGAGTTGGTGCCGCAGTCGATTCCGGCGAGCCTGCTCACCATTGCCCCGTCACCAGAATGCCGGCCATTGCGGGGTCGGGCGCCAGGATCGCCAGCACCTCGTCGCCGAACGGGTTGCAACCGGGCCCCTTGGCCAGCGAGTGCGCGATCAGCACGTGCAGGCACTTGACCCGGTCGGGCATTCCTCCCCCGGAAAACGTGGTCCCCAGCGGCTCGATCGCATCCCGTTCGGCAAGGTACGACTCGTGGGCCCGCCGATACGCGGCCGCCAATTCGGAGTCGTGCCGCAGCCGCCCGGTCATCTCGCGCATCAAACCCGTCGTCTCGAGCCTGCTCGCAGCCGCGGTCAGCACCGGGTGCGTCAAGTAGTACAAGGTCGGAAACGGTGTGCCGTCGGGAAGTTTCGGCGCGGTCTTCACCACGCCGGGCTCGCCGTTGGGGCAGCGGTAGGCGATCTCGAGCACGCCGCGCGGCTCACGCCCGAGCTGACGCGCCACGGCCTCCAGGTCGGCACGATCAACCACCGGGCGCCGTGGGGTTCGGTGCGGCCGGCGGAACGGGACCGGCTCGTCCCGGCTCCGCCGGGCCAGGCGGAACTTCCGGCGGGGGCACATTGGCCGGCGGCAGGTGCGGCGCGTCGGCGATGGTGTGCCACAGCGAGGTGTACCAGGGATCGGTGTTGACGGGTTTCGCCGCCTGGCCCCCCGGCTCGGACGGTATCGCCCCCGTAGGCGGAAGCTGAACCTGGAACGGAATGTCGCCCGGCTTCACGAAACCGAGCCGCTCGCGTGCCTGCGCCGCGATGTACGCCGGGTCACCGAGTTTGGCCTTTCTCTGCTCGAGGTCGGCGATCTGGCTGCGCAGCGCGGCTTCGCTTGCCGTCAACTGATTCATCTCGGTGCGCTGCGCAAAGTAGGTGCGTACCGGGCCGGCGATGGTCAGCGTCAGCACGCAAATGACCGCGGCCAGCACCGCTGCTCGCCGCGCGGTGAAACCGAGCCGCTGCTCGGACCGCTGCTCGACGGATTCGGCGACCTGTCGCTTGATGGGCTCGACGACATGCTCGAAAACCGACCGCGCACTGGCCTGCTTCGCGCTTTGGGACGGCTTGGAAGACGGCTTGGCCGTGCGGCGGCGCCGAACCGGATCACCGGCTTTCCCCGGACGCGATGCCGGGGAGCGCCGTTTCGGATCCGGCTTGGCGGGCAAGCTATTTGGCCTCCGGCGCATACCGCGGGAACGCCAGATCGCCGGCGTAACGGGCGGCGTCGCCCAGCGCCTCCTCGATCCGCAGCAACTGGTTGTACTTGGCGACACGCTCGCTGCGGGCGGGTGCACCGGTCTTGATCTGCCCGCTGCCGACGGCCACCGCCAGATCAGCGATCGTGGTGTCTTCCGTCTCGCCACTGCGATGGCTCATCATCGTGCGGTACCCGCTGTGGTGGGCGAGCGCGACGGCGTCGAGTGTCTCGGTCAGCGTGCCGATCTGATTCACCTTGACCAGCAACGCATTTGCGACGCCCTTCTCGATGCCTTCCTCGAGGCGCTCGGGATTGGTGACGAAGATGTCGTCGCCGACGATCTGCACGCGGTCACCGATCGACGCCGTCAGGCTCGCCCAGCCGTCCCAATCGTCCTCGGACAGCGGGTCTTCGATGGACACCAGCGGATAGGAGCCGAGCAGTCCGGCGTAGAACTCCGCCATCTGCTCGGCGCTGCGGGTGCTGCCCTCGAAGGTGTATCCGGTGCCGTCGGTGTAGAACTCGGTGGCCGCCGCGTCCAGGGCCAACGCCACGTCGACGCCCAGCTTGAAACCGGCCGACTCGATGGCCCGGCCGATCAGGTCCAGCGCCGCGGTGGTGCCGGCCACGTCGGGCGCGAAACCGCCCTCATCCCCCAGGCCGGTGCTCAGGCCCTGCTTCTTCAGCACCGACTTGAGCGAGTGGTACACCTCGGCGCCCCAGCGCAGCGCCTCACCGAAGCTGGGGGCGCCAATCGGCGCCACCATGAATTCCTGGATGTCGACGGCGGTGTCGGCGTGCGCGCCGCCGTTGAGGATGTTCATCATCGGCACCGGCAGGATGTGCGCGTTCGGGCCGCCGATGTAGCGGAACAGCGGCAGGCCGGCGGAATCGGCGGCGGCCTTGGCGACGGCCAGCGACACGCCCAGGATCGCGTTGCCGCCCAGCCGGGACTTGTCGGGGGTGCCGTCGAGGTCGACCAGCGCCTGGTCCACCAACCGCTGATCGTCGGCGTTGAGCCCGATCACCGCCGGACCGATCTCGTCGAGGACGGCCTGTACGGCCTTGTGCACGCCCTTGCCGCCGTAACGCTCACCGCCGTCGCGCAACTCGACGGCCTCATGCTCACCGGTCGACGCGCCGGAAGGCACCGCCGCGCGGGCAAACGTCCCGTCGATCAGGGCGATCTCGACCTCAACCGTCGGGTTGCCGCGGGAATCGAGGATCTCGCGGGCCCCGACCTGCTCGATAATCGGCACTGAGTTTCTCCTTGTGTTCCTAGCTGGCCGCCGGCCTCGCCGCCGTTAGCGTAAAGCCTGATACATCCTGCTACAGCGGGTGACCCGCCGCATAAGCGGTCGCCCAGTCGCGGACCGCCCGCGCGTATACACCGGAGTTGTTGTAGGCCCGCAGCGCGGTGATCCAGCCGCGCGGTGTTCCCAGATCCTTGCCCCGCCAACACAGGTAACCCGCCGCCGCGAGCGCCGCATCGTCGATGTTGTCCGGGCTGACGCGGCCGTCGTTGTGGGCGTCGACGCCGTACAACCGCCAGGTCTCGGGGATGAACTGCATCGGCCCCATGGCCCGCACCACCCCGTCGTCGTCCGCCACCTCTTCCTCGCTGTCGACGATGCGCAGGGTGCCGCCGCTGCCGTCCAAGCGGACACCGCGAATCGGGGGGCTCACATCCCCGTTGGGCGCCAGGCGCGCGCCGCGGTAGGTGCCGTGGTGACTCTCGACCTGCCCGATGCCCGCCAACGTGGTCCACGCGATATGGCACTTCGGGTTCTCGACCTCGGCGACCCGGGCGGCGTACGCATAGGCCTCCAGCGCGATGACCGGAATCTCCAACGTCGCCGACCGCTGTTCGGCCCAGGCCCGGAGCTGGTCCGCGGGGCGACCGCTGGCATGCGTGTCCACCGGCGGCACCGGAGCCCCGGCAGGCGGCGGGACGCCCTCCGGAATGAAGAGGCTGAGCTGCCACGTGCAGCTGGAGGCCAGCAGCATCGCGGTCGCGCCTATCACGGCGGCCGCGCGCAGCCAACGCCTCGGCGACACCATGCTGGTTAACGCTCCCTCAAACTCCCCGGCACCAACTTCCGCAACCATCGTCCCATGGGTTCCGGTGCTGCCCGGCCGCGTTGGTCAGTCGTCTTCGGCCACGGCGTCCACTACGGGCTCATCGACGTCGACCGCGGATTCGTCGACGTCCTCGGCTGCCGGCCAGTGCGCACGCCACTCTTCTTCGGTGACCTCCCCGAGCGGGGCCACGTCGAACTCCTCCGGGACGCCGACCCCGCGGCGCGTCGCGGCGATCGCCCGCTCGACTTCGCGGACCGTATCCACGAACTCCAGAACCGCCGTGCGCAGCGCGCTTTCCGCGTCACCATCGGCCGACACAGAGATGGCGCTGATCTCGGCGGGGACGAGGTCGGCGGGCAGGCCCGCCTTCTCGGCACGCTGAATCACCTTCTGCGCCAATGCTAATGCCGGTTGACCGGTATGCACCTCGTCCATCACGGATTTCCGCGGCTTTTCGGCCGCCTTGCGCTCTTCCCATTGGGCCAACTGCTCTTCCAGCGAAATGGTCTGCCCCGCAAGCACTCCCGGAACCCGATTGCCCAACTTTCGCATCAGTGCGGCGGCGACGTCGTCGATGGTGAAGGGGAGCTGCGGGGCGTCCTCCGCGATGCGCGCGTGAAAGAGCACCTGCAGCAACACGTCGCCGAGTTCTTCACGTAGCTGGTCGGCGCTGCCGCTGCGGACCGCGTCCAACAATTCGTACGTCTCCTCCAGCAGGAATCGGCGCAACGAGTCGTGGGTTTGCTCGCTCTCCCACGGTCCGGCGGTGCGCAGTTTGTCCATCATCGCGACGGCGTCGACCAGTCGCTCGCCGCGCGGCGTCTCCGGCGCGGAGATCAACCGGGCGCCCGCCGCCAGCCGGGCGGTGACGGCGGGATGGTCGGGGTCCGATGACAGCAGGACAGGCGCGTCGTCGCCGGAGTGCACCGGACGGGCCGCGGGCAGCGACCACGGCACCGCGACGGGCATCTCCTCGGTGTACTGCACCTCCCCGCTGAGGTGTTCGATGGCCTCCACGGGCACCAGCGACGGGCGACGCGGGTCGAACAAGACGACGATCATCGCGCTTGCCGCTCCTCACTGGCCATCGCTGCAGGTGAACCCGTTATACCAATATCGGTCTGGGGTTTACCTTGCAGCGCCGTCACCAGATTGGCCACCATCTGCACCAACTCGACATCGCGGATGCGTGCCGCCCCGACGCCGCCGGCCCGCGGGATGGGAACCTGCACCGTGGACGTCGTGGCGCGGTAGCTCGCGGCCGGATATATCCGCTTGAGCCGCACCTGGGCCGAATCGGGCAGCGTCATCGGCGACAGCCGCACGGTCGCCGCCGACGGGGCCGATACCTCGGTGATGCCGGCGGCGCGGCACAGCAGCCGCAACCGCGCCACCGCCACCAGGCGCAGGGCCGGTTCGGGCAGCGCACCGTAGCGGTCGACGAGTTCGTCAACGACGGCCGCGATCTCACTATCCGAGGCCGCCGCGGCCAGCCGCCGATAGGCCTCCAATCGCAGCCGGTCGCTGGCGATGTAGTCGGGGGGCAGGTGGGCGTCCACCGGGAGGTCGATCCGCACGTCCTTCGGCTCCTCGGCGGTGGTCACCGCCTGGCCGTCTTCTGCTGCTTGTAAGGCCGCCCGGTATGCCTCCACGGCCTCGCCCACCAGCCGCACGTACAGGTCGAACCCGACCCCGGCGACGTGCCCGGACTGCTCGACGCCCAGCACGTTGCCGGCGCCGCGGATCTCGAGGTCCTTGAGCGCGACCGCCATGCCCGCGCCCAGCTCGTTGTTCTGCGCGATGGTCGCCAGCCGGTCGTAGGCCGTCTCGGTCAGCGGCGCGTGCGGCGGATACAGGAAGTAGGCGTAACCGCGCTCGCGGCTGCGCCCCACCCGGCCGCGCAACTGGTGCAGCTGCGAAAGCCCGAAGGTGTCGGCGCGCTCGACGATCAGCGTGTTGGCGTTGGAGATGTCCAGCCCGGTCTCCACGATCGTGGTGCACACCAGGATGTCGTATTCGCGGTTCCAGAAGCCCTGGACGGTGCGTTCCAGTCGCTCCTCGGGCATCTGGCCGTGCGCGACGACGACCCGCGCCTCGGGCACCAGCTCGCGGACCCGGGCCGCCGCCCCGTCGATCGAGCTGACCCGGTTGTGCACGTAGAAGGCCTGCCCGTCGCGCAGCAGCTCGCGCCGTAGAGCGGCCGCGACCTGCTTGTCGTCCTGCGGCCCGACATAGGTCAGCACGGGATACCGCTCTTCGGGCGGGGTCAGGATGGTCGACATCTCGCGGATCCCGGCCAGGCTCATCTCCAGGGTTCGCGGGATGGGGGTGGCACTCATGGCCAGCACGTCGACGTGGGTGCGCAGCGACTTGATGTACTCCTTGTGCTCGACGCCGAACCGCTGCTCCTCGTCGACCACCACCAGGCCCAGGTCCTTCCAGCGCACCCCGGTCTGCAGCAGCCGATGCGTGCCGATCACGACGTCGACCGACCCGTCGGCCAGGCCGTCGATCACGGCGCGGGACTCGGCGTTGTCGGTGAACCGCGACAGCCCCTTGACGGTCACCGGGAACCCGGCCATCCGATCGGTGAACGTCTGCAGGTGCTGGTCGGCCAGCAGCGTGGTGGGCACCAGCACGGCGACCTGCTTGCCGTCCTGAACCGCCTTGAACGCCGCGCGCACCGCGATCTCGGTCTTGCCGTAGCCGACGTCGCCGCAGACCACCCGGTCCATCGGGATCGGCTTCTCCATGTCGGCCTTGACCTCGGTGATTGCGGTGAGCTGGTCGACGGTCTCGGTGAAGCCGAACGCGTCCTCCATCTCGGCTTGCCAGGGGGTGTCCGGCGCGAACGCGTGCCCGGCGCTGGCCTGCCGTTTGGCGTACAGCGCGACGAGCTCGCCGGCGATCTCGCGCACGGCGCGGCGGGCCTTGGTCTTGGTGTTCGCCCAGTCGCTGCCACCCAGCTTGCTCAGCGCGGGCGCCTGCCCGCCGACATACCGGGACAGCTGGTCCAGGGAGTCCATCGGGACGTACAGCTTGTCTGTGTTTTGGCCGCCGCTGCTCCTTTTAGTCGACGCGTACTCGAGAACCAGGTACTCGCGCCGGGCGCCGCCGACCGTGCGTTCCGTCATCTCGACGAACCGGCCGATGCCGTGTTGATCGTGCACCACCAGGTCGCCGGCCGTGAGCGCCAGCGGGTCGACGGTGTTGCGCCGCTTGGCCGCCAGCCGCTTGCCCTCGACGGCGGTGGCCCGGCTACCGGTCAGGTCGGTCTCGGTGATAACGACCAGGTTGGCGCCGGGGATGATCACCCCGCCGTGCAGCGGGCCCTTGAGGACGCTCACGATTCCCGGTTTGAGCGTCGTGTCGGCCGCGTCCGGTTCCAGCATGGCGGCGGGGGTATCGGAGTCCGCGAGCCGCTCGACGACCCGATGGGCGGTGCCGGCGCCGGGGGCGACGACCGCCGCGTAGCCGCCAGTCGAGACGTGCGCGCGCAGCATCGCGAAGATGCCGTCGATGTCGTGCTGATGCCCGCGGGCCGACGGCGCCGCCCGGATATCCAATTCCACCGCCGATTCGTCGGACAACTGGCTCAACGTCCACCAGGGATGGCCCGACCGCGCCGCCGCGGCGTGCACGTCGTCCAACTCGGCGAACCCCGACCCGCCGAACTGCGCCACGTCGACGGGCGCGTCGGTGCCCAGCGCCGCGACGGACCACGACGCCTCGAGGAATTCGCTGCCCGTCTTGATCAGGTCGGCGGCCCGGGTGCGCACTTTTTCGGGGTCACACAGCAACACCGGCGTGCCCTCGGCCAGTTGGTCGGTCAGCAGCACGTGTTCGCCGGGCCGTAACACTGGGAGCAGCGCCTCCATGCCGTCCACCGCAATGCCCTCGGCCAGCTTGGCCAGCATGTCGGTAACGCTGCCCGCGATGGCGGCCTCGCCCCCGGAGTGCCGGGCGGCGAGCGCGGCGGCCCGTTCCCGCACGTCGTCGGTCAGCAGCAGCTCGCGGCAGGCCACCGCGATCACCGTCTCGACCTCGATCTCGGGTATGGAGCGCTGGTCGGCGACGGAGAACATCCGCATCTCGCTGACCTCGTCACCCCAGAACTCGATGCGCACCGGGTGCTCGGCGGTCGGCGGGAAGACGTCGAGAATCCCGCCGCGCACGGCGAATTCGCCGCGCCGCCCCACCATGTCGACCCGGGTGTAGGCCAGCTCGACCAGCCTGGCGACGACGTCCTCGAAGGCGATCTCCTGGCCGACCCTGAAGCTGACCGGCTCGACCAGGCCCAGCTGCGGCGTCATCGGCTGCAGCAGCGAGCGCGCCGCGGTCACCACCACCCGCACCGGCGGACCCAACCGCGCATCGTCGGGATGGGCCAGCCGGCGCAGCACCGTCAACCTGGCGCCGACGGTGTCGACGCCCGGCGAGAGTCGCTCGTGCGGCAGGGTCTCCCAGGACGGAAAGGCCGCCACGGCATCGCCGAAGACACCGCGCAGTTCAGCGGTCAGGTCATCGGCTTCACGCCCGGTCGCGGTGACTACCAGCAAAGGACCCAACCGCGCCAGCGCACTGGCCACGAATAGCCGCGCGCTGGCTGGACCCACCAGGTGCAGCTCGGCCGGTCGCTCGGCCGCGCTTTCGATCAGTTGCTGGAAGGTCGGCGCGGTGAGCGCCAGTTCAACGAGCCCCGCGATCGGGGGTTCTGGGCGAGCAGGCCCCGGTGCGGTCATGATGAATCCATTCTAGGGGCGCCAAGATTCGTCAATATTGAGCCCGGCGCCGTCAAGGGTTCGTAAGAAAAACGGCACCCGGCCCGCTGTGAGCGCACGTTGGATTCATGACATTGCTGGACATCCTGCCGTCCCTGGGCCACGCGGCTCCCCCGCGGTTCGATCCCGCGATCTGGCCCATCACCGCCCACCCCGACGAGGAGGGCAGGCTCTGCGTCGGCGGTGTACCACTGGCCGACATCGCCGACGAGTTCGGCACCCCGGCCTACGTCGTCGACGAAACCGACTTCCGGCACCGCGCCCGCCGCTACCGCAAGGCGCTGCGCGACATTCAGGTGGTGTACGCCGGAAAGTCGCTGCTGACCACCGCGGTGGCCCGCTGGGCCCGCGAAGAGGGCCTCGGTATCGACGTCTGCTCGGGCGGTGAGCTGGCCGTCGCCCTTGCCGGCGGGATCGACCCGGCGCGGATCATCATGCACGGCAACGCGAAGTCGCCCGACGAGTTGCGCGACGCGGTGCGCGTCGGGGTCGGGCGGATCGTGGTGGATTCGTGCATGGAGATCGCCTACCTCGCGGGCCTGGTCCGCCGACGCCAGCCGGTGCTGATCCGCGTCACCCCGGACATCGACATCCACGGACACCGCGCGGTCACTACCGGTATCAGCGATCAGAAGTTCGGGTTCACCCTCGCCGGTGACCACACCGCCGACGCGGTGGATCGGGTGCTGGCGCACCCCATCCTCGACCTGGTCGGCCTGCACTGCCACATCGGCTCGCAGGTCACCGACCCCGGGCTCTACGGCGAAGCGATTCACCGGCTGATCGCCGCCATGGCCGACATCCGGACCCGGCACGGCGTCATCCTCACCGAACTCAACCTCGGTGGCGGGCACGCCATCCCCTACGTCCCCGGCGACCCCGAGCTCGACCTCGACGAGCTGGCCCGCGTCATCGACGACGCGCTGGACGAGGCCTGTGCCGCCGAGCATTTCCCCCGCCCGAGCGTGGTGGTGGAACCCGGCCGGGCCATCAGCGGCCGGGCCGGCATCACCCTGTATCGGGTGTGCTCGGTGAAGACGCAATCGGGCGGGCGCACCTTCGTCGCCGTCGACGGCGGCATGAGCGACAACCCTCGGGTGTCGCTGTACGGCGCCCGCTACACCGTCGCGTTGGCGAACCGGCACCCGCTGGGCCTCAAGCAGCGTGTGACCGTGGCCGGCCGGCACTGCGAATCCGGCGACGAGATCGCCCGCGACATCGAGCTACCCGCCGACCTGCATCCCGGCGACCTGCTGGCCGTGGCCTGCACCGGCGCCTATCACCACAGCATGGCGTCGAACTACAACATGGTCGGCCGGCCGGCCGTGGTCGGCGTCAGGGACGGCCGGGCCCGCGAACTGGTCCGCCGCGAGACGATCGCCGACCTGCTGGCCCGCGACCGCGGCTAACCGTCCTGCAACTTGGGGTCGGCCTCCAGGTGGGTCAACCCGTTCCACATCAGGTTGACCAGGTGCGCCGCGACCACTTCCTTCTTGGGCTCACGCGTATCGAGCCACCACTGCGCCGTCATCGACACCGAGCCCACCAGCGCCTGGGCGTACAGCGGCGCCAGCTCCGGGTCCAGGCCGCGGCGGGCGAAGTCGCCGGCCAGGATGGAGCTGACCTGGCTGACGGCGTCGTTGAGCAGACTGGAGTAGGTGCCCGAGCTGATCGCCGCCGGCGAGTCGCGGATCATGATGCGGAAGCCGTCGGTGCGCTCTTCGACGTACGTGAGCAACGCCAGTGCGACCCGCTCGACCCGCACCCGGGAACGGTTGTTGGTCAGCGACGAGGTGATGCCATCCAGCAACGCCGACATCTCGCGGTCGACGACCACGGCGTACAGCCCTTCCTTGCCACCGAAATGTTCGTAGACGACCGGCTTGGACACGTTGGCGCGTAACGCGATCTCCTCGATCGAGGTGCCCTCATACCCGCGTTCGGCGAACAACGAGCGCGCGATGCCGATGAGTTGTTGTCGGCGCTCACTACCGGTCATCCGCGCGCGCGGCGCGCGGACCTCCTTGTCCGGCTCCTTATCGAGAACAGCCACGTCAATCAGCGTATAGCTTCGCCCGCACCGAACCGGCCGTCTTTCCCTCGGCGCCGCAATCGGCCCGCACACCGTCTAAAGTCTCTTGGTGGCGCGGGCCTATGGGGCTTGCGATCCGTCGTGGTGTAATCGGCAGCACATCAGATTTTGGTTCTGAGAGTTCAGGTTCGAGTCCTGGCGACGGAGCCCGAAAAGGCGCGAGCCCGTCGGGCCGAGTGTGGGGCCTATGGCCGAATGGTTTCCGTACTCAAGCCCCACGGTCGGCGAGTCGACCCGAGTGACCCCGCGGCGCGGTCTTTGCGTCGACCTCAGGTGTGATGCCACGCTTGACGGCGTGTCGTCGTACCAACACGCAGGTGCGCGCCGGGGTTGAGGAGATTTGATGGCGTCTCGTGGTGATACCGCGGTCCTGGTGCTCGCGGCCGGGCCCGGCACCCGGATGCGGTCGGACACCCCAAAGGTGCTGCACACGATCGCCGGCCGCAGCATGCTGTCCCACCTGCTGCACGCGATCACCAAGGTCGCGCCGCAACACCTGGTCGTGGTCCTGGGCCACGATCACCAGCGCATCGCGCCGCTGGTCGCCGAATCGGCCGACACCCTGGGACGCGCCATCGAGGTCACCTTGCAGGACCGGCCGCTGGGCACCGGCCACGCCGTCCGCTGCGGCCTGTCCGCGCTGCCCGAGGACTACGCCGGCGTGGTCGTGGTGACGTCCGGCGATACGCCGCTGCTGGACTCCGACACCCTGGCCGACCTGATCGCGACCCACAACGCGGGGTCGGCCGCCGCGACCGTGCTCACCACAACGCTCCCCGACCCCACCGGCTACGGCCGCATCCTGCGCACCCAGGACAACGAGGTGACCGCGATCGTGGAACACGCCGACGCGACACCCTCCCAGCGGGAAATCCGCGAGGTCAACGCCGGGGTCTACGCCTTCGACGTCGCGGCGTTGCGCTCGGCGCTGAGCCGGCTGAGCTCCAACAACGCCCAGCAGGAGCTCTACCTGACCGACGTCATCTCCATCCTGCGCGGGGACGGGCAGGCCATCCACGCCCAGCACGTCGACGACAGCGCCCTGGTGGCCGGCGTCAACAACCGCGTCCAGCTCGCGCAACTGGGCGCCGAACTCAACCGCCGGATCGTCGCCGCCCATCAGATGGCCGGGGTGACCGTCGTCGACCCCGCGACCACCTGGATCGACGTCGACGTCACGATCGGTCGCGACACCGTCATCCATCCCGGCACGCAGCTGCTGGGCCGCACCCAACTCGGGGGCCACTGCGTCGTCGGCCCCGACACCACGCTCACCGACGTCACCGTCGGCGACGGTGCGTCGGTGGTGCGCACCCACGGCACGTCGTCGTCCATCGGTGCCGGCGCCACCGTGGGCCCCTACACCTACCTGCGGCCCGGCACGGTGCTGGGCGATGACGGCAAGCTCGGAGCGTTCGTCGAGACCAAGAACTCCACGATCGGCACCGGCACCAAGGTTCCGCACCTGACCTACGTCGGCGACGCCGACATCGGCGAACACAGCAATATCGGAGCGTCCAGCGTCTTCGTCAACTACGACGGCACCAACAAGTCGCGCACCACGGTCGGCTCGCACGTGCGTACCGGGTCGGACACCATGTTCGTCGCCCCGGTGACGGTCGGCGACGGGGCGTACACCGGTGCGGGAACCGTGGTCCGCGACGACGTTCCGCCGGGCGCGCTGGCGGTGTCGGCGGGTCCACAACGCAACATCGAAGGCTGGGTACAGCGCAAACGGCCGGGCAGCGCGGCGGCGGAAGCGGCCGAAAAGGCGGCTGGGGCCACCGACCGGAATTCCGAGCCCGAATAGACATCGTGATTTTGGTATCTGGTAACCCGGCCACATTTCCGTACCATTCGCTACGTACGATGGGACCTCCGATTCTCGATTTTTATCCCGATACGGCGAGGGCAGTGCGTTGAGCCACGACTGGACCGATAACCGCAAGAACCTGATGCTCTTCTCCGGCCGTGCGCATCCGGAGTTGGCCGAGCAGGTCGCAAAAGAGCTTGACGTCCACGTCACCGCTCAGACGGCGCGGGAGTTCGCCAACGGCGAGATCTTCGTTCGCTTCCACGAGTCGGTGCGCGGATGCGACGCGTTCGTCCTGCAATCGAACCCGGCGCCGGTGAACAACTGGCTGATGGAACAGCTGATCATGATCGACGCGCTCAAGCGGGGCAGCGCGAAGAGGATCACCGCGGTCATGCCGTTCTACCCCTACGCCCGGCAGGACAAGAAGCACCGCGGTCGCGAACCCATCTCCGCGCGGCTGGTCGCCGACCTGCTCAAGACCGCGGGCGCCGACCGGATCGTGACCGTCGACCTGCACACCGACCAGATCCAGGGCTTCTTCGACGGGCCGGTGGACCACATGCGGGCTCAGAACCTGCTGACCGGCTACATCAAGGACAACTACCCGGACGGCAACATGGTGGTCGTCTCCCCCGACTCGGGCCGGGTGCGCATCGCCGAGAAGTGGGCCGACGCACTAGGTGGCGTTCCACTCGCCTTCATCCACAAGACCCGCGACCCGCGGGTGCCCAACCAGGTGGTCTCCAACCGCGTCGTCGGCGAAGTCGAAGGCCGCACCTGCGTCCTGATCGACGACATGATCGACACCGGCGGCACCATCGCCGGCGCGGTGCAACTGTTGCGCGAAGACGGCGCCAGTGACGTGGTCATCGCGGCGACCCACGGCGTGCTGTCGGACCCGGCCGCCGAGCGGCTGGCGGCCTGCGGCGCCCGCGAGGTGATCGTCACGAACACGCTGCCGATCGGCGAGGAGAAGCGTTTCCCCCAGCTCACGGTGTTGTCCATCGCGCCGCTGTTGGCCAGCACCATTCGCGCCGTCTTCGAAAACGGCTCCGTCACGGGGCTATTCGACGGAGACGCCTAGATGGCTGCGAAGCCAGATGAGGCCGTCATCTACCACAATCCTCGGTGCAGCACCTCCCGCAAGACGCTGGACCTGTTGCACGACAACGGCTTTGAGCCAACGGTCGTCGAGTACCTGAAGACCCCGCCGTCGCGCGACGAACTGGTGCAGATGATCAGCGACGCCGGGATCGACGTGCGGACCGCGGTGCGCAAGCGGGAATCGCTGTACGCCGAACTCAATCTCGACGACGCGACCGACGATGAGTTGTTCGACGCCATGGTCGAACACCCGATCCTGATCGAACGGCCGTTCGTCGTGACACCGAAGGGCACACGGCTGGCTCGGCCGCTCGACGCGGTCCGCGAGATTCTGTGAGACGTGCGTGCGCGGCCGCGGCCATCGCGCTGACACTGCCCACAGCGGCATGCGGCCCGAAAACGCCTGACTATCAATCGATCTGGTCGACGACTCCAACAACCACGACCACCACGACCAGGGTCGCGAAGCCCGTGCCACTGTCGCAGTATCTGCAGAACATCGGCGTGACGGGGCAGCAAGTGGCGCCGGGCAACCTGCCCGACCTGACAGTGTCGATACCGACGCCCCCGGGCTGGTCGGCGGCGAGCAACCCGCACATCGCGCCGGAGACGCTGATGATCTCCAAGGGCGGCAAGTATCCGACCGCCAGACTCGTGGTGTTCATACTGCACGGTGATTTCGATCCGGCTCAGGTGATCCAGCACGGCAACGACGACGCGCAACTGTTCGAGGACTTCAAGCAGCTGGACGCCTCGACGACGCCCTACAACGGCTTTCCCTCGTCGATGATCCAGGGCAGCTACGACTTGGATGGCACGCGACTGCACAGCTTCAACCGGATCGTCATCGCCACCGGTTCGCCGCCGGCCAAGCAGCGATACCTGGTTCAGCTCACCGTCACCGGCCTGGCCAACCAGGCGGTCGAGCAGTCATCCGACATCGAGGCGATCATGCGAGGGTTCGTCGTCGCGGCGAAGTAGAGCGGTTCACTAGGCTCGTCAGTCAGTGTCAGGGTGAGGTTGCCGCGTGGTGCGGTGGTTGGATCCTGATCACCTGGTGTCTGGCTCGTAGGCTCGG